>JBQCIM010000001.1:0-35099 GCA_051953735.1 Ginsengibacter sp.
TGGCAAACCATATTGAGTAAGAATTCCATCAATTAAATTAAAGTAAGGAGTTGCGGTTTTCCTTAAATTCAATAGGTAATTTTGATGCGCTTTTAAATAATCCTGCATATAATTTTCCGCATAAGGATTTACCTGCGAAGTATAAGGAATTGAAGAATTGTAAGTGTAATTTTTGAATAAATTTTTAAATCCATACTTGGTTACCTCACTCAAATATTGAGCCTTATCTTTCTTTACATTTTTCGACTCGATTACTTCATCAATTACTTTATTTTCAATCTTTGTAGACGTGTCGATTTTCCCCCTTGTAATTACTGTGTCCGAAAAATTATTTTGGTTATCGGCAAAAGAAAAAGCCGGCAGAATTAGCATCAAAAGAAAAAATAAAAAGCTGCGGTTCTGCATTTTAATAACGTTTGTAATTCTTCAAAAGCAAATTAGAAAGATTCAGTAAAGTTACTTCATCATGCTTATTTGTAAGAACCTGAACGCCGAAAGGCATTCCATTGGAATGTTGGAACAAGGGCAAAGAAATTCCCGGAATTCCTGTTAGATTAGCATAAACCGTATATATATCTGCCAGATACATAGCGATTGGATCTTTTTGCATGCTTCCGGCTTCAAAAGCAGTGGCAGGCACGGTTGGCAAAAGAACAGCATCAAAATTGTTAAAAATTTCTTTCGTTTTAGAAACTAATAAATTTCTTACCTGTTGGGCTTTTGTAAAATAGGCATCATAATAACCTTCGCTCAAAACAAAGGTGCCCAGCATGATCCGTTTTTTTACTTCTTTTCCAAATCCATGGCCACGATTTTTTTTATAAAAAGTAGTCAGATCTTCTTCATTATTCTCATCGCGATATCCATATCGAATGCCATCATAACGGGAAAGATTGGATGAAGCTTCAGCAGTGGTGAGAACGTAATAAGCTGGAACAATATAATCGACCAGATCAAAGCTTATTTCTTCAATAATATTCTCATCTTTTTTTAACTCTGTAACCAGATCATAAATTCCTTGTTTTATTTCTGAATCGAGGCTTTCGTGATTCATAGCATTTTTAAGTAATGCGATCTTATATTTTTTCGGTTCAGAATTAAAAATAATATTTAGGCTTTTTTGTTGATTTACTGTACTATCATACTCATCAGGGCCGCTAATTACATTTAAAACAATGGCCACATCTTCTACATTTTTTGCAAAAATTCCTATCTGATCAAATGAAGAAGCGTAAGCGATTAATCCGTGCCTGGAAATCGTACCATAGGATGGTTTCATTCCTACAATTCCACAAAAATCGGCTGGTTGTCTTACCGAGCCGCCGGTATCACTTCCTAAACTTACCATACATAAATCTGCCTGCACCGCAACAGCAGAACCGCCCGAAGAACCGCCTGAAACTTTATTTTCATTCAACGCATTTTTTACTCTTCCATAAGCAGAATTTTCGTTGGTACTTCCCATCGCAAATTCATCACAATTGCAATTTCCAATGATCATGGCGTCTTCATTCAACAGTTTTTCTACAGCAGTGGAATTATAAACAGAAACAAAGTTTTGCAACATTTTTGACGCAGCACTGATCGTATGATCTTTATGACAAATAACATCTTTTAATGCGATCACAACACCATGAAGTTTTCCTAATGCTTTTCCTGTTTTTCTTTTTTCATCCAAAAATTTAGCGCGTTCCAATGATTCGTTTTCATAAACCTCTACAAACGCATTCAGATTTTTTGTTTTTTTTATTTTATCTAAATAAATAGAAATAACTTCTTCACACGAAGTCTTTCCTTCAATTAATTCCTGCTGATATGTTGAAATATTTTGGAAAAAAAACAAGAGGTTTGATTTTAATAAAAAAGGTTTAGATGCGTATCAATAGATTCACACCTCAACCTTAGTAATGAAATTTAAAAAAGTTATTTTGGAAGTTCTGATGCCTCACTTTGCTTTGGTGCAGGCGTTGGTTCTTTATCTTTGTCTTGCATGCCGGCATTAATTTCTCTTTTCATGCTTTCCTTTGCGTCATTAAATTCCCTTACGCCTTTGCCAATTCCACGCATCAGATCAGGAATTTTTTTGCCACCAAAAAATAAGAGTACTACCAACAAAATCAGTATCCATTCTGATCCGCCTGGCATGGAAAGTAAAAATTCCGGTTTAAATAATAGAGTCATCGAATTTTATATTATTGTGCAAAGATAGGTTTATTATTTTTAGCTGCTTTGTTGCTATTTCAAATAGCGGCCACATTTTGCTTTGCCGTTTGCTGCCTGGTAAGGCGTAATGCCGCGGGCACAGGAAAATAAAATAACCGATAATAACAAGGCGACAAGAAGAACTTTTTTCATGTCAATAAAAATGTTGAAGTAGATTTTCCTGATACCAAAAAGTTTATTTCATCACAAGTTTAAAATAAAAAACCGGAAAATTGTTATTTTCCGGTCAATTTTATAATAATTTTTTTTAATCCTACTTGATTCTCTTTTCCTTGATTCTTGCGCTCTTACCACTTCTTTCACGGAGGAAGTACAGTTTAGATCTGCGAACTTTACCTACCTTATGCAATTTAATGCTTTCAATATTTGGTGAAAAAACAGGAAATAAACGTTCAACGCCAACTCCATCGCTAATTTTACGAACTGTAAATGTAGCAGTTCCACCTTCTCCCTGGCGCTTTACCACATCGCCTTTAAAGCTTTGGATCCTTTCTTTGTTTCCTTCCTGGATTTTATAGTTTACAGTAATATTATCACCTGCTTTAAACTTAGGTAATTCTTTCTTTGATGTCAACTGGTCGTGAACAAATGCAACAGCATTCATGGCTTTTTATTTTAGGAGTGCAAATGTAAGGCAATTTTGATAAAAACCTGTATTGTTTTTTAAAAGTTTTCTTTATTTTTCACAGTAAATGAACAAATAAATACATTTTCTAATTCTGATTTTTCAGTTTAGCATTTGCATTCTACCTGGCAACATTTACCGCTCTTTTTTCCCGGATAACTGTAACTTTTATTTGTCCTGGATAAACCATTTCTGCCTGAATTTTTTGAGCAATTTCAAAACTTAGTTTATCGCTTTCGATATCAGTTACTTTTTCTGATTCTACGATCACACGAAGTTCACGCCCAGCCTGTATTGCGTAAGCTTTTTCCACGCCCTGATAAGTGAGCGCCAGGTTTTCGAGATCCTTGATCCGTTGTAAATATTGTTGCATAATCTCGCGACGTGCTCCAGGTCTTGCCCCACTCATTGAGTCGCAAGCCTGAACTACCGGAGAAATTACATATTGCATTTCTACTTCATCATGATGAGCGCCAATGGCGTTACAAACTGCCGGGTTTTCACCATATTTTTCTGCCAGTTTCATTCCAAGAAGAGCGTGACTTAATTCGGTTTCTTCGTCCGGAACTTTTCCAATATCATGGAGCAGGCCTGCGCGTTTCGCTAATTTTGGATTCATGCCCAACTCGGCCGCCATTATTCCGCACAGATTGGCGACCTCGCGGCTGTGCATCAATAAATTTTGTCCGTAAGAAGAACGGAAACGCATTTTACCGACAATTCTCACCAATTCTTTATGAAGCCCGTGAATTCCCAATTCGATGACGGTTCTTTCACCAATTTCCATGATCTGATCTTCAATTTGCTTTCGTGTTTTTTCAACAACTTCTTCAATTCTTGCCGGATGAATACGACCATCAGTCACCAATCTCTGCAAAGAAAGGCGTGCAATTTCTCGACGCAGCGGATCGAAGCATGAAAGGATGATCGCTTCCGGAGTATCATCTACAATCAGATCAACGCCTGTTGCTGCTTCTATAGCACGGATATTTCTTCCTTCGCGGCCAATGATCGAGCCTTTTATTTCGTCGCTTTCAAGATTGAAAACGGTAATCGCATTTTCAATAGCCGTTTCTGCAGCTGTTCGTTGAATAGTTTGAATAATAATTTTACGTGCTTCTTTATTTGCCCGCAATTTAGCATCATCTACAATTTCCTGCTGAATACTAAGCGCTTGTGAATTTGCTTCATTTTTCAGCGTTTCAATTAATTGAGCTTTGGCTTCCTCAACAGAAAGTCCTGAAACTTTTTCCAGTCTTTTAATGTGTTCTTCCTGGTGTTTTTCAAGTTCAGTTCTTTTGATGTTTACCACTTCAATCTGGCGGTTCAGATTTTGTTTGATCAGTTCATTTTCTTTAATGATCCTTTCAACATTCTGATCTTTTTGATTGATCGATTGTTCTTTTTGTTTGATGCGATTTTCGGCATCGCTTAATTTTTGGTTTCGTTGAAGAACTGCTTTTTCGTGTTCGGCTTTTAATTGAACAAAATGTTCTTTTGCTTCCAGCTGTTTTTCTTTTTTAAGCGTTTCAGCTTTTGACTGAGCATCGGAAATGATTTGTTGAGCTTGTTGTTCTGCAGTTTCTAAGAGTTGTTTTGTGTTTTTTGCAAATAATATTTTACCCAGTATGATGCCGGCAATTAATGCAACGGCACCCACTACTATGGGAAGAATTTGTTCCATTGTTTTTTAATAATTTTAATTCGTTCATAATCCAGATCACTTTTTAATAATCCAATTTCCTTAAAAAATTGGCAATAAACGAAGATAATAAAATTGTAAAGAAATGTATTAATTATAAATATTTTAATCTCAGAAGAAAAGACTAAAATTTTTAAAATAAAAGAGCCACTTTTAATCCGGCGTTGGAATCCAATGGCTTATTGGATAAACTTAAAAATAATATACATGGCAAGGATAAGCGTGAACCAAAATACAAAAGCCCACAAAATGATCGTTCCTTCTACTTTTGAAACCCTCCTGACCAATTTCTCTTTCAGATCAAGAGCATCTTGTTTGGTAGCAAAATTATCTTTCAGTTCATTTCTCCATCGATCGATTTCAAGCCTTGTTTCCTCACCATGAGCAGCAACCTGCCGGTCAATTTCCGCATCGATATATTCCATTATTTCAGCAGCTTCTTTTTCTCCGAGGCGGCGGACAAGGAAATTATGAATTTCCTCTGTAGAAAGGCTTGAAGGATTTTCCATAAAAACGATTTTATGATTTACGGTTTGTACTTCTTGATAATAATGGACGCATTATGTCCTCCAAATCCAAACGTATTGCTCAAAGCTGCATTCACCTCTCTTTGTTGCGCCTTATTAAATGTAAAATTTAATTTAGGATCAAATGCCGGATCATCGGTAAAATGATTAATGGTTGGAGGCACAACATCTTTGGTAACTGCCAGCACACATGCAAGTGCTTCAATAACGCCGGCTGCACCAAGACAATGACCGGTCATAGATTTGGTTGAGCTAATATTTAAATCGTGGGCGCTATCACCAAAAACATCTAAGATCGCTTTTGTTTCTGCAATATCACCTAATGGAGTGGAAGTTCCATGAACGTTGATATAATCGATGTCTTCCGGCTTCATTCCTGCTTCATTCAAAGCTGCACGCATCACATTTTTTGCTCCAAGCCCTTCCGGATGAGGAGCCGTAATATGATACGCATCTGCAGAAGCTCCGCCACCAGCTATTTCACAATAAATTTTTGCTCCTCTTGCTTTTGCATGTTCCAATTCTTCCAAAACCAATAAGCCAGCTGCTTCTCCCATCACGAATCCATCTCTGTCTTTATCAAAAGGACGCGATGCCGTTTTAGGGTCATCGTTTCTTTCGCTCAATGCTTTCATTGCATTAAACCCGCCTACTCCTGATTCGGAAATAACAGCTTCGCTTCCACCGGTAAGAATGATATCGGCTTTGCCCAAACGAATATTATCGAAAGCATCAATAATTGCATTGGTACTACTTGCGCAGGCGCTTACCACAGCAAAATTCGGTCCCCGAAATCCATATCTCATTGAAATTTGGCCAGCTGCAATATCAAGAATCATTTTTGGAATGAAGAAAGGATTGAATCTGGGAGTGCCATCGCCTCGCGCAAATTCCATTACATCGTCCTGGAATGTGGTTATTCCTCCAATGCCGCTGCCAAAGATTACTCCAACCCGGTCAGCGTTTACATTTTCTGCAGAAATTCCTGCATCTTTTACAGCTTCATCACTTGCAATCAATGCAAATTGGGTAAACCTGTCCAACTTTCTTGCCTCTTTTCTTTCAAGATAATTGGTTGGTTCAAAATCTTTAACCTCACAGGCAAACCTGGTTTTAAATTTCGCGCAATCAAATTGCTGAATATAATCAGCGCCGGAAACACCATTAGCCAATCCTTCCCAGTATTCCGGAACTGATTTACCCAAAGGCGTTATTGCTCCCAATCCGGTTACTACTACTCTTTTTAATTCCATAAGCTTACCTGCAAAGTTAATTAAGATGGTTACTTAGCATGTTCCTCAAGGTATGCTACTGCCTGTCCAACTGTGGTGATGGTTTCCGCCTGTTCATCAGGAATTGAAATATTAAATTCTTTTTCAAATTCCATGATCAGTTCAACGGTGTCCAAACTGTCGGCACCTAAATCGTTAG
This sequence comes from Ginsengibacter sp., assembly GCA_051953735.1. Lineage (GTDB taxonomy): Bacteria > Bacteroidota > Bacteroidia > Chitinophagales > Chitinophagaceae > Ginsengibacter. The sequence goes on from JBQCIM010000001.1 coordinate 6,509, forward strand.
TGAATGACGCTTCCGGGGTAACCTCAGCTTCGTCAACTCCTAATTTGTCAACAATGATTTTTTTAACTCTTGTTGCAACGTCTTGCATGATTGTAAAGTTTAGTTAATATGGGCACAAAAATATACTTTTTGCGATAAAAAAAAATAATAACTATTTGGAAAAAAAATAGATATTGAAAGATTCAGGAATTCAAACTAAAAAGCCCGTCATTTCTTGATATTTCATTCAATGAAAACGTTTCTTCTTCAAAATTTTCTACACGTTTTGTGCTTTTGATTTTTTCTTTCTAAATGCTAAACGCTTTGCAATAAAAAGTCAAAAGTGATTTAATTTTTTGAAAGGCATATTTATATGAATGATAAATCCTGTATTTTTATTGACACAAAAATTTTCCTTTCGATTTTATGCCGCTCAAACAGATAGATCACGATACCAAAGAATATGATCAGATGGTAAAGTTGCGTTACGAAATTTTACGCAAACCACTGAAGCTTTCTTTTAAAAAAGAAGAATTGGAAAGAGAAAAGGATGATATTCTTATTGGCGCTTTTGAAGATGATAAAATGCTTGGCTGCTGTCTTTTGACCCGCGTGGATAAAGACACTGTAAGATTACGCCAAATGGCGGTTCAAAAAACGTTGCAGGGAAAAGGAATTGGCGCAAGCATAATGAATTTTGCAGAAAATATTGCGCGTGATGCCGGCTATAAAAAAATTATGATGCATGCGCGAAAAAGCGCAATTGGTTTTTATGAGAAACTAGGCTATACTGCCACAGGAAAAGAGTTTACAGAAGTTTCAATTCCACATTTTGTGATGGAAAAAAAATTAAGACTTTATCCCTAGTAAAAGAAGAAACAGAATTATTTATCCTTTTACTGAAAAAATCACTTTTTGTATTGCATTAGATCAATCGCCTTTTCGCAAAAAAAATATTCTTTTTTGTCATTGCTGCTAATGATTAACGTCCGGTTTTTACAATAATTTTCTATCAAATTATTATAAAGAGAAACACCTTCTTCATCAAGGTTGGTGAGTGGCTCATCTAAAAGAACAATCGATGTGTTACTGAAGATTGCCTGCGCCAGTTTTACCCTTTGTTTCATTCCACTGCTGAAATAGCGGATTTGTTTATGAACTGCTTTTTGAAGATTAATTATCGAAATAATTTCTTCCATTTCCACACCAGGCAGCCAGCCTTTCATTTTATGATGAAAAGAAAAAAATTCGGTTAAGGTCATTTCTTCAATCACTTCCAGGTAAGGTGCTGCAAATGATATTTTTTGAAAAATTTTTTCGGGAGTGAATGACTGATCATTTTTAAAATAATGAATACTTCCTTCATTATGAATGGCTGAGCCTGAAATGATTTGTAACAAGGTAGATTTTCCTGATCCGTTTGGCCCTGTTATCGCATATTTTTTTCCCGAATGAAATTCAAAATCCAGATTGCGAAAAATCCAATCCCTGTTAAAACGCTTGCCAAGTTTTGTGAGAATAATTTTCATTTTTAATTAGATTATTAGCCAATTGGCTAATCAAGCTAATTTTCATCCATATTTTCTTTGGAAGAAACCTTTAAAATTCCCCGTTTACTATCTTTTATAAACTTTAAAATTTCTGTTTTCTCTTCAGAATCAGGCAATTCTTTTTCAATGATCTGCGTAGCCTGGGAAATATTTAATCCTCGCAGATAAATATTTCTGTAGATTTCGGAAATACTGTTTATTTTTTCTAAACTAAATCCTCTTCTTTGCAAACCAACGGAATTGACACCAACGTAACATAGTGGTGAGCGACCGGCTTTGATAAAAGGAGGAACGTCTTTGATTACTTCAGTTCCGCCGGCAATATAGGTGTGAGCGCCGATTTTAGAAAACTGAATAGCAGCGGCCATTCCGCCAATGATAGCGTGATCACCAATTTCTACATGGCCGGCAAGCTGTACGGAATTTGCAATGATCACGTAATCGCCTAAAATGCAATCGTGGGCAATATGTGAATACGCCATCAGTAAACAATTATTGCCGATAACCGTTTTCCATTTGTCTTTTGTTCCGCGGTTGATGGTTACGCATTCTCTTATTGTAGTATTGTCGCCAATTTCAACAGTTGTTTCTTCACCATTAAACTTCAGGTCCTGGGGAATAGCGCCAATAACAGCGCCGGGGAAAATCTTACATGATTTTCCAATCGTCACTTTATTCATAACTACTGCATGAGACATCACATGCGTTCCGTCTCCAATAATTACTTCATCTTCAATTACCGCGAAAGGGTCAACAGTAATATCCTTACCTAATTTTGCGTTGGGATGGATATGTGCAAGGGTGCTTATCATATTAAGGATTAGGGCGTTTTACGATTTGTGCGATCAAAACGGCTTCTGTTACAACTTTGTCACCTACATAAACGGTTCCTTTCATTTCACAGATTCCGCGCCGGATGGGATGCAACAATTCCATTTTTAAAATCAAAGTGTCGCCCGGTACTACTTTTTGTTTGAATTTACAATTATCTATTTTTAAAAAATAAGTGTCGTATTTGTCTTTTGAATTTTGGGGGATTGCAATAAATCCACCTGTTTGAGCCAATGCTTCTGCCAATAAAACGCCCGGCATAACTGAGTTGCCGGGAAAATGACCCTGGAAAAAAGGCTCGTTATACGTTACATTTTTTATAGCTACAACATGCGTTTCGGAAAGTTCGATGATTTTATCAACCAATAAAAAAGGGTAGCGGTGCGGCAAAGTTTTTTCAATATCCTGAATATCTAAAATCGGTGGAATATTGGGATCATATTTTGGAATTTCCTGTCGGTATTTATATTTCTTAATATGTTCCTTAATCTTTTTTGCAAATTTGATATTCGACGAATGGCCAGGTCTGTTGGCAATGATGTGCGCTTTAAAAGGATACCCAACCAAAGCAAGATCGCCAACAACGTCCAATAATTTATGTCGGGCAGGTTCGTTTGGAAAACGAAGCGTAAGGTTGTTCAGAATGCCTGCCTCGCTCACTTTTACGTCATCTTTGTGAAACACTTTTGAAATTCTTTTCACCTGCTCATCGTCAACGGGTTTGTCAACTACAACAATTGCATTATTTATATCACCACCTTTTATGAGGTCGTTTGCAATCAATTGTTCCAGCTCGTGAAAAAAACAAAAAGTACGACTTGGGGCAATTTCACTTTTAAAACTATTGATATCATTCAGTGCGGCGTGTTGTGTTCCCAGAATAGGCGAATTAAAATCAATTAATGTGTTGATGCGATAGCCATTATAGGGTAATGCCACCATTTCTACCTTTTTGGCTTCATCTACAAAAGAAATATTGTGTTGAATTTTATACCAGATCTTTTCTGCGTTTTGCTTTTCAATCCCGGCTTTTGCAATATTTTCAATGAAAACATGGGAGCTTCCATCCAAAATCGGTACTTCTTCACCATTAATTTCAATAAGAGCATTATCAACCTGCATTCCCATTAAGGCCGCCATCAAATGTTCAATAGTTCCGATCCTCGCTCCGTTTGCCTCAATTGTGGTGCTGCGGTTGGTTTCAATCACATTGTCAACATCCGCTTTTACAATTGGCTTGTCGGGAAGATCAATACGTTGAAAGTTAATCCCTGTGCCCGGTTCGGCAGGTTTTAGTGTGATGGTAACAGATTGTCCGGTATGGATTCCGGCTCCTGAAATACTAACTTCTTCCTTTAATGTATGCTGAAAATGATTCTCTGCAGAATTAAAAATTTGCTCCATGGGCACGAAAGTATGAAAAGTAATTCTTTAAATAATGCACCGATGGATTGAAATTAAAAAATAAAACTGCTACATCAATCTAAACTGTGACAACTTTTTTAAAAGCCCTAAGCAGTAAATAAATAAATAATCCAATTTTTATTCTGCCGGATTGTTTCAAAAATTTTAAAAACTAATCTGCAATCCTTTCTTTTTTTAATTGTTCAATAAGTTCTTCCAGCTTTTTAATTCTTTTTTCCAGTTCAGGAAGATTCCTGCTTAGGATCTGGCTTCTCAAAGCTTGTCCGTAATCATACGCCGGAGAACCGGTAACAGCTTGGTTAGGAGTTTTAATTGATTTGGCAACGCCACTTTGCGCATTTATTTTGGTTCCATCGGCGATTTGAATATGACCAACAATTCCTGCCTGTCCGCCAATCATTACATTTTTTCCAATTTTCGTACTGCCGCTTACTCCTGATTGCGCCGCAATCACTGTATTCATTCCCACTTCAACGTTATGAGCTACCTGGATCAGGTTGTCCAATTTAGCGCCTGTTTTTATAATTGTGGAACCGATTGTTGATCTGTCGATCGTCGTATTCGCTCCGATTTCAACATTATCCTCAATTACCACATTTCCAATCTGTGGCACTTTTTTAAAACTTCCATCTGTTTGTGGTGCATAGCCAAAACCATCACCTCCAATTACGCTTCCTGCATGAATACAGACATTTTTGCCGATCACACAATCGTGATGAATTTTTACGCCAGGAAATAAAGTAGTGTTAGCTCCGATGATAACGTTATCTCCCAAATAAACCTGCGGATAGATCTTTGTATTGCTACCGATAATTACATTATTTCCTACATAAGCAAAAGCACCTATAAAAATATTTTCGCCAAGAGTTGCGGAAGAAGCTACAAAAGAAGGTTCCTGTATTCCGGTAAGATTCGCTTTTGCCATTTCAGAATAAGCGGTTAAAATTACCGCAAAGGAAGAATAAGCATCCGGAACACGGATAAGCGTAGCTGGTAATTTTTTTTCTATTTGTAAAGAATCATTAATAATAATGATTGAAGCCTTCGTAGTGTATAAAAACTCTTCGTATTTTGGGTTAGCCAAAAAAGCCAACTGTCCCTCTGTAGCTTCCTCAAGCTTGCCGAATGAAGAAACTGCTGTTTGAGGATCACCTTCAATTTTACCATTTATTAAATCAGCTATTTGTTTTGCTGTAAACTGCATCGAATGTGAATGTTATTAAGAAATTAAATTTAAATCTATACTGTGATTTGTGTATTGTCGAAACAAATGTAAAATTTTTTTACGGTCGTAAATAAACTTTGATTGATCAGCGGATTGTCTACTTCCGAAATGTCTTTTACGCTCCCGTTTTTGAATAAAATATTAATGTGTTCAGTTTTGTTGTCGTAAGTTTTTATTTCACTTTCCCCGATAAAGACAAGATAGCTGGCCTCTTCTTTATTAATATGGTAATGGTTCATTGCCAACTGTGTCTTTTCTTCAAGCAATTTTTGATCGATCGGATGTGCCGAATATGACACTTTCAGTAAATGCCGGTTAATCAGCGATTTGCAGAGAAGTGATAAAATTGTGTCAGGATGACGCATCCATGTTTTTATTGAAAACAAAATATCATAATCATCCAAAGAACAAAAATCATCCAGGTGGCCTTTCATTTTTGTGACATCATATTCGTTGTTTAAAAAAATATTCAAAACCCTGGATGGAGATTGTGCACCAACTTCCCTTGCCCTTTCAATGATCTTGACCAACATTTTTTCTGCACACAAAACAGTTTTATGCAAATAAACCTGCCAATACATAAATCGACGCGAAACCAAAAATTTTTCAATGGAATGAATTCCTTTTTCTTCTATCATTAATTCGCCCTCATGAACGGTAAGCATTTTAATAATTCTGTCATAGCCGATCACTCCTTCCGTAACTCCCGTAAAAAAACTATCGCGGATCAGATAATCCATTCTGTCCACATCCAATTGTCCACTGATCAGTTGATGAAGAAATTTTTTAGAATAATTATTGGTGAAAATGTCAATGGCCATTTGCATTTTGCCAGCAAATTCCTCATTCATTTTTTTCATCATCAACAAAGAAATTTCTTCGTGATCCACTTCTTTAATCAAAATATGTTCCAAAGCATGAGAATAAGGTCCATGGCCAATATCGTGTAGCAAAATCGCAATTTTTGCTGCCTGCTCTTCCTGTTCAGAAATAGAAATTCCTTTGCTCTTTAATTCACTTAATGCATTACACATTAAATGATATGCACCGAGGGAATGATGAAACCTTGTATGCACGGCTCCGGGATAAACCAATTGCGCAAGCGCCATTTGATGAATGCGACGAAGGCGTTGATAATAAGGATGAGAAATGACTTTATAGATCAACTGATCATCAATTGTTATAAAACCATAAACCGGATCGTTGATTATTTTTCTAAAAGGCATTTCTTTAAAATTGTTAAAAACATTTGCTTGGGTTGCAAAGATAATTTTTGGGAAGGGATTAATTTATATTTGTAAGCTACAGTCAAAAAGGAAGTGATTCGGGTTCTGGTAAAATAAATTAAATGAATACAGCAAAAATTTTATGGGTAGATGATGAGATGGAAAGTTTAAAATCTCAGATAATGTTTCTTGAGCATAAAGGTTATGATGTTACCTCTTTAAGTAACGGGCATGACGCAATAGACTATGTAAAAGAAAATTTTGTAGATGTGGTGCTTTTGGACGAAAGTATGCCGGGCATTTCAGGCTTGGAAACCTTGCAAAAAATAAAAGAAATTAATTCACAGATCCCAATCGTTTTGATCACTAAAAATGAAACGGAAAACCTGATGGATGAAGCGATCGGTTCGCAGATAACTGATTACCTGATAAAACCGGTAAACCCAAACCAGGTTTGGCTTTCGTTAAAAAAGATCATTGATAATAAAAGACTGGTTGCGGAAAAAACAACTTCTGCGTATCAGCAACAATTCCGCGATTTATTTATGGCGCTTAATGATAATCCTGATTATAACCAATGGATGGAAATTTATAAAAAACTGGTGTATTGGGAACTGGAAATGAAAAAAAGCGATAGTCCGGAAATGCGGGATGTTTTTCAATCACAAAAGAATGAAGCTAACTCAGAATTCTTTAAATACATTTCAAAAAACTATTCCAATTGGGTTACGAACCCGGCAGCAGCCGCACCAATCATGAGCAATTCTTTAATGAAATTTAAAGTGTTTCCTCATGTCGAAAAAGGAACGCCAACCTTTTTTGTTTTGATCGATAATTTGCGTTTCGATCAATGGAAAGCGATTCAACCTTTTTTTGCCGAAAGTTTTAGAATTCAGGAAGAAGAAACATTCTATTCTTTATTGCCAACTGCTACACAATACAGCCGCAACGCAATTTTTGCCGGATTGCTCCCAATTGAAATTGAAAAACAGTTTCCGGTAGAATGGAAGAATGATGACGAGGAAGGAGGAAAAAATTTATTTGAAGAAAAATTCTTCCAGGCTCAATTAAAACGACTTCGTAAAGAAGACCTGAAATATTCTTACACAAAAATTACCAACCATCAGGACGCGCAAAAACTGGTTGACAACATCCATAACTTTTTGAACAACGATATCAATATTATTGTTTACAATTTTGTAGATATGCTAAGTCATGCTCGAACAGAAATGGAAGTTTTGAAAGAGCTTGCCGCAGACGAAGTAAGCTACAGAAGCCTTACTGCATCATGGTTTGAGCATTCTCCATTGCACCAGGCTTTAAAGAAAATTGCTGACAAAAAGATCAACCTGATCGTCGCAACTGATCATGGTAGCGTAAGAGTAAATTCGCCTCAAAAAGTGGTGGGCGACAAACAAACTACTTCCAATTTGCGCTATAAACATGGGCGCAATTTGAATTACGAACCAAAAGAAGTGTTGGCTTTTCGTGATCCACGTCAAGCCGGTTTACCTGTTCCCAACGTAAATTCATCTTTTATTTTTGCCAAACAGGATGGTTACTTATGCTACCCAAATAATTATAATCACTATGCTAATTATTATAAAAATACTTTTCAGCATGGCGGCGTAAGTCTTGAAGAAATGATCATTCCTGTGATACGGATGACCAGTAAAGCAACAGAAAGCTAAACGTTTAATTATCTTCTTAGTAAAGAAAATAAGAACTAAAATTATTTATTTGTTTACTGTTTTCGTGCTGCTTCCTTGTTTCCAAACACGAAATTGATCTTTTAAAAATAGACGGAACAGTAAAAAGAAATACTCCTGTTTCTTATTTCGCAATTCCTTTGACTCTGGCATTTATATTGTGAAGTATCATAAATATTTTATTAAAATAAAACCGGGAAAAATGGCAAAAAGTACAAAGTCTTCGAACGAAAAACCGAACTTAAAAGGAGCTAATAAAATCAATCAGAAAGTAATTGGTAAAAATACTTCTGCTCCAAATCCTTCAGCCAAACAGGCAACTCAACAATCTGTACAGAAGGATCAACAAAATAATTCAGACAATTTAAACACGGGCATTTCAGAAGAGAACAGTAAGAAAGTTGCGCAGGCTTTAAACGAGGTTTTGGCTGATGAATTTGTTCTTTATGTGAAAACTTTAAACTTTCACTGGAACATTGAAGGACCGGATTTTCATGCATTACATTTATTTCTTGACGAACAATATCATCAGTTGCAATTGATCATAGATTCTGTTGCTGAACGTGTGAGAAAAGTTGGCCATTTTGCAACCGGAAGCATGAAAGAATTCCTCGATACTGCTTCTTTGAAAGAACATTCAGGCGCGGCTTCGGTATCAGAACAAATGCTTGCAGAATTAGCTTCGGATCATGATGAGATCATCAGAAAAACCCGCACTTTGATTAATGATTTTGAAGAAAAATACGATGATGCAGGAAGTTCAGATTTCATAACAGGAATTATGAAAGAACATGAAAAAATGGCGTGGATGCTGAGAGCGAGTGTGCGCAAGGGTTAGAAAAATTTCAGGACAATGCGAGCAAAACCTGCCATGCTTCGTTAACTTTTCCCTGGTTCAGTAATTCGGCTGCATACAAGTGCAATTCTTTTTCCATTTCTTCGGGATCGGTTGAAAAATATTGAAAGATATTTTTCAACTTTTCATCGTCAAAAGCCGGATTGATCTCTGGCATTTCATGAACATTTGCTAATTGGCCAAGTTGATTTCCGGTAAGAATTTTACTGTTTCTGATACTGATTGGCAATTGATCAAAACCAATTCCTAATTCAACATTCGGCTTTTCAACTTCAAACAAATTTTCACTGGTTATTTTTGCATACCAGTTTCCTCCAAGTCGTGCTACATGATGAATCTTTTGCTGATCGATCATTCCATTTTTGCCTAAAATATTTTCATTGATGTGCATGATCATAATTTCGCAAATGATCAGATTTCCTGCGCCGCCTTCTGTTCCCAAATGTTTCACCTCAACAACTTTGCATTCCATCTGAACCGGGCTTTCCTTTACCCGTGGCGGTTTGATCAGTTCTGATGGCTCTTTCGTAAAACCTGATTTTATAAATTCATCCGTTTCTTTTGGAAATTCGCAACTGCACAAACTGACCTGCTGCACCATTTCATAATCAACTATATTGATGCATACCTCACGAACTTCTAAAATATTTTCAAGCGTATGTTTTGTTGTGTTATTTCTTACTCTTCTTGATGGAGAAAAAATTGCGATCGGGGGATTGGTGCTGAAAAAATTGAAAAAACTAAACGGACTAAGATTTACATTTCCATTCAGATCAATTGTTGAAGCAAAGCAAATTGGTCGCGGTGCAATTGCATGATTGAGAAAGTTTTGGACGTCCGCTGTTTTCAGATCTTTTAAATGGAGCGTGTTGAACATAATGAAAAAAGAAATCTTACTTATTTCTTCGTTTACTGCGATTATTGATCCATTTTCTTCAAATCCAAAATAGAAAAATCGCTTTCATCTTTTACAATCGTATTTTTTAAAATTCCCAATCCTTCCACTTCCATTTCAATTTCATCGCCTTCCTGCAGCCATTGTTCTTTATAATCCGGATCATTCAATTTTCCTGTTCCGTTTAATTCTAAAAAACATCCGGTTCCTACGGTGCCGCTTCCGATGACATCGCCGGGAAATAATTGAACTCCATAACTTACCCGTTCAATTATTTCTGCAAAGGTCCAGTCCATATCTGCAAAATTTCCTTCGCTCACCTGGACGCCATTTACTTTGCAAGTCATTTTTAAATTGTAAGAGTTTCCAACATGATTTTCTTTATGAAGAATTTCAAATTCTTTCAACTCGTCTGGCGTTACAAGACAGGGGCCTATTGCTGTTGCAAAATCTTTTCCTTTCGCCGGACCAAGGTTTAATTTCATTTCTTCCATCTGCAAAGTTCTTGCGCTGAAATCGTTCATGATCATATAACCGCCAATATACTCGTCTGCTTCAGAAGCCTTGATATTCCTTCCAGGTTTGCAAATAACTATCGCCACTTCCAATTCAAAATCCAATTTTTTAAAATGGTCGGGCATGCAAATTATTTCACCCGGACCGGTGATGCTGTTATGATTCGTAAAATAAAAAACCGGGTATTGATCAAATTCCGCGATCATTTCAACATTCCTGTTTCTTCTGGCGGTGGCAACATGCTGTCGAAATGCGTAAGCATCCCGGCAACTGGTCGGGTTTGGAATCGGCGCTAATAATTCTGCCTCCTCTAAAGGAATAGCGCGGTATCGATTCGTTCCTTCTACCAAAGTTTTATTGATGGAATGTGCCAATGGATACACATCTTCCCAATAATTTAAAAACATGGTCATCGTTACCGGCAAATTGGGATGCAAATTATCAGTATCAAACAATAATCCGTTTACAAGAAGTGCCAGTTGTGCATGATCTTCCCGCAAATAAGAAACTAATTTCATCGAATAAAATTTTAGAGGCTTGCAAGATAAATTTTTTTGGAAGGACAATAGAAGAAGAATTATAAATAAGAATTTTCGCGATCTGCAATAATTTCCCCATATTAAATCCCTTTTCATCAATCATTTAAAGAACTTTGATTTTTCTATTATGACATCCCCATATAAAAAAACTGGAACACTTTTAGCGTACTTTTGCAAAAGGAAATTGAATGAGTATGAAATTCGAAAAAATTCATAATAAAGGTCAGGCGCAAATCTTCAGAAATCAATATTTAGAATATTTTACTAAAACACATCCGCTGGTAATTTGGGGATTGTATTTACCTCTTATTATTTTCTTACCCTATTACGCCGCACATAAATTTGGGTTTTCAGCAACGTCGATAACGTTACTTTTTTTTGCAGGAATTTTCTTCTGGACGTTTTTTGAATACATTATGCATCGCTTTGTTTTTCACTGGGCAAGCGATAATCCAAGAATTCAAAGGATCAGTTATGTGTTGCATGGAAACCATCATGAATTTCCACGGGATAAGCAAAGACTTTTTATGCCGCCGGTTCCCAGTCTTATCATTGCCTCAATCGTGTTTTTGTTGATGTATGCGGCAATGAGAACAAACGCTTTTGCATTTTTCCCGGGATTTATATTGGGCTACCTGATGTATGGAAGCATGCATTATGCAATTCATGCGTGGAATCCACCTTTCAAATGGATGAAGCCGATCTGGCGCAATCATCATTTGCATCATTATAAAAGTGAAGAAAGAGGATTTGGCGTTAGTTCACATATCTGGGATAAAGTTTTTGGAACTGCTTTCGATCTTAATAAAGAAAAAGAAAATAAAGCGGAAGTTCAAAAACTCATGTATATTAAAAAAGCGCCTTTACCAAAACAGGAAAGTTCCAATATCTGAGTTTTAGAAATTATATTTTCCTTCTTCGATCATTTTATCTGCAATCAATCTTCTTGCATTTTTACTGTTGAAAGGTTGTGTTTTTGTAAAGCGTTTTAATCCAAGCAACATCATTCTTTGCTCATCGCCTTCGGCAAAAGCATTGATGGCTTCTTTACCTGATTTCGCAATTTTATCAACTGCATCGTTCAGATAACATCGCGTCATTGCAATTTGAATTTCCGAACTTTCTTCGCCATTTTTTTCAACCAGTTTCTTTACACGAAGCAAGGTGCTTTCAGAAACAAAAGTTTCAATGAGCATGTCAGCAATGTTCATAACGATTTCCTGTTCGTTAGAAAGATTGGTCATCAGCTTTTGTACTGCGGCGCCGGCCACCATCAGAATGCATTTTTTCATGTTAGCAATTGTTTTTTGTTCCTGTGAAAAAATGCTATCATCATCATTTCCAAATTCAGGAATGCTCATTAATTCCTTTTGAACATTCATTGCAGGTCCCATCAGATCGAGCTTTCCTTTCATTGCTCTTTTTAGCATCATATCAACTGTTAGCATCCTGTTGATCTCATTGGTTCCTTCATAAATTCTGTTCACCCGGCTATCTCGATATGCTTTGCTGATCGTATATTCATCACTAAAACCATTTCCTCCATGAATTTGGACACCTTCATCCACTACGAAATCCAACACTTCACTTCCATGAACTTTTAAGATCGCACATTCAATCGCAAATTCTTCGGCGGCTCCCAAAAGCGCTTCATTGAAAGGTTTTCCTTCAGATAAAAGCTGTTCTTCTTTTTCATCAATCCATTTTGCCGTCCTATATAAAGCGCTTTCATCGGCATAAATTTTTATCGCCATTTCAGCAAGCTTGTGTTTTATCGCACCAAAATTTGCAATCGGAGTTTTAAATTGTTCGCGCGTCTTTGCATATTCAATGGAATCTGCCAAAGCTAGCTTTGCCCCGCCAACGGCAGCAGCTGCTAATTTTAATCTTCCAATATTTAAAATATTAAATGCAATGATGTGGCCTCTGCCAATTTCTCCCAAAACATTTTCTACCGGTACTTTGCAATCCTGGAAATACAACTGAACAGTAGACGAACCTTTAATGCCCATTTTATGTTCTTCAGGGCCACGTGTAAATCCTTCGAAATTTCTTTCAACAATAAATGCCGTAAATTTTTCTCCATCCACTTTTGCAAAAACGGTATAAACATCTGCAAAACCTCCATTGGTGATCCAAACTTTTTGGCCATTTAAGAGATAATATTTTCCATCTGCAGAAAGCGTGGCGGTTGTTTTTGCACCAAGTGCATCACTTCCGCTTGCAGGTTCGGTTAATCCGTAAGATCCTTTCCATTCGCCGCTTGCGAGTTTTGGAATGTATTTTTTCTTCTGTTCTTCCGTTCCAAAATATAAGATCGGCAATGTTCCAATTCCTGCATGGGCGCTCATGGCCACGCTGAAAGAATATCCGCCGCCAAGTCCTTCACTTACTAATGTTGAAGTGACAAAATCTTTTCCCATTCCGCCCAAATCTTCCGGCACTGAAGCACTCAACAAGCCGAGCTGTCCTGCTTTCTCCATCAATGAAGGCATTAATCCAGGTTCCATTTTATCAATTCTTTCAACAATCGGATGTATTTCGCTTGCAATAAATTGCTGGCACATTTCGAGGATCATCAGCTGTTCTTCGCTGTAATCTTCAGGCGTAAAAGTTTCTGACGTTTCTGCTTTTTTAATAAGCCATTCGCCGCCTTTTAATGCTGTGTTCATTGTTGCTGTTTCCATCATTTGAAATTTTATTTTTTAGAAACGGTATTTTTATTTTAAGTTATCATAAACCATTTGTAAAACTTCTTTCGCAATTTCTATTTGCCCGTTCGTAACGCCTTTCAGCGCTTCATTCAACGTTCTGTTCGCAATTTCCATTGTTTTTTCCTCCAGTATTTTTCCTTCTTTCGTCAGAAAAATATTATTGCTTCGCCGGTCATTTTTAGAAGCCACTCTTTTAACCAATTTTGATTTCTCTAAATTGTCCACAAGCCTTGTGATACTTGGTTTATCGCGAAAAGTGGCTTCGCATAATTGCTGCTGGCTTTGTCCTTCCTGCTTCCACAAATGATATAACACGCTCCACTGCTCAATCGTAATATCGATCGAAGCTTCTTTAAAGTTTTTTTGTAATCGCCGAGCAATTGCTGTTGACGCTTTGCCGGTGATAAAACTATAAAGCTCTCCTTTTTTAAATTGATTGTTTAGCATACAGTTGTTTATGCAACTAAACAAATCTAATCATTCTTTTGACATTAAAAAAATTATTTTTGCCAATTGATTTTTAGCAACACCATTCAAATTTTTGCATGATTTTTTTATTGATCACTTTTCTTTTATTGCTTCCGTATGTGTTGCTGATATTGTATTTCAGGAAAAGCTGGTTGAAAATTCCGGAATTTATTGCGTCAAAAAATCTCTCAGAAGAATTGCCTTTTGTTTCGATAATTATTGCAGCAAGAAATGAAGAAAAAAATATTGGTGATTGCATTCAATCGATTATTGATCAAACTTATCCTGAAAATAAATTTGAAATAATTGTAACTGATGATCATTCAACCGATGCAACGGTTCCCGTGATAAAATCTTTTCAAAAAGAAAATATTCGTGTCATTCATCTTGCTGATTTTGTAGAAAATAAAAAGCTGAATTCCTACAAAAAAAAGTCAATTGAAACCGCTTTACAATTTGCAAAAGGAAAGTTGATTGTGACTACTGACGCAGATTGTATCGCTCCAAAAAAATGGATGGAAACTTTGGTAAATTTTCAAAAAGAAAAAAACGCTTTATTTGTTGCTTTACTGGTTTCATTCAAAAATCCTTTGCCAAAAGATTCTTTCTTTAAAAGCTTTTTCAAGATTTTTCAATCACTCGATTTCATGACATTGCAGGGAATCACCGGCGCTTCAGTTCATAAAAAATTCCTGAATATGTGCAATGGCGCTAATCTTGCTTACCAAAAAAAAGCTTTTTATGAAGTAAATGGCTTTGAAGGAATTGATGAAATAGCGAGTGGTGACGACATGTTGCTGATGCATAAAATTCAACAAAAATATCCGGAAAGAATTTTCTTTTTAAAATCAAAAGACGTTGTTGTTGAAACAAAACCTGCCGAAACTTTAAAAGAATTTTTCAATCAAAGAATTCGGTGGGCCAGCAAAACCAATCAATATTCTGATACAAAGATCGTTGCTGTTTTGATGCTTGTCTATTTATTAAATGCATGGATTTTTATTCTCGGAATTTCATCTTTCTTTTTGGCAAAAGCATTTTATCTTTTTTTGATTTCTCTTCTTATAAAAACAATCGTGGAAATATTTTTCCTTTTTCCCGTGGCAAAATTTTTTGACAAACAAAAATTGCTTTGGTGGTTTATTCCTGCACAACCTTTTCATATTTTGTACACTTTAATAGCAGGCTGGTTAGGAACTTTCGGAAGTTATCAATGGAAAGGAAGAAAGGTAAAATGAGCATCAAAATTTTGCAGTAAACGAAGATTTATTTTAATTTTTTATTTTAACCATATATTACCACTTACTTCGGCGGAATATTTGCGCTATTGCCTCCAACCTAAATTTATTATTTATACATTTGCCAAATGAAAAATGTTGATAACATGGAATACAATACAACCCGTAACCATCTTACTATCAGGGAATATGGCCGGCATATTCAAAAAATGGCGGAATATGTGTTGACTATTGAGGACCGCGAAAAACGCCAAAAAAATGCAGCTGCATTGGTAGAATTAATGGGATTTTTAAATCCGCAACTGAAAAATGTTGAAGACTTTCGTCATAAACTTTGGGATCATTTGTTTTTGATCACCGATTTTAAACTGGACGTGGACAGTCCTTATCCGATCCCAACACGCGAAACGCTAAGGCCAACTCCTGATCCGCTGCCTTATCCAAAAAGGTATCCCAAATACAATCATCTTGGAAAAAACATTGAGATCATTATTGATAAAGCTTTAAAAGAAGAAGACGCAGAAAAGCGCCAGGGATTTGCCAATTCCATTGCTTATTATATGAAGTTGACGTATAGCAACTGGCATAAAGAACTGGTTCATGATGATAATATTCAGACAGAATTATCTTCAATTACAAAAGGCGAACTCGAGTTTAATAATCGTCCTTTTGTGAAACATCGCGCAGAGAATAATCGCGAAGAATTTAATACCGGCGGAAAGTTTCGCAAAAATTTCGGACAAAGAAATAACAGGAACAATCAGGGTGGAAATCGTAATAACCGGAAGTTTGGAAAGAAGAGATATTAATTTTTTACAGAAAATAATTAAGAAGAAATAATAAGTTTGCAACCCTGGCATTTAAAATTTGCCGGGGTTTTATTTTTAATTCTCACAAATTTAATATGGCTTCATTTGAAGTAACTGGGGGAAAAAAACTGGAAGGCGAAATAACACCGCAAGGGGCAAAGAATGAAGCGTTGCAAGTGATCTCTGCGGTCTTATTAACGAAAGAAAAAATCACGATTCATAATATTCCGAACATCATTGATGTAAATCTTCAAATCGAATTGTTACATGGGTTAGGCGTAAGAATAGAAAAGCTTAGTGCTCATTCTTACTCTTTTCAAGCCGATAATGTTGATGTAGATTATTTGTCCTCTCCTTTGTTTAAAAATAAAACCGGCAAATTGCGTGGCAGCGTAATGCTGGCTGGCCCAATGCTTGCGAGGTTTAAAAGCGCTTATATTCCAAAACCAGGTGGTGATAAAATCGGACGAAGAAGATTGGATACACATATTGTTGGATTTAAAAAGTTGGGTGTTGAATTTGATTATTACACCGACGAATCTTTTTTTCATTTGCACACGTCACAATTAAAAGGAGCGTATATTTTATTAGAAGAACCGAGCGTGACAGGAACTGCAAACATAATAATGGCGGCTGTTTTAGCGAATGGATCTACTACAATTTACAACGCTGCATGCGAACCTTATATTCAGCAGCTTTGTAAAATGTTGAACAAAATGGGTGCGAAAATTTCCGGCATTGGAAGCAATTTGATTACAATAGAAGGTGTAGAAGAATTACATGGAACAGAGCATACGATTCTTCCCGACATGATTGAAGTCGGTTCATTCATAGGCCTTGCTGCGATGACCCAAAGTAATCTTACTATCAAAAACGCAGGTATTAATTTTCTAGGTGTAATTCCTGAAAGATTTCAGCAATTGGGAATTAAAATGAATTTTTCAGACGATGATATTCATATTCCTGAACAGGAAATTTATGAGATAGAAACCTATCTTGATAGTTCGATGCTCACGATTTCTGATCACCCATGGCCGGGGCTAACTCCTGATTTATTAAGCATTATTTTGGTTGTCGCAACACAGGCAAAAGGCAGTGTTTTAATTCACCAGAAGATGTTTGAAAGCCGGCTGTTTTTTGTAGATAAAATTATTGAAATGGGAGCGCGCATTGTTTTGTGTGATCCACACAGAGCCGTGGTTGTAGGTCTCGAAAGAAAATTTCCATTGCGTGGAATAACGATGAGCAGTCCTGATATCCGCGCCGGAGTTGCTTTGCTGATTGCAGCTTTGAGCGCTGAAGGAAAAAGCATTATTCAAAATATAGAACAAATAGACAGAGGTTATCAAAATATTGACGAAAGATTGAGAAGTTTGGGGGCAGAAATTGTAAGGAATTAGAAAATTAGCAAATGGAAAAACGTGAAAATTGTAAATCCCTTTTTTGTCGGTTCACTTGAAAATTTTAAATTGATTGAATTATAAATGGAGAAACATTACAACAAGATCATTTTAATAACCGCGCCTTCGGGATCCGGAAAAACTTCTATTGTCAATTATTTATTGAAAAAATTTCCTTCTCTTGCTTTTTCAGTTTCTGCTACAACAAGGCAGCCGCGCAAAAACGAAAAGGACGGTAAGCACTATTATTTTATTTCGGAAAAAGATTTTCGGGAAAAGATCCATAACAAAGAATTTTTGGAATGGGAAATGGTGTATGAAGGAAAATACTATGGCACTTTAAAATCAGACATAGAGCGCATTTGGAAGGAAAATAAAGTTCCCGTTTTAGATATTGATGTACAGGGTGCAATTCATGTTCAGCAGCAATATCCGGTGAATACGATTGCTATATTTGTGCAAGCGCCATCAGTGGAAGAATTAAAAAGAAGATTGGAATCGCGTGGCTCAGAAACAGCTGATACGCTACAGGCAAGATTGAATAAATCTTCTTATGAAATGACTTTTAAAAATCATTTTGAAAATATTATCGTGAACGAAAATTTTGAAACGGCCTGTAAAGAAGTTGAAAAAATTGTGGATGATTTTTTGAATAATTAAAAAGCTTGTTCATTTTCAATTGTATAAATTTGTGAAACATGGACTGGATAACATTTGTACCAATTTTTATTGCATTACTCGTCATCGGATTTTTTTCGGGGATCGAGATTGCTTTTATTTCTGCAAACAAATTATCCATTGAGCTAAGGAAAAAACAAGGAAATTATAGCGGCAGAATCTGGTCTGGTTTTCTGGAAAAACCTTCGATATTTATTGTTACTACTCTTTTGATCATTAATATTCTTCTCGTTGTCTATGGCCTTTTGTGGAACGGTGTTTTAGAGGAACTATGGCAATATTGGTCAATAGAAAACAACTACATTATTCTCGCTGCTGAAACGATCATTGCGACTTTTATTTTGCTTTTTTTTGCTGTTATTTTCAAAGCGATTTTTAAGGCGAAAGGAAATGCAGTAACATCAAGTTTTATCATCACATTTTTTGTAAAATCTTTTTATTCTCTTTTCTCGTGGATGGCAAAATACTTTGTAAATGTTTCTGACTGGATTTTGAAATATATCTTCAATGTGAAACTTCAAAACAGAGCCACACCTTTTGTTCGCATGGATATTGATCATTATGTTCAGCAATTGAACATGAACAATAACGATGATAATGTGGAGATGAACAGCGAGATTTTTGAAAATGTTTTATCACTTTCTGAAACAAGAATTCGCGAATGCCTGATACCAAGAAAAGAAATTGTGGCAGTAAATATCGATGCTTCTCTGGACGAAATCAAAGAACGTTTCATTGAAACAAAACTGAGCAAGCTGGTTGTTTTTGAAGATAATATTGATAACGTTGCTGGATATGTTCATCAATTGGATATGTTTAAAAATCCTGAAACACTTCGTTCGATTTTATTGCCTATTCCTATTGTTCCGGAAAGTATGAACGCTACAGATCTCATTAATAAATTTACCAAAGAAAGGAAAAGTATTGCATGGGTAATCGACGAGTTTGGAGGTACTGCCGGAATTGTAACGATGGAAGATTTGCTTGAAGAAATTTTTGGAGATATTTATGATGAATACGATGTTCAGGAAGATTTTGTTGACAAACAAATTACTCCGAATGAATTTCTTCTGAGCGGAAGACTTGAGCTTGATTATTTGATGGAGAAATACAAACTTCATTTTAGAAAAAACGAAGAAACAGAAACACTTTCTGGATATATCATAAATCTTCATGAATCCATTCCACGTGAAAGAGACCGCATCATCATTGACGATTATCAATTTGATATTTTAAAAGTGAGTGACACAAGAATTGAAACAGTGAAACTCAAACTGCTGCGATAAAAGATAGAAAAAAATAAAAAATCTGAAAGCTAGATGAAAATTGCAGTAAATGCTGGCTCTCTTTCCAAAGAATATTTCGATATTTTTTTGACACTTGCACAAACCAATCCCGAAGACATTTTTCTATTTATTTTTAATAAAGAAACTGATTTTATTTTTCCCGGAAACATTGTCCCTATTGTAGTTGAAGCGAAAACAAATGGCGTTGGGAAAATGTTATATGCTATCAAATTAGCTTCTAGGCTGAGAAAAAATAAAGCTGATATTTTTATAAGTGAGAAAACAATTTCTTTAAAAATAAAGCCTCCTCAGCTATTGATTCGCCCTGACCTTTCATTCATAGAACACCCTTCTTTTTTCAATAAAAAACAACTTGGTTTTTTTAAAAAAAATACACCTCTTTATTTAGATAAAGCAGCAGGAATAATTGTAAATTCTCATTTTTTAAAAAAGGAGATCATTGAAAAATTTAAGATTGAGGGAAAAAAAATTCAGGTGATCTATCCTGAAATAAAAAACAATTTCTCGTCAATTGATTTTGAAGAAAGAGAATTGATTAAAGAAAAATATGCGGATGCAAATGAGTTTTTTGTTTATTCCGGAAATATTGGCCTTCATGAAAATTTGTTGAACCTGCTAAAAGCATTTTCTTTTTTTAAAAAAAGACAAAAGAGTAAAATGCAATTGCTGATTGTTGGAAAGCCAGGCGTTGAATTCAATGAATTTATGGAAGCGCTTCGCTTATACCGGTTTAATAAAGAAGTAAAAGTTTTAGCGAATTTATTCGGAAACGAAATTGAGAAAATTGTTGCTTCTGCATATGCTATGATCTTTGTCCCCTTTCATGAAACTATTGTTACTACTGTGTTACAGGCAATGAATCATGTTCCTATCATTGTTTCTTCTATTGGAAGTTTTAAAGAGTTCTTTAATGAAGCTGCATTATATGCGGAGCCAGAAAACTTCAAAGACATTGCAGAAAAAATGATGTTGCTATTTAAAAATGAAAACCTAAGAAAAGTACTGATTGAAAAAGGAAGGTCAGAAATTGCGAAATTTTATGACACAAAAAGTTCTGCTACATTGTTTGAAATGATAAAAAATACTGTAGACCTTTCAATTGTAAAACAATAATTTTTTTTCAATCAGCAAAATAGAAATCAAAATTATTTCTTCGTTTACTGTAAAAAAAGTTGCCAGCCTTTTTCAGACTGTCAACAAAAAAAATTGGTTTTAAAATTTTGCTCCCTCTCCTGGTTTTGGAATGGATTGTTTGATAAACTCTCTGAGTTCTTCGTTTGCAGTTGCGCGATCATCTTTACGCATATACACCATATGCCCGCTGCGAAAGCCCTTCCAACTAATACGATCTTTTAATTTCCCGGAAGGATCCATTTGCCACAAACTATATTTCGCATTAAAAAAGTCACAAGCTCCATCGTAATAACCAGATTGAACCATTAAATGTAAAAATGGATTTTCGGCCATTGCCTGTCGAAGATTTTCTCCTGTATTATTATTCTTATCATCCCATGGCCAAACTCTTCCAAACATATTATATTTCAAATCCGTTTTGTATTTCAATTCCTCCCTAAGATATATATTGATCGCTGGAGTAAATGAATGAAGCCATGAAGTAAGTTCTGCATTGTAATCAGGTGATTCTCCGGCATTCTGGCGATCAATACCAAGGTATCTTGAATCCAATCTTCCAATCGTAAAGCCTTTATCGCGCAACAATTCTTTCCAGAAAAAATCTGTAGGAATAATGAGATTATGTTGTAGAACTACTTTTTCCGACAAACCTGAATAGCGCGAGATTTTAGAAGCAATATTTTGTTTTTCTGCATCAGTTAAAGTGCTGCCTTTTGTGAGCGCAGGAATTAATTCGTTGATCGTAAAGCTTTCAACTTCCGGCAACATAGCTGTAAGATCTTTGCTTTGCAAATCTGTCGGAAGAACTTTATGATACCAGGCTGTTGCCGCATAATATGGAAGCAGCAAGGCCTCGCCAACTGGGCCGTCACGCTTAATTCCTAAATCCGTTGGAGATACCAACACTACGCCGTCCAAATACATCCATTGCTGGTTTTGTAATTCCAATGCAAGACCTGAAACACGCGTGGTTCCATAACTTTCACCAATTAAAAATTTCGGCGAAGCCCAGCGATTGTTTCTTGTAACAAACGTGTTGATCCACTCTGCTAAATACTTAATGTCTTCATTAACTCCATAAAATTTTGAATCAGGAATATCATTATTTACTTTTCTTGAAAAACCTGTATTTACAGGATCCACATAAACGATATCTGCGACATCTAAAATCGAATTCGGATTATCGCGTAAACCGTAAGGCTCTACCGGATATCCTTCATCATCAATATTTAAAATTCTCGGGCCTGTGTAGCCAATTTCCATCCAGACAGAAGGCGTTCCTGGGCCGCCGTTAAAAGAAATTACCAACGGACGGGACGCACGATCTTTAACATCCGATCTTTCGTAATAAGTGTAAAAAACAGAAGCAATGGGTTTTCCATCTTCATCCCAAACCGGCAATGTGCCTGCTTTTGCGGTGTATGGAACTACTTGTCCTTTGATGGTGATGGTGTTTTTTGTAGTAACAGAAGAATCAACAATAATCATTGGATTCTGCGCAGAGGGATGGTCATTTTTGGGATTAGCTGTTGGTTTTTTTTGTGCAATTAGTTCAGCATGTAAGCTGATAATAATTAATAAAACTGAAACTGCTTTTTTCGTAAACTTCATTCTTTAATTTTTTATTTGTAAAAGTATTTAATCCATTTTTTTTGTTTGGAATAATAATGGATCAACGGTATAAAAAAATTGAACTTGTTAAATTTGAATCAAAGCAGTAAAGAAAGAAATAATGCAAATTTTTAAATTTACTGCTTGTCAATACAAAGAATTTCTTCGATCATTTTTCTTTCATTGCTTAAACGCGGCACTTTGTGTTGTCCACCTAATTTTCCTTTACTTTTAAGCCAATGATCGAAAGTGTTTTTTTGAAGAGAATGAATGATAGGTAAACGCAATGCAATATTTTTATAACGTTTGGCTTCATAATCACTGTTCACGGATTTTAATGCTTCATCGAGTTCAAACGTGAATCTTTTTAAATCATTTGGAACGGTTTCGAATTCAATCAGCCATTCATGAGCACCATTATTATTTTCGCTAAAAAAAACCGGCGCTGCTGTATAATCTTTTACAATTGAATTTGTTTTTTCAGAAGCGATTGCAATGGCTTTATCAGCATTGTCAACAATCACTTCTTCACCAAAAGCATTCATGAAATGTTTTAATCTACCGGTAACTTTTATTTTGAATGGCCGTAGTGATGTAAATTCAATTGTATCGCCTAACAGATATCGCCAAAGACCGCCATTGGTGCTAATCACAGGTGCATAGTTTTTATTAAGCTCAACTTCTTTAAGCCCGATAGTTTCATTTGATTTTCCATATTCTTCAACAGGAAGAAATTCATAAAATATTCCATGATCTGTATAAAGCAAAAGTCCTTCATCATCAGGCATATTTTGGGCAGCAAAAAAACCTTCGCTGGCGTTGTACATCTCGAGATAATTGATCGGCGATCCGATTAGTTTATTGATTTGATCGTGATAAGGCACAAATGAAACTCCTCCATGCATATATAATTCCAAATTGGGCCAAACTTCTTTCAACGTTTTTTTTCCTGAAATTTCTAAAATCCTTTTGATCAGAATGATGGTCCACGTTGGTACGCCGGCAAGCGAAGTAACATTTTCATGAATGGTAGATTGAGCCAATTGTTCAATTTTACTTTCCCATTCATCCAGCAATGCAATGTTTAATTGTGGCGTTCTTATCCAATTGCCCCAAAACGGCGTATTCTGCATCAATACCGCGCTTAGATCGCCATATTGGATTTCTTCATCCAAACTATTTACCTGGTGACTTCCACCCACGACAAGGCTTTTCCCGGTAAGCAGATCACTGTCAGGAAAATTTTTGTAGTAATTGGTAAGCACATCTTTGGAACCTTTAAAATGAATGTCTTTCAAACTCTCTTCGCTTATTGGAATAAATTTACTTTTGTCAGAAGTGGTGCCACTGCTTTTTGCAAACCAATAGATCGGCGTGTTCCACAAAATATTTTGTTCGCCTGCCATCATCCTTTCGATGTACGATTTTAAGTCATTATACTCATGAATTGGAATTCGATTCTTGAAATCCTTTATAGTAAAAAGTCTTGAAAACTTGTATTTTCTTCCAAACTCTGTGTACTGAGCCTGAGTCACCAAATGTTGCAAAACATTTCTTTGTGCAGATATTGGAAAACTGATCCAGTTCTCAACACCCCATAAGCGCATGCGTGCTAAGCGTGATATGACGGGACTGAGAAGTTTCAAGACAATTGGTTTATTGGGTTAACTAGTTAATTGGTTTATTTAAAATTGCCCGAGACAATAATAATTAAATAATTGAATAATTCAATAATCAATCCCAATCAACGTCATTTAAAAACATCATGATGCAAATAATCTTTCCTCTTTAATTCAAAATTTCTTCCAAGATATAAACGCCGCACTTGTTCATCTTTTGCTAATTCTTCTGCTGATCCTTCAATAAAAATTCTTCCTTCTATCAGCAAATAGGCTCTATCGCAGATAGAAAGAGTTTCATTTACGTTATGATCGGTTATTAAAATTCCAATGTTTTTGTATCTTAATTTGGTAACTATGGATTGAATGTCTTCAACAGCGATCGGATCAATGCCTGCAAACGGTTCATCAAGCAAAATAAATTTAGGATCAACAGCAAGAGCGCGCGCAATTTCAGTTCTCCTTCTTTCACCGCCACTTAAAACATCTCCATTGCTTTTGCGAACATGCGCAAGATTAAATTCAGAAATTAAAGTTTCCAGTTTTTCTTTCTGCTCTTTTTTTGAAAGCCTGGTCATCTCAAGAACCGCGGCAATGTTATCTTCAACGGTTAGTTTTCTGAAAACACTTGCTTCCTGTGGCAAATAGCCCAAACCCATTTTTGCTCTTTTGAACATCGGAAGTTTTGTGATGTTCAAATCATTTAAAAAGACATCGCCATCATCTGGTTTCACAAGTCCTACAACCTGGTAAAAAGAGGTGGTTTTTCCTGCACCATTCGGTCCAAGTAAACCAACAATTTCTCCCTGGCTCACCTGGAATGAAACTTTATTATTTACCGTACGCTTACCATATTTTTTTGTAAGGTCCTTTGCAAAAATTGTCTGATTCAAAAAATTATTTTTATAAAAATACAAGAATGAAAATAAATAAAAATGTCAATGTGCTTCCAGCCAGTTTTCTCCAACGCCGATCTCTGCTTCCACAGGAACATCATTGGGTAAAAGCAAAGCCGTTTTCATGCTTTCAATGATAATAGGTTTGATCGTTTCCACTTCAGATTTGTGGGCATCAAAAACCAACTCATCATGAACCTGCATGATCATTTTAGATTTAAAATTGTGTTTCTCAAATTCGTTGAATATCTTTATCATCGCCAGTTTGATCATATCAGCAGCTGTTCCCTGAATTGGCGAATTGATCGCATTTCGTTCTGCATAACTTCTGACGGTGAAATTCGAAGAATGAATATCTTTCAGCCATCGTTTTCTTCCCATTAACGTTTGTACATAACCATTATCACGGCAAAAGTTGATCATGTCATCCATGTATTTTTGGATGTGTGAAAATTGCTTTTTATAATTTTCAATTATTTCTTTTGCTTCTGCACGGGCGATGTTTAAATTTTCTGCAAGACCAAAAGCGCCTTGCCCGTAAATGATTCCAAAGTTGACGCTCTTGGCTTTGTAACGCATTTCTTTTGTCACTTCTTCTTCAGGAACATTAAAAACTTTTGCTGCTGTTGCGGTATGAATATCTTTTTCTTTTTTGAAAGCGTCAGACATAGCAGGATCGCCACTTATAGCCGCTACAATGCGCAACTCAATTTGAGAATAATCCGCTGAAATAATTACATGATCGCTGTTTCTCGGAACAAATGCTTTTCTTATTTCACGACCACGTTCTGTTCTAACCGGAATGTTTTGAAGATTTGGATTGTTGCTGCTCAATCTTCCTGTAACTGCAATTGATTGTGCATAAGAAGTATGAACACGGCCGGTTCTTTTATTAATTAATTGCGGTAGTGCATCCACATAAGTTGACCGCAATTTGGTGAGTTCACGGAAGTTTAAAATATTTTCAACAATTGAATTTTCCTTTGCCAGTTTCAGAAGCACATCCTCGCTTGTTGAAAATTGACCACCTTTTGTTTTTTTTACTTTTCCTCCTAATTCCATTTTTACAAACAGCACTTCACCTAATTGTTTTGGTGATGCCAGATTGAATCTTGTTCCGGCTTGTTCAAACACACTTTCTTCAGAAAGACTTGCCTGTGTTTCCAGTTCTTTTGAATAGAGGTTTAAAAAACCGGTATCAACATTAACGCCCTGAAACTCCATATCAGCAAGCACTTTGAGCAGAGGTGTTTCCACTTCCTCAAACACTTTTTCTACCTGTTTTGATTTTAAAATGGGCGTAAAAACTTCTTTTAATTGAAAGCTGATATCTGCATCTTCCACTGCATACTCTTTTAATTTTTCCATTTCTACCTCACGCAATTCTTCAAAGCTTTTTACTTTTCTTCCAACCACATCTTCAATAGTCAATGGGAGATAACCCAGATATTGTGCACTCAAAAGATTCCGGTTTCTGCGGCTTTCACTATCGATGACATAATGAGCAAGCGTAGTATCAAAAAGTTTTCCTTTTAAATCAATGCTATATCTTTTTAAAACAAGAAGATCAAATTTTATATTTTCTCCAATCCATATTTTTGATTTATCATTAAAAACTTCTGTAAAATTGCCTAATAATTTTTTTATTGATTCTTCTTCAGCAGGAACCGGAATATAATATCCTTCAGATGGTTTGAAGGCAAAAGTTAATCCAAGTAATTCTGCTGCGTTAGCATCAATATTCGTTGTTACCAAATCGAAAGAAATTTCTTTTTCGGATGAAAGCTTTTGCAACAGGTTCTGAATGTCTTTTTCATCTTGAATAAGAAAATATTGGTGTGTGGTGTTATTAATATTTTTCTCAGCAATCAATCCTGGTTTCTCCTCTTCTACTATTTCAACCTGCTTTACAACCTGCGTTGTTTCTACGCTTGAGAATAAATCCGCCTGAATCACCGTTTTCTCCATTACGAAAACATTGTACTCTTCACCAAGAATTCTTTTACCGAGCGTTTTAAATTCCAATTCAGTAAAAATTTCTTTCAGCAATTCAACATCGTAAGCTTTTACTTTAAAATCTTCTTCATGAAATTTGCAAGGAACATCAGTGATAATCGTTGCCAGTTTTTTACTCAGAATAGCCATATCTTTTCCTGCTCTGATCTTTTCTCCCAACGAGCCTTTGATATTTTCTGCATCCGCCAAAACATTTTCAAGCGTTCCGTATTGCGCCAATAATTTAGCGGCGGTTTTTTCGCCAATGCCTGCAATGCCGGGAATGTTATCACTCGCATCGCCCATCAATCCGAGAATATCAATTACCTGTTTTACATTTTGAATTCCCCATTTTTCGCAAACTTCTTTCTCACCCATTATTTCCACTTTTCCGCCCTGGTAGCCTGGTTTGTAGATCTTAATATTTTCAGTAACCAATTGCCCAAAATCTTTATCCGGGGTTACCATAAAAACTTTGTATCCATCTTTTTCCGCCTGCTTTGCCAATGCTCCAATAATATCATCCGCTTCGTAACCATCGCATTCAATACAAGGCAAATTAAAACCTTCGATTATTCTTTTTATATCAGGAATCGAAATGAGTAAATCTTCAGGAGCTTCCTGTCGTTGTGCCTTGTAAGCAGCAAAGTCAGTATGCCTTTCAGTAGGTGCATACGTGTCAAAAGCTACGGCGAGGTGAGTAGGTGCTTCTTTTTTTATCAGATCAAACAGCGTGTTGGTAAAGCCATATTGCGCATTAGTATTTTTCCCTTTGGTAGTGATTATCGGGCTTCTGATTAAAGAGTAATAAGCACGATAAATTAAGGCCATCGCATCAAGCAGAAATAATTTTTTTTCCATCGGGTAAATTTACAAAATAGTAAGAATGGAAAAATAAAGTTGAAATTTATATAGGAAATCTTTTGCGTTTTTTATTCCTGTCAAAATCTTGATCCTAGATAATATGGCAGCATTGCGCGCCACGTTGGCCAATCGTGGTTCATGTCATGTCCCCAAATATCTAGTTCATAATTAATTCCTTTGTTGTATAAAATTGCTGCAAAGTTTCTTGCGGCTTGCGGATCTTCATGATGTCCGCTTCCTGATAAAATATGAATGTGACCACTTTTGCGAATATTTTCCAAATACCATTCGTCAGTTAAATTCGGAAGATAATTCATCGGAGAATTAT
The DNA here is from genome assembly GCA_051953735.1 of Ginsengibacter sp. Taxonomy (GTDB): domain Bacteria; phylum Bacteroidota; class Bacteroidia; order Chitinophagales; family Chitinophagaceae; genus Ginsengibacter. The sequence goes on from JBQCIM010000001.1 coordinate 34,321, forward strand.
AATAAACCTGCTCATCGTGAAATCCTTTTGTGTACTCATGCAAATCATAAACACCGCTCATAGCAATGACGCCGTTGATAACATCAGGTCTTTTTAAAAATAAATTCATGCTGTGCAATGCACCAAAACTGGCGCCACAAGTAAGAATCGGCGTTTCATCGGAAGTGCTGTTTTTTATAAATGGAATTACTTCATTAAAAACATATTCATTGAATTGATTGTGACGGATCGCTTTATGTTCGGACAACATTTCATTATTCATCCAGCTTTCATTGTTCATGCTGTTGATAGAGAAAACTTTTACTTTGCCTGAATTGATAAAATGAGAAATCGAATCAATTAATTGAAACCGCTCATATTCGAGATAATCAGCGGCCGCCGTTGGAATTAATAAAAGCCCAAATCCATAGTGTCCATAAGACGCAATAGGCATTTCTTTATTCACCGAAGCACTATGCCATGAAGTAATTTCTCTTTGCATGAAAAATAATTAGGCGTTTCAAAATAATTTTTAAGTAATAAAAGTTTAAAAAAATAAAGATAATACTTCGGTGGTTGTTCAAAATAAAGCAGATAAAATAAAAAATGGGATAATTTATTCCTTTACTGTGATAAAATAAAAGAGTGAAACGCAGTTGAATTTAATTTGTAAGAATTGAATTTTTTTTAAAGAAAACAAAGGCGTTTCTATGAATTTTGAAAAATTTTTAAAGAATAAGAAATTCTATATAAAAAAAAGGGGACCCAGATAGAAATCTAGTCCCGCTTTAAAATCCAAT
>JBQCIM010000002.1:0-58777 GCA_051953735.1 Ginsengibacter sp.
CCAAATAATTTGTTAACTAATTTAGAAAAAAGATTTTTTTTCGAGAAAAAGCAATTGTTTCTTTTCTTAAAAATGAACCAAAAAAAAATTATCTCATTGCTGCTGCCAGCATCACTATTACAAAAACCAAAACGTAAAAAGAGAGAAGTATAATAGCGAAAATGCCATAAAACTTGAAGAGTGATTTTAAATTTTTGAAGGATTCCTCAAAATCTTCCTGGTCGATAGAAGTCAATGCTGTACGCATCTTTACTGAAAACCTGTTCAGGTACAAACACGGAAAAAATAGCAGTACAGCAAACGCGAGATAAAGGACTACAATAACGGTTGATATTGCGCCGGAAACCGACGGGTCCATGTCCCTGAACGCCTGCGTTTTGTTATAAATAGAAGGTGCAAAAAATGAAACAATCGCAAGGATTCCGCAAAAAACAAAACCAATAATTGAAAGAAATTTTGCCCACCTGGCTGATTCATTTAAAAATTTTTGGGAAAGGGGTGATACCTGTAAATCATTATTAAGAAGATCCAGATTTTCCATTTTGCAGTAGTTATTTAAAATGCTAAGGTTGTGATTTTAAATTAAAATAAAAAATATTTTTTAGATGTCGATGGATGCGGTTTGATGTAAGAAGTTTGATGTCAAAATAAAAATCCTGATTTTCCCTAACGGAAAAATCAGGATGGAAAATAATGAAAAAGGGTAAGACTATGATTCTTTATCAGTTTTTGCTTTTACTTCGTTCTTTTTTGTATTCACCCTTACTTTATGGCTTTTGCCATGGTGTTCACCCTTTACTTTGTAACCATTGTGTTTTTTGTGTTTGCTTACCAGGTTGTGGGCTTTTTGCGGAACGCTGGAAGTTGCTTTTGCTTTCTCTTTTGAATCCTGCGCGTGTGCAATGGTTGCCAGGCTGAAAGAAAACATCAGCACGAATAGTAGCTTTTTCATTTGAAAATTTTTAATTGTGAATAATAATAATATTTACAAATTATATGCCTCTTCTTAGCGGAATAGTGAGTGGTGAGTGGTGAGTGGTGAGTAGTGAGTGTGAATTTATGAGTGTGAATTTATCATTTCTGACAACGGGCAACTAACCACTGACAACTCACCACTGACAGTCAGTAGGCTCTTGCAAATAAAACCCGCTCTGGGCTTGGCATTCCGGTGAGAATGTCTTTCCCTTCTTCTTTAGAATTGTTTAAGGGAATACAGCGGATGGTTGCTTTGGTTAGTTCTTTTATTTTTTCTTCTGTTTCTGCTGTGCCATCCCAGTGTGCAGCAATGAATCCTCCTTTTTCATCGAGCAATTTTACAAACTCATCCCAGGTATCGGCTTTGGTGATGTGGGCATCGCGATATGCTTTTGCTTTTTGATAAATGTTTTCCTGGATGTCGTTTAGCAAAACAGCGACAGTATTGGCAAGTCCGTCAAGCGAAACTGATTCTTTTGTTTTTGTATCGCGCCTTGCTACCTCGGCAATATTATTTTCCAGATCTCTCGCTCCTATCGCAATTCTTACAGGAACACCTTTCATTTCATATTCCGCAAACTTCCAACCGGGGCGCCGGCTGTCATCATCGTCATATTTTACTGAAATTCCCAGGGCTTTGCAATCTTTCATCAGTGGAAGCACTTTTTCGTCGATTTTTTTCTTTTGCTCTTCTCCTTTATAAATAGGAACGATCACTACTTGTATGGGTGCTAATTTCGGCGGCAATACCAAGCCGTCATCATCACTGTGAGCCATTACCAGCGCACCGATCAGCCTTGTACTTACACCCCAGCTGGTAGCCCAGACATAATCCAGTTTATTTTCTTTATCGCTGAATTTTACATCAAATGCTTTGGCAAAATTTTCTCCCAGAAAATGAGAAGTCCCGGCCTGCAAAGCTTTTCCATCCTGCATCATCGCTTCAATACAAAAAGTGTCCACCGCGCCGGCAAATCTTTCATTGATACTTTTCACTCCTTTAACCACAGGCAATGCCATCCACTCCTCGGCAAAAGCGGCATAAACATTCAGCATTTGCATCGTTTCGCTGATGGCTTCTTCTGCAGTAGCATGGGCGGTGTGGCCTTCCTGCCACAGAAATTCTGTAGTGCGCAAAAACAATCTTGTCCTCATTTCCCATCTTACCACATTTGCCCATTGATTGATCAGCAAAGGAAGATCGCGGTAGGATTGAATCCACGTTTTATAAGTATTCCAGATAATCGTTTCTGAAGTGGGGCGAACAATTAACTCTTCCTCCAGTTTTGCTTCAGGATCTACAATGATTCCGGTTCCCTCAGGGTCATTTTTCAAACGGTAATGAGTAACTACGGCGCATTCTTTGGCAAATCCTTCCACATGGGCGGCTTCTTTGCTCAAAAAACTTTTTGGAATAAAAAGCGGAAAGTAGGCATTGACATGTCCTGTCTCTTTAAACATTTTGTCTAATTGATTTTGCATATTTTCCCAAAGGGCAAAACCATACGGCTTTATCACCATGCATCCGCGAACAGCGCTGTAATCTGCCAGTCCGGCTTTCAATATCAAATCATTGTACCATTGCGAATAATCCTGTTCCTTGCTCGTAATTTCTTTGCTCATTTCTGTTGTCGTTAATTTACCTAAAGTTTAAAAAATAAAATTGCTGTTTTATTTCAAAAAAATGCTTCCCTTTACATTTATTTAACACCGTTCGTAAAAACAATCTTTTAATAATAGAGGAATCTTCTTAAATTTACAGTAAGATGACGCAAAAATAAAGCTTCGTTCACAAACTTCTAAAAACTCAAAGCCATGAAAATAAAACATTTACTTCCCGTTGCTTTTGCAGTGGTTTTAGCCAGCTGCAGTACAGCTTACCGTTCCGGACAAACTCCTGACGATGTTTATTATTCGCCGGCTCCTGAACAACCGACTTACAAGACTTCTGATAAATCATCTGATTACGTAACTACAGAAAACGAGCAGGACAGGAATTCTTACAATTACAGAAATGATGAGGAAAATGAGATCAGAGCAGGAATTCAAAATCCTATTTACCGCAACTCCATTACTTTTGGTATGGGATATGGTGGATACATTCCTTATTCCTTTTCACTTTTCGGCGGTTCACCTTATTATGGTGGATATGATCCTTTCACTCCGTATGTCTACAATCCATACGGCTATAATCCTTATGCATACAGCCCCTACAAATCATTTGTATATAATGACATGGTTTTTGCTTCTCCCTATTACAACTATGGATATAGCCCCTATGGTTTCAACAGCTTCTATAATCCCTACAGCATTGGCTATTCACCGTTTTTCTATAGTGGATATTACCCGGGGATTTATTCTCCTGCCTATAAAACGATCAATACCAATACCGGCGTAAGAAGATACAATCTGAATGCGTATAATAACAATTCAGGAAGCGGTGCAACACGTGGAACTCCCGCACAACCTGTCAGAACCGTTACCACTCAACCGAATAACGGCAGTGTTCCGGTTCGTAGTACTACAGGAACCACTCAGCCAACAAGAGGGACCGGGGTAGGAAATGTGATCAGGCGCGTATTTACGCCTTCCAACAGAACCTATACTAATCCTAACAGCACCAGGACTTATAATAATAACAATACGAGGGTTTATAATAACGACAATACAAGAACTTATAATAACGACAATTCAAGATCTTATACTCCTGAAAGGAGTTACCAGCCCAGCGCTCCAAGTTCTTCATCTTCATCAGGAAGCAGCAGCGGCAGCGCTCCTGTCAGAACTTTCAGAAGATAAATCAGTATGAAAAGGGATGATTTTTCATCCCTTTTTTTAAAATATTTGCTTAAACTAAATTTTTCCGGATGGTCAGAAAGAGAAAAATAATCTGTAGTATGAAAACGATAGCAGCTTTTGTATTTTTTACATTATTGATCCGTTTTAGTTATGCCCAGCAACCTGAAGATGCTTTGCGCTATTCTTATTTGAGCCAGCCGGGAGGAACCGCCAGAAACCAAGCCATTGGCGGGGCCGGAGGTTCTTTAGGAGGTGAGTTTACGTCACTTTTTATAAACCCTGCTGGTTTAGGATATTATAAAACCGGTGATTTTGTTTTTACGCCGCAGTTTTCTTTGAAAAATACAAAATCAAACTATCTCGGTACTCCGGAAACAGCTACTGATAACAACTTTAGCATTGGTACAACCGGATTTATCCTTGCAGGCCCGACAAGAGGAAAAAGCGTCAACAGCTTTGCCATCGGTGTTGGAGTAAATCGTGCTGCGGATTTTAATAATCATGTTTATTACCGAGGAAGGAATAATCAATCTTCTTTTTCTGAAAAATACCTGGAAGAATTAATTGATAACAATGCTACTAATCCTGATTCTGCAGCATTTATGTTTCCGGAAACCAGCAGCCTTGCCATCAATACTTATCTCGTAAATCCTACTTTTGATTCTTCCGGAAACCTGACGGGATACGGAACACAAGCAAATCCTTCTACTGGTCTTATCCAGGAAAATACGATTAACACTACCGGCGGAATCACTGATTTTTCTCTTGGTGCGGGTTTTAGCGTAAAAGATAAATGGTATTTTGGAGGATCATTTTCTGTACCTTTTTTAAGATACAGCCGTGATGCTTCTTACAAAGAAACGGATGCTTCCGGCAATCCCAATAATGGCTTCAATTATTTTATAGCCAATGAAAGCCTGCAGACAAAAGGGATAGGCATCAGTGGAAAATTTGGTGTCATCTTTAAACCGACAGAAGCTTTCCGCGTTGGCCTTGCTTTTCATACCCCGGTTTATTACCAGCTAACGGATGATTATACTTCAGAAGTGATCACAGACCTGGAAGGGTATGGCGGCTCAGGCGTAAAACATCAAGGTAATACCGACCTTACCAACGGACAACCATTGGAAACAAAGTATAATCTCAATACTCCCTTGAGAATGATCTTAAGCGGCTCTTATTTGTTTGGTGGCAATGCAGAAAATGTTCAGAACCAGAAAGGTTTTATCACTGCCGATGTGGAATATGTGAATTATAAAGGCATGTCTTTTAATGATGTAAACAACGATCCTGATGCTGCTGACTATTTTCGTTCTTTGAACAATACCATTGACAATCTTTATAAAAATACCTTGAATGCGAGGATTGGTGGTGAAATGAAATTCAACACATTTATGGTAAGACTCGGCGGCGCTTATTATGGAAATCCTTATCAAAATCAAACTTCAGATGTAGTGAAAGTAAGTGGCGGAGTAGGCTACAGGAACCGCGGCTTTTTTATGGATCTTACTTATGTTTATTCCATGAACAAAAACATTAATTATCCATACCTGCTGGAAGATAAGGCGAATTATCCTGCCTATTTAAAAACCACCGGGGGAAGTATTGTGGCAACTTTTGGATTTAAATTGTAAGGTTTAATTATTGAGTTATTGAGTTATTCAATTATTAAATTATTGAATTATTAAATTATTGTTGGTCTTCACTTCAATATTCAGAATTGATTATTGACATTGATTATTGATTATTGTGGTTTCACTTGAAGATTGAATATCGCTTTGATGTTCTAGTGTTGGGGTGCACGGAAAAATATTTTCTAACTTTTTATTCGTTTACTGCTGCTGGTTTGATTTTTAAAATAATCTTTTTTTAATTCCAAATTAATTCCTCTAACTTTAATCCCCATTTCCATTTCTCTACCATTTACCCTGTGATTTCTATTTGAAGTGATCCTCCCATTATTGTTTTGCTGAACGGCATGTTTTTTATCTGTACCGGTTGTCTTCTTAATCAGTTTTCATTCATCTAAAAAATAAAAAACAATGGCAGCAATCAGAATCACAGGCAGTGACACAAGTTCCGGCGATCTTACACTCCAGGATAGCAACGGTAACTCCGCAACCAATTTCAACGCACAACGAGGCATGGTAATTACATGGGAGATCCAGCCAGGTTCCGGCGTCAGTTCACTTACCGGCTTTGCCCAGAAACAAAATGTGAACGGCAACTCAAATGTTTTTTCATCTTATCCCGCGCAACAGGGCAATTCTTCCAATTGGCAGGGAACGGTAGATCCAAATCTTAGCTCAGGTAGCTATTCAGACAGCTATGAGATTAGCTGGAAGGACCCACAAGGCAATTCTTATACTTATGATCCGATGATCATTGTTAATCCGTTGCCAGCGTGAACCTTAGTAAAGTAATTTGTCTTACGATATTCTTCTTTTTACCTGCTCTTAATGCTCATTGCCAGGATCAAAAGATTGCTGATAGTCTTGTAACGATATTTCGGCAAAATAGTTTAAAAGATACTGCCCAGCTCGAGCTGCTGAGAAATTTATCTTTTAATGAGTCCCGCGACCTGAATCTTTCTTTGCAATACGCAGAAGAACTGATCCGGCTTGCAAAAAAAGAAGGTAACGACAGATATTTGCATGCCGGCTATTTTCAAAAAGGAAATAAAGAAAGGCTTTTGGGTGATCTTGACGAAGCGCTCAAAGCTTATTTTAATGCCTTAGAGGTTTCAAAAAAAATAAACCGTCTCTCTTTACAAGGAAGTGATTATGGAGCCATTGCTGCTGCCTATAGTGAATCAAAAGATGCGACAAATTCCATGCTTTATTTCCATAAAGCCATTTCCACACTCAGGCAAATCGCTGATACAGATAAAGTCAGACAGGCAAATGATTCAATCCAGCTTGCATCGGCAATTTTGAACGCTGGGGATGAATTGAGAAATAATGGAAATTACGATTCTGCATTGATCTATTTTAATGAATCAAAAAAAATTTTCGAAAAGAAAAATTATCCAGTCGGAGTAGCGTATAATTTAGGCAATACCGGAATGGTGTATGCTGCCCAGGGAAAAGATGATCTTGCTTCCCAAAATATGAATGAAGCGATCACCATTCTTCAGCAACAGGGCGACTTTTATCCCATCTGTGTTTATCTTATTTCCATATCTGATATTTATACCAAAAAAGGCGATCATCATAAAGCGCTGGATTATGCTTTGGAAAGTCTTAAACTGGCGCAGCAACATGGATTAAAAGAACAAATTGCCGGAGCCAACCAAAAGCTTTCCCAACTTTATCAAAGCGCCGGAAACATTCCAGAAGCTTATCAATATTACAAAGATTATATCATCTACCGCGATAGTGTAGTGAACCTGAACACCGTGCAAAAAATGGCGGACATGCGCACTAACTATGAAGTGTCGCAAAAACAAGTGCAGGTAGATCTGCTCAAACAACAGAAGCGAAATCAATGGATCATCATGGTGGCGACATTTGTTATCCTGGGACTCACTATCGGAATTCTTGTCTTGCTCTACAGATTTTATAAAAAGATAGCCAAAGAAAAGAAAGTGTCAGAAACTTTGCTGCTGAATATTTTGCCTGCGGAAACAGCAAAAGAATTAAAGCAAAACGGTAAAGTAGAAGCCGTGAAATTAGATGAAGTAACTGTTTTATTTACTGATTTTGTACAATTTACCCGCGCTGCCGAAAACACCAATCCAGTACAGTTGGTAAAAAGTATTGATTATTATTTTAAAGGCTTTGATCAAATCACTTTGAAATATGGTTTGGAAAAAATAAAAACCATCGGTGATTCTTATATGTGCGCCTGCGGGCTTCCTACACCGAACCAGGCGCATGCGCAGCAGGTAGTGCAGGCTGCCAAAGAAATGATAGCGCTTGTAAATGATGAATTCACAAATGCTGATGATCTGAATCATTTTGAAATAAGAATTGGCATTCATACCGGCCCTGTTGTTGCAGGAATTGTAGGAATAAAGAAATGGCAATACGATATTTGGGGAGATACGGTAAACATAGCCTCAAGAATGGAAGCTAATTCTACTGCCGGACGCATCAATTTGTCTGAAAGCACTTATAAGAAGATCAAAGATGAATTTCCCTGCGAATACAGGGGAGAAATTCAAGTAAAGAACCATGATTCCGTGAAGATGTATTTTCTTCTGTAAGCGTGATCTGGATTTATTGTTTGTTGGAAAAAAGAAATTCAATTTATTGGTTCGTTTACTGCTTTCCCCGACTCAACAATCTTAATTCTCATAAAAAATTTTCCTCAAACACATTCTTTTCCAACTTCCTTTCTCTATCTTTCATTTTTATTTTAAAGATGAAGAATATTTTCGGAGTGGTAGTTTTCAGCATTTTGTGCCTGCTACTGACTGTAAATAAAGCAATTGCCAAAGAAGTTCCTGATACTGTAAAAGTTGGAATTTATATTACCAGCATCCACGACATTGATTTTAAACAAAAAGAATATGCAGTTACCTTTTGGCTCTGGCTGAAATACAAAAACAAAGATTTTGATTTTATGCAAAATCTTGAAGTGCCACAGGCAAAATCAGTAACAAGATCATTCGCAACAATAGACACCAGTAACAACCAGGTTTATCTTTTAATGAAGATGCAATGCCTCATGAAAGATTCGTGGCGTATCCGCAATTTCCCTTTTGATAAACAAAACCTCCGGCTGTCCATTGAGAACTCGCAATTTGATTCGCAGTCGTTGGTGTTTGTGCCAGATACGGTTGGCAAAAATTATGATCCGAGGTTTACACTCAGCGGATGGACAATCAATAATTGCATCATTTCCGTTGGTGTCAAAAAATATGAAACTAATTTTGGAGACCCTACTCTCACAGTTCCTTATAGCTTCTACAGTTCTTTCAAAACAGTGATCAACATTAGCAGGGATGCCAGCGGTTTATTCTGGAAAATGTTTCTCGGAATGTACATCGCTTTTCTGATCGCTTACATTTGTTTTTACATCCACTCAGATGGAATGGATTCGCGTTTTGGATTGAGTGTCGGAGCGCTTTTTGCCGTCATCGGTAATAAATACATTATTGATTCTTCATTGCCTGAAACTACTTCTTTTACCTTAGTTGATATGCTTCACGGACTGACGCTGTTTTTTATTTTTGCTATTATTGCCGCTAACGCATATTCATTGAAACTTGTAAAAGAAGATAAAGAAATAAAGGCAAGGAAATTTGACATGATCGCTGCCCAATTTTTCCTGCTGGTGTATGTTTTATTGAATATTTATTTTATTGTGAGGGCGAGTTCTTAGTTTCTTATTTTCTTTACTCTCTACAAAGCATCCATTCATAACTGAATCTCACTTATTATTACTTCACTTATTACTTTTCTCGTCCAATGCAAACGCCACATACGCGTCCGCGGTCTTTTTCCCTAGCTTTCCGCCACCGCAGGCGATGACAACAAATTCTTTTCCATTCACTTCATAAACAGAAGGAGTGGCAAAACCTGATGCAGGCAGATCAGCTTCCCACAAAAGCTTGCCGGTTCTTTTATTAAAGGCACGGATCTTTGAATCGCTGGTAGCAGCGATAAATACGAGTCCGCCAGCGGTTACCGCAGGACCGCCATAATTTTCAGTTCCTGTGTGCAGGCCTTTTGCTTTCAATTCGGGATAATCGCCTAAAGTATCTTTCCACACGAGGCTTCCGGTATTCAGATCAATGGCGTTCAAAGTTCCCCATGGCGGTTTCACGGCAGGATAACCTTCTTTGGTTAAAAACTTATTGTAGCCGGTAGAAGAGTAGGGAAGATCATACCATGTATCATAAGGTTTTGCAGTAGCAATAAATTTTTGCTGCTGCTCTTTTTTATTGTCCAAAATAAAAGAAGCCAGCGCATTCATTTCTTCTTTGTTCAATTGCTTAAAAGCAGGCATCATTCTTCTTCCGGACGAAACGATCTGTTCAAATTGTTGTTGGTTGTATTTTTTGTTGATGCCGATCAGCACCGGATAATTCGGGCTTCCTTCTCTTTGTGCGCCGTGGCAACTCATACAATTGGTGTTGTAGATGCGTGTTCCGGCTTGCAGGTTCGTCTCAGCGGCTTTCGGCTTATTTTTTACATCTACCATCGTCAGTATCCACGGCATTTCGCTTGCATTTACATACAGGATTCCTGTTTCCGGATCATAACCCGGGCCGCCCCATTCTGAGCCGCCATCAAAACCGGGAAAGATTACTGTACCTTCTTTCGATGGCGGATCAAACCTGTGCGAATGATATTTGGAAAGCCTTTTTTTGATGTCCTGAAAAGAAGAATCAGGAACAAGATCATTTAAATCACTATCCGTTAATAATTGCCGTGCAAATGGTTTTGGGAAAGATGGAATCGGTTGGGTAGGAGATACTTTTTCACCAATCAATTCACTTTGTGTTGGCACCGGAACTTCATTAATAGGATAGATGGGGCCGCCGGTTTTTCTGTTGAACAAAAAAATAAATCCGGACTTGGTAGTTTGTGCAATCGCGTCAATTTGTTTTCCATCTTTTTTAATAGAAACCAACACGGGCGCGGTTGGCAAATCCCTGTCCCACAGATCGTGATGCACGGTTTGAAAATGCCAAATTCTTTTTCCTGTGGCGGCGTCCAAGGCCAGCACACAATTGGCAAAAAGATCATTGCCGGTTCTTCTTCCTCCATAAAAATCGTAGGAAGCAGAACCGATAGGAGCAAACAAAATTCCATTCTTTTCATCGAGGCTGAATCCTGACCATGCGTTTGCGCCACCGATATGTTTCCACGCATCTTTATCATCCCACGAATCATAACCGAATTCTCCCGGTTGGGGAATCGTATGAAATATCCATCGCAGCTTTCCTGAATGAACATCATAAGCCCTGATAAACCCCGGCGCTGCCGCCGCTTCTTCAGAGACACGACAACCCACGATGATCATGTCTTTATAAATAATTCCCGGAGAAGTCATTGCCACATAAAGATCAGAAACGTCTCTTCCCAAATCGTTATGCAGGTCGATCTTCCCATTTTGCCCGAATGATTTTACAGGAGTTCCGGTTTTGGCATCAATGCAATAGAGTTGTGAATTGGCAGAATAAAAAATCCGGCTGCTGTCTTTGTTATCCGAATAAAAAGTAACGCCACGGCACACGTTCATTCCAAAATATCCTTTTCCTTTTACATCCGAATCGTTCATAGGGTTAAAAACCCATTTTTGATTTCCGTTGGCAGCATCAAGCGCAAAAAGCTTCAGCTTTGGAGAAACACCATAAAGAGTAGAATCAATAATGATCGGATTCACCTGTATCTGCGTCATACTGTCGGCGTCGCCGGTGTGATACGTCCACGCCACTTTTAGTTGCGATACATTATTGGTATCAACCTGCATTAAAGAAGAATAATGATTGGCTTCTTTATTTCCTCCATAAACCTGCCACGAAGAATAATCTTTCGAAGATTTTTGAGTGCATGAAAAAAAGATAAGAACGCTGAAAGTTAAGAATGAAGAGGGTTTCAGCAGCGTATAACAACAATGATTTTTCAAATGCAATTATTTTTGAGAGGTGGCATCTTTGGAAAGATGTCACCTCTCCGGAAAAATTATTTATCAGTCCTTGCAACAAAATGAGTCACCTTATTATCCATGGGTTTCACTGTCTGCAAATAGGCATAAATAGACCTGAGATCTGAAGTGTCCATTCCGGAAAACATTACCCATGGCATGATGGTGTTCATATCCTTTGGTCCCATCTTCGCTACATTGGCAGGATCGGCATAGGTCTTAAACCTGGTTACAAATTGCTCAGCAGTCCAGCTTCCGATTCCGGTTGCTTTGTCGGGCGAAATGTTGGCAGAATATACATCGCCGTTTGGCATCTGGAAGAGCCTTCCACCTTCAAAGGCTTTTGATGGAATGATCTGGCCTTTGTCAACAGGAGTATGGCATTCCATGCAGGCGGCTGCATTTACCAGGTAAGCTCCATATTTTAAAGTATCTGATTTTGGCGGCTTCTGAACAAAAGATGCATTTGTTGGAATAGTGTTTAGAATAAAATTCATCGGAAATGTAACCTCATGATCAGGTGTTTTATTTTCTATGGGATGCAAAGTGCGTATGTAGGCAATAATATCATAAATATCTTCCTTATCCATCTTGCCGTAATGTGCATAAGGCATCACAGGAAAAAGCGCATTTCCAAACTTATCTACACCGGTTGTAATCGCACGAAAGATTTCACCATCGGTCCAGTCTTTGATATTTGCAGGAGTAATATTTTTTGAATAAAAAGTGCCGGGAAATCCCATTTTCTCATTGAACAATTCACCACCTTTTCCATCGGTTCCTGCTACCATCGGCCCGGAAAATTTTGACCAGTCGCGGGTAGAATGGCAATCCATGCACAAGGTGACATGATTGGCCAGGTAAGCGCCGTGGGCCACTCTTTCAGGAGTAGAAGTGATATGCAGAACCGGCGCTGCATCTACTTTTGGTAATGCAAATTTTACATAAGAAGCAGCAACTACAACAATAAGAATGACAAGAACAAGAATGCTAAGCAAAATCTTTTTCATGATAAAAAATGTTTGTGATTGAAAATTTAAACAGTCTTCGAAAGGTAGAGTTTTTGGAAAATGGTAAACCAAAGCCAAGGTAAAGTAAATTTCTTTTGCTGCAAATTATTTTTAGAATAAAGGATCATGAATCCATAACAACCTTGTACTTTAATATCCAGTAATATTCCAGACGGATTACCTCCGGCTCGGCTAATTTATCTGACATTATGTTGTGGATAAAATCTTCAGGCGGAAAGTTCTTCAAAACCTTGTGCGTGGTACCATTTTCAAGTTGCCTGGTTTGGTAAGTATTCCCATATTCATCCCTGCCTGTCAAAGGAAGACTGCTGCCTTCAACAAAATTGTTGTCGATGAAAACCAAGACACCGCCCGGTTCAACAAGACTGTTAGCGATATCGATAAAATGATCCAGCTTTTGCAATTGGATGTGACTCCATATAAACCCTCCGAACAAGCTTTGATGTTTTGCATTTTTTGGTAAACTGAAAATATCTGCTTTTTGAAAATCAACTTTGGTGAAATAATCTTTTGATCTTGCAATGTCAAGGACTGTTTCATTAATATCTGTTGCTAAAATGGAGCTTGCAGTTTTTGAAATGATGTTGGTCCAGTAACCAGTGCCACATGCAATTTCAAACACCTCTTTATTACGAAAAATATCCTGCAAAATTTTTTCGGCGAGTAGCAGATCTCTTTGGCGTTCAGGTTTGGTATAAATCTTTTCATACTCTTTTGCCCTGTCTTTGTAATATGAAATTATATCAGTGTTCATTTCTTTATCCTTGTATCATCAGAAGAGTGGATGTTTATTAGTGGCAGCAAAAGGCAGTGAACAAATATAAATTCATTTCTGAAAAGATGACAAACAAGTATTCATAGATTTAATAGATTTATTTTTTGCTGACGCCTGAAGAAACAGTAAAGGAATGAATACTCTATTTTCTTTTTCTGACCAAACTTTTGGCAGATTCTAATATATTTGATTCTGAAGAGAAGACTCATATCCACATTAGAGTAACTTTCAGTCAAAACCTTAGAAAATGGAATTCAATCCAAACAACCCTATTGTTAAACTTTGCCTCCAGGGAATGGACATGGAAGCAAAAGGCGAAGAGGAAGCAGCAAGCAGGATATTTCTTCAGGCCTGGAATGACGCCACAAATGACTTTGAAAAATTTATAGCTGCCTATTATGTGGCACGACATCAGTCAAATGTTCACGACAAATTAAAATGGAATGAAACAGCATTGCGGCTTGCATTAAAAATAAATAATGAAGCGGTTAATGCAGCTTTTCCTTCTTTATATTCAAACGTTGGAAAATGTTATGAAGAGTTAGGCGACCTTGACAACGCAAAAAAGAATCATGAATTAGCGATCTTATCCACGAATCAACGGTCTGACAAAGGCCCTTTTTATCATGGAACAAAAGCCGATTTAAAAGTTGGTGATTTGCTGACAGCAGGTTCTGTATCTAACTATGATTCTAAAATCACTATGGATCATATTTATTTTACAGCTCTCGTTAACGGTGCAGGACTGGCAGCAGCATTAGCTAAAGGAGATGGGCCGGAGCGCGTTTATATCGTTGAGCCGACAGGGAATTTTGAAAGCGATCCGAACGTTACCAACAAAAAATTTCCCGGCAATCCAACACGTTCCTATCGCAGCAAAGCCCCCTTAAAAATCGTTGGAGAGGTAACAGATTGGACGAGACAAACACCTGAGGAACTGCGGAAGTGGCGTGAAAAGTTGGCCAATGTCAAAGGAGAAATCATTAATTAATTTTCGTTTACAAAAGCTTTCTCTTCGCTCAAAGAGACAAAGCACACAAAGATGCACAAAGAGCTTGCATGTTTATCATTCCTTTATTTTCTTTAGCCAAAAATAATAAGACAAAATACCGGGAACGATCCATATTAGCATGGTAAGTATTAACGGGTCAAACTTGCCTGAAGCTGCAATACCTGAATAAATGGCTCCTGCAAGATCGAAAAACAAACCGGCATAAGCCCAATCTTTTATCCTGCGCAATCCCGGTATTAAAATAATGATGACACCTAATAATTTGGCAACGCTGATGAATTGTATAAAATAAACCGGGTAGCCAAGGCCATCATGTATTATTTGAATAGCTTGTTGGCTGGGTTGAAGTCCGCCTGAAGCGGAAAATATCATGAGAGCTGAAAAAATAATAGTCGAAGTCCAATAAACAATGTTGTTAGTTTTTGTTGTCATATTGCTGTTTTTATTCTAAAATTTTTCTACAATTAAAGATATAAGATTTGCAAGTCAGGACAACATATTCTGCACAGCTTCTTTCAACCCAGCAACAAAATTTTATTGGATTTCGTAGGGGCAATCCCTTGTGGTTGCACTTTTTGAAGGACAGGGGTGAACCCTGCCCCTGCGATAATGTTTTTAGAAAAATAAAAAACAACTTATTCTTCGTCTACTATTTCATGCTTTCTTTCAACTGGTGATAATTGATGTGGTTGAAAATATCCATCGTCTTTTGTTCAAGATAATTAAAGGAGGTTTTTTCAAAAACAGAAAGATTAGGAAGATGATAATAAACAATGACCAGTTGCGCTCCTGGCGCGGCCGCAGAACGATCATAATAATTCGGATTGATCTTGTACAACCCAATGCCTTCCATTCTTCCGGTATCTACCAGCCTTTTTAAATCATCAAAGTCACTTGTTTTTTTATTTTCATCCAATCTTGCCGGTGATACTGCTTCTGCGGCTGACATTGAACGGATCACACTTTCATATTCTTTGATCTTATTCTGCTTGTTACTGATCTCTTCTTTGGTTTGATCAATTGCTTTTTGAATTTTTGAAACACCATCAGCAAGTGCTTTTTTAAAATCTTCCGTCAAGTAGGAAGGAGGATCTTTCAGCGTTTCCTGCGATTGCTTTATGTTTTTCTGCAGATCAGGAATTGTTTTTTCATCTTCTTTGATCTCATATTTTTTTTGAGCAATGAGGAACTGTACAAATTCTTTGCGCGTCAGCCGAACAAAAAGTGGTTTGTCGTTTCGCTTTATAATGCGGAAAGGTTTGTCTGGCGCAATAGCCGGATAACCATAGTTTTTAAAATTCAATTCAATGTAATCAGCAGTGGAATCAGAGATCGGAGGTTGTTCAAAAAAAAGCGGAAAATCAGCGTGCGAACAATCTTCCCAGAAATTGCCTACCTGCCTGAAAAAATGATCTTCGGCATTCGTTTCCATTCCAATCAAAGTGCCGTCCATAGAGGCTTTTGTACTACCTGTCTTTTTATCTATATCGAGATAATAAAAATCAAATTCAAAGCTGCATGCCGGAAACAAAATATTTTTTGCAAAAGGATCATTAGAAATTCCAAATGATATTTTTGCATTAAAACCAACCGGAGGATTCAACAACGGATCTGAATAAAATATTTTCAATTGCGAAGCCAGGCATTTTTTTAATGAAGCCGCTTTTGTTTTGTCAATGTTCTTTATCGCATCAATTCTTTTAAAAATATTCACTGTTTCATTGCCGCTTACTTTGCCTGTTGCGTTTTCTGCATAACCAGCATATTGCTGCCCGATAGCGGGAACTGTTACTGAAAAAAATATACAAACAATGATGACGCTTTTAAAATAAATTTTCATAAATAAATTTTTTTAAGCGAATTATATTTTTACAAATTCCACTCTTCTGTTGTTAGCTTTTCCTTCAGCAGAATCATTTTTATCAATGGGTTTTGTTGCTCCAAAACCTTTGGTAGTAAGCCTTGCATCAGCGATGCCCATTTCAACCAGTTTTGCTTTTACTGCGTCTGCTCTTTGCTGCGAAAGTTTCATGTTGGCTTCTGCATTTCCATCGCTGTCAGTATGTCCATCGATCTCAAAGTTCAGATCAGCATGCTCTTTCAGTATTTTGGCAATTTCATTTAATGCGCCCATTGATTCAGGTTTGATAGTTGATTGGTTCACATCAAATAAAATTCCGTGTGTGATAAATTTTCCGTCTGTCACGATCTGCTTGTATTTATCATTGCCTCCTTCTGCAAGACGGAAATTCTTTATTTTGATACCATACCTGTCGGCCTGTATGTCTACCTTGGTGGCTCCTACAGGGAGTGTGTTTGTAGCGATCACACGATTCTGATCTATGTAAACTTTGCCGATATTTTTACGAACATAAATAGCGAAGTGATGCCATGTATTTCCTGATCCAAAAGATTCGGATACTTCTTTTGGAAATTGCTGGCGACCTGCATTGACATCTCCAAAGCTACCGGATGATATTCCATCCATTCTGAATTTAAAGAAAGGATAACTTCTGTAATTCTGATCATCGGCCTTACGAAATTCCACTAAAAATTCGCTTACATACTGAAAATAACTTGCATCGTTTTCAAGCATCATATCAAACTCAAGCGTATATTGATCCGGAAGATATTTATCTGAATTCATCAAGGGGGCAACCGTTGCATGTCCGTCAGCCTGCAGATGTAAGACCTTTTCTCCTTCAAAAGTTTGTATCTCGGCGTTGCCTGTTTTTACGATAAATCTTGCGGGCAATTCTGCATCAGGTTCGTCGCTCAGATCAGGCTGAAAAATAATTTTATCACCGGCAACAAAATCATAATTCCTGTAAGTTGTCATGCTTGCAGGTTTTGCTTTCGCAGTTTCTTCTTTTGGAGAATCATCTCCTGCGGCAACACCCACATTAGCATCTTTATTTTTACCGCTTGCCGCCTCAACCGTTTTGTCAATTGCTTTATCAGTAGCATTTCCTGCTTTGTTGATGACCTTATTTTCTGCACGGTTTTTTACCTCGTCTTTTAGCCTTTTCAACAATTGGGATTGCGATGTCTGAAAGCAAAACAGAAAGAACAGTGTTGGAATGAATCCTAAAAAAAGTGACCGGGATGTTTTCATAAAAAAGTTTTTAATGATGATAAAATGATTTCTAAAACCTCTGCAAAAGTCCGTGACATCAGTGTTTCAGACAATCCTGCTAAAACAGGTTTTTTATATATCCCCGAAAAAGGGGATTTATTTTAAATCGTTGGAGAGATGATATTTTTTAGAGAAATTCGTTCGCGCAGTAATACCATCTGCATTGAAACTATGCATAAATATTTGCTATTATCATTATTGTTTTTCGTTCCTTATTTTCATCTTTCAGCGCAGGATATCAAAAGATCTTCTGAGGATACTTCTGTAATTAATATGCAAATCAAAAAGGCGTTAGCATTCGCTCAAAACCCTGCTACCATTGATTCTGCCAATTATTATCTCGAATGGTTTTATGCTTCTTCCAAAAAGAAAAATTATGATAAAGGAATTGTAGAATATTTCCGAATAAAGGCAGTAACTTTTTTTATGCAGCAAAAAGAAGATTCGTTCTCATTAGCCGCTCAACATGCATTGGATGAAGCAAAACATTTTCATAATGCAAAAGAGATCGCGCTGGTAGCGGATTTGAAAGGATGGGCTTATCAAACAAAAGAAGAGTATGACTCTGCAACGACGTATTTCATGAAAGCACTCAGAATTGCAGATTCATTGCGGGACTATAAATTTTCGGGAGAAATCTCTATCAATCTTTCGATACTTTTTTGGACGGTTGCTGATTTTAATAAAGCCGCTGAATATGCTTCCAGCGCGTATTTCAACGGATTGAAATTGCGTGATACGATGCTGATGAGCAACGGCCTTTTTAATCTTGGAAATGCAAAAGGGCAATTGAAACAATATGATACTGCAAGGATTTTGTTCAGGAATGTGACAGAGTTGGTTACTGATCCTTCAAAATACAATTACGTTTTGTTTCGGGCTATCAGTAACGATGCTGCGATGCTTTCAGAAGAAAATAAAACAGATAAAAGCATTCAAAAATACAAGGAAATTTTACAGCTTTCTTCAAAGATTCCATCTTCGTTGATGTCCTATATCTATAGCGGTCTCGGTGCTGCACAATTGAAAAAAAATCTGCTTAATGATGCTGAGGAAAATCTTGCCAAAGCTGTGAGCCTTGCGCAAAATGCAAACGACAGTTATTCGCTTCGCGATAATTATTTATTGATGGCGAAGGTAAAAAAAGCACGATCTGATTTTAAATCTGCATTGTTCTTTCGCGAAAAATATGATTCGCTGAATGGCAAGATCATGAATGAAGCGACGACGAAGAACATGCACTCATTGGAAAAGAAATACAACAGTGCAAAAAAAGACAATCAAATCGCAAGACAACAATTATCTCTCATCGAAAATAAAAGCATTATTGAAAAGAAAAACAATCTGAATATCGCATTGATCGCAGGAATTTTTTTGTTGTTATTTGTTGGTTTACTGGCTTACAGAAATTTTTTGAACCGGCATAAGATCCTGAAGCAAAGCGAAGAGTTGAAAAGACAAAAAATTATGGAGCTTGAAAAAGAAAAACAACTGATTGCTGCGCAATCATTGCTGAAAGGCCAGGAAGAAGAGCGCACGCGACTGGCGCGTGATCTTCATGATGGAGTGGGAGGATTGTTATCCGGTGTAAAATTATCAATGTCAAATATGAAAGGAAACGTTTTTTTATCTGAAGAAAATGCACTAGCAATGAATAATGTGATCATGCAATTAGATCAGTCAATTGCAGAACTGCGGCGTGTTTCACACAATATGATGCCTGAATCTTTAATCAAATACGGGTTGAAAGAAGCATTGGAAAATTATTGTGAAACCTTAAATGTTTCAGGAAAAATCAAAGTGCAGTTGCAAACATATGGAATGGAAGAAAGAATGGAACAAAGCACAGAAATTGTGATTTACAGAATGGTGCAGGAGTTGTTGAACAATGTGATCAAACATGCTGATGCAAAAAATGTTCTGATACAATTGATGCGAAAACATGACCGGTTTACACTTACTGTTGAAGATGATGGAAAGGGTTTTGATACAAACGAAATCAGCAATGGTGCGGGTTTGGAAAATATGAAAGCACGCGCCGAATACCTGAATGGAAATGTCGATATCGTTTCTTTAAAAGGTGAAGGAACTTCTGTTACCATTGAAGGAAATTGTTGATAATTTTTTGTTTTCAATTTTCTTTTTATTTTTAAAAATGTCTGTACGCATTTTTATTGTTGACGATCATCCGATGGTAGTTGCCGGATTACAGTCCCTGCTTGGTAAGCTGAAAAATGTTGAAGTTGCCGGCGCTGTTTCCAATGCTTTTGAAGCAATTCCTTTTCTGAAAAAAAATAAAACAGATGTTGTTCTACTCGATATCAATCTTCCTGATATCAGCGGTATTGATCTTTGCAAAAAGATCAATAAGGAATTTCCTGACATAAAGATTATAGGCATCAGCACCTTTAGTGAACGAAGTTATATTTCAAGAATGATTGAAAATGGCGCGTCAGGATATTTGATCAAAAGCGCTTCTGCCGAAGAAATTGCAGAGGCGATTGATACGGTTCTTCAAGGCAAAATGTATGTAAGCGTTTCGCTGGAGCATGTCGTAAGACCGTTATCAGTTCTGCCTTCTGAAAGTTTTCCTGCATTAACTAAAAGAGAAAAAGAAATTTTACAATTAATCTCTGAAGGGTTAACGAATAACCAGATTGCCGAAAAATTATTTATTAGTCCGCTCACCGTTGATTCCCACAGAAAAAATTTGCTGACGAAACTGAACGCCAACAATACAGCATCATTGATAAAAATTGCTGTTCAGAATGGATTGGTGTGAGAAGAAAAATTTTTATTGATGATTACAGTAAACCAATAAATAGTTGCTTCATTTTATCACAATGATTAACTAAATAAAAAAAAGCGAAACCCTTTACAGTTTCGCTTTTTACTTTTTATCAAAGAATTTTAATTCTTACTGTTTTCAAATTCTCTCCTGATTATATTCAACGCGCCGCCGGCTTTGTACCATTCAATCTGTTGCTCATTGTAAGTATGATTTACTAAAAACGAATCTGTACTTCCGTCTTTATGATGCAACACTACCTCCAAAGGTTTACTAACTGAAAACTCAGATAAACCAAGGATATCAATTTCATCATCTTCGAGAATTTTATTGTAGTTTTCTTTATTCGCAAACGTTACTCCAAGCAAACCCTGTTTTTTCAAATTTGTTTCGTGAATTCTTGCAAATGATTTGACGATTACTGCTTTTACTCCAAGGTATCTTGGTTCCATTGCTGCATGCTCGCGTGAAGAACCTTCACCATAATTTTCATCCGCAACAATTACCGATCCGATTCCCTCCGCTTTGTATTCTCTTTGTGTTTGTGGCAAGGGGCCATAAGCACCGGTTATTTGATTCTTAACCAGGTTGGTTTGGTCATTAAAAAAGTTAACCGCACCGATCAATAAATTGTTGCTGATATTATCCAGATGCCCCCGATATTTCAACCATGGACCAGCCATAGAAATATGATCTGTTGTACATTTTCCTTTTGCTTTGATCAGCAATTTCAACCTGGTAAGATCAGTTCCATTCCAGGGTTCAAATGGTTCAAGAAGTTGAAGACGATCAGAGGTGGGAGACACGATCACTTCCACATTGCTTCCGTCTGCAGCCGGCTCCTGGAAACCTGCATCATCAACGGCAAAGCCTTTGACCGGCATTTCAATTCCTTCAGGTTCTTTCAGCTTTACCTTTTCACCTTTATCGTTGATTAAATAATCTGTCAATGGATTGAAAGTAAGTGTTCCTGCAATTGCCAGGGCTGTAGTAATTTCAGGCGAAGCAACAAAAGCATGCGTATTCGCATTACCATCATTTCTTTTTGCAAAGTTCCTGTTGTAAGAAGTTACAATTGAATTTTTCTTATTCGGATCATCAGTATGACGTGCCCATTGACCAATACAAGGTCCGCAGGCATTTGCTAAAACCACACCGCCCATTTCTTCAAAAACTTTCAAATAGCCGTCTCTTTCAACCGTATATCTTACCTGCTCGGAACCGGGAGTGATCGTAAATTCAGATGTTGCGCTTAAGCAATTATCAGTAGCTTGTTTGGCAACAGAGGCAGCACGCGTAATATCTTCATAAGAAGAATTGGTGCATGATCCGATCAAACCAACTTCCAGTTTTTCAGGCCAGTTGTTTTTCCTTACAGCATTGGCAAATTCAGAAATAGGCCATGCGAGATCAGGAGTGAAAGGGCCGTTGATATGAGGCTCCAGTTCTGATAAATTAATTTCAATCACCTGGTCAAAATAATTTTCAGGATTTGCGTAAACTTCATCATCCCCCGTTAATTCCTGGGCCAGTTTATCGGCTTCTGCTGCTACTTCTGCTCTGCCGGTTCCTCTTAAATATTCAGACATTTTTTGATCGTATCCGAAGATAGAAGTGGTGGCTCCAATCTCAGCGCCCATATTACAAATGGTGGCCTTTCCGGTGCAGGATAATGACTTTGCGCCTTCCCCAAAATATTCGAGAATAGCGCCGGTGCCGCCTTTTACAGTAAGGATTCCGGATACTTTTAAAATAATATCTTTTGCTGCGGTCCATCCATTTAATTTTCCAGTCAGTTTCACCCCGATTAATTTTGGAAATTTTAATTCCCAGGGCAAGCCAGCCATCACATCACAAGCGTCTGCTCCACCAACTCCAATTGCTATCGTTCCCAATCCTCCTGCATTTACGGTGTGAGAATCGGTACCAATCATCATTCCTCCCGGAAAAGCATAATTTTCCAAAACCACCTGGTGAATAATTCCGGCGCCAGGTTTCCAAAAGCCAATACCATATTTATTGGAAACAGAAGCCAAAAAATCATACACTTCTTTATTCTGTGATTTTGCCCTTGTAAGGTCAGGAACCGCGCCGATCTGCGCCTGGATCAAATGATCGCAATGAACAGTGGACGGAACCGAAACCTTCGTTCTTCCTGATTGCATAAATTGTAACAAAGCCATTTGCGCCGTCGCGTCCTGCATCGCTACTCTGTCGGGGGCAAAGTCAACATAATCTTTTCCCCTTTCAAAAGCCATGTCCGGATTTCCGCGCCAGAGGTGAGCATATAAAATTTTTTCTGTGAGAGTGAGAGGATGATTGACTACTTTACGCGTTGCTGCTACTTTTGCAGAAAATCCTTCGTAAAGTTTTTGAATCATGTCAAGATCAAAAACCATATTTTTTCTTTTATTGATGTAACAAAATTTTAAAAACCGGCGCAAAATTACTTAAAGAACAGTTGCTGTTTCGATAAAAAATTGCATTTATTTTTTCAGAAACTTTTTTTTTTATAAATTGTAGCCTTAATGACTTTGTATGAAAAGTTTTATTTCAATTCTGATTGCCACATTTGCCATTACTACTTTAAAAGCCCAATTCGCCAACACTTCATGGAAAGGACTTTATAAAGTTCCGGATCCAACTGAGATGATTTTGCAGTTTAAGACTGATACACTTTTGCTGATTGATCCGATGAATAGTCAACCTGTAGAAACAATGAAGTATTCCGTAAGAGGCGACACAGTTACCATTGCAAAGATCAGCGGAGCAAGCGACTGCAAGGACGAGAAAGGAATTTATAAAATGGAAATTAAAGACAATAAACTCTTTATTACCCTGATAAGTGATGACTGCTACAGCCGTTCAGCTTCCGGCGCTGATCAGCCTCTTGAAAAAATTGAAGATTGAATTGATTATTGATAATCCTTTATTCACTTTAAAATGTATAAAATAAAACACTTTATTGAATGGCAGGTTTTTGGAGTATGCACTGCTATTGGTGAAAGAATGGGAATTGCTACCTCGGCCATCCGCCGTTATTTTATTTACCTTTCGTTTCTGACTTTTGGCTCGCCAATAATTTTCTACCTGATCTTTGCTTTCTGGATGAATGTAAAAAATTATATCAAAAATTCCAGGAGAAATCCTCTGAGATACTTGTAAAACAGAAAATAAGAATTCGTTTTTTTTGTTTATTTACTGCAGTTTTTTTGTCTGGCCGAAAATAAAAAAGGGCAACTTACGTCGCCCTTTTTTACATTGAAATATCGATTATTAGCCGATTAATTTCACATTAACGGCATTCATGCCTTTTTTGCCATTTTGCAAGTCGAATTCCACTTTGTCGTTTTCTTTGATCTCGTCAATTAATCCGCTTGCATGCACGAAAGTTTCTTTTGAAGAATCATCGTGTTTAATAAAACCGAATCCTTTTTCAGTGTTGAAAAATTTTACGGTTCCTGTGTTTTTGTTGTCCATTGTGTTGTTGTTTATAAAAAAAATTAGCAACGAAGATAGGTTTTAAAAATTGAAAAAATGCTTCTGTTGATTGATTTTAAATTATTTAACTTTTTTGCGGAAAAAGCTATGTTTTTTACAAACAATTCAAATTGGCATTTATCTCTTATCACTTCTTAAATAATCCTTTTCTGTTCCCGCTATTTTATCCCAAAAAGTAAAATACAAACCAAAATTGTATCTGAAGAATTTGTGATGATGAGAGTGATGCGTAGCGCCAATAACCCATTTGGTTAAAAGGTTGTTTGGATTTTTTGGATAAATTTCAATATCCAGATGATTGATAACACTGCTGAATGTCATAATGGTAAGAATAACAATGATGATGATGTAATGCATTGGCAAAACCAGCAATACCACCGGCAAAAAAATTGCCTGGAAAAAACCTTCGATCGGATGAAAAGAAAACGCCGTAAAAGGCGAAGCGATATTACTTTCATGATGAACTTTATGAACAATTTTAAAAACTGCTGGTCTGTGCATCCAGCGATGAAGCCAGTAGTAATAACTTTCGTGAGCCAGCATAAAAACAACAAAGCTTACAGGCAAATACCACCAGCCATAATCGCTGACGGTTGTGTATACTTTCGTAAATCCTTTTTGCCAGAGAATAACCATCATCGCTCCGGTTATTGAAAAAAGAAAGGAAGTGATCATGCTCCATTTGATCTCCTTTTTTAACTGCTCTTTTTTATATTTTTTTCGATTGATCTTTCTTTCTTCGAATTTTGAAGGAAACCATACGTAACAAACCAGATAAAATATTCCGGCAACAAAAAAATATCTTCCTGTTATAATAATGAAGAAAATTACGGTGAGCAAAAAAAGCCAGTATGCTGAAAAGAAATCAGGTAGATCCATGCTGTAAAATAAAATCAATTATTGGATTATTGCATTATTAAATTATTTATCAAAATTTGCTTTTACATTAGCAACTCAGCAGATTAATATGTTCAAAAATTTTCTTCTTATTTTATTTATTTTTCCAATCATGTTGAAAGCCCAGGAAAAGAAAAGAGCCCGTGATTATGGAGTAAAGATCGGTGTAATGGAAACCGGCAAACTCAATTCAATCACCGATGTTGCAGGCGTAAAAGTCGGGCAGATCACTTTGATAAAAGGTGATTCGATTCGCACAGGAGTTACGGCTATTTTGCCATACGAAGGAAATATTTTTCAGGAAAAAGTTCCTGCTGCAGTTTTTGTCGGAAATGGATTTGGCAAACTTGCAGGAAGCACCCAGGTAAATGAATTAGGCAATTTGGAAACGCCGGTTGTATTAACGAATACATTGAATGTTTCAACAGCAATGGATGCATTGATAGAATATACTCTGCAGGAAAAAGGAAATGAAAATGTAGTTTCTGTAAATGCTGTTGTCGGCGAGACGAACGATGGATTTTTAAATGATATTCGTGGAAGGCATGTTACCAAAGAAGATGTTTTGTCGGCCATAAAAAATGCGACAAATGAAAAAGTAGAGGAAGGAACAGTTGGGGCAGGAACCGGAACAGTTTGTTTTGGATTTAAAGGTGGCATCGGAACTTCTTCAAGAGTGCTTCCCAAAAGCTTAGGCGGTTATACAGTTGGGGTTTTGGTGCAAACGAATTTTGGGGGTGTTTTGGAAATTAATGGAGTTCCGGTAGGGAAGGAGCTGGGAAAATTTAGTTTTAGTGATCAGCTTTTAAATAATGTGGATGGGTCATGTATGATCGTTGTTGCAACAGATGCGCCACTGGATCACAGGAATTTGTTGCGCCTGGCAAAGCGTGCTATTTTAGGTTTGGGAAAAACAGGAGGAATTGAATCAAACGGAAGCGGTGATTATGCTATCGCTTTTTCAACTGCTGAAAGTTTGCGGGTGCCATATAATTCAGTGAACCAACAAATATTGAATAATCCTTTTTTGCAAAATGATGATATGTCGCCTTTGTTTTTAGCTACGATTGAAGCGACAGAAGAAGCAATTATTAATTCTCTGTTTGCTGCAAAAACGGTAGTCGTCAGGAACGGACATAAAGCAGAATCTTTGCCGCTCGATAAAGTGATTCCGATTTTAAAAAAATACAACAGGATTGAAAAATGAGTGATACTTACGCAATCGTCAATGGAGATTTTATTTTGAAAAATGAAGCCTCACTTCTTATTTCTGATCTTTCCATTCAACGCGGGTTTGGCATATTTGATTTTTTCAGAACTGTGGATAATAAACCAATATTTTTAGAAGATCATTTACACAGATTTTATTTTTCTGCTTCGCAAATGAACATGGAAATTTTATTAGATCGTGAAGAGTTGAAGAAACAGATTTTTAAATTGATTGAAAAAAATAATATTCCCGATTCCGGCATCAGGATCACTCTTACAGGCGGATATTCTGAAGATGGATATACTTTATCAAAACCGAATCTTGTCATTACACAAAATCCGTTTGAATTCAATAAAGAAAATTTTGAGAAAGGAATCAAACTCATAACCTATGATCATCAAAGACAATTACCGCAAATAAAAACTATCGATTATTTACAGGCAATCCGTCTGCAACCTTTTGTGAAGGAAAATCATGCTGATGATCTTTTATATTATGATCAGAACATGATCCGTGAATGTCCGCGTTCCAATTTTTTTATCGTAACTCAAGATAATGAAGTGCTGACACCAGGAAAAAAGATTTTAAAAGGAGTAACACGAAAGAAAATTCTTGAATTGGAAGAATTTAATACCACGGAAGAAGACATCCCTTTAAAAGATTTGGAAAACGTAAAAGAAGCGTTTGTCAGCAGCACTACGAAAAATGTACTGCCGGTTTTAAAAATTGATGGAAAACCAATTGGTAACGCAAAGCCCGGAGAAATTGCCAGGCGTATTTTCGAAAAGATATGTTTGTTAAAAGAGAAATAAAAGTTTCATCAATGGAAAATAATCCCCAGCAAATAACACTCACTTACTCATAACTTTTTCACTAGCCCTAAAAATCATCTTCCGGAATAATGTCATTATCAGCTCCGAGACCGTGACTGGCGCCCAGACTGTAATCATTATTTTCTTCATCTTCTTCTCCGATTTCTTCATTTGCATCATCTAATTCCGCTCCGGGAATATCGAGATCTGAAGCCGTAACATTATATTTGAAGCTTTCTTCACTGAGTGGAGTGCCATCGTTATCAGTATTATCCAAATGAGCTTTCCGCAGGTTTTCATCATCCCCAGGCATATCATTAGCGGTTCTCATCAGGTCGTATTTCTCTTGTTCTGTCACATTTGAATCTTCACTTTCCACAACCTCTTCATCGATGTCTTCATTAAAAACATCTTCGCCTTCTTCATCCGCTGAAGAAATGGTGGTATCAGCTAACTCGCCCAGCGGCGCCGGTTCAAAGTTTTCCTGCCCTGGAATATCATGCACATCCGGAATTTCTACTTCTACAGCTGGTTTCTGAAGTTCTTCACGGTCGCGCGGAGAATCGATCTTGTCAGAAAGCTGATCTTTGTTCGGGTTTTTATTGCTTTGTTGCATAACAGAATTTTATTTTTAGCCTGAAAATATAGTGCCAGTAATAAAGATATAATGTATAGATAGAGTATAGTTTAAGTATTCATCCTTCGCTGATAAAGCATATATAATGTATATCGGGTGTATATGGAGAGTATAAAAACAATAGGATGAGTGTATGGGAAGAGTATGAGGAATATATAATTGCTGCATAAAAACTTACCCGGATTGGAATAAATTCCTGAATGAAATGTAGCTACAGTAAGTACTGAAGAATTATTTTGTAATTCTTCACATAATTTTTTTGTTATTTACTTCAATCAACCTACTTTTGCACTCCCAAAATAAAACGGGAATAAAAAAAGTTCTTTAACATGTCTCAGAGAATCAGGATAAAACTTCAATCTTACGATCATAACCTGGTAGATAAATCTGCCGAGAAGATCGTAAAGACAGTACGTAGTACAGGTGCAGTGGTAACAGGACCAATTCCTTTACCAACTCATAAAAAAATATTTACCGTATTGCGTTCTCCACACGTTAACAAAAAAGCACGTGAGCAGTTCCAGTTGTGTACCCACAAACGTTTGCTGGATATTTATACCAGCAGTTCAAGGACTGTTGATGCACTTTCAAAACTTGATTTGCCATCAGGTGTTGACGTAGAGATAAAAGCGTAAGGATTTCCCAAAAGGAAAGAAGCCTTATAAGTTCTTATAAAAAATTGTAACACTCAAGTACCGGAATTCCTGTACCGCTGAGTATAATAAAATAGAAATGAAAAGTATTATTGGAAAAAAGGTTGGCATGACCAGCATTTTCGATAGTAATGGCAGGCAGACAGCCGTGACCATTATTGAAGCGGGTCCATGTGTAGTAACCCAGAAAAAAACCATAGAAACTGATGGCTATAATGCTGTTCAGATTGCTTTCGGAGATAAAAAAGAAAAGCATACCCTCCTCTCAGAAAAAAACCACTTTGCCAAAGCAAACACATCGGCAAAAAAATTCGTAAAAGAAATCCGCGATAGCGAAACAGATAAGAATGTTGGCGACACCATTGGAGTTGACATTTTTGCCGAAGGCGACAAAATATCTGTTGTTGGCACCACCAAAGGGAAAGGTTTCCAGGGGGTTGTAAAACGTCATGGATTTGGCGGTGTGGGCGAGCAAAGTCACGGCCAGCACGACAGATCACGTGCTCCCGGATCTGTTGGCGGATCTTCTTATCCTTCCAGAGTATTTAAAGGAATGCGCATGGCAGGCCGTATGGGAAATGCAAAAGTGCAGATGAAAGGTTTAAAAGTGGTAAAGATCTTCCCTGAAAAAAATTATTTATTAATCAGTGGTTCGGTTCCCGGCCATAACGGTTCAATCGTTTTAATCCAGAAATAATATGCAATTAGATATAATCAACATAGAAGGAAAACAAACTGGCAGAACCATTGACCTGCCGGAAGAGATCTTTGGCGCAGAACCAAACAGCCATGTTATTTGGCTCGCAGTAAAGCAATATTTAGCTGCACAGCGCCAGGGAACTCACAAAGTGAAAACCCGTGCTGAAGCACAAGGTTCTTCCAAAAAACTTCATAAACAAAAAGGAACCGGTGGCGCCCGTAAAGGAAATCTTCGTAACCCTTTATATAAAGGTGGTGGTACTGTTTTCGGACCAAAGCCTCACGGTTATGATATCAAGTTGAACCGCAAAGTAAAAGATCTGGCCAAGATCGGCGCATTAAGTGCAAAAGCTAAAGACAATAAGATTTTTGTGGTAGAAGATTTGGCCAATTTTGAAAAACCAGCCAGCAAGCAATTCAACCAGATATTTTTGAATATCAATCCGGCTGCAAGAAAGTCATTGTTTGTAATGCCTGAATACAACGAAAATATTTACAAAAGCTTCCGCAATCTGTCAACAGTGTGTGGCACTTTGTTAAGCGATATCAACGCTTATGATATTGTAAATGCAGATTCTATCGTATTCACAGAGAGCGCAGCAAAAATATTTGTAGATGAAATTGCTGAAGAAAACAAAGCAGAAGCATAGAAATGTGAAAATGGCAAAATGTGAAAATGTAAAGCCATTTCTCAGGAGTAAATGAATAAATAAGTTGAATTTTTATTCTGGTAAGGATCAGAAAAAGAAAAATAAAAAATAAATTTGAAATAGAAAAACGGTTTGGCCAATTTTCAAATTTTCAAATTTTCAAATTTTCAAATTAGAATTATGAAATCGTCAGAAGTTTTAATAAAACCTGTTTTATCGGAGAAAGTAAACCGTCTTTCCGAAAAACACAACCGGTACACTTTCATTGTGAACAGGAAAGCAAACAAACTGGAAATAAAGAAAGCGGTGGAAGAATTTTATGGCATCACTGTGGAAAATGTAAATACGCTTGTAATGCCATCAAAAGTAAAACAACGTAATACGAAAGCCGGGCTTCTTACTGGAAGAAAACCTGCCAAGAAAAAGGCAATCGTAACCGTAGCAGAAGGGGATACTATTGATTTATATGGAAACGTATAAAAATTAAGAACGAATAATTAATTATATCCTGACAAATTCAGGGCAAAATCGAAAATCATGGCTTTAAGAAAATACAAACCCACTACCGCAGGAACCCGCTGGAGGATTGGTAATGCATATGCGGAAGTAACTACCAATGTTCCTGAAAAAAGCCTGGTAGAAAAAGTACATCATACTGCCGGACGCAACAGCCAGGGGCGCAGAAGCATGCGTTACATTGGTGGTGGTCACAAAAAAATGTACCGTGTAGTTGATTTTAAAAGAAATAAAAAAGAAATTCCTGCAACGGTAAAAACGATTGAATACGATCCGAACCGTAGTGCTTTTATTGCTTTGACCATATTTGCTGACGGAGAAAAAAGATACATCATTGCTCCTCAAGGATTACAGGTTGGCGCAACCATTGTCAGTGGTGACGCCGTAGCACCGGAATTGGGAAATGCGCTACAGTTGAAAAATATTCCTTTAGGTACTGTAGTTCATAATATTGAAATGCAACCCGGACAAGGTGGGAAACTGGCAAGAAGCGCTGGTTCTTCAGCCCAGTTGGCCAATAAGGAAGATAAATATGCAGTATTGAAAATGCCAAGTGGTGAGTTGAGAAAAGTATTGATCAATTGTTACGCAACAGTTGGTGTAGTTTCCAACAGCGACCACAGCTTGGAAAGCAAAGGAAAAGCAGGAAGAAACAGATGGAAAGGTATCAGGCCAAGAACCCGCGGTGTAGCGATGAATCCTGTGGATCACCCGATGGGTGGTGGTGAAGGAAAAGCATCTGGTGGACATCCACGCAGCAGAACAAGAAAATATGCTAAAGGTGAAATTACCCGTACAGCAGGAAAAGGGTCAGACAAGCTGATCATCCAGAGAAGAAATGGTAAAAAGTTGCCGAATAAATAGAAATTAAAGTTTTAAATCGTACAACGTACATTAAACATCGAACATAAAACATGGCTCGTTCAATTAAAAAAGGTCCTTACGTAGAAGCAAAGCTGGAAGAAAAAGTTTTGAACATCAACGAAGGAACCGCTAAAAAAGGTGTAATTAAAACATGGTCTCGCAGATCTACTATTACGCCGGATTTTGTAGGACACACTTTCGCCGTTCATAACGGGAATAAATTTATTCCTGTTTATGTAACAGAATTTATGGTAGGCCATAAATTAGGTGAATTTGCACCAACAAGAAATTTTAAAGGACACTCAAGTAAAAAGATTGCTTAAATACCAGTAGCAAGTATTTAGTAGCAAGAATCAAGAAATTAAATAAATATGGAAGCAGTAGCAAAACTTAATAATTATCCAACATCGCCACGTAAAATGCGTTTGCTGGCTGATTTGATCCGCGGAATGGAAGTGGAAAAAGCATTGGGAATTTTACAATTCAATCCAAAGCATCCTGCAGTGCCGATGTATAAATTATTAAAAAGCGCCATCAACAACTGGGAACAGAAAAATGCTGACGAAAAAGTAGAAGATGCAGGCCTGGTAGTAAAAACTATTATGGTGGATTGCGGAAGAGTGATCAAAAGAATGCGTCCTGCTCCACAAGGACGTGGATACCGTGTTCGCAAACGCAGCAACCACGTTACTATCGTTGTAGACAGCATTCATAACCACGAACCAAAAGTTTCGAAGAAAAAAGCAGAAAAGGTGGAAACTGCACCGGTTGCAGAACCTGTAGCGACTGAAAAACCAAAGAAAGCAGCTACTAAAAAAGCAGCTTCGAAAACAGAAGCAAAGGCAAAAGCAAAACCTGCCGCAGAGAAAGCAGAAAAGAAAAAAACAGAAAAAAACACAACAAAATAAAAACCGAATAATGGGTCAAAAAACAAATCCGATTGGAGCCAGATTAGGAATCATCCGTGGATGGGACAGCAACTGGTTTGCAAATCCAAAAGATTATGGTAAAAAATTGATTGAAGACGACAGGATCAGGACTTATCTGAATGCCCGTATCAATAAAGGTGGAATAGCAAAAATTGTAATTGAGCGTACACTTAATAAATTGATCATAACGATTCATACCTCAAAACCAGGAATTATCATCGGAAAAGGTGGCGGAGAAGTAGATCGTATCAAAGAAGAATTGAAAAAACTGACAGGTAAGGAAGATGTTCAGATCAATATTCTTGAAATACGTCGTCCGGAATTGGATGCAGCAATAGTTGCAGATACCATTGCGAAACAAATTGAAAACCGTATCAATTATAAAAGAGCGATCAAAATGTCTATCGCTTCTGCCCTCAGAATGGGTGCAGAAGGAATCAAAGTAAGAGTGGGTGGACGTTTGGGTGGTGCTGAAATTGCACGTAGCGAAGAGATTAAACAGGGACGCACTCCATTACACACTTTGCGTATGGATATTGATTATGCAAGCATTTTTGCCCAAACAGTTTATGGAAAAATCGGTATCAAAGTTTGGATTTGTAAAGGTGAGGTTTTGGCAAAAAGAGATTTGAATCCAAATATCATCGCCGGCGGTGGAAAGAGCGATCATGAAGCGCATGGTGAAAGAAGAGGCGGTGGATTCGGCGATAGAAGAGGTGGTGGAGATCGGGGAGATAGAAGAAGCGGTGGCGGTGAAAGAAGAGGAGGAAGAAGATAAGATTTTTAATAAAATTATTTAAGACTAATCGTTTAAAGTAGAAGTTCTACAGTAAAAAAACAAATAAACGACAAATTATGTTACAGCCAAAAAGATCAAAGCACAGAAAGATGCAGAAAGGCCGTATGAAAGGCAATACAAAACGTGGAGATACCATTTCTTTTGGAACATTCGCGTTGAAATCACTTGATTCAGTATGGTTAACAAACAGGCAAATTGAATCTGCAAGACAGGCTTTAACACGTCATATGAAACGTGAAGGAAATGTATGGATCAGAATTTTCCCTGATAAACCTATTACTAAAAAACCTGCTGAGGTGAGAATGGGTAAGGGTAAAGGAAATCCTGAGTATTGGGCAGCAGTGGTACAGCCGGGAAGGATCTTATTTGAAGCAGATGGCGTTCCGCTTCAGGTAGCAAAAGAAGCTTTTGAGCTGGCAGCACAAAAACTTCCGATTCATACCAAGTTTGTTGTGAGAAGAGATTATGTTGGATAATCCTGTAAAAAGTAAGCATCAATTATTAAAATAAAGAAATGTCAAACAGAAACGATTTCGTAAACAGCTTGAAAAGCATGAGTGAGCAGGATCTGAAAGCAAGGATCCAGGAGGATGAATTACGAATTAAGAAATTAAAATTCGCTCAC
The DNA here is from genome assembly GCA_051953735.1 of Ginsengibacter sp. Classification (GTDB taxonomy): domain Bacteria; phylum Bacteroidota; class Bacteroidia; order Chitinophagales; family Chitinophagaceae; genus Ginsengibacter. The sequence goes on from JBQCIM010000002.1 coordinate 32,908, forward strand.
GCTGTTTCTCCTTTGGAAAACCCAATGAGCATCCGCGAAGTAAGAAAAGATCTTGCCCGCACAAAAACAGAATTAAGAAAAAAGCAATTAGGTACTAAATCCTAAAAAATACAAAAATGTCCGAAAGAAATTTAAGAAAAGTAAGGGTTGGTGTGGTATCCAGTAACAAAATGGATAAGACGATCACAGTAAAAGTAGAAAGGAAAGTAAAACATCCTCTCTATGGAAAATTTGTGAAAAAAACAACCGGGTTTCATGCTCACGATGAGAAGAACGAGTGTAATATCGGCGATGTGGTAAAAATAATGGAAACAAAACCATTAAGCAAAACCAAACGCTGGAGGCTTGTAGAGGTGATGGAAAAAGTTAAGTAAAATTTAAATTTAAATAATTGTTTTAAATGCCTGATACCCAATGTTGAAGGCAAAAAGATAAATAAAATGATACAGCAAGAAAGCAGGCTAAATGTAGCAGATAATAGTGGCGCAAAGGAAGTGTTGTGCATCAGGGTTCTCGGAAATTCGGGCCAGGATTATGCTCATGTTGGCGATAAGATAGTAGTAACCGTAAAAGATGCTATTCCTGCGGGCGGAATAAAAAAAGGAACTGTGAGCAAAGCCGTTATTGTTCGTACAAAGAATAAACTTCGTCGCAAAGATGGTTCTTACATTCGTTTTGATGATAACGCTGTTGTGCTTTTAAATGCAGCAGACGAGCCAAGAGGAACTAGGATTTTCGGGCCCGTTGCCCGTGAATTGCGCGACAAGGGATATATGAAAATCATTTCTCTTGCTCCTGAAGTATTGTAATATAAATTGTATCTTTGCACCCCTTTAAAAAAAGGTATTTAATAAGTAATAAACCAGACAAAATATTTGTCAAAAATGAAGACAAGATTTAAACCAAAGTTCAACATAAAAAAAGGCGATTCGGTAGTCGTTATTACCGGAGAAGATAAAGATCTGAAGAAGCCACGTAAAGTGTTGGAAGTAATAACAGAAAAAAACCGTGTGCTGGTAGAAGGTGTTAACGTTGTTACCAAACACACTAAACCTTCTGCTCAGAACACTAAAGGCGGTATCATGAAAGTGGAAGCGCCGATCGCAATTTCCAATGTAATGCTTTGGGATTCAAAATCACACTCTGGTTCTAAGATCAGCAGAACCCGCGAAGGTGGAAAATTAATCAGAACAGCAAAAAAATCAGGGGAGGTAATTAAATAATGGCTACCGAAAAATATACTCCAAGACTGGAAGAAAAATATAAAAAAGATGTTGTGCCGGCTTTAATGAAGAAGTTCGGTTACAAAACTATCATGCAGGCTCCGAAACTTACCAAAGTTTGTATCAATCGCGGTGTAAACGGGGCAGTTGCGGATAAAAAATTAATTGATATTGCTATTGATGAACTGACCACTATTACCGGTCAGAAAGCAGTAGCAACCATGTCTAAAAAAGATATTTCCAACTTTAAGCTGCGTAAAAATATGCCGATCGGTGCAAAAGTTACTTTGCGTGGTGAAAATATGTATGAATTCCTGGACAGGCTGGTTTCTGTTTCTCTGCCTCGTGTTCGTGATTTCAAAGGCATTAATGACAAGTCTTTTGATGGTCGTGGTAATTACACTTTAGGCGTTACAGAACAAATCATTTTCCCTGAAATTGATATTGATAAAGTAAATAAAATTACCGGCTTGGATATCACCTTTGTAACAACAGCAAACACCAATGAAGAAGCATACGAATTGCTTAAAGAATTGGGAATGCCTTTTAAAAACATCAAAAAATAGTAGTAAGTAGAAAGAAGCAAGATTATAAACGCTTCTCTCGATACCTGATACTAAAATCTAAATACTAAAAAATGGCTAAAGAGTCAATAAAAGCAAGGCAAAGAAAACGCGTACAAATGGTAGAGAAATTTGCCGAAAAAAGAAAAGCGTTAAAAGCAGCAGGAGATTATAAAGCATTGGATCTTCTTCCTAAAAATGCTTCTCCGGTTCGTTTAAAAAACCGCTGCCAGCTTACCGGTCGTCCAAGAGGATATATGCGTCATTTTGGACTTTCAAGAAACATGTTTCGCGACATGGCTCTGGAAGGTAAGATTCCCGGCGTTAAAAAAGCGAGCTGGTAAAAAACGCAAAGCTCAAATGGTATCAATTGGATATCGCATTGTAATAAAAATTAAAAAAGAAAAATAAACAATGGTTACTGATCCTATAGCAGATTATTTAACAAGAATCCGCAATGCACAAATGGCCAGCCACAGAATAGTGGAGATTCCGGCAAGTAATTTAAAAAAGCGTATCACCGAAATTTTATATAACCAGGGATATATCTTAAAATACAAATTTGAAGATGATTCCAAACAAGGTATTATAAAAATTGCGCTCAAATACGATCCTCAAACTAAAGTTCCCGCAATTGAAAGTCTTGAAAGAGTGAGCCGTCCGGGATTGCGCACTTATTCTAAACCACAGAATTTTAAAAGGGTGCATAATGGATTAGGAATTTCCATTATTTCAACTTCTATTGGTGTGATGACAGATAAAGAAGCGAAAGCTAAAAATGTTGGTGGAGAAGTATTGTGTAACGTATATTAATTCAAAATGAATTCGGTTGTTGGAGTAATTATTACATTTTTAGTACTATTCTTTGCAATACGATACGTTTTGAGAAATTCGAATAAAAATAATTAAAAGTTGGTAAGATAATTAAGCCTTAGTCGTGGCTGAACACTACCAGATCAAAAATAAAAATAAAAACCGGCTATGTCTAGAATTGGAAGAAGTCCTGTAACCATTGCCAAAGGCGTTAACGTTAATGTAGGCGCAGACAATGTGATTACTGTAAAGGGACCAAAAGGAGAATTAAAACAAGCAATTGATCCTGATATTAAAGTTGTAGTAAACGGAGATAAAATCGAATTTACCCGTCCGACAGACCAAATCAGGCACAGAGCACTGCATGGTTTGTATCGTGCACTGGTTCAGAACATGGTTGTTGGTGTTACTGAGGGTTATACTAAAACACTTGAATTAGTAGGTGTTGGTTATAAAGCGTCTAACCAGGGAAATTTATTAGATCTTTCTTTGGGGTATTCTCACAATATCATTGTTGAAATTCCGAAAGAACTTTCTGTATCAACTGCCCAGGAAAAAGGTAAAAATCCGAAAGTGATTTTGAGCAGTGTTGACAAACAATTATTAGGACAGGTAGCAGCTAAGATCCGCAGCTTACGTAAACCTGAACCTTACAAAGGGAAAGGCGTTAAGTTTGAAGGAGAAGTATTACGCAGAAAAGCAGGTAAATCTGCAGGTAAGTAAGTTTCAAAACTTAACAGTAAACGAACAAATAATTAGATTTTTTTATTCAGGTTTTATCCTGAAGATTTAATAAAAATAAAATTTCCGGCATCCCGATAGTTATCGGGACGGAAAATAAAAATAGAATAAAATGAACTCAAAAGTAAGTGCACGTCAAAAGATAAGATATCGCATTCGCAAGAAGATCAGCGGAAGTGCTACCAAGCCAAGACTGAGCGTTTTCAGAAGCAATAAAGATATTTACGTTCAATTGATTGATGATGCAAATGGAACCACCATTGCTTCAGCTTCTTCACGCCAGAAAGATATTGCTTCTCAAAAAACAACCAAAGTAGAAGCCAGCAAAAAAGTGGGAGAAGCCATTGCTAAAAAATGCCAGGAACTGGGTATTAAAAATGTCGTTTTCGATCGCAGTGGTTATTTATATCACGGTCGTATCAAATCGGTTGCTGAGGGGGCAAGAGAAGCAGGTTTGGAATTTTAATTTCTATTCAAAAAGAAGTTCATAAAAAGTAAAAATTATAAACAGTTATAATGTTGAAATCAAATACACAAAGAATAAAAGGCGCTGATCTTGAATTAAAAGAGAAAGTGGTATCTATCAATCGTGTTGTAAAAACCACCAAAGGTGGAAGAGCATTTAGTTTTTCTGCAATTGTAGTAGTTGGAAATGAAAATGGAGTAGTGGGGCATGGTTTGGGAAAAGCCAAAGAAGTGCAGGAAGCAATTTTAAAAGGCATTGACGATGCTAAAAAGAATCTGATCAAAGTTCCTCTGTTTCATGGAACAATTCCACATGAACAATGGTGTAAGGATGGCGCAGCTAAGGTTCTTATTAAGCCAGCAGCTGCCGGTACAGGTGTTATCGCCGGAGGAAGCATGAGAGCAGTTTTGGAAAGTGCAGGAATAACAGATGTATTGGCAAAATCACTTGGTTCTGCTAATCCGCATAATGTGGTGAAAGCAACTGTAAAAGCTTTGTCACTTTTGAGAGAACCAACTGTGGTTGCTAAAACACGTAATATTTCTTTGAAGAAAGTTTTTAACGGTTAAGAATTAACAATTATGAAAAAAATTAAAATAACTCAGATAAAAAGTGGAATTGATCGTTCAGAGCGTCAAAAACTCACTTTAAAGGCTTTAGGCCTTAATAAACTAAATGCTTCAAAAGAAGTGGAAGCAACTCCACAGATTTTGGGCATGGTAAAAAAAGTAGATCATTTAGTGAAAGTAGAAGAACTGGCATAACCGGTTTTTCTTTTTTTTAAAGCGAGCTCCGGCGTACCTGGAGCGATAAGTTCAAAAAAACGTACAAATGCAATTACAAAGTTTAAGACCTGCAAAAGGCGCAACACACAAACAGAAAAGATTAGGCCGCGGAGAAGCTTCCGGCAAAGGTGGTACTTCAACCAAAGGTAACAAGGGAGGACAAAGCCGTGCGGGTTATAAAATTAAAATGGCTCACGAAGGTGGCCAGATGCCTATTCAGAGAAGGTTACCAAAACGCGGGTTTAAAAATAACAATCGGATAGAATATAAAGTATTTAACCTCGGACAAATTGATCAGTTAATTGAAAAACATGAGTTGAGAGAATTTAATCCTGAAACTCTTTATATTAACAATCTGATCAGCCAAAATGATAAGGTAAAAATTTTGGGAAATGGCGTTTTGAAAGCTAACATTGCTTTTAAAGTAAATGCTGTTAGCCAAAAAGCCAAAGGTGCGATTGAAGCTGCCGGAGGTTCTTTAGAAATAATAAAATAAATTACCTGATATTTGCACTCCATTTATTGATTGCAAATATTTAAATCTTGATAACTCTGTGAAGAAATTCATCACAACATTAAAAAACATCTGGACGATTGAAGAATTAAGAAGTAAAATTCTTGTCACTTTAGCGCTCATTTTTGTTTACAGGGTAGGGTCCTTTATTGTTCTTCCCGGAATAGATCCTAATAAACTTTCCAGTTTGCAACATAGTGCCCAGGGCGGTATGCTTGGACTCCTGGATGCTTTTGTCGGTGGAGCTTTTGCAAAAGCGTCCATTTTTGCATTAGGAATTATGCCTTACATTTCTGCATCCATTTTTATGCAGTTAGTAACTGTGTTGGTTCCTCAAATTTCTAAAATTCAGAAAGAAGGAGAGACAGGCCAGAAAAAAATTAACCAGTGGACACGTTATCTTACCGTAATTGTAACTGCTTTTCAGGCAGCCGCATATATTGGATTTTTGGAGTCTTCTAATCAAGGTGCGTTATTGGAAGCGTTCAAACCTTATTTCTGGGTTTCTACCGTTTTCTTACTTACAGCAGGAACTATGTTTGTAATGTGGCTTGGTGAAAAGATTACAGACAAGGGCCTGGGAAATGGTACTTCTTTAATTATCATGATCGGAATTTTGGCGCGTCTTCCTCAATCTTTCATGCAGGAATTTTCAGCAAAACAAACTCATGGCGGTGGCGGATTATTAATATTCCTTATTGAAATCGCTGCTTTCATTGCTGTTATTTTGGGATTGATCGTGCTGGTACAAGGTGTAAGAAAAGTGCCTGTAAATTATGCGAAACAAATTGTTGGGAACAGGCAGTTTGGCGGGGCAAGACAATTTCTTCCTTTAAAAGTAAATGCTGCAGGTGTAATGCCGATCATCTTTGCGCAGGCCATTATGTTTCTTCCGACCATCTTTGCAGGTTTTCAAACTTCAGGTAAAAACTGGGCATCTTATTTTACGGATCCGACAAATGGAGTTTATATGCTTGTTTATGGATTAATGACCATTGGATTTACTTTTGTTTATACTTCGCTTATTTTTAATCCAAAACAAATGTCTGACGACCTGAAACGTAGTAACGGATTTATTCCCGGCGTAAAACCGGGCCAGCCAACTACGGATTATATCGGAACAATAATGGATAGAATTACTTTGCCGGGTTCTGTATTATTGGCGATAGTTGGTATTCTTCCCGGAATCATGCAGTTGCTCGGAGTTACACAAGGGTTTGCAACTTTCTATGGAGGAACTTCTTTACTGATCATGGTTGCAGTTGTTTTAGATACTTTACAACAGATAGAAACTCAGTTACTGATGCGCCAATATGATGGATTAATGAGTGGCGGACGCATACAAGGAAGAACTGCAGCACCGGGTGTTACAGGAGGAATTTAATAAGTTTTTAATTTTGAAATAATTTTGAAACCCTGGCCCTTTTATGCCAGGGTTTTTTAAAATACAGACAATGATTCATTATAAATCAAACGCGGAAGTTGAACTGATAAGAGAAAGTTGTATGCTCGTAAATGATAGCATTGCTTATGTTGCTGCATTAATAAAGCCTGGTATGACAACAATGAAACTGAACGATCTTGCAGATGAATATATACATGATCATGGTGGCATTCCCAATTTTAAAAATTATCATGGATTTCCCTATGCCTGTTGCATTTCAGTAAATGATGCCGTGGTACATGGCTTCCCCACCAATGATGAATTGAAAGATGGCGATATTATTTCAATAGATTGCGGAGCAGTTAAAAAAGGTTTTCATGGCGATAGCGCTTATACTTTTGCTTTAGGACAAATTTCAGAGGAAGTAAAGCAATTATTACGAGTTACGAAAGATTCACTTTATAAAGGAATAGAAAAAGCGGTTGTAGGAAACCGGATCGGTGATATTTCTTTTGCTGTTCAGGATTATACTGAAAGAAAATTCGGTTATGGCGTTGTGCGCGAGTTGGTTGGACATGGGCTGGGAAAGGAATTGCATGAAGATCCACAGGTGCCCAATTATGGAAAAAGAGGAAAAGGGAATAAACTAAAAGATGGACTTGTTATCGCCATAGAGCCAATGATTAACATGGGCGGAAAGGAAGTCTATTATGATAAAGACGGCTGGACAGTACGTACCGCGGATGGCAAGCCTGCTGCACATTATGAACATACTGTTTGCGTTAGAAAAAACAACGCAGATATTCTTTCCTCATTTTCTGCGATTGAAGCTGCCGAAAAAGTTAATTCTAATCTTTGCTCGGATTATTGATTCAGTTTCAGCTAAATAAAAAAACTGCATTATTTATTGATTTACTGCTACGTGGCGTAGAAGGTTTTTCAAATAAATTGTTTGAAAAAAGATCATATCTCTTACCTTTATTTCTAATCAAAAAACGCTGCTATGAAATGGCTCATCTTTTTTATTTTTCTTTTTTCTGTTTTTAATGTCTCATCACAAAATATTGAAACCGCTTTAGCCACTTATGCAAAAAATTACAGTCAGGAAAAGATTTATCTGCATTATGATAGAAGTTCTTATGCTGCAGGTGAAACGATTTGGTTTAAAGCCTACATGATGAACGGAATGCTTCCTGATGATGATAGCAAAACAATGTATGTAGATTGGACTGGAGAAAATGGGAAATTGCTTTTCCATACTATTTGTGCAATTGAGGACGGTACTTCTTATGGACAATTTCAAATCCCTGAAAACTATCTTGGACAATACGTCCATGTGAAAGCTTATACAAAATGGATGTTGAATTTTGATTCAGCCTTCTTGTATAATAAAAATGTAAAAGTTCTTTCTGACAGAAAAAATACTGATGCTGCCCAAACCGTCATTCATCCTGAAATTAATTTCTTTCCTGAAGGCGGCGATGCAGTTGTAGGGGTTTTAAATAAAATTGTGTTTAAAGCAAACGATCAGTTTGGAAGGCCTTTAGCAATAAAAGGAATCGTGAAAAATAATAAAGGCGTTGTAATTGATAGTCTTAATATTCTTCACAATGGCATGGGGTTCTTTTTTATAAGGCCGCAACCTGATGAAACTTTTTCAGCAATATGGCAGCACGCAAATGGTGAAATACACACAACGACTTTACCACTCGTAAAGAATTCTGGTGTGGCATTGCATGTAACGATTGCCGGAAACAGAAGAAATTTTTCCGTTTCTGCAGCTCCTTCTTCTCTCACTTCCATAAAAAAAATACATGTGCTTGGAATGATGTATCAACAGAAGATTTTTATGCTTGATGAAGAATTGGAAAATGGAATGGTGGAAGGAACCATTCCAACAGAATCATTGCCCAGCGGCATTTTGACAATAACTGTGTTTGATGATAACTGGAAACCGCTTGCCGAAAGAATTACCTATATTAATAATGAAGAATATCTTTTTCATCCCGAAATTTCTGTAGAAAAAAAGGGAATTGATAAGAGAAAAAAAAATGAAATTGCTATTTCTCTTCCTAATGACATTGCTTCTGATTTTTCTGTTTCAGTTACAGATTCAAAACTCGATCATGATAACAGTGATAATATTATTTCCCATCTTTTATTAACCGGAGAATTGAAAGGGAAAGTATATAATCCCGCTCATTATTTTATCAACAACAGTGATTCCATTTCGCGTCAATTGGATCTTGTAATGCTTACTCATGGCTGGCGAAGGTTTAATTGGGAAAAAATCATGAATGAAAAATTTCCGGAAATTAAATATCCCAAAGACACTTCTTATCTTTCTCTATCCGGTGTCATTTCAGGTGCCACTGAAACTCAATTGAAAAAGGCGCAGGAAATTATTTTAATGTTAACTGAAAAAAATTCAGGTACACAAACTTTCACGATTCCAATTCAACAGAATGGATATTTTAATGATCCTTCATTGATCCTTTTTGATACAGCGCAGGTATTTTATTCGCTTTCCAATTCTAAAAATTTAAAGAATATTTCTGTACAATTCATGCCGGATATTCTTCCTCCGTTCTCTAATTATCCTTCGGATAATTTTTTCAATCCTTCTGTTTTCGATTCTTCTTATCATTATCATATTCATTTGAATGATGAAGCACAAAATGAATTAGAATTTTTTAAAGGAAAAGTGCTGGCGACAATAAAAATTAAAAGCAGGATCAAATCCAATAAGGAATTGTTGAATGAAAAATATACAACAGGCGTTTTCCAAAATCAAAATGCAACCGAGTTGGATTTAACAAGTGATCCTTTAGCAACTTCCTATACTGATCTTATCAGCTATATTGAGGGAAAAGTTCCAGGTCTTACCTATGATCACGTTGCCTCAAAGTTTTTGTGGATGCGTAATCGTTCCGGAGAAAATGGTCCATCATTGTATCTAAATGAAATGCCCACAACTTATGATATGCTTTCAAGTGTTCCTGTTGCCAATGTTGCGTTTATAAAGGTTTTCAGACCTGGATTCGTAGGCGGTGCTGGTAGCGGAACAGGTGGCGCGATTGTAATTTACACGCGTTTTGGTGCCGACGAACAACCGATGAATTCAAAAGGATTAGACAATAGTTTAGTAACTGGCTATACGGCTATTCGAGAATTTTATTCGCCTGATTATGATAGTACGGATGAAGGAAATAAGAAAGATCTGCGCACTACATTGTATTGGAACCCTTCACTGGTAACAACTCCAGGTCAAACTAAAGCAACGTTCTCTTTTTATAATAATGACGTCAGCAATTCATTCAGGATAATTATTGAAGGAATGAACAAGGAAGGTCAACTGACTCATATTGAAAAAGAAATAAAATAATGATTCGCTGATTTTATTCATTAATGCAACAGAAAAAATTAATTGTAATTGGTGGCGGAGCAGCAGGATTTTTTTGTGCAGTGAACGCAGCAGAAAAGAATTCTTCATTAAAAGTTGTTTTACTCGAAAGATCGCACAAGATACTAAGCAAGGTAAAAGTGAGTGGTGGTGGACGCTGCAACGTTACTCATGCTTGTTTTAGCATTAGTGAAATGATCAAAAAATATCCTCGCGGAGAAAAATTTTTAAAACAGTCGTTCCATCATTTTTTCACCACCGATACAATCAAATGGTTTGAGGATAGAAAGGTTCAATTAAAAACAGAGGCTGATGGAAGAATGTTTCCGACAAATAATTCTTCTGAAACGATCATTAATTGCTTACTCAATGAAGTGAATAAAAACGATGTAGAAATTTTGATGAATCGTGAAGTTGTAAAGATTGAAAACTCTTCTGAAAAAAAGAAATCGTTTCAAATATTTTCAAAAGATGGTTCGGTTTCAGAAGCAGATTTTGTTTGCATTGCGCCCGGAGGTTTTGGTAAACCAGATCAATATAAATGGCTCACCGACTTAGGGCATACGTTTGAAAGCCCCGCTCCATCGCTGTTTACATTCAATGTTCCTAAAAATCCAATTTCTGAATTAATGGGAATCTCTGTTCCACATGCGCATATAAGAATAAATGGAACAAAATTTTCTCAAGCAGGACCAATATTAATTACTCATTGGGGATTCAGCGGACCCGCTGTTTTGAAATTGTCTGCATTTGCAGCAAAAGAACTTTTAAGCTCAAATTATAATTTTACCATTTCAATTAACTGGCTTGCTGATTATCATGAAAATTCTGTTTTGCAAAAATTAAAAACAGTGCGTGATGATTTTGCTTCAAAAAAAATATTGAATAAAAATCCATTCGATATTCCACAAAGGTTATGGGAATATCATTTACAACAAGCAGGTATTGATGCGGAAAAGAGATGGGCCGATCTTCCTGCAAAGCAACAGAATGTTTTATCGAAACAATTATGTGCACAACAATTTCAGGTAAAAGGGAAAACTACATTTAAAGAAGAATTTGTAACAGCAGGTGGAATAAAATTAAATGAAGTGGATGCAAATACTATGCAAAGTAAGATAGTTCCAAATCTTTTTTTTGCAGGAGAAATTTTAGATGTGGATGGCATCACAGGTGGATTTAATTTTCAACACGCGTGGACAAGTGGTTGGATCGCTGCGAGAGAGATTAGGAATCTGTCTCAAAAAAAATGAAAGCCCAATTTTCATTGAGCTTTCGATTTTTTATTTTATAATATTTATAAAGGTCTCACCCAAATATTTCTAAAACTAATAGGCTTGCTTTTATCTCCATGGGCCTGTAATTTAATAGGAGAAGGTCCATGTGCTTTGTAAGAAGGATTTCCAATATACAAAGTCTGACCTTTTAATATTGCATCGTTTTGAATTAAAACACCATTAAAAAATGCGGTAACTTTTGCAGGAGATTTTAATGAACCATCTTCATTAAAACGAGGTGCAGTCCATATTACATCGTAAGACTGCCAAACTCCGGGAGGATAATTTGCATTTACTAAAGGTGGATATTGTTTATAAATACTTCCGGCCTGCCCATTTACATAAGTAGAATTATTGTAAGAATCTAAAATTTGTAATTCATATCCATCATCGCCTTTTCCTGTAGATGCAAGGAATAGTCCGCTGTTGCCGCGTGCCTGCCCTGAACCTTCAATATCTTTTGGTTCTTTCCATTCCAGGTGCAATTGATAATCCATAAAAGATTGTTTCGTCTGGATATTTCCTGCATTTTTATTTACTGTAATGATCCCGTCTTTTACAAACCAGCCAGCAGGTTTCGTCGTGTCGTTTGTAGAAACCCATTTACTCAGATCTTTTCCATCAAACAAAATAATTGCGTCAGAAGGTGCATCTCCACAGCTTTTGCCGGGAGTAACTACCTTGGGTACCGGAGTGTAATATTCGGTGTCTTCAGGTTTCATTTTTTGTTCTTGTGCATTCGCAGTTAAAATCCCGCTTGCCATAAAAGCGAAACAAATAAAGATTTTTTTTTTCATTGTTATATTTTTTTTATTTAAAATCTTGCCAACAATTTAAAGTTCAGCAATCGCGGTGTCAACCGGTTTGGAATGCTGAAAACATCGTTGTTAAAATCTTTTATTAATTGATAAGAAATAATATTTGCCCGGTCAATAAGATTAAAAACTTCAAGGCTTGCCCAAATGTTTTCAAAAGCTCGAAAAGGAGAATGGCTTCTTCTTAATGATTTTTCTGAAAGTAACAAAGCGCTGAAACCTATATCAACTCTGATGTACGGCTCGATAATGAGTGCGTTGCGATATTTTACACTGTTCGGAATATTGTAACTCATGTTGCTTCCGTAAATCATATTTAAATGTACTTTAAAATTTTTATTAGTACTCAAATAATCCTGTAAAAATAATCCCATCGTTATTAATCTGTCGCTCGGTCTCCTGATCCAGCCCACATTTGTGCGAACACTATCAGCTACAACCTGGTCAACCGTTTTTGCAGAAATTACTTCCCCCTCTGCATTTTTATAGGTATAATAAAAATCATTATTAATATTTTCTTTGGTTTGGCTAATGCCAATGCTGAACCAGCTTTGAGCATCTTTTACTAACTCTGTAAATACTCTGGTTTCAATACCTGTTGCATAAGCGCGTGCATCATTTTCTCCAAAATATCTGATACGGACATTATCAATGTCGTAAGGATCGACATCCCACATGGATTTATAATAAGCTTCTGTTGTAATTCGGAGAGGCCTGTTGGCGTTGGACAAGTCATAATCAAAGCCTGCTACGTACTGAATGCTTTTCTGGCTTTTTAAGGCGGTATTAATTGTTCCGTCAGGCCTTCTCATTTCCCTGTAAAAAGGAGGCTGGTCATAAATTCCGGCAGAGGCTTTAAAAATAATATCTCTTTGCCAGTTTGGTTTGAAACTAATTTGTCCTCGTGGGCTTATTAAAAATTCTTTGTTCAGTGAATTGTAATTAAATCTTACTCCTGCTTGTAAATTTACGTTGTTGGCAGTTTTTGATAGACGAATATTATCCTGAACGTAACCGCTGTATTTATCAACGGTAAGGTTCGCTTTTGATTTTAAAACATTGCTCAGATTTAATTGATTGGGATTGAACGGTAAAGAATAACCTGCACTATCCTGGTATTCCCATTCATTTAAATGATCATTGATTATAGCATGATCAACACCTGCGCCCCATTGTAAAAAATGTTTTCCAAGTTGGTAGCTTCCCTTATGACTGATATTGTAAACCTGTATTTGTAGCGCGTTTCGTGCATAATTTTGAAAAATACCTGCACCAAGCGGATTCACAATTTTTCCAAAATCCGGTTCAGTTTTATCAAAACTTCTTTCACCAAAAAGATAAGCGCCGCTAATGTCAAAATTTTCATTTTCATTATCACCGTAGCGGCTTATCATCCATTTTAATTTTACTTTTTTGTTTGGCTTTTGCAGAAAACTTATACCAATCAGATTACTGTTATAATTATCTTTTTCCTGTCCGTCAAAAAATATGTCCAGGCCCATGTCAGCAGTAAACAAAGGAGAAAAAACCGCTGTCGATTTTTGCGCAGATTCCGGGATGAACGTAAATTTAGAAGAAGAAATAATTCCTAAAATTTCAAGCTCTGATTTTTCTGAAAACTGGTAAGTAAGGTATGCCTGCAGATCCGATGCAGATGGAATATAATTACCTTTTGTTTCCTGGCTGCTCAATAAATTTCTGTTTGTTTTGCTTCTTACATCCATCAGAAAAGTAAGTTTTTTATTCTTCGAGATTCCTTCAACGTGCAATCCTTGTTCTAAAAGACTTATATAAAATGAGCCAGCAAATGAAATCGGCTTTTTATACTGAATGTCGAGAACGCTGCTCATTTTATCGCCATACTTCGCCTGGAATCCTCCGGTATAAAAATCAATATTCTTTACAAGTTCAGGATTAATGAAGCTTAATCCTTCCTGCTGTCCATTGCGAACAAGATAAGGTCTGTAAATTTCAAAGTCGTTGATGTAAATCAGGTTCTCATCATAATTGCCACCACGAACAGAATAATTTGAAGTGAGTTCATTATTACTTCCAACTAATGTTTTAATCACACCTTCTACGCCGCTGGTTGCGCCAGGAAGTGTGATCGCGCTTTTTGGATTTATTTTTATCAAGCCGGTTTCTTTTCGTTCCTGATCATTATTGATCACAACAGTTTCCAAAGTTTTACTATTTCGCATAAGCATCACCGTTACTTTCTCTTCTTCGCCTTCACTAAGAAAAAAATTTTTTTGTTGATCATGAAAACCGGAATGAGAAAAAACCAATGCAAATGCTTTTTCAGCAGGAACATTAATGCGAAATTGCCCGGAATCAGAAGTAAGAATTCCGTTCTCCTTGCCGAGAATGGTAATGGTGACGGCGCTTAGCGGATTTTCATTTTCATCAATTATTTTTCCGGAAACATAAGCACTTTTCTTTTGAGCGGTAGCGGAAAGCGTTGCAAAAAGAAGAAAAATAAAAACCGTTAATCTCATAAAGTGAAGATAATATTTTATGAAATTACATTTATTATTTGCTTCCGTTTAATTTTATATTTTTGAAACATGCGAAAAATTTTACCGGTATTTTTTTTTATTTCTATCATTTTTGCCAACTGCGTGATGCCTTCTGAAAAGAGGAATGAAAAAATAATTGATTCAACATCTTTTCAACAAAATGATACCTTTCATCTGTTGTGCAAATATTGGAAATTAACAGATGCAGACCATCCAACCGAAAAAGATGTTTCTTTTACAAATGATAATGGAGTCGAATTGCAATCCGGAATTGTGTTTATAACGGATTCAACAGTTCTTGAAAATCCAACAGGAGAAATGACTTATGGAAAATTTAGTCTGAAGGGAAATGTAATTCATGTAAATTTTGATGATGGAAGAAAAGCTGTTTATACAATTCAACGTTTACATAAAAATGAACTTTTATTAAAGAGAACGGAGAATAAACACACCTCAGAATTAACTTATGAAGGAACACAAGCTGCATGGCCTGATGCTAAAAAAAATCCTTTTTCAAAAGAAAATTATAAATGGACGATAAAGCCGAAAAAGCCGGAAACAGATGCGGAAATAAAAGAGCGTGTAAAAGAAAGTGTACAGTTTTATCTGTATTACTTTAATGGTTTTATAAATGGTAATGCCGATCAAATTGATTTTAAAGGATTGCCAAATTGTTTGAACTGGTATCAGGGAGGCATTACTATTCAGAATGAAGAAAATCTGAATAAAAAATGGATCAGTTGTTTCTATTCAAAAGATCAGGCTTTGGAAGGAAGACAAATTTTGCAGGATGCCATTTTAAAAAAATATAACTGGAATGAGAAAGAAACAAACTGGCTAAAGCAGACTACGTCAGTATTGCAGCAGATTCATGACAGAATGTAGTCTAGAAATCAAAAATAAAAATTGTGAATATTTCTTTTTTTTCTGAGACAGATTTTAGAAAAATTGTTTTATCGTAGTTACAACATAATGTTGCATGTCGCGCAAAGAAATAAACATGGTTCCAATCTGATACGACAGCCAAAAAAAGAAGACATAAAATATACCTGGATACTTTGTCGAAAAAATTAAAATCTTTCGATTGATGAAATCAGTGATTTTAAGATGCGAATAAATTAAGGTGATAAGGATCCCAACAATCCCTCCTACAAAAATATCCGTTGGGTAATGCAATCCTAAATAAACGCGTGGAAAAAGTCCGAAAGTGAAAATGTAAATAAGCGCTATAGATCCAACTTTTTTTGATATTAAATATATTCCCGTTACCAAAGCCAAATAGAGAACCGCATGATCACTGGGCATAGAGCTATTGGAGTTCAAATTATCAGCAACCGCATGAAAAGGATATAGATTGGTTAACTCAGGATTCAAAACAGGTCTGATGGTAAAAGGAAGAATCCTGGTAAGCAATCGTCCAACAGCAATGGCAATCAAACAGGAAATTAAAGCATTAATTATCTTTTTTCTTTTTTCTACTATGTCATTACTTTGCTGAAACCAATAAAACCAAAATACCGAAACTATAATTCCACTTGCCAAAAAATCATTATCAGAAATAAAGAACATGAAATCATTAAGCAATGGACAATTAGCAGAGATTTGATGCAAAACATTAATAATAAAGTGATCAGAGTAAGTCATAGCTTTGCTTTAGCAGTTTAAAAAGGGAAGGACAGATTATTGGTTTAAGCAGGATAAGTAGGAACAGTTATCTGTATCGCAAAATAAGAAACATATCTTTAAGAACAAATTTTTTTACAATTGTTGAAAGTGTTTCGATGGAATTTTTAAACGCTAGGCTTCTAATATTAAGCCTCTTAAAAAAATCATCTTGAATTCTTCAATTTTTCAATCGTTTCTTTTGGATTTTCAGAACTGAAGATCGCATTTCCTACAACTAAAATATCCGCACCTGCATTTATAATTTCTGAAGCATTTTGCAATGAAATTCCTCCATCCACTTCAATTTTTGCAGATGAACCGGTTTTGCTGATCAAAGTTTTTAATTCTCTGATTTTTTTGAGGGAATGAGGAATAAATGATTGACCTCCAAATCCCGGATTAACGCTCATGACAAGAACCATGTCAAGATCTGTAATAACGTCCTGTAAAAGAAAAACAGGAGTGGCCGGATTAACAGCTACTGCTGCTTTCATTTCCAGCGATTTTATCTGTTGAATATTTCTACGCAAATGCGTGCAAGCTTCTAAATGAACTGTCAAACTATTGGCACCTGCATCTTTAAATTCTTCAACATATTTTTCCGGTTCAAGGATCATCAAATGAACATCAAAAAACCTGGAAGTTGTTTTCCTTATTTGCTTGATGATCGACATTCCAAAACTAATATTTGGAACAAATCTTCCATCCATTACATCAAGATGAAACCAATCGGCTTTGCTTTCATTCAGCATTTCGCACTCCGATTGAAGATGTAAAAAATCTGCAGTTAAAATTGATGGAGCGATGAGCGGCATATTTTTACTTTTATTTTTTATTCTTATTTCTGTTTCTCAAGCGAATCAAGGGCTGCACGTGCTTCTACATAATTTTTGTCGTACAACAATGCATTCTGATAACTTTGGATCGCTTCATTTTTTTGACCGAGTTTTTCATAGCATTTTCCGATCCAATAATATCCTTCATCAAAATTATTTTGAATCGTGACACCACGCTTCAAAACTTTGATGGCGTCCTGGTATTTCTTTTCATTGTATAATGCAATTCCTTTTTCACGATACGCATACATGTAAGTAAAATCAAGATTCAGACAACTGTCCAGATATTTAATCGCTTTTTCAGGCTGATTTAAATAATTATAATAAAGCCCTTT
Organism: Ginsengibacter sp.; assembly: GCA_051953735.1. Lineage (GTDB taxonomy): Bacteria > Bacteroidota > Bacteroidia > Chitinophagales > Chitinophagaceae > Ginsengibacter. Next base: position 50,247 of record JBQCIM010000002.1, read on the forward strand.
AATGAAATAAGCATCTTTGCCGTATTTCGTTTTGTTTGAACTCAAAAGATCATCAGCTATTGACAAAGAATTTTTATTTTTTATTTCTGCATAAACAGTTCCAAGTGCTACAAGATAATCGGGAAGCGGGTAAATATCTATTGCATGCTGAAGCGAGCTGATAGCGTTTAAAGTGTCGTTATTTTCAAAATATAAAGACGCCTTAATATTCCACAAATACGCGCTGCCACTATCTTTCATGATTTCCTGGTTGGCAATTAAAATAGCTGAATCATAATAACCTGCGTTGCGATAAGCTTCAATTAAATCCTCTTTCAGCATTAGTGAATCAGGATGCTCTTTGATTGAATTTTTTATCGCCTGTATTGAATTGGGGTCTTTGTGAAAGTGTTTAATTTTTTTATCTGTCGAATTGCACGCGGCAAAAATGAAGATTAGAAACAAACCTAAATAAAAGAATTTTGAACGAATCATTCTACAAATTTAATGTTCATGATTTTAATTTGAATATTACTTTACCTGGCTCCTAATTCTATAATTTCACAGTCCTGAATATTTTTTCCATCTATTGCAAACCGGATTAAAGTTCTCATTTTGTGCCAGCCATGTTTTCCGGCCGCGCCCGGATTCATGTACAGACAATTTAATTTTTCATCGTACATTACTTTTAAAATGTGAGAATGCCCACTGATAAAAAGTTGCGGATGATGAATCAAAATTTCCTTTTTCGTTTCAGCATTATATTTTGGAGGATATCCACCAATATGACGGATCATCACTTTTACCTCTTCACACATAAAAAGCAATTGTTCAGGATAAATGCTTTTTATGTCAAAACCGTCAATGTTTCCGTAAACACCTCTGAGTGGTTTAAATGATTTCAGTTCATCAGCAATTGCAGCCGTTCCAAAGTCTCCGGCATGCCATATTTCATCACAGTTTTTAAAATGTTCAAATACCGTTGGATCGAGATAATTGTGCGTGTCAGAAATAAGGCCGATACGTGTCAAGATTTTTTTGACAAAGTAAAATGATTTTTATTTGTATTTAGTTGTACAATTATTTATTAATACAATTTGCGATTATTTCTTTGTTCACTGTAAAAAATCTGCAATGATATTTTGAAGAATAAAGCCTTCGGTTTTTCGTAATTTTATTTCTCTAAATAATCTTACATTATGCCTCATTATCATAAAGCCGGTTCCATTCCTCATAAAAGACATACCCAGTTTCGCAAGCCCGATGGAACTTTATATTCCGAGCAATTATTTTCAACAGAAGGCTTTTCTTCAGATTCTTCTTTGCTATATCATTCTCATCCGCCAACTCAAATCATTAAAACTGATAAACCTTTCAGCGTTATTCCTGAAGTGGCAGAAGAAAAAATGCTGAAGCATCGCAGCTTCCAGGGATTTAAAATAAAACCTGAAAACGATTATTTGAAAAGCCGTAAGCCGGTTTTGGTAAATAATGACGTTCATCTTTCTCTTGCTTCACCAAAAGAAAGCATGCAGAATTATTTTTATAAAAATGCTGATGCGGATGAAATCATTTTTATTCATGAAGGAAATGGAAAATTAAAAACGCAGTATGGAGAAATTCCCTTTTTTTATGGTGATTATTTAGTGATTCCGCGCGGTACGATTTATCAGATAGAATTTGAAAAAGAAGATAACAGGTTGCTTGTTATTGAATCTTTCAGTCCTGTTCGTTATCCGAAAAAATATTTAAGTAATTACGGACAATTACTCGAAAATTCTCCTTATTGTGAAAGAGATATTCGTGGGCCTGAAAATTTACAAACGATTGATGAAGAAGGAGATTTTTTGTTGATGGTAAAAAAGAAAGGAATGATGTATGGCATTCATTACTTGCATCATCCTTTCGATGTGATCGGCTGGGATGGATATTGTTATCCATTCGCCTTTTCGATTCACGATTTTGAACCGATAACAGGAAGAGTTCATCAACCGCCGCCGGTTCATCTGACTTTTGAAGCACATAATTTTGTTGTTTGTTCTTTTGTGCCTCGTTTGTTTGATTATCATCCGCTTTCCATTCCTGCTCCTTATAATCACAGTAATATCGATAGTGATGAAATGATCTATTATGTTGATGGAGATTTTATGAGCCGCAAACACGTTGCCCGCGGAATGATCACTTTGCATCCGGGCGGAATTCCTCATGGGCCGCATCCTGGCGCTGTTGAAAAAAGTATTGGTGCTAAAAAAACGGACGAGCTTGCTGTAATGGTTGACACATTTCATCCGTTACAGTTAACCAAAGAAGCCTTGGAAATTGAAGATGAAAATTATGTAATGAGCTGGGCGGAATAATTAGCTAGTAACTGATTAACAAATTAGCTAATTGATTTTTTTCCTAAATTGAGCAAAAATTTTTAAGTATGATAAAATTCAGCGAATTAAAACCGGGAGATTATGTACTTGCAGAAAGCGACGGCCAGGCATGGCGTGGCGAAGTGATTCAGTTCAATCATGATGAAAAAGAAGTTAAAGTAGATAACGGAGTTCAGGGAATGTATTTTAAACCTGAAGATCTTTATCCATTGCCATTAGATGAAGAACAATTAACGAAATTGAAATTTACAAAACAGGTAAATGAAGATGGTTCAATAAAGTATATGAAAGGGGCTTTCAGAATTCAAATTCCTGAAGCCGATAATTTTTCGCATTTTGAAATATGGTATCGTAATGAAAAAAGGATCATTACTCACCCGATTCCGGTTCATGTACTTCAAAACCATTATGAAGCAATGACTAAAGTTCATCTGAATGATGAAGTCATTTAAAATTATTTTAAGCTTGACCCGGTTAATTTCACACTGATATTTACGTTTTCGGTTAAGCCTAAATAATCCAGTTTGATCACAGTGCTGCTTTCGATCATTCCATAATTCGGAGCGTAGTATCCATCAAGACTTGATGAAAAGGCGTTAGAGGGAATCAAGGAAGAAGACAGGGTTGAAGAAACATGGATAACGTTTGTATAAGTGGTTCCATTTATAGTTCTTGAAATTCCTTTTTCTACCACTTTATTATTTAATGTGACAGGAACCGATGACACAGGAGCATTAGGTATATTTAAATTAACACTCTGACTCCATGTTGTTCCTACAGATACATTATCTTTTAAGTAAAGCCGATCAACGTTGGCACCTCCAGCTACAGGAATAGAATCATATTCATAATAATCAGTTCCCGTATGGCTTATGTATTTGTTGCCGCCATAAGAATAATTATAGATGTGATAGGTTCTTCCGTTTAGAGTTGTGTCATTGGAGGTTGAAGTAATTGTATAATCAGAGTTTGAAGGAGTTGCTGCTGATGAATCCGTTTCGTGATAAGTCCAACTGCTTCCCGCATTTGTATTGATATAAGCATTAGAAGTGGAAGGAGTTTGATTGGAATTATTTTTGCTGCAAGCAGCGAACAATAAAGTTGCGGCAAAAAGTAGGAACAGGTTTGTTTTCATAAATTGTCTTTTTTAAGGGTCAGATACAAATATAGAAAAATAGTTAGTAGGGGAAGAATGGTGATGGTATAAATTCTTTTTTTTATCTGAAAAAAACCAGTATTATTATTTCTTTTGCAAGTATTTGACATAAAAAGAAGGTATATTTTTTTAAAAATTAAAATATTACACCTATCTTTGCGCCTCCAAAAATTATATGGCGAAACAAGCACTCATTAAACAAGACGGTACGATACTGGAAGCCTTATCCAATGCCATGTTTAGGGTTAAGCTTGAAAACGGACATGAAATTTTAGCAACAATTTCTGGTAAAATGAGAATGCATTATATCAGGATTTTGCCTGGAGACAAAGTAGGAGTAGAGATGAGCCCTTATGATTTATCAAGGGGAAGAATCATTTTCAGATATAGATAACAAACTTTTCACAGTTTAAAAACAAAAGCGGAATCATGAAAGTAAGGGCTGCAATAAAAAAAAGAAGTGTTGATTGCAAAATCGTAAGACGAAAGGGAACTCTTTATGTGATCAACAAAAAAAATCCCCGCTTCAAACAAAGACAGGGATAAGAGAAATTAAAAATTAAAAAATAAAAATAAAAAATTCTTATGGCGCGTATTGCCGGTATAGATTTACCTAAAAACAAAAGAGGAGAAGTTGGACTTACCTATATATATGGTATTGGCAGATCTACTGCCCGTTATATTTTGGATAAGGCAAATGTAGATCATGATAAAAAAGTGAACCAGTGGTCTGATGAAGAACAAACTGCAATCAGAAACATCATCAGTAATGAGTTTAAAACTGAAGGTGCTTTGCGCAGTGAAGTTCAGACAAATATCAAACGTTTACTTGATATCGCTTGTTACCGTGGCTTAAGACATCGTAAAGGCTTGCCATTGCGCGGTCAGCGCACGAGAACGAACAGCCGTACCCGTAAAGGAAAACGTAAAACTGTCGCCGGTAAGAAAAAGGCACCTAAGAAATAAATAATCTGCTTTTGAGCTGTCATTTGAACTGACAGCTCAAAGTATTTTTATAAGGCTTGTTTTTTTGAATCAATATCAGATCTCTTAAGCCGGAAGTAGGATTGATTCACCGATCAATATCGGATTTTTGAAGAAAACATTTTAAAGATTACCTATCAGAATTTATTATGGCAAAAGCAACAAATGCAAAAGCGTCTGCTAAAAAAAGGGTTGTAAAAGTAGATCCTTATGGAGAAGCACACATCGTAGCAAGTTTCAACAACATCATCATCAGTTTAACCAACAAACAGGGCCAGGTTATTTCATGGTCTTCTGCCGGTAAAATGGGCTTCAGAGGTTCTAAAAAGAATACTCCGTATGCCGCACAAATGGCCGCTGCTGATGCAGCAAAAGTAGCATCAGATGCAGGTTTAAAACGTGTAGATGTATTTGTGAAAGGACCAGGTTCAGGTCGCGAAGGGGCTATCAGGTCTTTATCTCAATCAGGAATTGAAGTAGTAATGATCAAAGACATTACTCCTTTGCCTCACAACGGTTGCAGGCCTCCAAAAAAGAGAAGAGTTTAAGAAAGGTGAGATGTGTGATTTTGATGTACGATGTAACATCACACGTCCAACTTCATACATATTTATTAATAAGCGGGTGCACCATTAATTTTCGATTTTTAATGATGATGCACCGACACTAAAAAATCAAATAAACAATTATGGCTCGTTACACAGGACCAAAAACCAAAATCTCCAGGATCTTTGGAGAGCCGATCACAGGCAATGGAAAATGGTTAACAAAAAACAGCAACCCTCCGGGGATGCACGGAGCAGCGCGCAAGCGCAAAAGCCTTGGTGAATATGCTCTTCAGCTTCGCGAAAAACAAAAAGCGAAGTACACTTACGGTTTATTGGAAAAACAATTCCGCAACACCTTTAATGAAGCAGCTCGTCGTAAAGGCGTTACAGGTGAGCAATTAATCAAATTGCTGGAAGCACGTTTGGATAATACTGTTTTTCGTATGGGAATAGCTCCAAGCCGTCAGGCTGCACGTCAGTTGGTTTCTCACAAACATATTACAGTAAACGGAGAAATAACTAATATTCCTTCTTTCTCTTTAAAACCTGGTGATGTTGTCGGTCTTAAAGAAAAAGCAGCTCATAATACTTCTATCACTTCTAGTCTTCGTCCAAAAAATCCAAAGTTCAATTGGATTGAATTTAATGAAGCTGAAATGAAAGGAACTTTCATTGCTTATCCTGAAAGAGAAAGTGTTCCTGAAAATATTAAGGAATCTCTTATCGTTGAGTTGTACAGTAAGTAAGATGGAGATGATAGCTCAACAGCTATCGAAAGTGAAGAGTGAATAAAAAACAATAAATTTTTAAATCAAAACAAAACAAAATAAAAAATGGCCATTTTAAATTTTGTAAAACCAGACAAAATTGTTCTTCAAAAAAGTACAGATTTCGAAGCGCAATTCGAATTCCGCCCGTTAGAGCCGGGATATGGTGTTACCATTGGGAATGCTCTTCGCCGCGTATTGCTTAATTCTTTGGAAGGATATGCAATTGTTGGCGTAAACATCGCAGGTGCTGACCATGAATTCGCAACAATAAAAGGTATTACAGAAGATGTAACTGAAATTATTCTTAACCTTAAACAAGTTCGTTTTAAAAGAAAAACAGAGCAGGATAACGGTACAGAAAAAATCAGTTTATCATTAAAAAATAAAACTGAATTTACTGCAGGGATGATCGGCGAAGCTTCTCCGTATTTCGAAGTAATGAACCCGGAGTTGCTTATTTGCACAATGGATACGTCAGCAAAATTAGATATTGAAATTACCGTTGCAAAAGGACGTGGATATGTTCCTGCTGAAGAAAGCAAAGAAAAAAGTTCTCATTTTGGATACATTCCGATCGATGCAATCTATACACCGATCAAAAATGTAAAGTACAGCGTTGAAAATACCCGTGTTGAACAAAGAACTGACTTTGAAAAATTGGTGATGGATGTAGTAACTGACGGAACGATTCATCCCGAAGAAGCTGTAAAACAAGCTTCACGGATCCTGATTCAGCACCTGATGATCATCACTGATGAAAATATCACTTTTGATAACAAAGAAGAAAAGAAAGAAGACCTGGTAGATGAACAAACTTTACAGCTTCGCAAAGTATTGAAAACTCCTCTGGAAGATCTGGATCTTTCTGTAAGAGCATTCAACTGTTTGAAAGCCGCTAAAATCAATTCATTGAGCGAACTCGTTCAATACGAACAGGAAGACCTGATGAAATTCAGAAACTTTGGTCAGAAATCTTTGAGTGAGATCGAGCAGGTTTTGAATGAAAGAGGCCTTGGTTTTGGATTAGACCTTAGCAAAATAAAATTAGACGAAGAATAATAATTAGCTGAATTAGCACATCAGCACATCAATCAATTAATCCTGTAATTCCTGACACGGTACAGGGTTTTAAAAAACAACAGTCATGCGTCACGGAGATAAAATCAACAATTTAGGCAGAACAGCAAGCCACAGAAATGCTTTGCTAATCAATCTTTCCTGCCAGTTATTTCAACATAAAAAAATTGTAACAACATTAGCCAAAGCAAAAGCTTTGCGTCCTTTTGTAGAACCTTTGATCACTAAAGCAAAAGAAAATACTACACATCAACGTCGTTTGGTTTTCAGTCGTCTTCAGGATAAGGTCGCTGTAAAAGAATTATTTGATGTAATCAGTCCAAAGGTTGCCAATCGCCCGGGTGGATACACAAGAGTGATCAAGTTGGGAAAAAGAGTAGGAGATAACTCTGAATTGGCCTTGATAGAATTGGTAGATTACAATGAAGTTTATGGAAAAGGTATCGCTGAAAAAGAAACTGCAACAGGTAAGAAAACACGTAGAGCAGGAAGAAGCAAAAAAGCTGCAGAAGCAAAACCTGCTTCCGGAGCAAAGGTGCCTGAAGTAAGGCCTGAACAACTTCCCGTTCCTGAGAGCCAGATAGAGGAAGCGAAAAACGAAATTGCCCCTGAAGAGAAACCGGAACAACCGGATTCTGACAAGAATGCATAATATTTTTCTTAAGCCTGCTTAATTGCAGGCTTTTTTTTGCAGATAATAATTGTTTCTAGAGTTAAAAAAATTAGGATTATTATTTGCTCTCATTTTCTTTTCTTTGCAAAACTTTTATACATGCCTGATACACAATCTCCCGACAAAGCAATTTTAATTTTAGAAGACGGAACTATTTTCTACGGAAAACCATTTGGAAAAACAGGAACAACTACCGGTGAAATCTGTTTTAATACAGGAATGACTGGCTACCAGGAAGTTTTTACAGACCCAAGTTATTATGGTCAGATCGTCATCATGAATAATGTTCATATCGGCAATTACGGAATCAATGATAATGAAGTAGAAAGCGATTCTATAAAGGTGAAAGGAATTATCGGGAAAAACCTTGAGGAACAATATTCACGTTTTGCTGCCGACAATTCATTGGAAGATTATTTTAAAAGGCAGAATATTGTTGCTATTGATGGCATTGATACACGCGCTTTGGTTATACACATTCGACAGGCCGGCGCAATGAATTGTATTATTTCTTCTGACAATGATAATGCAGAGGAACTAAAAAAAATACTTGCTTCTGTTCCTTCAATGGGCGGACTGGAGCTCGCTTCAGCAGTTTCTACAAAAAATAATTACACTTTGGGTGATGAGAATAGCGAAATAAGAATTGCTGCTTTGGATTTTGGGATAAAGAAAAATATTTTGAATTGCCTTTTGGAAAGAGGCGCTTATGTAAAAGTATTTAATGCTAAAACCAGTTTTGAAGAGATAGAGGAATTCAATCCTGATGGCTATTTCATCAGCAACGGGCCCGGCGATCCTGAGCCAATGGATTATGCAATTGAAACAGTAAAAGAAATTCTTAAAGCCAAAAAACCTTTCTTTGGAATTTGTCTTGGTCAGCAATTGTTAGCTCTTGCGAACGATATTCCAACTTTTAAAATGCATCACGGTCATCGCGGATTAAATCATCCTGTAAAAAATATT
>JBQCIM010000003.1:0-21208 GCA_051953735.1 Ginsengibacter sp.
ATGCCGTTGGTCAGGAGACCAGACGGCGGAATACTCAAGTCGTCGATGACTCTTTGTGAACCTTAGTGTCTTTGTGTCTTTGTGGCACCTGGTTTTTCGCACCTGCATTTAATCGCTGACGCTGTTCCAACCGTCCGTCAGTGCCGCTAAATTGAGGAAATTGAAACATCAAAGGAAGGCCTTGCAGCCTTCCTTTATAAAGTTTTTATAAACCAGAATAACGGGATACAGTAACCTGTTTTTTTTAATAAACCTTGCCGGTCATCGCTTCTCCCATTAATCCATTTGGGCCGGCTGGCATCGTCAGCGATCCGTTGGCTTTAAGATTAACATAGTCACCTGTGCCACTTACAACCTCCCATCTTCCCTGGGGAGTTGGTGTATTGAACACACATTCCTGGTGAATAGTGATAGTTCCGCTCCCATCAGAGGGGGTCAATACAATTATGCAATGAGCTCTTGCGCCATTTTCGATAAGTCCTACGAGCATAGTGGAAGGGCCTGAAATGTTAAGGGCGCCTGTTGTACTAAAGGTTCCCGTAGTATTTGGAAATGTGGAAAAATCATACCAGCCGGTTATTGTAACTGCTCCCGGTGAACTTAATACTTTTTTCGGGGAGATCCAGCTAACAGTGCAAAATGTAATAATAAGCAGCGCTGCTAAGGCTGATAAAATTTTGTTTTGCATCGGTAAAAAAATAGTCTTTTTCATTTTTTTCTTTTTTTAATAGTTAAAAAATAATCTTCTTGTTATAAAATTAATTTTGTTCTCAAAACCAATTAGTGCAGGCAAAAATTTCTTTTCATAATTACCCTCCTTTTTTTGATTAAAAATTGTTGCTTACTTTTTTATAGAAAGCTACCTCATAAGATAGTGGGAAGCGCTACATTGTGTATGCTCGTGTTTTAACGGTGCAATTTATTTTTGTCTATTTGATTGTGCAATACCTATTTATTGGTAGTTTTACATATCCTGATCAAAATTTCTTCGCACTGATTGTAATTACGTCGCCATAAAACCGGCAGACGTGATATCCAAATCTTATCCCCTGCACAACTATTGTGTTCATCCGCTACCTACATTTTTTTACAATTAAACATTTGTTTATGCATCAGGAAATGTACAACCAGGAATTCAATAAAATTTTCAGGCTATATCGCAATGAGAATTTACCCCATCTGTCAAATCCCGACTTTGAGGTTTATAAAAGACTTTGGAATTTTCTCCTGCCAGGCGATTCCTATTGGTTTGTTGTTAACTACCACAGCCTGGAATTGGAATATGTAAGTGAAGAAATAGAGCAGGTGATGGGTTATAGTCCTTCTGAATTTACTATTTCATTAATGAATGAGAAAATGCACCCGGAAGATATGCCGTGGTTCCTGACTTTTGGGAAAATTATTATCAGATTCTTATCTCAATTACCACCGGATAAATTAATGAAATATAAAATGAGGTATGATTTCAGGTTAAGAAAAAAAAATGGCGATTACGTGCGCGTATTATACCAGGGAATATTAGTAGAACATGGCGATGACGGAAAGTTTTTCAGGACGTTAAATGTACATTCTGACATAAGCTATTTAAAGCATGAAGGCAAACCGACACTTTCTATGATAGGCCTGGATGGCGAGCCGTCTTACATTGATGTAGAACCTGATAATATGTTTAAGGAAAGCAATGATGACTTATCCAAACGCGAAAAGCAGGTGCTTATTCTTTTAATTGAAGGAATGCTCAGTAAGCAAATAGGTGACTTTTTACATATCAGTAAGCAGACAGTAGATACTCACCGAAAAAATATGCTTCGCAAGAAAAATCTCAATAACACAAGTGAACTAATTGGCAAAGCTTTGCGATATGGATGGATATAATTCCATCTGAAGAGGTTAAACCAAGAAGGTTTTTGACACTGGCACTTGTTTTTCGCACCATGTTCAAACCAAGAAGGTTTTTTGCAGTTCCTAATTTTTTTTGAAAGTCTCAAATAAACCTGCTTGGTTTTTCGCAAGGTTCAAGGTTGAAAAAAATAATGTTCAAAAGGCGACGACTCTTTGTGAATCTTAGTGTCTTTGTGGCTTTGTGGCACTTGGTTTTTTTCGCACCTGCATGCCGTTGGTCAGGAGACCAGACGGTGGAATAGGGAACTAAACGGGAATATTTTTTTGAATGTTCGTTGTATATACTTCAGCGCTTGCAAAAGAAGATTTGTAATGTAGATTTTATGATGTCGGATTTATTGACGTTTACAATGATCACTCACTTCTCAAACTTTTAACCGGATTGGCTATTGCAGATTTAACGGATTGAAAACTTATTGCAATCAAAGCTATCAATATGGCAGCAACACCTGCAATTGCAAATGCTATCCAACTGATAGGTACCCGGTATGCAAAATCCTGAAGCCAGTGATCCATTGCAATCCATGCAACAGGAAACGCAATAACAATTGCAATCGCAACTGGTTTCAAAAAGTTTACAGATAACAATCTCACAATATTTCGTGCAGATGCTCCTAATACTTTTCTTATGCCAATTTCTTTTTTACGTTGTTCGGCAGTAAACATTGCCAAACCAAATAAGCCAAGGCACGAAATAAAAATTGCGAGGAAAGCAAAGATGTTTGAAAGCCTGCTAACAACAGTTTCGCTTTTATAAAGATTCGCATATTCATTGTCTGAAAACTGGTAAGTAAATGGGAACCCCGGATTCAATTGTTTACAAATATTTTGTAATGATGCGATTGCCTGTTTCGTTTGCCCGCCTTTTATCCGGACCAGTATTGTTCCCCAACCCCACTTTTCATCGAGTCTGATTACTAATGGTTCAATTTTTTGATGCAGGGAATTGAAGTGGAAATCTTTCAAAACACCAATAACCGTTCCTTTATGATTTCCCCAGGTCACTGTTTGACCAACAGGGTTTTTAAAACCTATTTTATTAACGGCAGTTTCATTCAAAATATAACTTGCTGAATCATTATATTCTCTTGAAAAATCGCGACCGGCAAGCATTTGAAGTTTCATTGTTTTGACAAAATCATATCCAACAACACCATCAGCAAATGACACGTTGAGATTTGGGTCTTTTGCAGGCCAATAGATACTACTGGTGTGATGTTCAATATCAGTGGGCGAGTTTCTCATCTTTGAAACATTCAATATTGCCGTGTTATCTAAGGCCTGCTGTTTAAAAGCTTCATACTTATTTATTAAATCCCCTTCAATAGGAATATACAAAAGGTTTTCCCTGTTATAACCAAGATTTTTTGTTTGCACATATTGCATTTGCTGGTAAATAACAATCGTTGCAATAATGAGCATGACAGAAAGTGCAAACTGGAATACTACCAATCCTCTCCTCAAAAATATATTCGACAAACTGAATTTTAAACTGCCTTTCAATACGCGAACCGGTTTGAAAGATGCCATAAAGAATGCGGGATAGCTGCCTGCAATGAACCCCGTAATCAATAACAGCGCGATGAGCATTACCCAGAAATTAAAATGATTTAATGGTAAACCCAGTTGCTTTCCTGTTAACATATTAAATGACGGAAGCAGCAGCGACACAAGTACAAGTGCAATAATAATCGCCACCGATGTTACCAATAACGCTTCGCCGATGAATTGTTTGATCAATGATATTCTTAATGCGCCAATCACTTTTCTTATACCAACTTCTTTTGCCCTTTGCCCTGATCTTGCCGTTGTCAGATTCATAAAATTGATGCAGGCAATTATCAAAATAAACAGCGCAATGATGGTGAAGAGACGCACATATTCTATACGCCCTCCATCAATATAACCGTCTTTAAAATTGGAATATAAATATCGCCGGGTAAAAGGTTGTAAGTCCAGCTCGGTTTTCAGGCCTTTTGTTTTTGGTTGATAATTATAAACGAAATCTTTTATCTGCGCTCCTACTTTTGCGGCATCCGCATCTTTGCGAAGCTGTACGAATGTTTGAGGATCGGTGTTTCCCCAATTATTCACCCAATTATTTTGTGCAACAAAATCTGTCCAGCTTCTCAAAAAGTCAAATTGCAATGATGAATTTTCAGGCACGTTTGCAAACACAGCAGTTACTATGAGATTTTCTTTATTTTCATATTCAATTGTTTTCCCGATTGCATTGGAAGGGCTTCCAAAAAATATGTCCGCCATTTTCTTTGAAATTGCAATTGATGAAGGATTTTGGATCGCTGTTGCTGCGTTTCCCTGCAGCACATGAAAGCTAAACATCTTGAAAAAATCTTCGCCTGCAAACATTCCATTCATTTTCTCGATCTTATCTCCTGTTTCGAATGTGTTTTGTGTCCCGGGTGCAGAAGCGTATTCAAAGCCGCAGGCATATTGGATTTGAGGGATGTTCTTTTTTAATTCTTCGGCAAGCATGCCTTGGGTAGGATAACTGGCATCAATTTTTCCATCATAAAACCAACGTTCATAAACCTGGTAAAGTTCTTTTTTGTTTTTATGAAACCCGTCAAAACTGCGTTCATCTTGCACCCAGAGAAAAATAACGAGGCTGCAGGCAAGGCCTAAAGCAAGGCCCAGGATATTAATAACTGAAAAAATTTTATTTCGAACGAGATTTCGCCATGCACTTATAAAATAATTTTTAAGCATAAAAGTTTATTTATTGTTGTATGATAATCGACTCTGGCTTTGTTCGACAGCTCAGCATTCATGCCTTTATTCACTTCTCAAACTCTTCACCGGATTCGCCGTTGCTGCTTTTATTGCCTGGAAACTGATCGTAATAACGGTTATTATAATCGCTGCAACGCCTGCCCCTATGAAAACGAATGGATTTATGCTGATCCTGTAATCATATTGCTGTAACCAATTGTGCAAATAGTAATAGGCGACAGGTGATGCAATAACACAACTTAATAAAACTAATACAACAAACTCTTTTGATAACAACATCCATACTTCAGGTACGCTTGCCCCGAGTACTTTACGGATTCCGATTTCTTTGGTGCGCTGTTCGGCCAGATAAGCCGCTAAACCAAATAACCCAAGGCATGAAATAAATACCGCCAATGATGCAAATAATCCTGACAGCTTTCCAATCAGCATTTCAAAATCAAACTTGGCAGCGTAACTTTCATCTACAAAATGATATTCATAAGGATATGCCGGGTTGTATTTATTAAATATACTGGTAAGTTTTGCTATTGCTTTTTGTGTACTTACTGTTGGGGATAACCGGTAAGTAATCACATTGGACCAATCGGGTACATAAGCAAAAATGGTTGGCTCCGCATCGGCAAATGGGGAAGCCATTATAGCATCTTTTACAATACCAATGACTTTTACGTGTTGCGGCACATCATGCCAGGTAATGATCTGGTTCAGTGGTTGTTTATAGCGCATCCGTTTTACCGCAGCTTCATTTAATACAACCGTAAGAGAGTCTGCACCTAATGAACCGGTAAAATTGCGGCCGTTAATAATTTGCATTCCCATAGTTTTAAAATAATCTGCATCCGATACAGCAACAGTTGAAAGAGCTAATGATTCACCGGGCAACTTACCTTCCCAATTATCTATTCTTTGATTTCCCCAAATGTCTGTAACGGGGCTGGATGATTTTGTTACACTGGTTACCATACCACTCTGCAGCATTTCATTTTTTAGCGGTTCATAATTTTGCTGCAGGCTGCCGCTGATATCCGTGCTTACCAAAAGATTTGCGTTATAACCGGCGGGCCTTTGTTTTGCGTATTCAATTTGCTGGTAAACGATAATGGTGCTGATAATTAAAGCAATAGAACAACTGAACTGCAATACCACTAAAATTTTCCTTGACAATGATGCAGTTTTGCCCGGATGAAATGTTCCTTTTAAAACTTTTACAGGATTGAACGATGAAAGATAAAATGCCGGCCGGCTTCCTGCAAGCAACCCTGTTATTAATACATAGCCTGCAATGATGAGCCAGAAGAAAATTTTATGGTAAGGAATACTGATGTTTGATTTGGTGAGCGAATTAAAGGCAGGCAGCACAAGCACCACAAACAGCAGTGCAAATAAAAAAGCGATGAACGCAGTAAAAATAGCTTCAACCAGAAATTGATAAACCAGGTTGCTGCGACGTGCACCGGCTGATTTCCTGATGCCTACTTCTTTGGCTCTTTTTTGAGAGCGGGCCGTAGACAGATTCATGAAGTTGATGCAGGCGATAATGAGAACAAGCAAACCTATGATGCTGAACATTCTGACGTAATCAATAAAACCGCCTGCTACGCCATCGCGATAATCAGAATATAAATGCCAATCTTTAAGAGGCTGCAGCATTACTTCTGCATGATTAATTTTATAGTCTTTGGGATTATATTGTTTTTCTAATTGACGCAATGCAGCTTCTACCTGCGCATAAGAAACATTTGGTTCTAACGCTACAAATGTTTCAAAAGAATTATTGCGCCAGTTGGAAAGATTTTCTTTTACCCAGCTAAAATTTTGAACTGCATAACTAAAGGGGACAATAAAACTAAACTGAAGTGTTGAGTTAGGTGGCAGATCTTTTAGTATGCCCGTTACTTTTAAATCGTGATAATCATCAAACCGCACTGATTGATTCATGGCGTCTTCATTGCCAAACAATGCTTTAGCAGTTGATTCCGTCAATACAATTGAATAAGGGTCTTGCAAAGCGGTGTTGCTATTTCCCTCCAGGAATGGATATTGAAAGATTTTAAGAAAGTTGTTGTCTTCTATTGCGCCGGTTTGAAAGATCTTTTTATCGCCGTTCATCAGGAGGTGACCACCAATCCAGTTGGGTTGTGATACATATTTTACACCCGGCACATTTTGTTTGATAGCATCTGCTAGCGGAAGCGGGGTGGATCCATTCACGCTTATGATTCCATTATTATCTGTTTTTAATTTTACGCTGTAAGCTTGTTGATAACCCGGTAAAAAACGATCATAAGAAAGCTGGTAGTACACCCAAAGCCCGATCATCAACGCCACACCCATACCTGTTGCAAGACCAAGAATATTCAATGCACTGTAAACCTTATTGGTTACAAGATTTCGCCACGCGGTTTTGAAATAATTTATAAACATGATTTAGTTTTCCGGTTTTAGTTTATAGTAAATCAACAAATAATCAGAATTTTCATTTTCGGATTTGCTCATTTTCATATCATTCCGTTCTCAAACTCTTAACTGGATTTGCGATCGCAGCTCTTATGCATTGAAAGCTGATGGTAATTAATCCAATTGCAATCGCAATAAATCCGGCAATAACAAATACACTCCAACCTAAAGTTATTTTATAAGCAAAATCCTCAAGCCATGCATTCATTAAATACAATGCAAGGGGTGTTGCAATCACAATGGCAATCACAACAAGCTTTACAAAGTCTTTTGCTAACAATTGTATAATGCCTGATACAGTTGAACCCAATACTTTTCTTATCCCAATTTCTTTTGTACGAACTTCTGCCGTGTATGCGGCTAAACCAAACAAACCAAGGCATAAAATAAAAATGGCGATACCTGCAAATATGCTGAAGAGTAAACCAGTGCGTTGTTCATCCTCATACAAGCTTTTGAATTTATCATCTAAAAAATTGTAAGTGAAAGGATATTCCCGGTTGTATTTATTCCATTGGGTTTTTGCCGCAGCAATTACGTTAGGTAAATTTTTACCGGTTGTCCTTACATAAAAATATCCGTATGTTTTTTGCTGGTCGTAAAAAATAGCCGGCAATATTTTATTACGCACCGATTGAAAATTGAAATCTTTTACGATGCCGATAATGGTTCCTGTGGTTTTCCAAAGCCTGATACGTTTGCCAATTGGATTTTTCAACCGCATTGCAGCAATAGCTGTTTCATTCAAAATAAAATGGGTTGAATCAGATACATCGCCAGCAAAATTTTTTCCTTCAACAAATTTCATTTTAAAAAACGGAATAAAATTTTCATCAACATTAATCGGGGTTAGCATAACAGATTCACCGGGCTGTTTTCCCTCCCAATCGTTATCACCTGCCTGAATATGGACATCAATAATATTACGGCTCGCCCATGTTACATCTGTTACGCCCGATTGTTTTAATAAGTCAGCACCAATGGCATCGAGATGCGGTGCCATGTGAATCATCGGCATCGTTAATACGTTCTCTTTATCATAACCTAATTGTTTAGATTGAATGTATCTAAGTTGATTGCTGATAACAATAGTTCCCGTTATCAACACAATTGAAAATGTAAACTGAATAACCACTAATATTTTTCTAAACATCACACTGCTGATGCTTGCAGAAATTTTTCCTTTTAATGCTTTAATCGGTTCGAATGAAGACAATAAAATTGCAGGATAAATACTTGATGTAATAAGTGTTCCTATGATAGCGGAAAGTATTACGATCCAGATGTGGTAATCTGCAAGATCGATAGATATTTCTTTCCCTGAAACCTGGTTGAATAATGGCAATAATGTACCAACAAGAATCAATGAAATGACAACTGCAAAAACAAAGAGTAACGTTGTTTCAGCAATAAATTGAAAAAATAATTGCAATCTTGCTGCGCCAACAATTTTGCGTAAGCTTACTTCTTTTGAACGCAACATTGCCCGTGCAGTCGAAAGGTTTACATAATTAATACAGGCAATAATCAAAATGATAATTGCAATAATCATGAACATGCGTACGGTGCTTGCTCCGCCTTGGCTGCCATCGCTGTGATACAAATGAATTTTTTCAAGCGGTAACCAAACATAACCTATGTCGGTATCACCGGGGCTAACGCTTAAATGTATATCGCGCAATTTTTTTGCAAAGCCATTAAATGAAAAACCGGGTTGTAATAAAAGATAGGTATCAAAAATAAACGATGTATAATCATTATAAATATTTTTCCCATCTTTATTGCCGGCATATGTTTTTTGAGCCAGCAAACTCATTGGGAAAAAGATATCTCCCTGTATAGTTGAGTTCTTTGGAATATCTTTTATAACGCCCGTAACTTTAAAATAAGCGCTGTCATCTGCCGTGATAATTTTTCCAATAACATTATCATTACCAAAAAATTTCTTTGCTGTGGTTTCTGTAATTACAACAGAATAATTATCAGGGAAAGGGTCGTCTGCATTCCCTTTTATAAAAGGAAAATCGAAGACTGTAAAAAACGATGCATCAGTAAAATAAGTTTTGGCATCACTAAATATTTTATCCTTGTATTTATACAATGCATAGGAATTATTTGCCGTAATGCGCACAACTTCTTTAATTCCGGCAATTTGTTGTTTGGCCATTGTGCCGATCGGCGCTGCAGTTTGTGTCCACAACTGGCGGCTTGCATTTGTGCCAACAATGTTCTCCAGCTTAATAATATTTTTCGCATTCTTATGAAAACTATCAAAGCTGTATTCGTCTTGTACCCAAAGCAAAATCAAAATACCAACCGTTAAACCAATCGTTAAACCTGAAATATTAATGACTGAATAAAACTTATTCCTTAGAAGCCCTCGCCATGCGGTTTTAAAATAATTTTTAAACATAAAAGTTGATTTTTAATGCCCGATTTATTGATGTTTGAGTTTCATTTTCAAATTTTCAAATTGCTTTATTTTTAAATTATCATTCCGTTCTCAAACTCTTCACAGGATTTGCGATCGCTGCTTTTATTGCCTGGAAACCAATAGTAAGGAAAGTAATCAGCATCACAGAAAAACCGGCTATCACAAACACAACCGGTGAAATTTTTATCCGGTAGGCAAAACTTTGAAGCCAATGGTTCATTGCCCACCATGCTAATGGAAATGCAATCAAGACAGCGATCAACGTTAGCCTAAAGAATTCTTTTGACAGCATTAAAGTAATATCCTTTACGGATGCTCCAACTACTTTGCGGATACCAATTTCTTTTTGCCTTTTTTGGGCAGTAAAAGCGGCGAGACCAAAAAGTCCAAGACAGGATATAAGGATGGCAAGACCGGCAAAGTATTTTGACAAAATTCCAACTCTTGTTTCTGCCAGATATTGTTTCTGATAGGATTCATCTAAGAAATTATAATCAAAAGGAAAACCGGGATTATACGATTCATATAAGTGAGTGATGGCTGCGATAGTACGGGCCTGATCAGCAGCTTTTATTCTCACCATGATCTTATCCCAAACATTTCCAGGATTTTCATGAATGATAAAACAAGGTTTTACAGGCTCATGCAGTGATTCAAAATGAAAATCTTTTACAACACCAATAATTTGCCGGTTCTGGTCAAAATATTTTACTGTTTTTCCAACAGGATTTTTAAGATGCATCAGCTTAACTGCAGCTTCGTTCAATATGATCGTTGAATCGTCATTTCCAAAGCTCCGTGAGAAACTTCTTCCCCCGGCCATCTGCATATCCATTGTTTCAATAAAATCATAACCAACTCCAAATCCTTCAAAGTAATCCGCTTCATCCGGATCCTTTCCTTCCCAGCTGAGTCCATAATCGCCATAATTCCTGCCGATCATATTATGCGCTGTATAACTTGAATTGATAACTCCGGGAATTTTCTTAAGCGCGGCAACAAAAGCATCTTCTGAATTCTGAATTCTTCCTTCCGAGTTAAACCGTATGACATTATCCTTATTGTAGCCCGGGTTGGTTTTTTGTATAAAATGAATTTGCTGATAAACCACAAGCACCGCAACAATTAATAACGAAGAAAGAGCGAACTGGAAAACAATCAGACTTTTTCGTGAAAATACATCTGCAAAAGAAGCACGAAATTTGCCTTTCAGTATGCTGATGGGCTTAAAGCCGGAAAGATAAATTGCAGGATAGCTTCCCGAAGCCAAGCCTGTAATTAAAATAATAATCAGTAACTTAAAAATTAGGTCAGAGTGATATGTCAACCTGATTTCTTTACCCGTCAGTTGATTGAATTGCGGAAGCAGAACCGATACAATCACAATCGCGAAGATCATTGCAAAAATGGAAAGCAGTATTGATTCGGTTAGAAATTGAAAGATCAATTGCCCGCGTCTTGCGCCCATCACTTTTTTAATCCCTATTTCTTTTAATCGTCTTGAAGCTTTTGCCGTTGAAAGATTCATAAAGTTGATACAGGCAATTAAAAGAATAAAAATCGCGATCAGCGAAAACAGGCGCACATACTCCATTTTTCCACCGGTTCGGGAGCCATGGCTGAATGTGTTGAGAAGATAAGTGTCAGCAAATTTCGTTGCAAAAGCAGTGCGGGTAGTATCACCGCTATTTTCTGTTACAATACCGGCAATTTGTTTATTGAAGGTGTTAATATTGGTTCCTTTTCTGAGCAATACAAAATTGTGTGGTCCTGTATTCGTCCATGTTTTTACCCACGGGTAAATGTCTTTCATGTATTCAAATGAAAGAACAAAGTCGAATTGCTGTGAAGAATGTGAGGAAGGTTTTTCAAAAACACCAGAAATAAAAAAATTATGATCATGCTGAAAACGGATTGGTTTGCCAACCAGGTTTTGGGTTGTACCAAATAATTTTCTGGCCAATTCATCAGAAATAACGATTGAATTTTTATCTGCCAATACGTTATCTTTTTTGCCATCCAATAACGTGAATGAAAAAATATTGAAATAATCTTTACCTGCATATTGGCCGCTTGCTTTAATGTTTTTGTCTCCATTGGTAAGTGTAAATTTTTGAAACCATTCTGGTGGCGCTACTGCAGCAGCATATTCAATTTGTGACATCCGCGTTGCCAGCACTTCACCTAGCATTCCTGAAGATTCGTCTGATATTGCCGTTGCTCCTCCCGTTTTTCTCTTCTCCATCAGTTGATAGATTTGATTATCCCGCGCAAAAAATTTATCAACGCTCATTTCATCATGTACCCACAAATAAATCATTAATGTACAGGCAAGACCAACGGAGAGCCCCAGCAAATTCAAAAAAGTGAATTGCCGGTCTTTTATCAAACTTCGCCAGGCAATCTTTAAATGATTTTGAAACATACAAGTTGATTTATGATGTACAATTTGTTCATACCTGATTTAATTCATCATAATTCTTTTCGTCACTTTTAAAACAGTAAACAAACAATTATGACGTTTCTCCATTTTCACATTTTCAAATTTTCACATCAGCACATTATTAACTTCTCAAACTCTTCACCGGATTTGCAATCGCTGCTTTTATTGCCTGGAAACTGACCGTTAGCAATGTGATCACTAATGCCCCTACTGCCGCAGCCAGAAATATCCAGCCGGAGATATTTGTCCGGTATTCATATTTCTGCAACCATTCATGAAGGAAATACCACGCTAATGGAATGGCAATGAAAGAAGAAATAATAACCAGCATCACAAATTCTTTTGACAACATTTGCCATAGCATAAAAACAGTAGCTCCAAGCACTTTCCGTACTCCGATTTCTTTTGTGCGCTGTTCAGCAACAAAGGATGCTAATCCAAATAAACCAAGGCAGGAAATAAAAATAGCAAGCACTGCAAAAAAGGTAGACAGATTTCCTATGCGCTCTTCATCAGAAAACTTCTTTGCATAATCTTCGTCTGTAAACTTGTATTCAAAAGGACTCCCTGGATTATATTTTTTGAAAACTGTTTCAATTTTTGCCAGGGCAGCCTGCATGCTCTCAGATGGTTTTATCCGCACCGTAATGACACTTGCCCAGCCAGGATTCATTGAAAAGATGGTCGGTTTTACGGGTTCATACGGTGATTCCATTACCATATCTTTTACTACTCCCACTACTGTATAAGGCTTTTTATTCCAGTTGATAATCTGTCCAACAATATTTTTTAAACCCGTAAGCTTTACGGCGGCTTCATTCAAAATTAAAGCGCTTGTATCAGTAGTAAAGTCTCTTGAAAAATCGCGGCCTTGAATGATGTGCCAGCCGATTGTTTTTCCAAAATCCTGGGTAACACCGATGGTTCCGAATAACGGCAAGGTATTGGGATCTTTTCCTGCCCAATCAAATCCGATCTGGTTCGACCAGACATCAGTTGAAGGACTTGAAGACTCCGCCATATTATCTACCGCACCGGTTGCCATGAGATCATTACGCAATGCATCGTAATGTCCATAAAGATCAGGCGTGTTCATGCTCAATGTGATCAATCCTTCACGGGTATAACCAACAGGTCTTGATTTGGCAAACTGCACTTGTTTGTAAACAATAATTGTCCCTATGATCAAAGCTATCGAAATCGTAAACTGTACTACCACCAACACTTTGCGCGGAAGTGCTGCAAACCTTCCGGCACGAAAAGTGCCTTTCAACACTTTGATAGGCTTAAAGCCGGATAAATAAAATGCAGGGTAACTTCCTGCAATAATTCCTGTAAAAAAAGTAAATGTCAACAGAAGTCCCCAGAAGCTGATGTTTCCAAATGGAAATGAAATTTGTTTATCCGATAGTCCATTAAAGAAAGGAAGTAGTATGATGACTAAAATAACTGCAATCACAAGGGCAAGCAATGAGATAAGAACTGATTCGGTTAAAAATTGTTTGATAAGTTGACTACGCAATGAACCGATGGTTTTCCTGATGCCCACTTCTTTTGCACGCTTTTCGCTTCTGGCGGTAGAGAGGTTCATAAAATTGATGCAGGCAAGAAGCAAAACAAATATTCCAATAATTCCGAACAGCCATACAAAATGAATCCGACCGCCTGCTAATTTGCCATTTTTAAATTCACTGTGCAACCGCCAGTTGTCCATTGGTTGCAAAACCAATTCTTCTTTTCCATCTTCTGCTTCTTTTAAATGGACCATCGAAGCATTCTTAATTTTATCTGAAACTTTCGCTATGTCAACATGATCATTTACCTGTACAAAAGCCTGGAATGAATGATTTCCCCATTGTGTCATTGATCCTTTCAGCCAATCTTCTGTGGTGATGTATTTATTCCATGACAGCAATATTTTTGTTTCGTATAAAGTAGTATTTCTCGGAAGATCTTCGAATACACCGGTGACTTTATAGCTTTCTTTATTGTCTAATTTGATTAGTTTATTCACCGGATCTTCTTTCCCAAATAATGATTTTGCAACCGAAGAACTTAATAGAATGGAAGAAGGATCTGTCAGGCCTGCCCATGTTCCTTTAATCATTCTTAGAGTAAACATGGAAGGGAAATTTGGTTCTACCCACATTCCCTGGGCGCTAATTTTTTTATCACCAACAGCAAGGATATGCCCGAAGTTCCATGAAGCCATTGACACATTTTTAAAATCACTTCCATATTTGGTTCGAAGTTCATTTCCCAAAGGCATCGCCACAGCCTTCCCGGTGCCGGTTTGACCGTTAAAAGTTTGGGTGGTCATCACTTGTGCAAGCTCTTTATGATTGGTATGATATGTATTAAAAGTTACCTCGTCATAAATCCAAAAACCAATCAGCATGGCAACGGCCATCCCGGTAGCAAGACCGATAATATTGATTGCAGAATAGCCTTTATTTTTTATCAGGTTACGCCACGCGATTTTTAAATAATTTTTTATCATTGCTTCGTTTTAGTTCTTAGTACATACTTGTTTAAAGCTCTGTAATTTATTTTCGTGTATTCATTACTGTAATACTTCCACATCTTCACATTAACTACCCACTTCTCAAACTCTTGACAGGACTGGCTTCAGGCCGGTCTCCACAGCACTTTCTTACTAGTCAAATGCTATCTCTATTTTTCCGCTACCCGCATCAATTGTTACCGGTATACCGCCGCCGTTAACAGAGCCAATCATTTGCGTTCTATTTTTTGTTCCTTTGAAATTTTTAATGTTTTCGGTTGTGATTTTTGAAGCGTTCAATTTCAAATCCATACCTATGCTGCCGGGAAGCGTTAGACTTACTTTCCCTCCGGAATTATTCAAAGAAATATACTTTCCGGGAGTATTAATTGACGCATCAATATTTCCTCCACTGGTAGAAGCTTTTAAGCTACAATTCAGTTTTTGAAATGAAATATTTCCTCCGGAAGTATGTGCTGACAATTCGCCTTCAACGGCCTGACCTTCGATATTTCCTCCACTGGTGGTGGCATCAATATTCCCTTTTAAGTCATTCAGGTGTATTGCTCCCCCGGAGGTAGAAACAAGTATGTTTCCATCAGAGTTCTCTGCCACAATGTTTCCGCCACTTGTTTTAAGCTCAAGATCATTTTTGCAATTTTTCAGGTAAATATTTCCGCCGGAAGTTTTGCCTTTAACCTTTCCGCTTAAACTACTCAGATCAAGGTTGCCACCGGAAGTTGAAAAATCCTGAGTGCCTGAAATGCCCGTCAAAATTATGTTTCCGCCACTCGTTTGCAGTTTGGTGGATACTTTTTCGGGAACATAAATTTTAAAAGAAAAACTTAGGGTGTTTTTCCAATTGGTGATCTTGCTTTTTGGAGTGGCTGTTGCTGTTAAAGTACCGTTATTAACAGAAACATCAAGATCATAATTATTGGCAATATTTGTTTTTAGTTCATCAGCCGATACAGGATTTAGTCTATGCCCGTTCTGCCATACGAAAACCTCTACCCGCGATTCGGAAGGATTTACTGCAGTAACAGTGATATTACCACCACTGGTTTTTGAAAGGATATTGGTAATTGTTTCAGAAGGGAATGTCCGGGTTAAATACGGTTCTTTGTCTGATTTGTTTTGTGCCTTTACTGCACAGCACGTAATAATAATTGCTAATAAAATTAAATACTTTTTCATTTTGTTTAATCGTTTAATTATAATGGATGAACATAAATTAAAATAATTTCACTCACTCCTCAAACTCTTCACAGGATTGGCAATCGCTGCTTTTATCGCCTGGAAACTCACTGTGATCAATGCAACAAATATTGATAAAAATGCCGCAGCCAAAAATATCCATCCGTTTATACTAATCCGGTAAGCAAAATTCCGGAGCCACGCATTCATTGCCAGCCATCCAATTGGTGTTGCAATTACAATTGAGATAAGAACAAGCTTTAAAAAATCTTTTGAAAGCATGGCACTGATACCTGCAACGCTGGCGCCCAGCACTTTTCTAATTCCAACCTCTTTGGTTCTTTGTCGCATAGCATAAGAGGATAAGCCAAACAAACCAAAACAGGCAAGTAAAATACCTATAAGCGTAAATACATTCATTATTTCCCCGAGGCGTATTTCTGACTGATAAAGCCTGTTATAATCTTCATCCATAAAATGATATTCAAAAGGGCGATCCGGTACAAGCTCTTTCCATTTCGATTGCAAAAAAGAAATTGTTTGCACAAGGTGTTGACCGCTTAGTTTCACTAATAATTCACGTCCCCTTATTTCGGGAAATAAAACAAATGGTTTAATGGGAGAATGCAATGATTCAAAATTGAAATCTTTTACCACCCCTCTTACAAACCCTCCGCGCTGAGCCATGTACATTCTTTTTCCGATGGCTTCCTGCGGCGTCCATCCTAACTGTTTTGCTGCCGATTCATTTAAAATGAAATGATATTCTTGTTTATTCACGGCACTATCGTTCGACAAATCTTTAATATCCTGGGCGGTAAAATTGGTTCCCGCTATCAACTGCAAGCCAACTGTATTAATAAACTCTTCATCAACAGGATTTGCAGTTACAGCAATCTGTTCATTTTCAGACATGGTTGATGAACGCATATTGTATCCACCGCCGCCTTCAACAGGCGAACGTACGCATCTCGAAACATTCAGCACATCAGGATCAGTTTTAAACTGCTGCTTAATTACATCAATTCTGGCAAGCATTTTATCATTCATAGGTAATACAAGAACGTGGTCGCGGCTATATCCTAATTTTTTATGTTGAATAAAATATAATTGCTGCTGTATAATAAAAGCAGAAACGATAAGAAATACTGAAATTGCAAACTGGAAGACAATCAGTGATTTTCTTAATACTTTCCCTGACCCTGTGTTCTTAAATGTGCCTTTTAAAACTTTTACCGGTTGAAATTTGGTAAGTATCAGAGCGGGATAAAAACCTGCAAGGAAACTGATCATTATTCCAACAGAGACAGAGAATACAATGAACGGAAAAGAAAAAAGCGCTTGTGCCTTCAGCTGTTCATTAGATAAATTGTTGAAAAACGGTAGTAAAAGCGCTGCCAAAAACAAACTTAACAAAACAGCGATTAATGAAAGTAAAACCGATTCATTAATAAACTGCCAGAACAATTGATTTTTTAATGCGCCTATTACTTTACGAACACCTACTTCCCTTGCTCTTTCTAATGATCGTGCAGTGCTTAAATTTACATAAGTAAAGCATGCAATAATAAGTATCAACAATGCCACAGCACCCAGAATATAAATGTAAGTGATACTAGTATTGGGCACAAAACTGTCGTACGGAGAATACAAGTGGATCTTGTTAAAAGGTTCAAGATGGAAATTTATCGTAGCGCCCTTCCCCTCCATTTCTTTTTTCATAAAAGCGGGAAGTTTTGCCTGTAACCCGCTTATGGCATTTTTATTTTTCAGCAATAAATAAGTGGTGTAATTGGCATCCCAGTATGAATCTTCATAATCAGGTGTAAGCCCAAGTGAAGAAAATGACGACAGTAAATCTAATTGTATTTGTGAGTTGGAAGGGCAATCCTCCATAATACCTGTAACGTGATATAAGTTACTATCGTTACCAACGCGTAGCGTTTTGTTGATGGGATCACTGTTACCAAAATATTTTTTTGCTGTTGATTCTGTAAGCACGATATCATAGGGTGCTGAAAGCGCATCAAGTATGTTGCCACGAAGCAATTTGAATGAAAAAATATCAAAAAAGTCAGGATCAGCATACATGAATTTTTTCTCGTCAAACATCTTATTATCATATCGTACCACCCTGCTATATTCCGTCATTTTAATCGCTGCTTCTACTTCAGGAAAGGTTTTTGGAAAAATTGCCGCTACTCTTACGCTTGTATAATTACCTTCATTCGATTCGGTGCTTCCGTTAAAATTGTATTGCATGATAACCCGCGCAATCCGGTCTCCGTTTTTCTGAAACTTGTCAAAACTCAATTGTTGATGAATATACAATGCAATCAGTAAGCAACAGGTTAAGCCAATAGTTAATCCTGCGATATTTATAAAAGAAAAAACTTTATTCTTAATAAGGTTTCGCCATGCTATTTTAAAATAATTTTTGAACATGATAATTTGTAGTTGTAGTTCCTGATTTCTAATTTCGTTTATGCATACCTGTTATAGCAGTGAAACAATAAATAATTCGTATTTCATTTTCGCATTTTCTGATTTTCACATTTGCACACTATTCGCTTCTCAAACTTTTCACCGGATTGGCTATCGCTGCTTTTATTGCCTGGAAACTGACCGTTAACCAAGCTATTAAAATTGCCAACGCGCCTGCAAGAATAAATACCCACCAATGAATGCTGATACGGTAAGCAAATCCCTCCAGCCATTTGTGCATTCCAAACCACGCAATTGGACAGGCGATCAACATCGCAATCAAAACAAGTTTTATAAACTCCTTTGATAGCAATGTGGTGATATTGGAAACGGAAGCTCCGAGCACCTTCCTGATACCGATTTCTTTTGTCCGTTGGATGGTACTGTAGGATGCGAGACCAAGCAGGCCGAGGCAGGAAATAAATATTGCCAGTATCGCAAAATTCAAAAACAGATTTCCAAACCTGTCTTCATCACGGTATTGTTTGTCAAAGCTTTCATCCAGAAATGTGTAATCAAAAGGCCTGTCAGGAATCAATTGATTCCATTTGTGCTCAATAGACTTAATTGTGGAAGGCAGATTATTCGAGGATACTTTTATGGAGAGCATTTGATATCCCTGTGGTTCAATCCGCATGGTCAATGGTGGTATCGCTTGTTGTAAACTTTGATAATGAAAATCTTTGATCACGCCAATAATCTTTCCTTTTCTCCCCCATTGGTCAAAGTTTTTCCCGATTGCCTGTTCCGGCGAACTAAACCCTAATAACTTTGCGGTGCTTTCATTAATTACCATTGCCTGGGTAGTATCAGTAGCAAATTCTTTTGAAAAACCACGACCGGCAATAATTTTCATTTGGTATTGTTTGATAAAATCAAAATCCACAAAATAAATATCGAGGCTTGCTGTCTGCATATCACCCGATTTGTTTTCCACTTTGGAATAGGCAGTTGAATTACCATTGCCGGGAACTGAACTCGAGAAGGAAGTACTTATTACGCCCGGGATTGAAGACAGTGATTCTTTGAATGCCTCTTTATTTTTATCCCCATTAGTATCTATAATAATCATCTGATCTTTATTAAAACCAAGGTCCTGGCTTCTCATATATTTCAACTGGTGGTACACAATGATCGTTGCAATGATCAATGCTATAGAAATCGTGAATTGTGCCACCACCAGTCCCTTTCTTAATAAAAGACCATGAGCCCCGGTTGAAAACCGGCCTTTTAATACTGTGATAGGTTTAAAGGATGACAACACCAGCGCCGGATAAATACCTGCTATGCATCCAATGCAGACAGAAGTCACCAACAATAACAGCAGGTTTGAGAAATGCTGAAAAAAACCTGTGCTGATCGTCTTGCCGGCAAGCTGATTAAATAAAGGAATTAATAACATGGACAGAAGCACCGCTATCGCAAAAGCAACCAGGCATAGCAAAACAGACTCACCAATAAATTGCCTCATGAGCTGAAGCTTTTCGGCACCGGCTACTTTTCGTATCCCCACTTCTTTGGCACGCTCAGCAGATTTTGCAGTAGTAAGATTTACAAAGTTGATACAGGCAATAATTAAGATAAACAGCGCAACGATCGAAAAAATATAAACATTATTGAGGTTACCCGTTTTTTTACCATCTCTTGTTGAACTGAGGTACACATCTCTTAATGGCTCAAGAAAAAGCGTGAAACTCATCTGCGCTTCCTTAAGCTTCTCGCCGGTATATCTATCTAAAAATGCAGGAAATTTTGCTTCCAGTTTCTTAGGGGCCGTTCCTGGCCTTAAAAGCAGGTAAGAAGTTAAACCAAAATTCGCCCACT
The DNA here is from genome assembly GCA_051953735.1 of Ginsengibacter sp. GTDB lineage: Bacteria > Bacteroidota > Bacteroidia > Chitinophagales > Chitinophagaceae > Ginsengibacter. Next base: position 20,002 of record JBQCIM010000003.1, read on the forward strand.
GACTATCCAGTGAATTACCATACACCTGCTTCTGCGAAGACATAGAAACAATCATATCTGCTTTGATCTGTGAATTCTCGGGAATATCTTTCATAACTCCGGTAACTTTTGAATTAATCAATGCACCGGTAAGCAGAACCGTTTGCCCGACAGGGTTGCTGCTACCAAAATATTTTTTGGCAGCAGTTTGTGACAGCACCACACTCATCGGCTCTTTCAACGCTGTATTCTTATCCCCATAAATCAGGGGAAAGTCGAAGATGTTGAAAAGGGTAGAATCAGCCATAATGGTATTCTTCTCCTGAAATTTGAAGTTGCCTTTTTTCACCAGGAAACTTTGAGGACTGATCCTGACCGCAGATTCGACCTCAGGAAAATCTTTACGTATATTAATGGCCATGGGTGCAGAAGTGGCGCTCCAGTGCAACATGTCGGAAGGCGTTTTTATATCAGTAACCACCCTGTAAATTCTGTCCGCTTTTTTATTAAAAGCATCATAACTTGTCTCAAAATTTACGTACAAAAAGATCAGGAAAAATGCAGTCATGCCAACAGATAAGCCAAGAATATTAATGACTGTAAAAGCCTTTTGTTTCCAAAGATTCCGCCATGCGGTTTTGAAATAATTTTTAAACATAAAAGTTGATTTACTGCTTTATGATTTTGTGATCTCTGATTTCATTTATTCATGATTGGCCAATCAGTATTCATCGCTCATTCCGTTCTCAAACTCTTTACGGGATTTGTGACAGAAACACGCCACGCCTGTGAAAAAACAATGATTAAACTGATAACTCCTAAAATCAAAATATTTACGAGCAGTATTAACGGGCTTATACTTACTCTTGATGCAAAAAATTGCAGCCACATATTATTAACCATGTATGCAATGGGCGCTGCAATTACGATTGCAATTGTAAGCAAAACCAGGTAGCTTTTTGACAACAACATAATCACCTGCAACACACTTGAACCCAGCATTTTGCGTATGCCTATTTCTTTTTGTCTTGTTTCGGCTGTGTAGGTTGCCATACCCAACAAACCCATGCAGGAAATTAAAACAGCAAGAAAAGACAACAAACTTATAACAGATGCAACATCGCTTAGCAGTAAATGCGTCATTAGTAATTGTTGGTCGAAAAATTGGTATTCAAATTTTGTGGAAGGATTTACTTTTTTCCATGTGCTTTGTAAAAAAGCAAGCGTT
>JBQCIM010000004.1:0-18464 GCA_051953735.1 Ginsengibacter sp.
TCTCCAAGCCGTGTACCTTCATTAATATGTTCTTTACATATTTTATGCTTTAACTCAATGCTGTAAACATTCTTGCTTACATAATAGGTTTGATATTCCATTTTTCACTTCATTTGTGTAAACCTATTTTAGGACAAGACATTTCCTTTATCGCTTGACTGGTCGGTGAGGACACCGACCATGGAATAAAATCATTTAGCTTTTACTCAAATCATCCCGCATTGTGGATTTACGTTCTCTATGAATCGTCAGAATGATGTTATATTTGAACAAATTGAAAATAAGATTGAAAATAATTACTGGAATCAAAATTGAGCAGTATATCCTTACATATAAAAAGCACCAGTAAGTGAACACACAGGATGAAGAAATTGAAGCAAGGTTGTCAGCGATAGTTGAATCGGCAGATGATGCCATCATCAGCAATAAATTTGACGGCATTATCACCAGCTGGAACCAGGGAGCTGAAAACATCTTCAGGTATTCTGCCAGTGAAGCAATTAATAATCATATTTCAATTATTGTCCCCGAAGAATTGCAGGAAGAGCAGGAAAGAATTATCAGCCAGGTAAGAAATGGGAAAAAGATCAGGCATTTTGAAACGGTACTGAAAACAAAAGAGGGTAATAAAATTGATATTTCCCTTACAGCCTCTCCCTTAAAAGCCAGTAACACCGATGTATTGGGCATGTCGATCATAGCCAGGGATATTTCTGTGCAAAAAATTGTGAATGAGAAACAGGCAGTTCTTTCGGCAATTGTCAATTCTTCTGACGACGCTATCATTAGTAAAACGCTGGACGGCATCATTATCAGTTGGAATCCGGCTGCGGAAAGAATGTTCGGCTATTCGGAAAGCGAGGCTATTGGCAACCATATTTCTATCATTATTCCCCATGAGAGACTGCAGGAAGAGGATATGATATTGGAAAATGTGAGAAAAGGAATAAAGGTGGATCATTTCCGTACCGTGAGGATCGCAAAAAATAAGCGAAAAATAAAGATCTCTTTAACCGTTTCACCCATTAAAGACCAGGAAGGAAATATTATCGGCGCTTCAAAGATCGCGCGCGACATTTCTCATCAAGGGCTGGCAGAAGAAAAACAGGCTATGCTGGCTGCCATTGTAAGTTCATCCGATGATGCCATTATTAGCAAAACGCTTTTTGGTATTATTACCAGCTGGAACCAGGCAGCCACCAAAATGTTTGGTTATACGGAATCCGAGGTAATAGGCAGGCATATTTCCATTATTATTCCGCCAGACAGGATGGAGGAGGAGACGATGATCATAGAGAACATCCGTAATGGTAAAAAAATTAAACATTTCGAAACTGTCAGGGTCGCCAAAGACGGAAGAAAGCTGAATATTGCATTAACTGTTTCACCGATACGCAACAAAGCGGGCAAAATTATAGGGGCGTCAAGATTGCGCGGGATATCACCGACAAAATTCAGATGGAAAAACAAATGCTCCTGTACACGGAAAAATTGAAGCAGCTTAATAAATACAAGGATGACTTTATGGCAATGGCCAGTCATGAATTGAAAACACCCCTTACCATTATTAAGGCCAACCTGGATATAATGGATCTTAAAATGCAGCAGGACGAAAATCATTTGTTTGTTGAAAAAACCATAAAACAGGTAGAAAAATTAAATCAGCTGATCAACGATCTTCTCGACATTTCAAAGATGCAGGCAGGAAAACTGGAGTTAAAGCTTGCAGATTTTGATATGAATGATTTATTAAAAGAGATGATCCGCAATATGCAGGCTACCACTGCCATCAGGATCGTGCTGAAGCAGGTGAGTAAGAAGCAACTGCTGGCATACGGAGACAGGGACAGGATAGGGCTTGTAATAAGTAATCTGTTGGGAAACGCGATAAAGTATTCACCGAACTCGAAAGAAATAAAGGTGAAGGCGTTCAGATCTGAGGATGCTATCATTGTGAGTATTGAGGATAAAGGCATTGGCATTCCGGTAGAAGAACTCACAAATATTTTCAGTCGTTTTTACAGGGTGAGCGGCGTTACTTCTACATTTAGCGGTTCAGGGATCGGATTGTATGTGTCTTCACAAATCATCAGCAGGCATGGAGGAAAAATATGGGCTGTCAGTGAGCTGAATAAAGGCTCTACTTTTTATTTTTCCATTCCAGCCTCAGGGCAAGACCTGTAACGCTTCCTCAAACTCTTTACCGGGTTCGCCATTCGCTGCTCTACCTGCCCTTATACACAAGATCGCAACTGCTGCTGTAATCCACCAGCTTAAGTTCGTGTGGTAAGCGAAATTCTGATGCCAATTATGGGTAGCCCACGCGGCAATGGGAATGACAATAACAACAACAGCAATTAATTTTACAAAGTCAAAAGATAACAAGGTTACGGTCGGTGTCACAGAAGCTCTGAGTATTTTTCTCACTCTTTTATAAATAACTCATTCCGTGGTCTTTTGGAGCAAGATTGTCCCTGGACTGGTCGGTGGGGATACCGACCACGGAATAGAAAAATAAAGAAATTCTTTGGGCGGAAAGAGATTTTTCTTTTGCCGGCGCAAAGGTTTTTTTTACCACAAAGGCGCTAAGGGCACAAAGGTTCACAAAGGGGATTGCCACGGCGCAAGGAAATTTTTGGTAAACGATGAATATTTATTTATGCGCCTGGCAATGACGTTCGAACGGGCGTGGAAAGAAAAGATTGCGAAGGAAGGAAGGAACTAATTTTTATGTCCATGCCAGAAACAGCGATGAACGAAGATCACCGTTTTGGGCCGTGGAGAAATTTTTAAATTAGCATCGTTCAGACCGCGGAAGGCAAGCGTTCTGACCGTTCTTCCAGGTAACAATAAAAAAGCCGCCTCAGATTATGTTGAGACAGCTTTAAAACCTAATTTATTGGCGCTGATTGAAGAATTGGGATTAAAAAAGTATCCGCAATTTTCAAAAGGAATTTCGTTGTTTCAAACAAAATCTTTTGAACCGGCTCAAAAGTTTTTTGTTCCGGAGGCTGAGACACCCTCTTACCGGCTTGCCGGTGGAACCGAAATCCTGATCACCACATTAGCAGCAAAATTCGCTAAAGAAAATATACAACTCAACACAAAGGTCAATTCAATTACGAAATCCAATGATGGACTTATAGTGCAAACAGTTGATGGTAAAAGCTTTGAGGCGGATAAGGTAGTTATCTGTATTCCTCCTGCGTTAGCTGCATCTGCCATTCACTTTTCGCCAGCCCTGCCGGGCAACGTTTCCGATTTATTGCCAACTGTTCAGACATGGATGGCAGGAGCCGTTAAATTCACCTTAGAATATGTAGAACCGTTTTGGCGTAACCAGGGTTATTCAGGAATGCTCTATAGCCATGCAGGTATTGTAGTAGAAATGTATGACCATACTAATTTTGAAGGCAACAGGTTTGGATTTACAGGTTTTCTTAATGGTGGTGTTGCCGCATATACGCCCGAAGTACAAAAGGAATATGTTTTAAAACAATTGGCAGAATTGATGGGAGAAAAGGCCGCTCATCCACTGGCCTATTATGATAAAGTATGGACAGACGAATATGTTGTTTCCGAAAACCAAAGCGTTCAGCGGCCGCATCAAAACAATGGGCATCCTGCATTGCAAAACAGCTATATGGATGGAAAACTGTTTTTTGCCAATACCGAAACAGCGACTGAATTTTCCGGTTATATGGAAGGTGCTGTCATTGCAGCAAAAAGCGTTGCAGACCGGCTTTAATTGCTACAGATCTGTTGCTTTTAGCCGGCTGTCATTTCAGATTCCAATGTGACTACCCCTTTTGGGCATTTGAGAGTAGCACGCAATACCGGCTTTTCGTTTCCCCCGGTTTTTTTTGCTGAAAAGTTGCCTTTAAAGCCAATGGAGGTTAAAGAATCCATCAGTGTATCAGCGTCCGGATGAAATGCTTCTATGTTCAATAAGGATATTTTGGAATCAGAAAGAGTATGTGCCGGATGCCGGTCGTTTTTCCATTGAATGATCGTTGGAGCGATTCCCTGCATGGGCATTTTTCCATCCGGTGGAATAGCAATCTGCCATTCGTAAATTCCACGCTGCAGGGATTCAATCACGCCGTGTTTCAATTTGGATTGCTTCACCGCCTGCTGAATATCATTGGTCCTTACCACCCAGGTGATCAGTTGAGGCTTACTGCCCGGACCAAATTTGTCCATGTTGAACCACCGCGGCCGGCCGGGCTTTTTCCCTTCCGGATCTATCGCGATGATCTCAAAATAAGTGGTATCGTCCAGCTTGAGAAGCGTGTTGTAAGTGCCCATGGTTAAATGACGTCCTCCTGTTTCAGCCTGCACTCCAAGCTGCTCATCAATAAAATCAACTGCCTCATTCAGGGAGTAGCATCCGAAAATCAAGTGGTCCAATGTGGTACTAAGTTGCTGCATAGATGGTTTGCGGTAATTGCTGCTTTATACTTTTTTAAACCTTGAGTGGGTTTGTTGATTTTTCATTGGAGTAATTATTTCACAATGTAATGAATTCTTTCAGGCAATACTTCAATTGATGTTCTGCTGTCGGAATATCAGAACGACCACAACTATCAACAGCACTGTTAGCGCTATGATAAGAGTGATTAAAAACGTTCAAGACTGTAAGCATTCTTGCTAACGTAATAATTTTGATATTCCATTTTTACACTTAATTTGTGTAAATCTATTTTAGGATAAGACACTGTCGCCTCTCCCTTTTTCAAAGACCGCAAATGAACGACTAATAGCGTTCGTCTTGTGGCAAAACGAGGGATATTAATCTGGTACTATCCAAAAACTCTGGATAAAAACTTTTTTTATATGAAATAAATAATTAACATTGTGTTACACTTTAAATTAACGCTTTTAGAGAATTGATGTTGAAATTTTACAATAGAACGCTTTTTTTTGTATTCATTTCCCTGGTACTTTCCTTTCACCTGGCTGCCCAGTCCCTGAATCTGTATTCATATGACGATCTCTCCGCGTTTTCTTTTGCAAAGCAAAAAGATTCTTTAAAAAAAACCTGGGATTGTCCTCAGTTGTATAAAGATAAATCTACCCAAAAAAAATTCAGAGAAATCTGGAACGAAAGAACTGATTTTATTACCGCCGCTATTGATGCGAATAATTATATCAATGACGGTGAAATTTACAATTACATCGAGGGCATCATTTCCAGTCTTTACAAAGCTAACTCACAATTATTAAAGCAAAAGCCATTGCTCCTGATCGACCGGAGCGCCTCTGTTAATGCGTATGCCTTGGGCGGAAACGTAATCGCAGTCAACCTTGGGCTGGTCACCTTTGCGGAAAGCCGCGAGGAGCTTGCGCTGGCAATTGCTCATGAGCTGTCGCACAACATCCTCAATCACCCGGAAAACTCAATGAAGCAAAGGGCCGAATGGCTTACTTCTGATGAGTATAAAAATTCATTGAAATCCGTTCTCGATTCGAAGTACCAGCGCCTTACCCGGTTGCAGAAAGTAATAGAATCCTATACTTTCAGCAGGAACAGGCATAGCAGGTATCATGAAAGTGATGCTGATTCTTTAGCCATTATCCTCCTAAAAAACAGTCATATTTCCTTTAATCCGGAATTTTTTTTAAGGCTGGATAGTAGCGATGATGAATACAGGCAACCTCTTAAAGATCCTATAAAAAATTATTTTGCTTCTTATCATGTTCCATTGGATGATGATTGGTTTATTCAGCGTAGTAAAGGCTTATCCTCCCATACTTATAATTTCAACTCCCCGACTGAGATAGTTGATTCATTAAAAACGCATCCTGATTGCGTAGAGAGGTATGAAAAAACAAAAAATGAGATTGCCATAACTGGAAAATTAACTTCTATCCCTGCAGAAATAAAAGAGCGGGCTAACAAAATGTTGATTTGGAATATATATGACAACCTGAGTCTTACTGAATGCCTGTACCGTATCTTTTTGGAAAAAGACAAAGGAAATATTGATCCATGGTACGATTTTATGACCTACAATGTGTTGTCTGGATTATATTATTCCAATAAGGAACTGAACCGCTTTAATGCAATTGGAATTAAATCGAAGGAATTTATTTCGAAAAGCTATTATGAACTACAAAATCTGCTGGAACAGGTGCCTGCCGGTACACTGGAAGAATTGATTAAAGCTGGCTCCAAAGCTCCTTTTTGGAACAGTTTACTTGCGGATGCAAAGGGGATGAAAGCTCTATTTACTTCTTTAAATTTTGATATGGATAATGCTGCAAAAGCTCAGGCGGCTGCGGCAAATAACTTTATAAATTCCAATCCTTCCAGTATGTATTGCGAGTTTGCTGAACATTTTAAAAAATAAAACTAAAACTAAACAATTATGAAAAAACAAGTCCTTACACTTTTATTAAGTATTTCCATCTTTGCTGCTACTTCACAAACAAAAGTATTTAAGGAAGTAAGCGAAGACATAGCCACCCAAACCCGTGGAATTATCCAGGATAACTCATTAGTGGGTTATGTGATCTTTACCCGGCTTGAAAAAGCAAGCGCAGATTCATTTAATTACAGGATAACTTTAATGGATGAAAACCTTAATGATATAGGGACAGTTAATTTCACTGAGATCGGTTTAAAGCTGGAAGGGGTGGCATTTGATCAGGATGTGCTTTGCCTCGCTTATCTGAAAAGCAACACGGAGGGTAAAGTGTTTAAAAGTAAAAGACAGGCAAGAAAAACTGATGTGGATGATGACGTGGTTACTCAGTTTCTTACCCTGAACGGACAAATTACCAAAACTAATTCTTTACCGGTCAACTTAAATTCAACGCTAACACAGCAGGGCCAGACCTGGGTTCACAGCGGTTTTGAATATAGTGGAGATCTGAACCACCAGATACAGCTTCAAAATGTTTCAGGAAAAGGATTTGCATGTTTTTATGGCGATGCAAATGGATGTAATTTAATAGCCTACGATTTTAAAGGCAATCAATTGTGGAAAAAAAGTATTGAGGATAAGCAGGATTTTGCTTTGTTTGCTTCTAAATCTGATGTTTATCTTCTTCAAAAAGAAAAAGAGAAATACATTGAAGGTGGCGGCTCCCTGACTGGTTTTAATTTTGAAGATGGGAGTAGTTATCCGAAAATACTGTTAGAAGATAAAGATGGCCGTTCACTGAGCATAATGAATTTTGGCACCGATCCGGCTACAGGCAATCCATTTATTTGTGGGAAAATCATTGATACTAAAAATGGTAATCACATTGGCCTCGTAAAGAATTATACTCATGCGCCATATGATGGGGTATATACAATGGAAGTAAATGGACATGACAAAAAAGATTTGAAAAAAACATTTGTCTACTGGAATGACGGTTCACAAAAGCCCGGAATTTCCAAACTTGGGTATATGAGCGACACAAAATCGTTTACCGTATTAACCAGTGCTTTCAGGGATTATAACGGTAACACTTATTTTGTAGGTTCACAACTGGTTAAGAAAGTAAAGATCGGCTCCATAATAGCTTCTGTAATAACCGCACCAACAATCATAGCGCCTATTATAATTCTTTCAATCGGAACCAGTAAATGCAAGTTACTTGATGCTAATGTGGTGAAGTTGTCTTCTAAAGGAACGCTTAGCCTTGATAATACAATTGCTTGTGCTAATTCAAAATTCTGGCGATCCAATACTGATGTTGCTACCGTAAATGGAGGCCGGAATTTTTACAGCCTCGGTGATGCTGAATCCAAGAGCAGTTTTGTCATTGCTGATGACTCAAAAAACATAATGATCTACAACGTGGACCAGAAAAAAGTTGTTCGTACCATTCCTCATAAAGCAGAAGGCATTGTCACTTCTATTGGGCCGGCTAAAGACGGGCACTTTATGGTAATAGAATACAATAAGAAAGAGAAATATACGCGACTCTCTATTGAATCACTAAAGTAGGAACAGGATAATTTGGACAAAAAAGAGAAATAACGGCAAGAAACCGGCGGTTATCGTGGAGGTGAAGACACGCGACTATTGGAGAGAGACCATTTGCCTGCGCAAATTTTCGGAGCGGAATTCTTTCCTAATGTGGTCTTCAGGAACAAAACAGCCACTATACCCGTTTTTGCGACCGCGTGCGGTATTTCAACCGGCAGGAAAAATGGAGGATTTTTTTAAGCAAATCGGCGAAGGCGTTGAAAAGAATATGTCCCAGGCACAAAAACTTCAATTTCGGGAGGATCATGGAATTAAATTAGTAGGTGGTCCTATCGATTATTTGAAACAATAACATTCACAGTTTGACTTCATGAGTCTCAAAATTCAGGAAAGCAGTGACAAGAAGCAAATGTAGGTTTCTTTTCAAAAATCCAGCTTGCTCAATACTACATTGTAAGATGATGACTTGCTAAAGAGAGTTCAAATTATAGATTGGGAGTAAGTCGCTGAATAAAAGCACAACGGCCCAATAAATGATATTACGCAACGTCCACTATCGTGAGACGTTGCTACGAAAAAGAGGGTTCGAAAAAACCTTCTTGGTTTGAACGATGAATATTTACCTATGCCCCGCAATGACGTTTTAATAAGCATTTTATTTAGCGGTTACCGGCAGTGAAAAAGAAAAAGTAGTGCCTTTTCCGGGCTCGCTTTTTACGGTCAGCTTACTATGGTGGGCTTTGAGTATGTTTTGGGTTATGTATAAACCAAGGCCGAGGCCCGGCTGGCTTTTCTGAACTTCAACGCGGTAATAGCGTTCAAATATTTTTTTAAAATCCTCCTCAAGAATGCCTACACCAAAATCGATGACGCTGATGCAGATCTCACGGGCGGCGGGGATGTATTCAGACGTGATGATGACTTTATCTGCCCCCGGAGAATATTTTATCGCATTGCTGACGAGGTTTACAATTACCCTCATGATCCTTTCTTTATCTGCCCTCACCAACACGTCTTCTTCTCCTGTTTGCAGGATCAAGCGGTGGCTGGCGGTTGTATATTGCAACTGTTCAATAGCAGTAGCCAGTAACTGGTTGATCGAAAAAAGTGACTGTGTTAAAACCATGTCGCCGGAATTAATGGCCGTAACATTTAAAAGGCTGCCTATCAGGAGTTGAAGATTCTTAAGCGACGAAAGGCTTTTATTTACAAAGCCCCTTACGGTATCGGAGATCTCAGAAGCTTCAATCAGTTCAAGGTAGCTTTGCACTATCGTAACCGGCGTTTTAAGCTCATGGCTGGCAATATTGATGAAATCGTCCTTGCGGGTGATGGCCTTCATGTGGGCATCATGGCTGATACAGGTTCCAAACCATTTCAGTTCTTTACTTTCCTTGTGAGAAAAAACTGCCTTTACTTCAAACCATTCATAAAGGAGGTCATGATTTTTCAAACGAATTAACGCGGTAAATCCTTTTCCACTGTGCCCATTGATGATCCAGTATCGCAGCATTTTTATTTTTGAAAGGGGATGAAGATGTTGAAAGATCTTTTTTATGGTCAATTCGTGCGGCTTAAGATCAAAGAATTGTATTAACCGTTGATTGGCATAGCTGATCTGTCCCTCTTCGTCAATCGTCCAGATCATTTCGGGAGAAGCATCGGCAAGGAACTGAAACCGCTCCTTTTCAATCCTGGCCTCATTCTTTGCTTTCAGCAACTCCTTTTCATAAAGATTGCGTTGGGTAATATCAGTGATGGTTAGCATGATGGCCTTTAGTTTTCCATCGTTTCCATAGATGCCGTTTCCATTTAGTAATGCAGGAAATGAGGTGCCGTCTTTTCGGATGATCTCATAATTTAACTCGCTGATCTTTCCATTTACATTCATCAGGGGGCGAAAAAACATTTCATAATGGATGTTTCCGCCTTTGGAAAGCAGGTCAGAAAGTTTTTTCTGCAGCAACTCTTCTTCAGTATAGCCCAGCCATGCGGAAACGGTCTTATTCGCGCCAATGATGATGCCATCCGGAAGTGTAAATAAGTAACCACTGGGAGCGTTGTGATAAACAAGCTGCGGATCTGCCAATGAAGCTAAAAGTTCCGGATCGTGTTGCGGCACTGTTGGTTTTATTTTAAAAATTCTTTAATAGCGTGGATCGTTTCTTCAGGGGCACTGATATGAGGACAATGGCCAGTTGCTTTCATTTGGTACAAAGTATTTCCGGGAGTGTGTTGACGGACGAATTCACCTACCTGTTGGGGTGCGATAATATCATCACTGCATTGAAGAGTAAGGCTGGGTTTTGATACTTTTTCCAGGTCATCCCTGTTGTCAGAAAAAAAAGTAGCGCGCGCAAAACTCCTTGCGATGTCAGGATCAGTAGTGCAAAAGCTGGTAGTGAGGAAACGTCCCAGTTCGGGCCGGTGGGCATTGCCCATAATGGCGGGAGCCATCGTGCTGGACCATCCAAGATAATTGCTGTCCATAAATTCAAAGAGGCTTTCCAGGTCTTTTCTTTCAAAGCCGCCCACATAGCCTTCATCATTCAGGTAGCGGGGAGAAGGTCCGATCAAAATCAACTTGTCAAAGTATTCAGTTTTTTTATTAGCGGCAAGAATACCGATCATGCTGCTGACGGAGTGACCCACAAAGATGACGTCGCGCAAATCCAGTTCTTCGCAAATGTCCAAAACATCTTCCGCATAACCTTCCAGTGAACTATATTTTTCCGGGTCGAAGGCTGAAAGATCTGAATGGCCGGCGCCTACATAATCAAACAGAATAATCTTGTATGTATCAGAAAAGGCATCGGTAATAAATTGCCAGGATTGCTGATCGCAACCAAATCCATGAGCAAACATCATCGGCTGGGTTCCGCGACCACTGATCTTAACGTTGTTTCTATGTATGGTTGATAACAAGTAAGCTATTTTATTTTATTTTATGAGTAAAATTAAATTAATGGTATTGAAAAGCAAGTGGTTTTTTGCTGGCGCAAAAGTTTTTTTTTGCCACTAAGGAGAGAAGGGACAAAGGTTCACGAAGGGGAGAAAAAGAAGTGGTGGAAATCGCTCAAGGCTTTTTTGCCAGTAAGACGCGAAGGCACGAAGGGGGAAACCAAGAAGGTTTAATGGCAAACTTCTCAAAGAATAGGAGCGTTCAAAAAAACCTTCTTGGTTGGAGGTGACGCGACAAAAAAACCAAGAAGGTTTAATTTTAGATCTTCAAAAAATAAAGGCGCCGAAAAAATCTTCCTGGTTGCTGGCCATTGTATCATATCCGTTCAGCAGATGTACGTTTCCGGACACTTTTTATTCGATGCTTTTTTGCAAACTCTTTATTGATAAGGGTTGGCAGATGGCATAGCTGTTGATTCATAAAGCGCCAGCCTTGGGCCGGGGTAATAAATTGAATCGTTGCGTGTAGTATTTTGAATAAGGTTGTAACTTATACCAGGCACAGAACGTCCCACTTTATGCAAATGAGAGAGAAACAATTGAAACGACGGCTTTTGCAACAGTTTAAACCATCAAACGAACCATATGATAAAAAATCTTTTACTGATTGCAGCACGCAATTTTAAAAAAGATAAATGGTACACGCTCCTGAATATTTTAGGGCTTACCATTGGCATCACCTTCAGCCTCTTCCTCATCTTTTATGTGCGTGATGAATTGAGCTATGACCGGTATAATAAGAAAGCGGATCGCATATTCAGGATCATTTCTTATATCCAGGAGCGCGACAAAAATACCGACTGGACGCTGACCCAGGCTCCTCTTGCACAAACATTGAAAAAAGATTATCCGGAGGTGGAAGAAGCAACGAGGTTTATGGGCAAGGAAAGGACCTTGTTTAAAAACGGCGAGAATAATTTTTATGAGACGAAGATCTATTATGCCGATAGTACGGTTTTTAAGATATTCACTTTTCCGTTTGTAGAAGGTGATCCTGCTACTGCGCTGACTGCGCCCAACAGCATTGTAATATCGCAAACCCTTGCTGATAAATACTTTGGAAAAAACACTTCTGCTATTGGCAAGACATTACGCACGGTGTATGACGTGTATAAAGTAACCGGCGTTATTAAGGACGTGCCTCATAATTCCCACATCCGTTTTGATATGCTGATCTCATGGTCGTCTATTCCTAAGGAGAAGGATCAGTATGCAAGCTGGGGTAATTTCAACAATTTTACTTATGTGCTGCTGAAGCCGGGTACGAGTGCAGCCGGCTTTAATAAAAAACTCGTGCCGATGTATGAAAAATACATGGCGCCCATTTTTGCGCAATTCAATGTGAAGATGCATTATGGTGTTCAACCGATAACAGAAATTCATTTGCATTCCAAATTAGAACGGGAGCCGGAAGAACTGGGAAGCATGTCTTATATCTGGATATTTTCGGCAGTCGCGTTTTTTATGATGCTCATCGCCAGTATCAATTATATGAACCTTACTACGGCAAGGTCGGCACGCAGGGCCAAAGAGATCGGTATACGTAAGGTTACCGGTTGTTCGAGAAAACAATTGGTGTTGCAGTTTCTCGGAGAATCTGTCATCACGGCGCTGTTTGCAGTACTGCTAAGTTTTTTGCTGGCGATGCTGCTGCTCCCTTCTTTCAATGCCCTGTCGGGGAAGGAATTTACGTTAGGCACTTTGTTTCAACCATTCAATATTATCTTATTGCTCGGCATCGGTTTGTTTACCGGATTGGCCGGAGGCAGTTATCCTGCGTTTTATCTTTCCTCTTTTCAGCCGGTTAGCATTTTAAAAGGTGCTCTGTCAAAAGCATCAGGCAATATCAACCTGAGGCGGGCATTGGTAGTGTTGCAGTTCTCTATCTCGATGATCATGCTGATCTGTACGTGGGTGGTGTATTCACAGCTGTCGTATTTGCAAAACAAAGACGTGGGTTTTAATAAAGACCAGGTGATGGTAGTAACGGTAAATACCGGGCAGGATGAGCGCGGTAAGATCAATGCGATGAATAATGACTTCCGCAGCGTGGCCGGTGTAAAAATGGTTGGCTCCGGCAATTGCTACCCGGGAAACAAGAATTTTGACTTCAATCTTTTCAGAATACAAACGGATAGCGGGTATGTAGATAAGGCGGTTGAATGTTATGCCATTGATGAAAGTTTTTTGCCGACATTAAATATTCCAATAGTAAAAGGCCGTAATTTTTCCGGTCTTTCAGACACCATGCATAGCATTGTTGTAAACGAAGCTATGGTAAAGCATTTCGGCTGGAAAGAAGCGATTGGAAAGCGGGTAAAATTTCCGGGAGATACGTCTTCGAATTACCTCGAGGTAGTTGGCGTGGTTAAGGATTTTAACCAGGAATCGTTGTACAATCCTATTGCACCGCTATTGATGTTTTATGGCCCCAACGGCAATATGATCGAGTTAAAAATGAGCACGGGAAATCTTAAATCATCCATAGCACAGCTTGGAAATACGTGGAAAAAATATTTCCCTAATCTGCCGTTTGAATATAAATTCCTTGACGAAGATTTTAATTCACAATATGCCGCAGATCAGAAGCGCGGAAAAATATTTGCGGCTTTTTCTGTGCTTACTATTATGATTACGTGTCTTGGTTTGCTGGGGCTTACTGCCTTTACGACGCAGCAAAGACAAAAGGAGATCAGCGTACGAAGGGTGATGGGTGCGAACATTGCGCAGATCGTAAGCCTGGTAACGGTTAGTTATTTATGGCTTGCATTGATCGCAGCGCTGATTGCCTTTCCGGTGGCTTTTTATTTTATGCATAAGTGGCTGAGTATATTTCCTTACAATCCGGGATTATCTGTAATCCCGTTTATTTTATCTGCTTTGGTGATTGTGGTTACGGCGGTAATAACGGTAATGATCCATTCGACGAAGGCGGCGCTGGCTAATCCGGCGAAGAGCTTAAGGACAGAATAGATTGGGGTTTTGCAGGGGAAGATAGAAGAGTTTTTGTTTGCTGGCGCAAAAGGGGTTTTTGCCACTAAGGCGAAGGCACGAGGGTTCAGCAGGGGAAGATAGAAGAGTTTTGTTTGCTGGCGCAAAAGGGTTTTTGCCACTAAGGCGGGAAGGCACGAAGGTTCAGCAGGGGAAGATAGAAGAGTTTTGTTTGCTGACGCAAAAGGTTTTTTTGCCACTAAGACGGGAAGGCACGAAGGTTCACGAAGGGGGATCGCCACGGCGGAGTGGAATTTCAGGTAAACGAGGAATATTTTTTTATGCGCCTCGCAATGACGTTGGAATGGGCATTTGTGTCGGGAACTGTGGGATGGGATATCTGCCAGGGAAAAAATCACCATATTCCTTTGTTTACCGTAGAAACTGAAATTATCGTCGTTTTTTGATACTCTGCAATTATCGTTCAGACCGCCGAAGGCAAGCGTTCTGACCGGAATTAATCCTATTTAGGCATGATTTCTGAAACGTTATTGATCCCAACTATTTATTAAAGTATGAAAAAGAGACTTTTATTTTCGATGGCCTTTATCCTGGTTGCTGTTTCATTTTCATTTGCACAGGATCCAAGGTTTACCGGCCATTGGACAGGAAAAGTGATGGGCCGGTACAAGCTTACTTATGATTTTGTTGCCAGCGGCGATTCGCTTACCGGCACGGATACACACCGTGATGGATCGGTTTCTGCTATCAGTAATGGAAAAATCAGGGGTGACAGTATTTCTTATGACGTGCCTTTAAAGGGAATCGTTACCCATGTCGCCGGTAAACTGGAAGGAGATGTACTTACCATTTATTTCAAATATCGTGGATATAATCTGAGCGCCGGCCTGAAGAAGACAGCTCCGGATATCAAGTAAAGATTTGTTGCGGAAGCAAAAACTTTTACAGGTACTAATTTTGCATTCATAAAAAAATGCAATTCAGACAAGTTTTCAGGTCGCTGGCTAACCGCAATTTTGCCTTATTTTTCACAGGCCAGCTTTTATCACGCATAGGAATGTGGATGCAAAGGACGGCGGTTGTGTGGGTGGTTTATAGTATTACGCATAGTGCGTTTATGATCGGCGTGGCCACGTTTGCCGAACTATTTCCTTCCTTTATCTTTTCCATCCGCGGAGGCATCATTGCAGATAAGCACGATCGTTTCAAAGTATTATTAATCACCCAGGCCCTTTCGGCATTACAAGCGGTTGTACTGACCATTTTTGCCTTTATGGGCAATTATAATATTCCCCTTATTCTTGGTTTGAGTGTATTCCTGGGAATTGTGAATGCTTACGATGTGCCGGTGAGGCAATCAATGATCAATGAAATCATAGAGAACAAAGACGATCTACCCAACGCGGTAGCATTAAATTCTTCCCTGAACAACCTTGCGAGACTGGCGGGTCCGGCGCTGGCGGGATTTGTTTTGGCAAAGTTCGGGGCAGATTATTGTTTTCTTTCCAATGCGGTCAGCTTCGTTGCTGTTATTGGTGCCCTGCTGCTGATGAAATTACCGGCTGAAATAAGCGGCGGTCACCTCCACAAATCAAAAGGGAATTTTAAAGAAGCGATCCATTACCTGTCGGAAAATAAAACTCTGGGCCTGGTGATACTGATCGCAGCGTTATCCAGTTTTTTAGTTTTCCCTTATGTTACGTTACTGCCGGTATATGCAAAAGTTATTTTTAAAGGCAATGCGGCCACTTATGGGTGGCTGAACGCTGCTGTTGGCACGGGTGCGTTGGCAGGCAGCTTTTACCTTGCTTCTTTGCCGGGAGGGACCAACTTCAGGAAGGTATTACTGGTTAACACCTTTTTGGTGGGAATCAGCTTATTATTATTTGCCTACACTAGTAACTTGTATTTAGGACTTTTGTTTGTGACAATAGGAGGGTTTGGTACTATTCTGCAGGGGTCGGTTATTATGACGATTGTTCAGCGTGACACCGCAGCAAAATTCAGGGGAAGAATTATAAGCATAATGGCGATGGCTATATTCGGCATGCTGCCGCTGGGAAGCCTGCTGGTTGGCTACGTGGCGCCGATTTTAGGAACTGCTAATACGATATGTATTGAAGGAATGCTGGCGGTAATCATTACCGTGGTATTTTATAAATATTTACTGCAAAAGCAGCAGGCGGGGTTTTTTAACCACTAAGGCGCGAAGGGCACAAAGGGACACAAAGAGTGTCTTTACAAGTAGGATTTCTGTGGGAGAAATGCCGAGAAAAGTTTGAGAAGAAGTTTTTTTAACCACTACGGCGCGAAGGGCACAAAGAGGCACAAAGAGATCTTTACAAGTGACAAGAAAACCAAGAAGGTTTAATTTAGGTCTGCAAAAAATAAGAGACTCGAAAAAACCTTCCTGGTTCGATACTTATTACAAGTAGGATTTCTATGGAAGAAGAGGGTGAGAAAAGTTTGAGAAGAAGTTTTTTAACCACTAAGGCGCGAAGGGCACAAAGAGGCACAAAGAGACCTATCTGTACCCCTTTGCCTGAAGCAAAAACAACTCTGCATAATGGCCGTTTTTGCTGATCAATTCTTCATGGCTCCCCATTTCTATGATCTGTCCCTTGTCCAACACAAGTATCCTGTCGGCCATGCGCACTGTTGAGAAGCGGTGGGAAATGAGGACGGCAGTTTTGCCTTTGCTGAGTTCGGCAAAACGCTGAAATACCGAATATTCAGCACGCGCATCCAAAGCACTGGTTGGTTCATCCAATATTAGTATTTGCGCCTCTTTCATATAAGCTCTTGCCAGCGCCACTTTCTGCCATTCGCCACCGCTCAGCTCAATGCCATTATTAAAACGGCGGCCTAATGCCTGGTCATATTTTTGCGGCAATCTTTCCGCAAGCAGGTTGGCGAGGCTTTTCTCTGCAGACATTTTTATCAGGGGGCGGTTGTCCTGCTCGTCAATATTGCCCACTGCAATATTCTGGGCAAAACTGAGCTGGTAGCGCAAATAATCCTGGAATATAATTCCAATGTTTTTTCTCAGATCCACCATATCATATTCGCGCAGATCGATGCCATCCAGCAGAATGCGTCCTTCAACAGGGTCATAAAGGCGTGCCATCAACTTCACCAGTGTTGTTTTGCCTGCACCATTCTCTCCAACGAGCGCCAGCTTTTCGCCTGCCTTTAACGTGAAACTTAAATGGCGGTTGGCCCATTTATCACTATTATGATATTTAAAGCCTACATTTTCGAAAGTGATGCCCTGCCTGATAGGATTTGGAAAAGGAACAGGCTTTGCAGCAGGAGTAATTTTTGGTTGTATCTCAAAGAAGTCAAAAAAATCACGGAGGTAAATCGCTCCCTGTGACACGCTGGTAAAGCGGGATAAAATATTTTCGAGAAGGCTTCTGAGTTGCTTGAATGATCCGGCAAGAAAAGTAAGCGAACCAACGGTAAGGGCTCCTTCCACTGTTTTCAGGATCATCACTGCATAAGCCACATAATAACCGAGGCTTCCGAGCAAGGCAAAAAATGTTCCCCATGATGCGCGTTTTACCGAAAGCTTTTTGTTGTCATCATAAAATTTATTGCTAAGCGTCTTGAAGCGGTTAATTAAAAAGCCGGACAGGCTGAAGAGTTTCACTTCTTTGGCGGTTTCATCGCTTGCGCCCAGGTATCGCATGTAATCGAGCTCGCGCCGCTCGGGAGTTTGTCCTCTTGTAAGGGCATAACTCTTGTCGTTAAAATAAGATTCGCCGAGGAAGGCCGGAACAATGGCGATAAGTAATAATAAAATTAACCAGGCATTGAACGCCACTAATCCGACCAGGAGAAAAGCCATCGTGATCATATCTTGCACCTGGCTGAGGATTTGCGATAAGAGGATGGTACGTCCGACCGTTTGCTGCCTTGCACGCTCCAGCTTGTCATAAAATTCTGAATCTTCAAACTGATCAAGATCAAGTGTAGCAGCGTGTTCCATGATCTTTACAGAGGTATAGTTGGAAAACAAATCGCCCAACAAACTATCTACCAAAGCAGTGGCACGGGAAAGGGCATCGGATATTATTGCCAGGGCAAATTCTGCCAACACCAGTTTCCACAGGTACCCCAAATCAGAACTATGTGTTTTGCTTAATAGGATTACTTCGTCTATAATTAATTTACCCACATATAATATGCTGACCGGTATAGCTGACCGGATCAGCCTGAGCACAATATTTAATATCGCGTACCAGTGATTGGTTTCCCAAACCAGTTTAAAAAACCGGGGAAGGTTTCGGAGTGCCGCAAACTTTTCTTTGAGTGTAGGTTTAGGAAGTGTATTTACGGGGGGCCTGGGCATATATTATTTATTTACAAGCAAGAGTGAAAAATAGTTGATCATTCAGAAAAAAAATGTGCCTATTTGTGGCTTTACTGGTCTCATTTTCTTTTTTTACCTGCTTAGAATCAAATGTAAGCGATATATGAAAATAAAAGTTTTTCGGGGAGGGGAGTTCGGGAGAATTGTATTTTGCAGAACGTTTGCGGTGAAGAGATTTTTTTTGCTGGCGCAAAAGGTTTTTTTTGCCACTAAGACGGGAAGGCACGAAGGTTCGCAAAGAGGAGA
The DNA here is from genome assembly GCA_051953735.1 of Ginsengibacter sp. Lineage (GTDB taxonomy): Bacteria > Bacteroidota > Bacteroidia > Chitinophagales > Chitinophagaceae > Ginsengibacter. The sequence continues at coordinate 18,460 of JBQCIM010000004.1, forward strand.
TTGCC
>JBQCIM010000005.1:0-14131 GCA_051953735.1 Ginsengibacter sp.
TTATTAAAATTTGTGTTTAAAGCAGGGTGGTTTGGCAAAGCAATAACCGTATATGCGTTACTGTTGGTTCCGTTCCTGCTTGTTAATGGAATCCTTACGGGTACAGGGTTAGAGGAGCCGGTAGTTATTTACAACAAAACGCAAAACCTCAATATTCGTTTGTTCACTATTCCCGTAGAAGATGTTTTTTATGGATTTGAGCTTTTCGTTTTGAATTTGTTTGTTTATTTAAAATTGTCGGAAAAGCAACTGCAAAAGCAACAGATCTCGGGTAAAAAAGATTCCGTCAATACTAAAAAACATGATTATGAAAAGGATATTGCCGATAGTTAATGGGGTGGCTTTAATAATTACCATAGCGGTTAATTATCTTTCTAATACAGGCTTTTTTAATGGGAACACGATGAAGACTGTTTCTGATAAATACCATAATTATTTTACACCTGCCGGGTACGCTTTTTCTATTTGGGGATTGATTTATATTGGCTTGATCGCTTTTGTAATTTATTCGGGAAGGGGGTTGTTTAGAAGAACGGCCGACGAATGGCCTGTTTTGGAAATTGCTTGGTGGTTTGTAATTTCCTGTGCCGCCAATTCGCTTTGGGTTGTTAGCTGGCTTTATGATTACATCGGGCTGTCCGTTGTGTTGATGATCGTATTGCTTCTTTCGCTGATTAAGATAATTCTGAATACCCGCATGGAATTAGATGGTCTTCCGCTTAAAAAAATCGCCACAGTATGGTGGCCTTTTTGTCTTTATTCCGGGTGGATCAGTGTTGCACTGATCGCCGATATTGCCGCTTATTTAACGAAAATAAAATGGAACGGATCCGGGATCTCTGAAATTGCATGGACAATAATTATGATTGTGGTGGCAGGCATCATTAATTTAATAATGATCTGGAAACGCAATATGCGCGAATTTGCTTTGGCTGGTGTGTGGGCGCTGGTAGCAATTGCAGTAGCTAACTGGAAAACCGAAAAAGCAATTGTCTATGCAGCTTTTATCGTCGGCGTTATTCTTTTTGTCAACCTATCGATACATGCTTATAAAAACAGGGCAAGTAATCCATTGAGGAAATTAATTGGATAAAAAGTAAGACTTTGGGTCCTTTAGTGACACAGTGGTACCAAAATATTTTTACCAGGTCGCTGTTTAAAATTTACCTTAGTTTAAAATTTAAACCAGGCGACGGCAATGAAAACACGCTCTTTAAAAATTCAGGTTTCGCCTGCCATTGGCAAAGTGTCCGCTGAATATATCGCGCCTCCCGGTGCCAAATGCATTATGGCACTGGCGCATGGAGCCGGCGCAGGAATGAATCATCCTTTCATGGTGGCACTGGCAAATTCACTTGCTGAAACAGGGATTGCTACCCTGCGCTTCAACTTTCCTTTTGCAGAAAATAAAAAAGGCAGGCCTGATATGCCGGCTGTTGCTCAAAAAACGATTGAAGCTGCCATTGCAAAAGCCCAGCAGCTATCTGCAGATCTTCCTGTATTTGTCGCCGGTAAATCCTTTGGCGGAAGAATGAGCTCACAATACATTTCAACCCATCCGGAAAGTCCGGTAGACGGAATTATTTTTTACGGGTTCCCGTTGCATCCTCCCGGCAAACCATCAACAGACAGGGCAGAACATTTGAAAAATGTAAAAGTGCCGATGCTTTTTTTGCAGGGTACCCGTGATGCACTGGCACAGTGGGATCTGATCGAACCGGTATGTTCGTCACTTCGAAAAGCGACACTCATAAAAATTGAAGGAGCAGATCATTCGTTTAAAGCAGGTAAAATAAATACAACAGAAATACTTTCGAAAGCTACCAATAACTGGGTAGAGAAAATATTAAAAAAGAAGAGCGTTTGATTTTAGCCCATTAAAACGTCATTGCAAATATTCCCACGTCATTGCAAATCTTCTTCGCCAATCTTCCTCGTTTACCAAGATCATCTTAGACGATGTGGCAATCTCTTATTGGAAAACGGGAACACTCTTACCCCGCCGCCGCGGTTCGTGTCTTCACGAACCGGTTCAGAAATACGGTTTTAGACCATCTTCACTCCATCGATAAACGTCATTGCGAATCGCCTTCCCAATCATCCTCGTTTGCCAAAACCCGCATAGGCGATGTCGCAATCTTCCCATTCGAAAACGGAATCCCATAACCATTCATAAATTAATCATTCAACACATAAAAAACTTTTATAACTTGCTATTCTAAATTCAACTATATGGACTTCCAACTTGTCACTGGCAGACCAGAAAATGCAGATCACCTGGTCTTTACCACCACCTTCGCACACAATAACATTTTTTACAAAGCAGCTCTTGCAGAAACCATTTCCTGGGAAGGCCATCTTACAGGAACCTACGATGTGCTTCTTCAATCAGGCAAAGGCACTCAACGCCTTACTCTTATTAAAGACAAAGACCAGCGTTGGAAGGCAGGAGATGAAGTTGAACAAATCGGAATTATTCAGCAAGAGGTGGTTGATTTATTGGGTACTGTCATCAGCCAGGTTCGTAATTAAAATAATTTGCTTTTTGTTTTGTAAATTAACTTGCCAAACTTTTCGATAATCTCTCTGAATTTTTGAGGAAAAAAGATCAAACCAATTTCCTTATGAAGCTCTTTTGCCCTGTTAGGACCACCAGCTTTTAGATATGAAGGAGATATAACAATTGAACTTGAAATTAAACAAATGCAAAACAGGGTAGATCCTTTTGGACACATCATCAACACAAAAGCCCGCGGCAGGTGGATGGGAAACCGTGGCAGAATTCATAATGAAAAAAAAGAGATCATTTGCCCTTATAAATTACAGGCATGGCTTACCTGTAAACTAAGTTTTAACGGAAGAAAACGTCAAATCATGGCGCCAGACAGCTACACAGAGCTTTTCTTTCTTGATGAAGCTACTGCCTTTGCTGCAGGACATCGTCCTTGTTTTGAATGCCGCCGCGAAGATTTTAGCCGTTTTAAAAAGCTATGGATAAAGGCGAATCCGCAATATCAATTTTCAGATAAAACAAGTATCCGAGACATAGATAAAATTCTGCATGCGGAAAGAATCAATGCAGACGGTTCAAAAAAAACATACCGTGAACATTTGAACAACTTGCCTGACGCAACTTTTATCTCCCTGGAAGAAAAGCCATATTTGTTATTTAAAAAACACCTGTACTTGTGGAAGCCTGATGGTTATGAGAAACAAAATGCAATTACCATAAATGGCGAAGTAAATGTACTCACGCCTTTATCAATCGTAAATACTTTCCGCGCCGGTTATGTACCTCAAATGTTCACTGATACTGCCAGGCTATCTTTTACGTAGTCGACTTTGCGTCCTCAACTGATCCGCCTGCTCCCTTCGTAAGTCGCGATTATTGATCACTTCCTTTTTGTTTCAAAAAGATTATCAATAAACTGCTGGTTATACAATTCTACCGGATCACCGGTTACGTTGTGATAGATCGCACTGACAAAAATGGTTTTTACTGTACTCATAATAACACTAAACAGTAGCAGCAACAATACGCCGAGGGCTATGCCGGCAATAAGGTTGATGGCTGACACCGCAAAGGCAACCACAGCAATAACGGCAATGGCACCCAGCTGGATTAACACGAAGCTGAATCCTGCACCAATGCTTTCACCCCATTTCTCTTTCATCAGCAATGCAGATTTTTTGAATGCAGCAATTGGCCCCAGGTTTTCATAGGCAATTACGGGAACGACAAAAAAGGTGGCAATGCTCCATACGATACCTACAATGCCTGTTATGATCTTACCGAGCGACCCTACATTTTCCTGTATGATCTTTAAAACACCTCCAACGATACCGGCAAAAACGGCCCATCCGAAAATGCTGCCTATACGGCTCATGCTGAAATCAATACCTTTTTGTACGGTCACTTCTTCTCCTTTAAAATAAAGGGAGGTGCAATGAACCAATGCCATGTTGAAAAAAATGATTACAAAATAATTGACAATGTAAAAGAAAAAGATGATGGCATAACTCATCAATCTCCCCGGCTCTGAAATCTGATCGGGGTCCCAACCGGAAAAGCCAAGAAAAGCTACACAGAAAGAAACGAGGATGACAATGACCGACGCTCCTGAAAGAATAGGAAAAATTACTAATTGCCGGTTTTCTTTTAATACTTTAAAGCTGTTGATCGCAATGGTCCAGCCATTGGAAAATCTGGTCATGAGGTTCATTGAAATAGTTTTTGGTAATAAATAATTTATTAAATGTAATACATTTTTGAAATAACCAAACCATATTAAAACCCGGTACGACTTTTTTACACCCACGCCTGTACTTTCTTAATGACATTTCAGTTTACTAATTTCGCGAATCTGCATTCAAACTTTATACATCGCCGTCTGTCTCCTGACCAATGCCATACCATCTCAAAAGCATTTTTGTTTACCCTTCTTCGAATGGCATGCGGTAATTTATGCAGAATATAGCAGTTGAAAAACAATAGATTGGTAGCAGAATTCGATCAGGAGAAACGTTTGTATTTTCAAAATCACTTAAATTGCAAATGAAGCGTCAGGATATTGGAATGAAGCCCGGTACTTTGCATATAATGTCCGAAACGTAGCTCAAGTGAGGCGAGGTGCTGGTATCCAAATACTCCTTTTGGGGGAGAAAGTCTCAATCCTGCTCCCAAAAAATTACTCTGCAAAGTAGATAGATCATAATCGCTTGTATAATACGTTTCATCGATGCTATGCTGCCCGTAAGGTGCAAAATATCTTGTTCCTTTTTGGCTATTGAAACGATAAAAAGGACTTATGGAAACAAAGGAAGTTAGTTTGACAGGGATTTCAAGTTCTGCAGTATTGGCATTGATCCCCCAATTGTCTGTATAATAACGGTAAAAGGTTCTTATAATAAAACGATCACCTCCAAAATAATTCAGCCGAATAGCAACCGGCAACTTATATCTGTTATCGGGCAAATTTTCAGACCGTTCATTGAAGATGTTTAGATCTGGTCCCACACCGACGGGAAAATCAGACTTAAAATATACTCTTTGGTATTTTGTACCTAACAGTCCATGCTGATAGGAAGGCTCTAAGGTAAGAGATGCTTGTAACCGCTGATTAAAAACCTGGGAAAGGGAGAAGGATGCACTAAAGGAATTACGTGGTTTATGATCAACAGGCCTTTCATCGCCTTTCCCGCCTGAGCCATAATTTGCAGGACGCAGTTCTACTGGTAAAATAACTTTCCATTGATCCAGAAACGCTTGCAGCTTTACATCAAACTGGGTATTTTTATCAGGTGATATCCTGGTTAAATTAAAGCCTGCACCCAATGACTGGTAATCAAATTCATGGCTATAAGAACCGGTAAAGCCAAAAGAGTTGCCGGTGTTTTCGTTCGATCTCGTAAAGTTTAGAGAAGGATATATCCTTGTGTCGGATTTTGAGGCAGAAGATATACTATTGGGATCGATCTTGTCTGATGAAGCTGAAGAATAATGATCTACTCCTAATTCAAAAAGAAAAGTATTTTTATGATTATTGGGTCTTAAACCGGAAACCTGTATGTCCAGGGTGTTGGCAAAATCGCTTAACTTTTCTGTGCCAATCCCCCCCGTAACGGCGGAATTGTCACCATTCTGGTGATAATAAGCAGTGACGTAATTGATTTCATCTATTTTGAGCTTACGCGCCTTGTAATTCGTTGTATCCTTGGTGCTGGCGGCAGGCTGTGCATGTGCTGCAAGAATGCCGATATACATCGCAAGAACACTCAAATATATTTTTTTCATACCGTCACATTTCTTTTAACCTTTTCTAATTACAACCACAGCCGCCGCCGCTTTTTCCTCCGTTAGCGCCCGACCCACCTTCACGGTAAAGCTGGAAACTTTGTTCAAACTTTTGCGACTTCCGGGCAGATAACTGCATCTCGGTATCATTCAAACGGCTTTTCTGATACGGCTTTACAGTGCTACAGGAAGTATAACAAACACTTATACCAGATAGAAAAGCAATCCGGATAAAAAAAAGCCTGATATTCATTGGTTCACTGTTTAATATTTATGTTTTTTGAATGATAGATCGTATCATTATCGTCAATAATGAGGCACGCTATTTTTGGCAACTGATTGATCAGATTCAGCCCCACTTTAACTCCCATTACCATCACCGGCGTTGCCATGGCATCCGCAAGCTCTGCGCTCGGACAAATGATACTTACACTTTTAATACCAAAAACCGGAAAACCGGTTTTGGGATCGATGGTATGCGAATATTTCCTGCCATTAATAATGGCATATTTTTCATAGTTTCCGGAGGTGGCAATGGCCATGTCGCTGATATTTAAAGAAGAAAACGCTGTGAGACTGTTATTCGGATTGGCTATCCCGATTGTCCATGGTTTTCCATTCGGTTGTGTACCCCACGTGGCAAGATCTCCCGCTGCATTTACAATACCACTTTTTACTCCCCGGTCTTTCAGCATCTTTTTTGCCATGTCAGCAGCATATCCTTTCCCAATTCCTCCAAATCCGATCCGCATTCCTTTTTCTTTTAAAAACACCGTCCTTTTCTGAGGATCGAGTAGTACATTTTTAAAATTGATCAGTTTTACGGATTTCCGGGCAGTTTCCTTATCCGGCAGATCCTTCATATTCACATCAAAGTTCCAAAGCCGTTTATCAATAGACCCATAGGTAATATCAAAAGATCCCTGCGTAAGTGAAGATATTTTTAAGGACCGGTCGATCAGGTTAAACACTTCTTCGTCAACTTCGACCGGTTGTATCCCTGCATTGCGATTGATAAGATTGGTCTGGCTGTCATCACTAAAGGTGGTCAGAAGCTTTTCGATCCGTCTTATTTCATTAACAGCGGCATCGATATGCTGCTGCGCCAAAAAGCTGTCATCTTCTACCACACTTATTTCAAAGCGGTTCCCCATTAATTTAAGCACCCTGCGGAAAACCTCATTTTGAACTTCAGTGATTGGCATTGACGATTGAATTAATTTCAGAAACAAAATCCTGAGGAGACTCATTCGGAAAACCATCCCATTTCTTTAATATTTTCCCGTTTTCATCTACCAGCAAGGTAAGTGGAAAGGTGCCATCTGAATTATACTTATCTGCTAACTTGTCATTTTCTTTTTCCTGTTCCGGTGATAACTGATTTTTCTTTTGCCGTGGAAAATCAGCTCTGACCAAAACAAGATTCCTGGAAGCATAATCCTTAAAAGTGGGACTTTCAAAAATCTCTTTGGTAAGCCGGATACAAGGACCGCACCAATCTGAGCCTGAGAAGTTGATCAATATCAGTTTGTGTTCATCAGTGGCTTCAATTTTGGCTTTATTAAAATTTCCAAGCCACGTTGGTCCTGCAATGAGGAAGGCGGTAATTATTGCTAAAATTTTCATAGGGTGTAGTGTTTTTTATGTTTGTGATTGATTTATTTTTAATGTTTACGAATAAATTCTGAGTGATGTACCGGTAAGGGTAGTTTTATAGACCTTTAAATTTCTGTTGGCAGGAGGATTTAAGACCGTGCCATTTTCTGCAAAAGCAGAACCGTGGTTATTGCAGTAAAATATCCCTTTTTGGCCCTCATAAATTAGGGAATAGTTCTGATGAGTGCACGACTGCTGCACGGCGATATAATTACCGGCCATTGTCCTGGCAATCAAAACTCCCTGCTGTGCTAAATAACCTCCATTGGTGTTAAGTGCCGAATAAGCAGGTGTGGAAAGATCAATGGTAAAATCCACTGTTGCGGGTGCCGTTACGTCATTGCTCGGCTTTGAGCAACCAATACAATTAAACAAAAAGAGAGATGCTGCTGATCCGCCCATTAATGAAAAGAATTCTTTGCGGTCCATAATAGTTTTATAGGTTTCTCAGGTAAATTTCATACCAAAAATTGGCATTTATTCAGTACTTAATAAATTTTGGTGGGAATTAACATTCTTTCTAAGCACTATCTCTTTTTTAGTAGAGCCTTACTGAGCGTTTACTATAAAATTTCCGAGCCTCCGGGTTTAATCGTGATGCGCAGATTCCTGATCACAATGTTTCCTTCAGCCGTTCTATATTCCTTTCAATGATCACCTTGTCAGAATTGGAATGAGTAAGCTTCAGCGCTTTTTGGTAATGCTCCAATGCTTTCGTATTATCCACACCGGTATAAAGATTTCCCAATAAAGTATAATACAAATGATTATCAATAAGGCTTAATTTTTCAGCTTCTGCTATTGCCTCCCTTTTCCCGTTTGCTTTTGCAAGTGCAAAAGTGCGGTTCAATGCAGCGATAGGGGAATATTCTATTTGCAATAACTGGTTGTAGAGCTGTAAAATATTTTCCCACTTTTCTTTCGTGTCTTCTTTGTGCGTATGCCAGTAAGCGATCGCTGCTTCCAGGTGATACTTCGATAATTGGTCGCCGCGGGATGACAGGTTCAAATAATACTCACCTTTCTCAATCAGTTCTTTGTTCCAAAGAGCCGCATCCTGGTCTTCGTATAAAATGGAGACTCCATCTTCGCCTGTTCTTGCGTCAAAACGGGAGGAATGAAAACACATCAGCGAGAATAAAGCATTCACAGGAGGCAGGTTGGTGTGGTCGTTTTGAATAAGCAGGTAAGTCAGTCTCATCGCTTCCAGGCAGAGGTCTTTCCGTAAGCTGGCATCCTGGAGCGCGGAATAATAGCCTTCATTAAAAAGCAGGTATAAAGTAAGTAAAACAGACGGCAGCCGCTCATCTATTTCAACTAAAGCAGGCTGCTCTATTTTAATTTTTTCGGTTCTCAGTTTTTCCTTCGCCCGTTGCAGACGTTTGTAAATAACTTCTTTGTTGGTCAAAAAAGCATTCGCAATTTCGCCCGCGCCAAAACCACAAAGAAGGTTCAGCGCCAGCCCGGTTTGTGCTTCAGGCGGGTTGCATGGATGGCAAACAGCAAATATCATGGCCAGCTGGCTGTCATTGATATTTTTAACCGAGAGATCAATCTCTGTTTCATGGAAGGTTTCCGCATTGTATTTTATTTCTTTTGAAACCTTTTCAGTGAAAATGGAATGATGCTTCAGATAATCTTTGGTTTTATTTTTTGCAACGGTATAAAGCCACGCTGTAGGATTTTCAGGCAGCCCTTTCAGTCCCCACAATTCAGAAGCCGAAAGAAAAGTATCACTCACAATATCCTCTGCAATTTCAATGTGGTCAATACCAAATAATTTATAAAGTACTGAAACGATCTTCTGGTATTCCGTTCTGAATAAATGGGGTATCAGTTCTGTTTGTTTCATAAAAATAAATGCCTTTGCAAAAGTACAAAGGCATTCAACTGTTTTCAAATTGTGTCTCCGGAATTAAGGTTGCACCCGATGTTCGGTGAGGACACCGACCATGGCAAGAGTTCTGCCTGTTTCATAAAAATAAATGCCTTCGCAAAAGTACAAAGGCATTCAACTGTTTTCAAATTGTGTCTCCGGATTCAACGAAGGTTGCCAACTTTTGAAAAGTTGGCAACCTTGGATGATTACATCTGCTGGATCTCTCTCACCTCCACGCTTGCGCCAACAGAAAGGCCGGGGCATCCTTTTGCCAGTTCCGTGGCTTCTTCCAGCGAATCGGCTTTTACAATGGTATAGCCTCCGATCGATTCTTTAATTTCTGTGTAAGGGCCGTCGGTGATAACATTACCGGGCTTTACCACCTTGCCTGAAGGATAAAGCCGGTTTCCCCGGTCGGTTAATTTATTTTGAGCGGCAATGCCTCCTATCCAGTCCATCCAGCGTTTGGTCATCGCCTGCATTTCCTCAGGAGAACCGCCAGGAGCACCGTTCATCCTGAATAAGAATAAGAAATCTTTCATTTTGTTTAAGTTTTAATGGTTAAAAAATAATAACGACTGAGTTGTTGTAATTGGACATCAAAGAAAAACAATTAACTGAATTGCCCTACTTTATAAGTTCCTACCGGTGGACGAAAAGCAATATTGATCCTATTATAAGTATTGATCGTGGTGATTGCCAAAGTCAGGTCAACGAGTTCTTCTTCTGAGAATTGCTTCCTCGCTGTTTCATACACTTCATCCGGAATATTGCCATTGGTAATTTTGGTAACTGCCTCTGCCCATGCAAGAGCCGCCCGTTCCCGTTCAGTATAGAAAGGCGCTTCGCGCCATGCATCCAGTGTATAAAGACGTTGTTCAGTTTCTCCCGCTGCCCGCAGGTCTTTCGAATGCATATCGAGGCAAAAGGCACAGCCATTGATTTGAGAAACACGGAAATCTACCAGGTCTAAAAGCGGTTTTTCAAGTGATGATTTTGCCAAATAACTTCCAATAGGGTACAACAATTTTATTACATGCTGTCCTTTTTCCAAAAGATTAATTCTTGTTTCCATTCCATTTATTTTAAGAGTTAAAAACTAATAACGATTGGAATTTCAGAATTGGACAAAATGAATAATAAATGACGCACCTCAGGTTGTAGAGACGTTTGAAAAAACGTCTCTTGAAAAAACGTCTCTTGAAAAAACGTCTGTCGTAAACACGTTTGAAAAAACATCTAATAGAAACCTTATAAAAAACATCTCTTGCAGATTAGTTAATATTAACTTAACCTTGCCTTAACCCTGAGTTAACATTGCCAAACGACTTTTGCATCGAAATAAAAATTTATGCAAAACAGATCACTACTTCAAAAACGAAAAGCTTACTCTCTGATTCCCGCTTTTGTATGTTTACTATCGCTGAATGGATTTTCACAGGATTCTACAAAAACAAAAACCGAATTCAAACCTTCAGGAAAGATCTGGGGTTATGCGTTTGGGGATTATGCGTATAAGCTTCATGCGGATGCCGAAAAGCGCGGAAACATCCAATATTCAAAACTTCCGCAGGATTATAATTCTTTCAATTTCCGAAGAATTTATTTGGGATACGATTACCAGTTTTCTCCAAATGTTTCTTCACAATTTTTACTGGCGCATGAATCTACCTCTGAAGCCAACACAAGCAATCCTGATGTACTGACAGACAACAATCGAGCGATGTACATTAAAGCAATGAACATCCGGTTTAAAAATGTAATTCCACGCGCAACGATTGTTGCAGGTCAACAATCTACTCCAACCTTTGCCACATTATCCGAAAGTTTTTGGGGCTATCGCTCTATTGAAAAGACCATAGCTGATATGAGGGGAATTTCCAGCTCTACTGATTTGGGATTAGGAGTTTTTGGAAAGATCGGCAAAAATGAAAACGTTGGTTATGATGTCATGGTCGGAAATAACAATGGCGCAAAAGTTGAAAACAATAATTTTAAAAAGCTCTACACTTCACTATATGCTTATTTCCTGGATAAAAAATTGGTGATCCAGGGAAATTATGAAGTTGGGAGAGCCGCGCTTTCTCCAATTCAAAAAAATATATCTACGATAAAAGCATTTGCCGCTTACAAGACTTCTAAAACTACAGTCGGAGTAGAGGCTTTCCGGCAGATACAGACTAACAACAGTACTTATGTGACCGGTACTGATACAGCTTTTTCTGATGTAAAACCTTCGGGAATTTCATTCTTTCTAACCCAACAATTGACAAAAGATAAATTAAATTTCTTCGCCCGTTTCGATGTGTATAATCCCGATTCAAAGTTCAATTCCAATAATAAATACATCGGATCATACAACAGCAATAGAGAATCTTTTGCAACGATTGGACTGGATTTTGTGCCTTACAAAAATGTTCACATCATGCCAAATCTCTGGTACGATCAGTTTCATAGCAAAATGCCGGATGCGACAGGCAAATTAAAAAATGACTACGACCTGGAGGGAAGGATCACACTTTATTTCTTATTCAATAAATAAACAACAAAAATTCAAACTAAAAATTTATGAACTTTAAAAACTTTGTTTTACCTGCCTTAGTCATTGCCTTTGCGCTCGCTTCATGCGGCGGTAATAATTCGCAAAAAGAAGATGGCAATAAAACTTCAGATGTAAGCACTAATGGAATTCTTGGAGCAGGCGCTACATTTCCCTATCCTTTTTATTCAAAAGTATTTGATGTGTATAACAAAGAGAAGGGGGTTAAAGTAAATTACCAATCCATCGGCTCAGGTGGCGGTATCAAACAATTGCAAAATAAAACAGTTGATTTTGGAGCATCTGATGCACCAATGAGTGATGAAGAGTTAAGCAAGTCTCCTGCCCCGATAGTTCATATTCCAACCTGTTTGGGCGCGGTGATCATTACTTATAATTTGCCAGGAGACCCAGTTTTAAAATTTACTCCTGATGTGTTAGCCAACATTTTCCTGGGAAAGATCAAAAAATGGAACGATCAAAATATTGCTGCCATTAATCCGGGTATCAAACTTCCTGACCTGGCCATTTCAATTGTTCATCGTTCTGATGGAAGCGGCACTACTTATATTTTCTCTGATTATTTATCAAAAGTAAGTGCGGAATGGAATACAAAACCGGGCAAAGGAAAATCGCTCAATTGGCCTGCAGGTCTTGGTGCTAAAGGAAATGAAGGCGTAAGCGGCCTGGTGAAACAAACTCCGGGAAGCATCGGGTATGTGGAACTCGTTTATGCGCTTCAAAATAAAATGCCCGCGGCACAACTGAAAAATAAAGCCGGGAATTTTGTTGCAGCAACCTTGCAATCGAGCAGTGCAGCGGCCAATATTGATCTTCCTGCTGACATGCGGGTTTCTTTAACCAATACGGATGCAGCTGATGGCTACCCGATTTGCAGCTTTACTTATTTATTATTGTACAAAAATCAGAAGTACGATGACAGAACTGAAGCATCTGCAAAAGCAACAGTTGACCTGGTAAACTTTGTAATCCATGATGGACAAAAATATGCAGAGTCATTAGGCTATGCTCCTTTGCCGGATGCAGCCGTGAAGAAGGCGGAAGAGATTTTGAAATCAGTAACGTATGGAGATAAAGCATTGCAGTAGTTGCATCAAATAATTGAAAAAAGGTGTTGCGGTGTCAGTCAATGATTCCGCAACATTTTAATATAAAAAACATGATACCAGCGATTACATTTAAAAACAACGGAATTAATTTTAAAGAGAAGGCGTTTAAAAAAACTTTGACGATTTCAGCAATCGTCGCAGTCATTATTTTAATAGCCATTTTTTTTACCCTATTGATCAATTCGTTTCCATCCATAAAAGCTTTGGGTGCCGGATTTTTTTATGATAAAACATGGGATCCTGTTGCGGACGAATATGGTGCTTTACCGTTTCTTGTGGGAACGTTGCTGACATCTTTTTTGGCGCTGATTATTTCAACGCCTTTCTCAATCGCTGTTTCCATTTTTCTGGGTGAGTATTATAAGAAAGGAATCGTTGCAGAAACCTTTAAGAATGTGATCGATTTACTTGCTGGAATTCCTTCGGTGATTTACGGTTTTTGGGGATTGTTTGTTTTAGTGCCAATTGTTCGTATGATCGAAATGAAATTGAACGTTCCACCTTATGGAGTGGGCATTTTCACTTCTTCCATCATCCTTGCGATCATGATCCTGCCTTTTTCTGTTTCATTATCAAGACAGGTAATCTCAATGGTGCCGGATCATCTGAAAGAAGCGGCTTATTCGCTCGGCGCAACAAGATTTGAAGTGATCACAAAGATCATTATTCCATATACAAAATCCGGGTTATTTGCTGGTTTACTGTTAGCACTGGGAAGAGCTTTGGGAGAAACGATGGCAGTGACGATGTTGATTGGAAATACGCATTCAATTCCAACAGGAATCTTTAGCCCGGGAAACACCATGGCAAGCGTGATCGCCAATGAATTTTCGGAGGCGACCGGAAAATTATACACTTCAGCATTGATAGAAATGGGCTTGTTCTTATTTGTGGTAGCAACTGTCATCAATATTATCGGTAAACAAATTATTAAACGCTTTACACTTTGATCGCAAAAAAATCTTTTATTAAAAATGAGAAAAAATGTTTTGACAAATATGGGTCAATCAAAGAGCGAAATCGAAAAACAAATCGCTCACAGGAACAGGAAAAATAAACGGTTCAAAGGAGTGATCATTGCCGCTACGATCATTTCAACTTTACCGTTATTATTCATTTTGTTTTACATTTTC
>JBQCIM010000006.1:0-6798 GCA_051953735.1 Ginsengibacter sp.
CGTTATTGCGGTACACTCGGCATTGATGTGATCCCGCTACAGCAAAGTTTCGGGCACGTGGAATATATCCTGCGACATGAACGCTATAAAGACCTGAGAGAAGATCAAAAAGATTATTCGCAGGTTTGCCCGTCGCAGGAAGAAGGCGATAAGAAATTGTTTACAGACCTGTTTAGCGAACTGGCGGCGGTGCATCCTTCCAAATATTTTCACATCGGCGGCGACGAAACCTACTTATTGGGTCATTGCGCATTATGCCGGAAAAAGGCAGCGGTAGAAGGCATTTCAAAACTATACATTGACCATATAAAAATGTTGTGTGATATCGTGATCAGTCTCGGTAAAATTCCGGTGTTGTGGGCTGACATTGCCTTAAAATACCCGGACGCGATGAGGGATCTCCCACCACAAACCGTTTTTGTAGACTGGAATTATGGCTGGGATATGAACAACTTCGGCGAGCATGAAAAGCTGGTGCAGTCCGGCTACGAGGTGTGGGGCGCGCCGTCTCTCCGCAGCGATCCTGATAATTATTTTCTGACCGAATGGGAAAAGCATTTTAAGAACATACGCGATTTTATTCCGGCCTGCAGGAAGCTGGGATATAAAGGAATGATCATGACATCGTGGTCAACTTCCGGGGCGTATTCTCCTGTATTTGAAACATCGAGTGACATCATAGACCTGTATGCGATCAGGCATGTGTATCCCATCACAGGTTTTAGCATGCTGCTAAAGGCATACACACAAAGTTTGCGAACAGACAAGCCGCTGGACATTCCGACTTTCATCAGAACCTACAGTAAACAGCAATACGGATTTGATGACCAACAGGCGGCAGATTTTTGGAAAGCACTGAGTACCACCCCTTATCAAATAAAGCAGGGAGCAGTAATGGCTCCGTCGCCCATGACCGTGGAGCAATTAGCGGATAGCCAGGCAACGGCGGTAAAAACTTTACACAGCCTGGTGCCGGTAAAAAATAAAGAAGAATTTGAGCACTACCGGTTAATGGCCGACATACGCATGCTGTATCTTGATTATCAAAAAATAGAGAAACAGGTAAACATGCCTTCATTTACGAAAGCGGAGCTTCCCGGCGTTGTACAACAATTGAAGCAGTTACTGGCGGACTCAAAAAAGATCGATCAGCGGTTTATTGACCTCAATAAAAACACGTTATATATGGGTGAGCTAAAAGAGGAAAATGATTTACGCGACGCCAAGATCAATTTGCTATATGAGCGATTGACAAAGGAGCGGGGGTAATTTTGAATCGTGAAGGTGTGAAAGGAGGGGCCACCTGCTGACGGTAACAGCAGGAAGGTCTTATTCTGAAAGTAATTTATCAGATCGATTAGACCTTAGCCGGTGTCCAACGGAGCAAAAGTAAGAAGTGTTCGGTGAGGACACCGACCACGGAGAAAAGTATGAAAGGGGGTGCGTTCGACAAGCTCAGGTAACAGTAGGAGAGTCTTATTCTGAAAGTAATTTATCAGATCGATTTAGACCGTAGCCGGTGTCCAACGGAGCAAAAGTAAGAAGTGTTCGGTGAGGACACCGACTACGGAGAAAATTGCAGCGTAAAGAGTTCCTCTTATAATATTATTACATTTGCCAAATTCTTTTTTCAATTTACTTTTGGAAATCATGATGAAACAACCGGAACGCCGCTCAAATTTGAAATTAATCTTCTTCTTTTTTGCAGTTTTCATTTTTAATACAGCTTTTGCACAATCTGATTCTGCTGCGGTTGTAAATGCCAAATGGCAAGTGATAAAAGTAGCTCCGGGAATTATTTTGGAGCACTGTTCGTTCGATAGTTCTTTGTTTCATTCCAATCAAAACATCAGCATTCTAAAAGTGAAACTGAACCATAAAAACCGGGCTGATATTGGATTTGATCCTCATTTGCTGAGGCCAACCCATGAATATGCGATACAAAAAAATGCGATTGCAGCGATGAACGGTACATTTTTCAATATGAAAAACGGTGGCTCTGAAGATTACATCCGTTCTGATGGAAAGGCCATCAACGAAACTCATTTGAAGACCGATGGCAAGCGTTCATTTCACCAGGAAGCAGCAATTGTAATGGATCCGCGAAGCGTAAAGATCGTTCGTTGGGACAGTACTGCAAACTGGGAAGATCATTTGAAAGGAGAAGACGTGATGGTTGCCGGACCGCTCCTGATTTATCATGGAAAAATGATCTCCTGGCCGAACAAGAAAGGCTTTTTTGCAAGAAATCCACGTTCCGTTTTGGGACTTCACAAAAAATGGCTTTACCTCGTAGCGGTTGATGGAAGAAATAATAAAGCTGCAGGTATGAGTATTGATGAACTGACCTTGTTAATGCATTGGTTACAACTTGATAATGCCATAAATCTTGATGGAGGCGGCTCTACCACGTTGTGGGTAAAAAATTATCCCTATGGTGGTGTGGTAAATCATCCTTCTGACAACCGAAAATGGGTTCACAGTGATGCTTACCAGCCGGGGATGGATCTTGACAACTTACCCGCTGATATGAACAAGTGGGATCATACCGGTGAAAGACGGGTAGCCAATGCAATTTTAATAGAAAGGAAATAAGGCGGTTTATTCCTTTGCTGGTCCTTCAAATAATGAAAGACGCCTTTACTCGTGTTGAGTGCAGGCAAAATGCGGCTGCTTCACCAACAAAACGAATTAAGCTAAACCCTCACGGATCAGAAGTAAAAAGTGTTTGATGAGGACCCGTGATATCGCAGAATGTTCAGGTACAAAACGCATTGCTGTCCATATCTTTTTAGCTACCGGCCTTAAGAAACCATATCTGTTCTGAGTATGACGGCCTGGGTTCTTTAACAAGCGATAGGAAAAATACAAATTGTCTTTATTTCTTCGTTTGCTTTATGAGTGTCCGGTGAAGACACCGACCAAGGAAGCGATACGAAAAATACAAATTGTCTTTATTTCTTCCTTTACTTTGTGGAGTGTCCGGTGAAGATGCCGGCATGGAAGTAATTTAATCTTCCTACATTTATGAATAGATTCTATTTACCGGATCAAAAAATTCAAAATGAAATACCTGTACTTTCTTTTGCTTATCCTTATATGTGCCTGCAACCAGCAACCAAAATATGATACGATTATCCGCAACGGGATGATCTACGATGGCACAGGCGGCGCGCCCTTCAAAGGTGATATTGCTATCAATGGTGACACCATTGCTTTTATTGGTGATTTGAAAAATGCCTCTGCAAAAAACGAAATAGATGCTGGAGGAAAGGCAGTAGCACCCGGCTTTATTAACATGATGGGACATTCTGAAAAATCATTGTTCCAGGATGGAAGGGCACAGAGCGATATCAGGCAGGGAGTAACTACCGAGATATTTACTGAATTCAGTATGGGCCCTTTGAATGCCCGTATGAAAGATCAAATGCAAAAGAATGAAGGCGACATAAAGTATCCTGTAACGTGGAATACATTGGGAGAATACATGAATACATTGGAGCGTAAAGGTATTTCCTGTAACATCGGTTCCTTCGTTGGCACCGGCACGGTAAGACAATATGTAATTGGTGAAGATGATAAAGCGCCCACTCCCCAACAATCAGACAGCATGAAAATTTTAGTAGACAGCGCGATGAAGGAAGGTGCTTTGGGCGTTACCTGTGCCCTGCAGTACCCGGTAGATGTTTTTGCAAAGACTGATGAACTGGTGACACTTGCAAAAGAAGCATCCAAATATGGCGGCACCTATATCAGCCATATCCGTAGCGAAGGCAATCAATTAATTCCTGCCATTAATGAGATCATCACCATTGCAAAAGAAGCGAATATCCCGGTAGAGATCTGCCATTTAAAAGCGTCTGGCAAAGACAACTGGGGTAAGATGGACAGCGTAATACAGATGGTAGAAACTGCCCGCAAGCAAGGCATTGACATCACAGCAGACATGTACACTTATACGGCAGCAGCCACAGGCCTGACATCGTGCTTCCCGCCTACTTTACAAGACGGAGGTTTTGGAAAACTCAGAGAGCGTTTACAGGATCCTGTTGTCAGAAAACAAATGATAAAGGCCATGAATTCCTATGCGGGCGATTGGGAAAATGAATATTATTCATCAGGCACCCCGGATAATATTTTGCTCCTTTCTTTTAAACAGGATTCACTGAAAAAATTTACAGGCAAAACATTGGCAGAAGCGGCAAAAATGCGTGGTAGCTCCCCCGAAGAAACAGCGATGGACCTGATCATACAAGACAGCTCAAGGGTGGGCGTTGCCTATTTTGTAATGGATGAAAATAATATTAAAAAAGAAATTGTATTGCCCTGGGTGAGCTTTGGAAGTGACGAAGCAGCTTATACAAACGAAGGCGTATTCTTAAAATCAAATGCACATCCCCGTGCCTACGGAAATTTTGCAAGAGTGATTGGCAAATATTCCCGGGATGAAAAATTAATGACCTTACAACAGGCTATTTATAAACTGGCCAATCTACCGGCCACCCATTTAAAATTACAAAAACGTGGAGCGCTTAAAGTAGGCAACTATGCCGACATTGTAATATTTGATCCTGCAAAAGTACAGGATCACGCTACTTATGATAAGCCGCATCAATATGCAACTGGTGTAAGTGATGTGTTTGTAAATGGGTTACAGGTGTTAAAGAATGATCAACCTACAGGTGCGTCGGCCGGGAGATTTTTAAAAGGACCGGGGTATAAAAAGCTGTAGATTTGGATTAGGGGCTTTCTTCTCAGCACTGTCTCACGCTAGTGGACGTTGCGTAACAATTTTAGACCCTGGTTGCTGGTCCGCACCTACCAGGAGTAGGAAGTGTTCGGTGCCGACACCGACCACGGAAGCAATATCGTTTGGTAAGGCAGGGGTGAGAATTCCTTATCTATGGATACAATAAATATTTAGCACGCATTTTTTTATATTCACTTAATCCCGGCTCCCAGCTTTTGCGAATCTCTTCTTCGCTTTTTCCAGCTATGATCTGTTGTCTGAAAAGGTCTGTTCCTGCAAGGCCATCTATATTTCCCATTTGTTTGCTTTGAGAGCGATCAAAGAATTTTTCTTTCTGCGGATAAGCCTTGTACAGTTCCATCATCCATTGAATGTTGATCTTCCCTTTTTTGCGAAACGGTGTCATGTCATAATTTCTCAGATCCAGGCCGTAACAGGTTTCATTTTGATGTAAAGGCGTTTCTGACATTCCCTGTAAACTTACCGGTGTAAAAGAAAACGAATAAATTCCTTTTAAAGCGGGGCTTCCCAATACAGTGAATGGAATATGTGTGCCGCGGCCCTGGCTGATGATCGTGCCTTCAAATAAACATAGAGAAGGATAAAGCATAACCGCCTGTTGTGAATTCAAGTTGGGAGAAGGATGCACCGGCAAAATATAATCCATATTGTGCGCATAATTTTCACGGGTATGATCTTAATGTTACATTTTAATTTGCCCGGAATCCACCCTTCTCCATTGATCATTTGAGCAAATTCACCGATCGTCATACCGTGAGTAATCGGTATTGGAAACTTACCAATGCCGGATTTGAATCTCATATCCAGGACAGGCCCGTCAACAAAACCGTTAGGATCCGGCCGGTCGAGGATCAATAATTCTTTTCCAAATTCTGCACATGATTGCATCACGTTACAAAGAACATTGATATTGGTGTAGAAACGGCAACCAACATCCTGAATATCATAAATCATGATGTCAATGTTTGCCAAATCTTCTTTGGCAGGCCTTCTTTTTTTACCATATAACGATACAACCGGAATGCCTGTTTCGGGATCAATTTCATCTCCGACAAATGCGCCATTACTTGCATTTCCATGATAACCATGCTCAGGTCCAAAGATGGTTTGAATATGAACTCCCAGTTTGAGCAAGCTATCCACGCTTGACTTGTTACCAATAATGGAACTTTGATTTACAACCATTCCTACTCTTTTATTTTTTAAATAAGGGAGGTATTTTTCCACCTGGTCTGCACCGGTTATAATTGGCTTTTTCGAAAACCGGGAATCATTCAAATTCTCCTTATTTTTTAAGGCTATAAATGGAATTGAAATAAATACAATGGCAATAGCAATAAAGCGTAGTCTCATAATTTGAAAGTTAATATGCTACGAATATATACAAGTAAAATGATTAGTCTTTATTTATAATTTGATGCTGCCCTGTAAATCCATCTCAGGATTTATCTATTAACCTGTAAACTTTTTTTAGGACGAGTCATTCCCTGCTGCTTTTGCTTCAGCATCTGACCTGATTTCACTGTTGGCGCAATGCACCTCTTTTTTGACGTAATTACACCCTACTTATTTTATTATTTAATCTTAGGTCTGAACCTTAAAAATTAAATTGATAACCATGGCACAAATCAATCCTCACATTAACTTCAACGGGAATGCCGAAGAAGCTTTTACATTTTACCAATCAGTATTTGGCGGAGAATTCGCACGGATCATGCGTTTTAAAGACCTGTCAAATCCTGAATTTCCAATAGCAGAAAAGGAAGCCAATAAAATAATGCATATTGCTTTACCTATCGGAAAAAGTATTTTAATGGGAAATGACGTTCCTGAGATTATGGGACGAACCAACGAAAATGAAAACAGGAGCAAAATTGTAATTAGTGCAGAAAGTAAAGAAGAAGCAGACAAATTATACAAGGGGCTTTCAGCAGGCGCACAAGTTGAAATGCCCATTGGTGATAGTCCATGGGGTTCCTATTTTGCTATGTTTAGAGACAAATATGGCATTGAATGGATGGTGGACT
>JBQCIM010000007.1:0-8701 GCA_051953735.1 Ginsengibacter sp.
TATTCAATTCCAAGATTAAGAGAACTTTCTGCGGATGGATTGGTTTCATTACATGAAAATGGATTTGCTGTAACTGAGACCGGGTGCCAGTTTTTAAGAAATATTTGCCAGGCATTTGATCTAAAATGGTGGCAGTCTGAACATCTTATTGATAAAGATATTTTCAGTAAAGCAGTATAAAAACTTATTAAAAAATTAAGGACATCTTCCTCTTTTTTACAGATTCGGATGCCCCATCTAAAATATAAACAAAACTTTTTTTGCTGTTATTTATTCTGCAAAACCAATAACGGAATTTTTGTTTGACGTGCCATTTCTTTAGTATAAATGTTCCCAAATATTCTTTCAATTAGAGAATGTTTTTGTGCCATCATCACCAATAGATCTGCTGGGTTCACTTCAAGGTAATCTGTGATTCCTTCAACAACGTCATCATCTTCTATCACTGCAAAGTCATGTTTTAAATAGGTCAGTGCAAAATGGGTTTTCATTTTTCCAATCACTTCGTTGTCGCTTAAAACCATTTCATTTTTTTGAACATTCAATACCTGGATAAATGAGTTATACTGTTCAGCAATCTCTTCCAATAAAGTATAACGATCCATTTCAGTTTTTGCATTAAAATCTGAGGCAAACGTAATGGTATCAATGGATTGATAAGAAGCGCCTTCCGGAATCACTAACACCGGGAATGAAGATTTACGTATGACCGTATGGGTAGTGCTTCCAAAAACGGAATTGCTTTTTCCCTTTCCCTTCATGCCCATAACAATAAGGGCTGCATTTTTTTCTAAAGCAATTTCCTGTATCACACTGAACGGAGTACCCTCTCCAACGAAACCTTCCATTGGCACCCCACTGATGTTTGAAAATGATTGAATTTGTTTTTTTATCAAATTTTTATTTTGTTCAATAAGATTTTCCTGTCGCATCAGCATTGCCGGAGTCGCTTCCTCATCATAAAGCAATACAGCTGGTATTACATTGATAAAGGCAATTTTTGCTTTGAGGACACTGGCTAATGAAACTGCGTACTTGGCCGCGTTATACGAGGCGGTTGAAAAATCAACTGGTACAATTATGTTCTTCATAATTTTAATTTTTTGGTAAAATGAAAAAGTAAAAATATTTTTTACTTCAATAATAAATATTGATTTCCCTCACGGCCAATTATGATTGCTATCATAATGAAAAATTTTTAAATCTTTCAAATGCCTCTCTTTCCAGCATTTCTCGGTGATCCGGATGAGCAATATTAATTAAGGCTTTAGCTCTTTCGCGCATGTTTTTTCCAAACAGAAATGCTACTCCATATTCGGTAACGATGTAATGTGCATGCGCTCTTGTTGTTACAATCCCTGCCCCTCTTTTTAGAAACGAAACTATTTTCGATGCACCTTTTGAAGTAGTGGATGGCAAAGCTATGATTGGCTTTCCTCCTTCAGAAAGAGCGGCACCACGTATAAAGTCAATTTGCCCTCCAACACCTGAAAAATGATAAGTGCCAATTGAATCTGAACAAACCTGGCCGGTAATATCTACCTCGATCGCACTGTTGATCGCGGCCACTTTTGGATTAGTTCTGATAACAGCAGTATCATTTACATAATCAATATTCATCACAAGCACTTCAGGATTATCATTCGCAAAATCATATAGCTTTCTGCTGCCGAGCATAAATCCTGTGACTAATTTTCCAGCACATCTTTTTTTAAAGCGGTTAGTAATCACACCCTTTTCTACGAGCGGAAGAATTCCATCAGAAAACATTTCTGTATGAATTCCTAAATCCTTATGCCCCGACAGACTTGCCAATACTGCATCAGGAATTGCGCCGATACCTGTTTGAATAGTTGATCCATCATCAATAAGGTCTGCACAATATCTTCCAATGCTTGAATTGACATCTGAAAAACCATGGTTCGAAGCCACTTCCGGTAATTCATTCTCATGATAAACCACTGCATCAAATTCATTGATATGTACTTGTCCGTCACCAAATGTTCTCGGCATTTTGGGGTTCACTTGGGCAATAACAAACTTTGCTGTCTTCACTGCTGTAGATGCTACGTCAACCGAAACCCCTAAAGAACAAAATCCATGGGCATCCGGCAAAGAAACCTGCACCAGCGCTACATCAATAGAGATAATTCCACGCTTAAATAAATTCGGAATCTCACTTAAAAAAACCGGGATATAGTCTCCCCTGCCGTCATTTACTGCTTCTCTTACATTTGCAGAAACAAAAAGTGAATTGATGTGAAAATTATTTCGATACTTTTCGTCTGCATAAAGTGCGGCCCCCTGGCTACTAATACTTATCAATTCAACATTTTTCAATTCTGAAGCCCGTTCAACCATTTTCTCCAATAAAAAATGTGGGGTCGCAGCTCCTCCATGCACGAAAACTTTATGTTCTGACCTGATATTTTTTACAGCTTCTTCTCCGGAGATATAATTTTTCACCTTAAATATGTTGTTTTTAATTTTAGGAAGGTTGTTTTATGCCGTTGCCTGCAAATTAAAAATCGCGTTGTTCGTTTGTTTACTTCGAGGCATCCTTTGTACATTAATAGAAATAGAAACTTTGTTATGCTCAATCTTATTCTCTCGCCGATACAGAATCGCTTTGTCGGTATATAATGACGCAAAGCAATTTTTTACTGCAATTAGTAATTCTTCTTTGGTATCAATGTTCAGATAAATTTCATGTTGTCCAATGAAAGTTTTACTGGATAATTCTTCAGAAACAACGCTACTTCTTACCGAGACTGCATCCTGACTGACCAATTCTGCGAATGCTGTTTTAATTTCATTTCGTAAATCAGGCGGAATTTGTGCGGTTGTGATTATTCTTCCGGCCCACCAGGCAATTTCTTTAAGATTGACAAAGTTTTTCGTGTCAACGCTATCCATTAACTCTTTGAGCAAATCATCTATTCTGTTATACTTCAAAAAAAACCTAAACGCGTCTGATGTTATTGTAAAACCATTAGCATGCTTTGAAGATATGAACCTGTACATATCCGCTGAAGACGCATTTTCAGCACCAACAGAAGCGATATTCTTACAGCTTTTTTCGTTGATTTTTTTAGTAAAAACTGACATAAAAATTTTATTTCAAAATTTATAAAAGTTCGGGATATTGAAACTGATCGAAGTCAAATTAAATCATGACAATCATCATTTAATTGCATTAATGAAGGAGGATTTGAAATGAAAAAACCGATTTTTAAAGATGGCTACTGCTTGACTCCGGAAAATCTTTGATTAATGAACGTGGCATGGGCCACGATATGATTCCGGTCCTTTTTTCCGCTGTTGGTATTTATAAAACTCGATCCAAATGACACATAAAAATCCGATTAACACGCATAAGAGCAATTCTTTGTTTCCGGGACGTTGAAACTTAAAAAAATGAATAACCGGTGATACGTACAGCATTAGCCCTAACATTAAAACCGTAATAATTACCATTCCCGTCAACAATTTATTTCTATAGGCAAAGGTGGTAAACATAGAATAATAGAATGAGCGGTTTACTAATGAAAGAAAAACATTTGCGATCAGTAGAGTGGTAAATACCATTGTCCTTGTTGTTTCTTCATTATATCCTTTTGTCACTGCAATCTGGTAGATTCCTAAAGCTCCGGTGGCAATAAAAATTCCCTGCCACATACTTATCCTTAAATCTTTCCATGAAAGAAAAGTGTTGGTAAACGGACGCGGTTTTTGCTGCATCAGATTCGGTTCGATCGGTTCATTTTCATAGATTATAGAGCAAGTCGGTCCCATAATCAGTTCCAGGAATATCACATGAACAGGAGTAAAAATTGCAGGAAATGTCCAGCCTAAAACCAATGGAAGTAAAACGATAAGAATGATTGGAATGTGAATGGAAATAATATATTGAATTGCCTTTTTTAAATTACTATAAATCTTTCTTCCCATCCCGATGGCATCTATCATTTTGCCAAGATCGTCGTCCGCCAGAATCAATGAGGATGCGTCTTTTGCTATCTCAGAACCTTTTTTGCCCATGGCAATTCCAATATGTGCGGCTTTCAGAGCTGGACCATCATTTACACCGTCTCCTGTCATCGCAACGATCTGCTTTTGTTTTTTTAGCGCATTGATGATTTTCAATTTTGCCTCAGGAAACATGCGGGTAAAAATATTGATGTCCATGATTTTCGAAGAAAGCTCTTCTTCCGGCATATTAAGAAGTTCGTCGCCGTCCAACGCAAATTCAGAACCCCTGAAACCTACCTGTTTTGCAATCGTTTCTGTCGTTTGTTTGTTATCACCGGTTACTATTTTCACATTGATTCCAGCCCCGTAAAATTTCTCAAACACTTCGGCAATATTTTTTTTTGGTAGATCATAGAACGAAACCAAACCAATAAATTCGAAAACAAATTCATCCTGGCTTTGCGGAAAATTATTTTCTGCAAAAATAGCCGATGCTACTCCTAAAACCCTATAACCGTGTTTTGTTAATTCTTTTAAATGGCCTTCAATCTTTTTCCTTTCTTCATTGCTTAATGCACATACTGATAATATTCTCTCTGGCGCACCTTTGGCAGCAACAATTCTATTCTCTTTTTCATTTTCAAAAATGTGTGTCATCATTGGCGGCCGTCCTTCTAAAGGATATTCATGAATCATGTGATAATCTGGTCTTACATCTTTATCAGTAAGTCTTTTGTAAGAATCATGCAATGCCGTTTCCATTGGATCAAAAGGAAGTGGCTCACTTGCCCACATTGCGATAGTGATTAATTGTAGAACTGATTTTGGATCTTCATTTTCATTTTTATACAACCGGTTTGATTTGTAAACATAAAGCTCTGCAAGCTGCATTTTGTTTTCTGTGATGGTGCCGGTTTTATCAGTGCAGATTACAGTAGCGCTTCCCAGGGTTTCGACTGTTTTGGTTTGTTTTACAATGATGCCCATTTTCATTAATCGCCACGCTCCCAATGCCATAAAAGTGGTGAAAGCAACAGGAATTTCTTCAGGCAAAACAGACATGGCAAGAGTCAACGCTTTTAATAAACTGCTCACCAGATTTTTATTTTGGGAAAAATTAATAACCCACACCAATAAAAAAACTGCCAGCCCGATGAAAGCCATTTTTTTTACAAAATTTCTTATTTGTAATTGTAGTGGTGTTTGTTCTTCCTTTATATTTTTTATTGATTCTCCTATCTGCCCAAGACGCGTTGCATTGCCAACATTCATAACCGTAGCGATAGCCATACCGCTGCTTACCCAGGTGCCCCTGAAAATTTTATTATCTTCTTTTGCGTCTTTAATTACAGGAATCGATTCTCCTGTAAGGATAGATTCATTTACTGTGAAATCATTTGAATAAATGATAATCGCATCAGCCGTAACAGACATTCCTTCTTCCACAATAACAGTATCATTCACTACGACATCTTTACTATTGATAATAGAAATTTTACCTTGCCTGATCACCTTTGTGTGTGGTTCAGACAGTTTTTTTAAAGCCGTCAGAGCATTACGGCTGCGAGAATCCTGATAGAGAGAGATGGCAGAAACCAATACAATTGCAATCAACATGAATATGGCATCTCCTGTGCTTCCGGAAATTAAATAAAGGATTCCCGCCGCCAACAATAATATCAACATAGGTTCTTTCAAAGTCTCGGCCAACGCGGTTAATAATCCGCTTTTGGTTTGATCATTCAATTCATTGCTACCATATTTTTTTCTTGAAACAATTACTTCTTCACCGGAAAGACCACTTATATTAATAGGAAGGCTGGACATGAGATAATTAAGTTAGAAAGCATTTTTTGCTTATCGGCTGAAAATTATAAAAGTGAAAAACTGGCTTTTTTAAGAATAAACAGCTTTTGAATTTTTAATTGTTGCAGAATGATTCTCATACGCATGAAAAATCAATAGCGGTTTTTTTGTTTGATGAGTCATTTTTTTTGTATGCGAACCTGCGAAAGCTTTTTCAAAAAAATTATGTCTTCTTGCTACCATTACCAACAAATCAGTCGAATGTTCTTCCAGGAATTGATCAACACCTTCTTCAATGTTGTCTTTTTCAATAGTATTAAACGAATGATTGTATCTGTCCCATTCTAACCCCTCTCTCATTTTACCTGCAATCATTTCTGCTGACAAATGACAATTTTTTTTCTGAATATTCACGAGCTGAATGAAGGGACGAAATTTTGAAATCAGCTTTGCAAGCAAAGTAAAATGTGAAAGCAGTTCTTCATTTTTAAAATCGGTAGCAATAGTGATGGTGTCAATAGTTTGATACGTCGCATGCTGTGGAATTACCAAAAGAGGAATACATGTTTTATCTATCATTGCGGTGGTAGTACTTCCGAAGATCGAATTGCTTTCACCTTTTCCTTTCATACCCATAACGATCAGATCAGATTGATATTTTTTTGCTATTTCATTGATCGTGTACACAGGGTTTCCTTTCAGCACAAGGCTATTTATTTTTACTGTAAACCTTCTGGCAATTCCCTCAATTTGTTTTTTTAAAAATTTTTCGTTGGATGCTTCCAGCTCTTCTCCTGTCTGGTAAACCATTGCGCCAAATTGTTCCTGGAAAGCAGCGGTATTGGGATATACATGCAATAACAAAAGATTCGCTTCGAAAATATTGGCGAGAAAAGCAGCATAACTGATCGCATTAAAAGCAGCATCCGAAAAGTCAGTTGGAACCAAAATATTTTTCATAATTTTTTTTAGTAAAACTAAAAATCTGTTGCTTTTAAAAACATGACTGACATTTGAAGACAGCATGATTCTGATCACCAAACCATGTTGATTTTTTTGTAAAAAAATCGAAATTCTTTCGTAGTAAAACGACAAAAAATGGTGATTTTTACTTCTTTCGGTGGCCTATTTTAATGATTCTTATCAGTCCATTATATAATTGTGATTAGAGATTAAAGTAAAAAGGAAATATAATTTTGAATATTATGAATTCTTTAAACGACATCTCGGAATTCCAATCATCGTCCGAGCTTAAAGAAATGCTTTATGAAAACAGCATTGTAAAAGATTTTAAAGCCGGCGATATTATTCTCAACGAAAATGCCCATATCCGCGCTATTCCAATTGTCAGCAAAGGCAGCATCAGGGTAATGAGAACGGACGAAGAGGACAAAGAGATTTTGCTGTATTACATCAAAGCCGGTGAAAGTTGCATTATGTCTTTCTTAGGCGGCATGCATCACGAAAGAAGCAAGGTAAAAGCCGTTGCAGAAGAAGATACTGAAATCCTTTTTTTACCGGTTGAAAAAGTAACCCTGTTTATAAAAGAATATCCCGAGTGGCTGGATTATATTTTCAGATTGTATCACAAACGTTTTGAAGAATTATTGGAAGTAGTGAATGCAGTTGCTTTTAAAAAGATGGATGATCGGCTGCTGAATTTTATAAAAAAGAAGTGTGAACATACCAAAAGCAAAACATTGAATTTAACTCATGAGCAATTAGCCAATGACCTGGGAACGGCCCGTGTAGTGGTTTCGCGCTTGCTGAAACAAATGGAAGAGAAAGGTTTGGTAAAGCTGGGTAGAAATAAAATCAAGCTGATTGAAGTATAATTCTGAAAAAAAACAAACCTGTTTTTTTAATATTTTCCTTGTGTAACATTAGTAACCAAACCGCAATTTTTATTGAGCGAATTTTGCTTTCAACAATTAAAAAAAAGATTATGAATTACTATTTTTCCAAAACAGTCAATGAAGATTTTGATACGGCGATTGAAAAAGTAACAGAAGAGTTAAAGAAAGAGGGATTCGGGATATTGACGCAGATTGATATAAAAGAAACTCTCAAAAAGAAGCTTGATGTTGATTTCAAAAAATACCGGATACTTGGAGCTTGCAATCCGAAATTTGCGTATGAAGCTTTAAAAGCCGAAGATAAAATCGGGACGATGCTTCCGTGCAATGTCATTGTGCAGGAACACGAAAATGGAAAAGTAGAAATTTCGGCTGTTGATCCGGTTGCATCAATGATGGCGGTTAAAAATGATTCTCTTGGAAATGTAGCAACACAGGTGAGAGAAAAACTGAACCGCGTAATTAATAATTTATAAAACCAAAAATTCTTTAAGAAAAAATTTAAACACAAAAACAAATTTATTTATGGCACACGAAATAGAAGTACAATGGATGGGAAAAATGCAATTCAACGCGTTGGTTAACGGGCACACGATTGTAATGGATGGGCCGGAAAAAGTGGGCGGTGAAGACAATGGCCCGATTCCAAAACCCTTTGTTCTTACGGCTCTTGCAGGGTGTACTGGAATGGACATTGCTGCAATCTTAAGAAAAGCAAACAAAAATCCGGATGAATTTGATATGAAAGTTATTGGTGAAATCAGTAAGCGTGCACCGATTGAATACATCGGAGTTCATATTATTTATGAGTTTAAAGGATCTAATGAAAATAAGGAAGCTGCATTGAATGCCGTTACTGACTCCCAGGAAAAATATTGTGGAGTAAGCAGCATGCTCAAAAAAGCATTGCCTGTAACGTGGGAAATTAAATATAACGGAGTTGAGATTTTTAATAATAAAAAACAAGAAGTGGCACAATTGAATTAACTTAAAAAAATATGATCTCATTGAAAAATTTTCTTTCTAAATACAAACTCACTCTTATAGGAATTATAGTCGGAGCAATT
>JBQCIM010000008.1:0-26562 GCA_051953735.1 Ginsengibacter sp.
ATTTTGGGTGGTGTAAATCCTTTGTATGTGGTAGACGGTGTTTTAACGGATGATATACGCAATATCAACTCTGCGGATATCGTCTCCCTGGAAGTTTTGAAAGATGCATCGGCAGCGGCTATCTATGGCGTTAGGGCAGCCAATGGCGTGATCATCATTACCACCAAAAAAGGGCGCGTGGGAAAAATGCAGGTAACCTACGATGGCAATGTTGGAATAAGACAGGCATCGCACTTGGTGAAAATGGCAAACGGCAAAGAATACGCGAATTACATTAATACGGCAAGTGTCAACACCGGTAATGGTTCTGTGCTGGTAGATACCACCGGAAATATTTCTACCGATTGGTTTGGAACCATTTTGCGCACTGCATTTGAACAAAGCCACGATGTGTCGATCTCGGGTGGCAGTGATAAGATCACTTATTTTCTAAGCGCTGATTATTTAACCGATGAAGGAATTGTGCTGGATAATAATTTCAATCGCTTTACCCTTCGCTCGAATAATGAATACCGGTTGAATAAAAAATTAAAAATTACCACTTTAATTTCTTACAGCCGAGGCAACACACAGGATGTAAATCTTGGCGCGGCCTACAATGATGCGTATCATGCAGCGCCCATCATTCCTTCAAAGGTCAATGGAAAATATGGAAACACTTCTGCTTATCAAAACGTGGGAAATCCCGTGCTGGATATAGAAAGCAATGACAACAGGTATATTGAAAACCGTTTGCAGGGAACCGGCGCTATTGATTACAAACCGGTAACCTGGTTAACGCTACATTCAAGCGTGGGAACGGAACTCGGATTTAATAACCGCACTATTTACGTGAAACAATTTTTAAACGACTCTTCTACTTACCTCGTTGCCGGGGGAAATCAGTATAATAATCTGAGCAACCTGAGTGTACAAAATGAGCGTAATTCCCGGTGGGTTTGGGATAATACCGCCACTTTTCAAAAATCGTATAACAAAAGTGACGTTACTTTTTTAGTGGGTGTTACGGCAGAAAAGATCTTTAATAATTTTGATGTGGCGTCCAGGAGTGATGTTCCCGCAGATCCGAATCTGCGGTATCTTTCACAGGGCGATGCTTCCACCCAATTAAATAATTCGTCTGCTGATGAAAGAACACGAAATTCTTATATCAGCCGGTTGAGTTATGCGTATGCCGGCAAATATTTATTGACCGCTACTTTTCGGGCAGACGGTTCATCACAGTTCAGCAAACGTTTTTCCTATTCCCCTTCTATCGGGCTTGGCTGGGTGATCACAGATGAAAAGTTTATGGCAGCGCAGAAAATATTCAACCGCCTGAAATTGCGCGGCAGCTATGGTAGATTAGGAAATGACAATATTCCTTTGTCTGCCAGCATTCAGACTTTAAATACCGGATTGCCTTATTTCTTTAATGGAACATATGTTTCGGGAATTGCTTTTTCCGGCCTTGTGGACAAACAGATCCGCTGGGAGCAAACTGATGAATCGGACCTTGGGCTCGAATTCGCCATTTTAAACAACCGGCTTAGCGGTGAAATTGATGTGTATGATAAAAAAGTAAATAACGCCCTGATCCAGGTGCCGTTACTGATCGCAGGCGTTGTAAACCTTACTACCACCAATGTGGCCACTATTGAAAATAAAGGTGCCGAATTAAGTTTACAATGGAATGGCGCTTCCGGCAAAAAAGTGGGTTATACTATTTCCGGCAATGTAAGTTATAATAAAAATAACGTGGTAGCCTTGAACGGTGGCCAGAGCATTTCTTCAGGAGCTGCCGGCCAAAGCGGCAATACTACTTTAACCGATAACGGCCAGCCAATAGGAAGCTTTTATGTGTTGAAAGCGGAAGGCGTTTTCCATAACCAGCAGGAACTTGCAGCTTACGTTACTAAAAACGGCAACCCGATTACTATTAATGGCCAGCCTCCTGCGCTGGGAGATCTGAGATATGAAGATGTAAACGGCGATGGAAAGATAGATGCCAATGACCGTGTATTTGCAGGTTCTTACCAGCCGAAATTTACGCTTGGATTAAATACGAATATCACTTACGAAGCATTTGATTTAAGCCTCGGTGCATATGGAACAATTGGCAGCAAAATTTATAATGGGAAAAAAGCTGCACGTTTTAATCAGAAGGACAATGTAGAAGCGAGTGTTGCCAATAATTTCTGGACATTTAAAAACTATACATCAAATGTGCCGCGCGCTCATCTGAATGCGCTTCCCCAATCTACCTATTTCCTGGAGTCCGGTGATTTTGCGAGAATTAATAATATCACCCTTGGGTACACTTTTTCTCAAAAGATGCTGGGTAAATACGGGATCAACAATTTCAGAATCTATCTTACTGCTCAAAACTTATACACATTTACCAAATATTCCGGATTCACCCCTGAGCTGGCCAGCTCGGATCCGCTGAGCCAGGGAATTGAACTAAACGCATATCCAACCACCCGCACGTTTGCTTTCGGGGTTAACTTAACTTTTTAATTTTTAAACATGAACCACTCAATAAAAAAAATAATCAAGTTTTTGCTGCTTACTTTTTTTGTTCCGTTATTATTCATAAGCTGTAAAAGAGAATTTTTAAGCCTGCAGCCACAGGGACAATTGACCGACCTGGCGGCGGCTAAAGATCCAAACATAGCCCGGAAGCTTGTGACCGGAGTTTATAACCAACTGTACCAGGGAGGCTTTGGCGATGATGTACACGGAATTATTTTTTGTATGGCAACCGATGTTGCCTCCGATGATGCGGACAAAGGAAGTACCCCGAGCGACCAGGCGCCGCAGGCAACCGGTTTTGATGATTTTACTTCCGATTTGAACAGTACCAATTTTTACGTTGACAGGTTATGGAACGGGCATTATAATGGCGTATCTGCCGCCAATAATGCACTGGCATCTCTGGAGCAAAGCACTTTTGATCATGTGGTCAAAAGAACCCTGATAGGAGAAGTAAAATTTCTGCGCGCTTATTTTTATTTCAACCTGGTAAGATTGTTTGGAGGAGTCCCTCTTATTTTGAGGGTTCCCAACAGCCTTGCAGATGCTAAAAGCCCTGAGTTTTTGACAAGGGCTTCCAAAGATTCTGTGTATGCGGCTATCATCAGCGATCTGCAATATGGCGTTGACAGCCTTCCTTCAAAAGGCGATCCAAACACTACTGTCGGCCGTGCGAATAAAGAAGCGGCAGAAAGTCTTTTGGCAAAAGTTTATTTATACCAGAAGAATTATCAGAAAGCGTATGATCTTACAGAAGCCGTGATCCAATCCGGAAAATATGCTCTGATGCCTGATTACAGCCTCAATTTCAGGAATAAGCAATACGACAATAATGTTGAATCAATTTTTGAAATACAAACCGGTGTAGATGCCAATTGTGATGCGGCTATTCCATTTTATGTGGTGGCGCAGGGACCCAGAGCCGGCGGCTTGTTTGGGTGGGCTGATCTTGGTTTTGGCTTAAATACGCCGAGCCAGGATTTGGTGAATGCTTATGAGCCGGGCGATAAAAGAGACTCTGCTACTATTATGTACATAAAGCCAAATGGCACTGTATTGTGGGACGGCTTCAGAGTGCCGAGCAGAGATTCTGTGCAAAACGACCGGTATAATTACAAAGCCTATTTTGGAAGATTAGTTGATCCATATTGCGGCAGTTTAAATACGGATCACTTACCCAAAAATGTACACATTATCCGTTATGCCGAAGTGTTGTTGATCAATGCAGAAGCTGCCTTTCAAGTAGGGAAAATGGATGATGCCAGCACTGATATGGATCTGATTCGGGCGCGCGCCGGCCTGGCTCCGACAACCGTTAGCTTACAATCTATCTGGCATGAAAGAAGAGTAGAACTGGCTATGGAGCAGGATCGTTTTTTTGACATTGTAAGACAGGGCAGGGCAGGGCAAATACTGAGAGCACTTGGCAAGAATTTTGTTGATGGAAAGAACGAGGTATTTCCGATTCCACAGACACAAATTGATTTAAGCGGTGGAAAAATAACCCAAAACCCAGGCTATTAATTAAATCTTTAACAATTCGAGTTGCTTTTCAAGATTATCTTTAAATCATATTTAAAATCTATAAACCCCTAATTTAAAATTATTTCAAATGAAAAAAATCACAAACAAATGGACATTTGGAATTTTGTCCGTAATGTCCGTTAGTCTTTTATTTTCTGCATGTAGCAAAAAAGGTGGCACTTCAATTGCCCCTCCTGAACCGCTTGGCGGGTATGTTTCATCGGATTCCGTTGCTTCCGGCAATTTAATCGCTTACTGGCCTTTTGATGGAAACGCGAATGACGTAAAAGGTGGTGTGAATGCTAATGTCAATGGAAATATTACTTACACAACCGGAGTTCGAGGACAATCATACCAGGGAGCAGCGGGAGCGTATGCTACTTATACCCCAAGCGCCGCTTTCTCAAACCTTCAAAGTTATTCTGTTTCTTTCTGGTATAAATTACCTACTTCAGATCCAAGTTATGGCTCAACATCAGGACAGGACACATTAACACAAGGAGTACTATTTCTTTACGGAACTGACAACTGGCTGTTGGTTAATGAAATTGAACCATTCCATGGTGATTCCGTGAGGATACATCCCGGCTTCCAGGATTTTGCATCACCTGCATGGCAAGGTTTCGTGCCTGAAACGTTTGATACTGCGGCAGTTGGCAAATGGGTTAATTTTGTAGTAACTTATGATGGAGGTTCTTCTACTTATACTACTTATCAGAATGGAGCGGCTACGGGGGCCAGTACTGCATTTACAGGCGGTAAGTATCTCACACCAAACCCACTTTATACAGATGATTCTAAGGCAACTCCTTTAGGTAACCTTGGATGGGGATCTCATACCCCTTCTCAGGTCGTAGTAGGCTCATGGCCAGATCAGTTATTTGGACAATCAGCCGCTGTGAGTACGTTCCGCGGGCAACTTGACGAATTAAGAGTTTATAATAAAGCGCTTACCCAGGCTGAGGTGACTGGTTTGTACCTGAATGGTCAGGCGGGAAGATGATTTTAAAAAGTTTTGATTTTTAAAAAAGGCTACATTCATTTGTGGCCTTTTTTATGTTGGTAGTCAGTAAAAGAAGAAATAATGTGAAATTTTCACGTTTGCCAATTGGATCTCTTTCGTTTTTAATGCCGTAACTTGTTCTTTATGAAAAATTATTTCCTGTTATTAATACTATTTTATTGTTGCAGCTGTTCTAAAAAAACACCACCGGCACCTCCGCCTCCTGCAGGAAGCTTTTCCATTAGGTCGGTAAAAGTAAGTGACAGCACAGCCAACAAAGGAAATACTTTTTATAACGTAGGTTTGAATCCGGTCATCACCATTTCTTTTACCGCTCCTGTTGATAAATCTTCAGTTACCAATAATCTTCAGTTCGTAAAAACAGCAGGAGGTTCCACTGCTTTTAATGTTTCTTATTCAAACAATGATAGCGTGGTACAAATTCAGCCATCCGCGTTACAGCCGCTTTCAAAATATATTCTTACTGTTACAACCGGTGTTCAATCGGCTCAAAAAGTGGCTTTGACTGCGAATAATATTTCTAATTTATTGACGCGTATTGATTCTACTGATAAATTTCTCCGCGTTTCTGACAGCGCTTTATTGGATATTATTCAAAAACAAACCTTTGCTTATTTCTGGGATTTGGGGCATCCGGTTTCAGGAATGGCGCGTGAGAGAAATACGTCGGGAGATATCGTAACCACCGGCGGCACCGGCTTTGGCATCATGAGCATTTTGGTTGCTATCAAAAGGAATTTTATTTCCCGCACTGATGGACTGCAACGAATCAATATGATCGTAAATTTTTTAAAAGATAAATGCACACGCTATCATGGTGCTTTTGCACATTGGATCAATGGCGCCACAGGAGCAACGGTTCCTTTTAGCCAGCAGGATAACGGAGGCGACCTGGTTGAAACTTCTTTTCTGATGGAGGGGTTGTTGTGCGCCCGTCAATACTTCAATACGGGAGATGCCAATGAAGTAACGCTTCGAAACAACATTAATACTTTATGGAACGGAGTTCAATGGAGCTGGTTTAGAAACGGAGGCCAGAATGTTTTATTCTGGCATTGGAGTCCTGATTATAATTTTAATATCAATATGCAGATAAAAGGCTGGAATGAAGCATTGATGGTGTATGTTCTTGCAGCATCGTCAAATACCGATTCTATTCCGAAAATTGTATATGATAATGGCTGGGCTTCTAATGGCGGGATGAAGAATGGCAAAACATTTTATGGAGTTCAACTTCCGTTAGGTCCTGATGTCGGTGGTCCACTTTTCTTTTCGCATTATTCTTTTTTAGGATTAAACCCTCATGATCTGTCCGATGCTTATGCCAATTATTTTACTCAAAATAGTGCTCAATCTCTTATCAATTATAATTATTGCGTTGCCAATCCACAACACTTTTTTGGATACAGCAGCAGCAATTGGGGACTGACCGCCAGCGATGATAATTTGTCCGGATATTCGGCTCATTCTCCTACCAATGATGATGGCGTGATCTCTCCAACTGCCGCTATTTCTTCAATGCCGTATACGCCGGAACAATCTATGAATGCATTGCGGTTTTTTTATTACACGTTAGGCGATAAATTATTTAAACAATACGGGTTTATTGATGCCTTTAACCTGACAGATAATTGGTTTGCCGGCTCTTTTCTCGCCATCGACCAGGGGCCCCAGATCGTAATGATAGAAAATTACCGCAGCGGCTTGTTGTGGAATCTATTCATGAGCTGCCCTGAAATAGAAAGAGGGATGAAGGATCTTGGTTTTCAAAGTCCATATTTGTAATTTTTTTCTTCAAATGTTAAAGAAAAATAAATAATAAATTAATTAAAAGTTTCTACTTTTGTTGTCCCGCACTTTTTGAAGCTCCCTTTATTTTTGAAGCCCCCATTCATCTATCACAATTAAACTTTACAACAATGAAACGGTTATTGGTTACTCTATGCGCTATTGCGCTTGTTTTTTTGTGCAAAGAAAGTGTTGCACAACAAAAAGGAAAAATGAAGGCTGAAAGAACCAGTATGAAAGAAAGAGGAATGAGTATGGATAAGATGTCGTATCCTTACACAGCTGAGTATTCCTCTGATTTTAAAATTGGAAATCCAATGGATTCGAAGTTGATTTTGGATCTATGGAAAGATTGGGATGATAACGCTTTTGACAGGCATGATTTTTTTGCAGACACAGCAGTAATTTTTTTGTCTGACGGCATGGTTGTAAAAGGCAAAGATTCTATTACCGCCGGAGCAATGCGACACAGAGGATCTTTATCGTCAGCAAAAAGCACCTTAGAAGCATGGGTGCCACTGAAAAGTGTTGATAAAAACCAAAACTGGGTGGCTTTGTGGGGCTCAGAAACAGATACCTGGCTCGACGGCAAAACAGAAACAAGAGATATTCATGAAATCTGGAGATTCAACAAAGATGGGAAAGTTGATTTCATGAAACAATTTGTTTCAAAACCAGCAGACATGCAGCAATAAAATCAGTTCTCAAATAGTTGCACCAGCTTGAAAAAGCCGGTGTATCAAATTATTTTGCCCAGCAGTAAATAAACAAATAATGGCATTTTTATTTCAGCTGCTGGTTTATCTACAAAAAAACCGTCTTTTCTGAAGACGGTTTTTTTTGTTCTATTTGTAATTCCTATCGTTTAAAAGTAACAGTTATTTCTTCATAATCGCTGCCGGAAACATCTTTTGCGTATAAAACCAGCGAATGATCGTTAAGCGTTTTTATATCGTAGGTGTCATCATCAGTGATGGTTAATTTGTTATTTGCAATAGTATAAGTAGAAGATCCTG
The DNA here is from genome assembly GCA_051953735.1 of Ginsengibacter sp. Classification (GTDB taxonomy): domain Bacteria; phylum Bacteroidota; class Bacteroidia; order Chitinophagales; family Chitinophagaceae; genus Ginsengibacter. The sequence continues at coordinate 7,867 of JBQCIM010000008.1, forward strand.
ATTGCCCCTGCAGACTGATATTAACCGTGCCGTCTTTTGTAAATTCGTAAGTATCATTTGCAGTAAAATTATTGGTGCTGATGATGTTATCCGCGCCATTCTCATGGGCATTGTAAGTGAGATTGGTTACCTGCCATTTACCAACTATTTGTTCAGCGGCTGTTTTCGTTTTTTCTTTTTTACATGCTGTAAAACTTACAGAAAAGAAGGCAAGGATTGCACAAGCGGTTAGGATTTTTTTCATAAAGAATGTTTTGGTTAAAATGTTTATAATAGATTGATGACGAAAGTATGACATCGTTTGTTAGGATGCAAATAATTTAAGTTTTTTTTAATCAGTTCAAAAAAACTTATTGCTTGGATGAAAGATTTAATTTTACAACTCATTTGAGTTATGCAATCCGATTTTATAAAAGATATTTTTTTTAAACAGCAACAGAAAGAACAGGTTCCTTCCAATGATGCGATTGCAGACTGGGCGTTGCAGTTGATCTGTGTGTTATATCCTGAATTGTCAAAATGTAGTTATACTTCGGTAGATGCCATCGCAGATGAATTGATGAAACTACGGCATGAACTGACGCGGACAATGGATGCGACGAAAGCGTGCTATAATTGTGATCATGAATCGGTAAGTAAGGATTTTTTTGATAACCTGCCGAATCTTTACCGCTTGCTTAATACTGATATCGATGCCATTCACCAGGGCGATCCGGCTGCCACATCAGAGTTTGAAGTGATTCGCGCTTATCCCGGTTTTTTTGCACTTTGCTTTTTCAGAATTGCCCATGCTTTGCATCAACTGGAAGTGCCGCTGCTACCACGAATTCTGACAGAATATGCTCACAGTAAAACCGGCATTGACATTCATCCTGCTGCAAAAATTGGCGAACATTTTATGATTGATCATGGTACGGGAGTAGTAATTGGCGAAACGACCGTTATCGGAAATCATGTGAAAATTTACCAGGGTGTTACTTTGGGCGGATTGAGCATCCATAAAAGCATGGCGCGACAAAAGCGTCATCCGACCATTGAAGACAATGTGGTAATTTATTCCGGGGCCACCATCCTTGGAGGTGACACATTAATTGGAGAAGGTTCGGTGATTGGAGGAAATGTATGGCTGACGCAATCAGTTCCACCCGGCTCGCTGGTATTCCAAAATCCACAGATCACTATTGTTGAAAATAAATACATCAAAAACAACGTATAGCAAAATGACAATTTTAGATACGATCGGAAATACGCCGATGGTTGAACTCAGAAGGATGAATGCAAACAGCAACGTAAAAATCTTTGCCAAGCTAGAAGGAAATAATCCGGGCGGAAGCGTGAAAGACCGGCCGGCATTGAATATGATACAATCTGCTTTAGATCGTGGAGATATTACTAAAGATACCAAACTTGTTGAAGCTACCAGCGGAAATACAGGAATCGCACTGGCTTTGATCGCCGGAATTTTTAATTTGGATATTGAACTGGTGATGCCGGTTTCTTCCACCCGCGAACGGGTTTTGACAATGGAAGCTTTTGGAGCAAAAGTTACCCTTTTGGAAACAATGGAAGGAAGCCGCGATTACGCGGAAGAAAAAGGAGCAAATGGAAAGTTTTATTTGCTGAATCAATTTGCCAATCCTGATAATCCTGCTGCCCATTATAAGACCACCGGTCCTGAGATCTGGCGCGATACGAATCAAAAGATCACACATTTTGTAAGCGCGATGGGAACTACCGGAACGATCATGGGCTGCTCTCAATTTTTAAAAGAACAAAATTCGGACATACAAATCGTAGGTTGCCAGCCAACAGAAGGATCTTCCATCCCCGGCATCCGCAGATGGCCAGAGGAATATATTCCTAAGATCTTTGATCCGGAAAGAGTGGATAAGGTTTTGGATATTTCGCAGGAAGAAGCAGAAGAAACATGTCGTCAGCTTGCAAAGCAGGAAGGAATTTTTGCGGGAGTAAGTAGTGGAGGAGCTGCTGCAGCTGCTTTACGTGTGGCAAAAGAAATCAATGAGGGAATGATTGTGTTTATTGTTTGCGACCGGGGTGACCGGTATTTGAGCAGTAATTTGTTTGGGAAATAAGATTTAGGCAGAAAGTAAAATTTGTTTTATTTGAACCAGCACTAAAAGTATTTTTCAATAAATTTCACCGGTTTTTCTTTTACTCAGCTTTGCCTGCATTTTTTATCAATTGGAACTTTCGGAATATTTCAGGCATCGTTTCAGGATCTATTGCCTCCATATCGATGAATTTAAGTGATTTCACCATTTTCAGCGTTGAGGTTTTGTATTTTTGAAAATGCGGTGTTTTTAAATGCGATTCATACGCTTCACGACTGGCATAAATTTCTAAAATTCTTATCTCAGTTGGATTTTCCTTCTCAAACATTGGAAAGATGGAAACAACGCCTGGTTCCAATTGCACCGACGCGCGCGATTCCTCCTGCAGAATTGCTTTGTACTCTTCAAGATAATTTGAATCAATTTTTATTTCTGAAAGCCTAATCATCATATTATTTTTTTGAGCGAAATTACTGCAGCATGAAAGAGAATTAATATCGTAATTATAAAATACTTCATCGCATAGTTATTAGAAAAAGTTAGGAAATTGCTACTACTTCAAATGTTTTTAAACCTCAATGTAAATAGTAAAGAAAGAAATAAAGCGAATCTGTATTCATTAAAAACACAAGTTATGTTTTATCTGAAATAAAGAATACAAAAAAGTACTCATGATGGTAATCTAAATCACTTCTCAATTGTCCATTCATAAAAATCAGGAAAATATTTTCTCCACGCCGCTTCATTGTGTTTGGCGTCCGGATCGATCTTTTCTTTTATCGGTGAGGCAGAACGTTCTTTGATTTCTTTTTCAATCCGTTTCATGTCGGGAACCATCGAATCGCCTTCTTTTCCACCGGCATAAAAAAACAGTTTTGAATTTACTTTTTTGGCGTCTGCAATGACCACGCTATCAATTCCGGAAGCAGTCCAGAAAGCCGGAGAAAAGATTCCGGCACCACCATAAACCTGTGGATATTTTAAAACGGCGTACAATGATATCAGTCCACCCATCGAACTTCCCGCAATGAATGTGTTTTGTTTATTCTTTAAAGTGCGATAATGTTTGTCAATAAAAGGTTTCAAAGTTTTGACCAAAAAATCAACGTATTGATCGCCTTCACCTTTTCCAAAATTTTGAAATTTCCACGGATTGTATTCATTCATTCTTTTCGAAAGTCCATTGTCGATTCCAACAACGATCACTTCTTTTTTTCCTTTTTTAAAGATAGAATCTAGATACTCATCCACGCCCCATTCACCGGAATAAGAAGTGGCGTTGTCAAAAAGATTTTGTCCGTCGTGCATATACAAAACGCCGTAACTTTTTTTTGATGTTGCATAATCGGGCGGAAGGTAAATCCAGATCCTTCTTGTTCTTTTTAATTCAGGAATGTAAAATGCAGTGTCCATGATCCTTACATTCTTTGAAGCAGAATGATTTTTTGCAGCAGCAATTTCATTGGATTTGAAATCATCCGCCCATCCTAAAATATTTACAGAAATGATTGTGTCGGATTCTAATTTTAAAGTGCGGTTCGCAGTTCCTTTTCCTGTAGTATCTGTTTCACTTTTTAACCAGCTTCCCCTGGTAAATTTGTATTCATAATTTCCCGCAGGTAATGAAAAAGTAATTTTTGAAATGCCGCTTTCATCTGATTTTAATTGATAACTGCTATCACCGGGATTCCACATGTTGAAATTACCTGCGACAAAGATATGATCCATAGAATGCAGCAGCGACGGTTGTTTTAAAAGAAACGTTACTTTGTATTGAGCATAAGAAAATGTAGAAATGAAAAGCAGTAAAACAACAAATAAAACCTTTTTTTGTTTTTGCATAACCGAAAATTCATTTAAGAAACAGAAGCCAGAAAATCTTTTACTTTCTGATGATTAGTAGCACTCAAAGGAACCAATGGAAGACGCAACTCATTTCCAATTAATTTTAATTCATATAAAAATGCTTTGACTCCTGCGGGATTATTTTCAACAAATAAAAGATCGTAGGCAGGCAATAATTTTAAATGAAGTTTTGCAGCTTTTTCAAATTCATTTTTCAAAGACAAACGAATTAATTCAGAAAAATCTTTCGGAAAGCAATTCGCTACAACGCTGATCACGCCTTTACTTCCGCAGGCAACCAAAGGAAGTGAAATGTGATCATCACCACTCACAAATAAAAAATCTTCAGGGATGTTTTTTAAAATGTGCATGCATTGGATCATGTTGCCACTTGCTTCTTTGATTCCTTTGATGTTTTCACATTCTTTCGCAAGACGCAAAGTCGTTTCGGCTGTAATGTTGCTTCCGGTTCTTCCAGGGACATTGTATAAAATTATTGGCAACGGCGATGCTTCAGCGATTGCTTTATAATGTTGAAAAATTCCCTCCTGTGACGGTTTATTATAATTAGGACTGGAGCTTAATATCGCTGTAATTTTTTCCAAAGAAAAATCGGAGAAATGGTCAATCACTTCTTTTGTATTGTTGCCACCGATTCCCAGAACCAATGGCACACGCTCATTGATCTTTTCTGCAGTGAAGTCAACAATTTCTCTTTGTTCTTTTTTCGTAAGCGTTGGAGTTTCGCCTGTCGTACCAAGCGTTACAATATATTCAACTCCATTATCAATAATGAAATTGATCATGCGATCCAACGCATTGAAATCAACATCCTGTTTTTTTTTGAAAGGAGTAACGATCGCAACTCCCGTTCCTGTTAGTTTATTTATTAAAGAATTCATTTTTAAAAGTTCAAAGATTCAAAGTTCAATTTTCAATCAGTAATCATTCATCCCAAAAACCCATTTTATTAAATTTTTCGATCCGTTGATTAATTCTTTCCTGGGGATCTATTTTCTCTAATTCCTTCAACACGGGTTTGATATATGATTTTAAGTTGTTGGCCGCTTCATCATAATTCCAATGTGCGCCGCCCAACGGTTCACCAATAATACCATCGACCAAACCAAATTTCAACATGTCTTCTGAAGTAAGTTTTAATTGCTCTGCAGCCACTTCTTTTTGCGCCCAGCTGCGCCATAAAATAGAACTGCAATTTTCAGGAGAGATCACCGTGTACCATGAATTTTCCAACATCAAAACACGGTCGCCAACACCGATGCCCAACGCCCCGCCACTGGCGCCTTCGCCAATGATCACACAAATCACCGGTACTTTCAAACGGATCATTTCATAAATATTTCTCGCTATCGCTTCTCCCTGGCCACGCTCTTCTGCTTCCAGCCCCGGATAAGCACCGGGTGTATCAATTAATGTGATAATTGGCTTATTAAATTTTTCCGCAAGCTTCATCAGCCTCAACGCCTTTCGATACCCTTCAGGATTCGCCATTCCAAAATTGCGCATCTGACGCATCTTTGTGTTAGTTCCTTTTTGTTGTCCAATCACCATGATCTTTTCTCCATCCAATTGTGCAAAACCACCAATCATCGCTTTATCATCTCTCACATTTCTATCGCCGTGTAATTCTAAAAAGTTGGTAAACATTTTTAAAATATATTCCAAGGTATAAGGTCTGTCCGGATGGCGACTCAGTTGAACTTTTTGCCAGGGAGTAAGATGTTCGGTGATTTCTTTTCTTTTTTCGACAATATTTTGCTCCAATTCATTAATGATCGATTGATAATCACTGTTTGGATTTTTTGAAGCAAGTTTTTTATTCTCTTCAATTTGATCGTAGAGTTCTTTTATAGGTTGTTCAAAATCCAGGAATTGACGTGTTTGTGTTGACATTGGTTTTTAAAAAATTTTAAAAATGAAAAGGTGATAAAACCACATTTATTTTTTTAGGGCGATAAAGTTAAGACGTCAAAATTAAATAACAGTAAAAAGGTTATTTTTTAGCGTCTGAAGCGAAAGAAAAATTGGTTAAAACGATGATTGAATTGTAAAAAGAAATAAAATTTTTTTTCATCATACCCAATGCTGTTTTTTTAAAAGTAATAAAAATTTTTTCTGACTCGTACTTACGTAAAAGGTTAGTAAAATCAATAGTTTCAGGAGATTGAATGATTTTCTTTTTGTTGTTTATTTTACTTCCTAAATTACTGCTTCGATACATTAAGCCGTGTTCTGAAAAACATAAAAAACAGAATGGCATGATTTTAGATTTTATACAAGTGTAGTGAAAAATACAAAGCATTTTTTCATTATAAAAAAACTCTTTCATCATAATTTTAAATACCTTAAAAAAACTCAAACATGAATGAAAATACAGATCAGTTAGTAACTGAACGAAAACCGCGGGATTCCAAAAATATATTAATTGGAATTTTGATCGCCGGCCTTATTATCCTTGCCGGATTTTTTATTTTCGATCACAGCAATAATCGCTCAAAAATTAATGCAGAGCAAACGCAGGTTGCACAAATGACAACAGAAAAAAGTAACCTTCAAACCAGCTTCGATGCTTCACTCGCACGGCTTGATTCTTTTCAGACCGTTAACACTGAACTCAACAGCAAGCTTACTGCAAGCAACGACGAAATTGCTAAGATGAAAACAGAGATCAGGAGCATTTTAAACAAGAAGAATGCTACATCTCACGAACTTACCAGAGCACGTAACCTGATCGCACAATTAAATGGAAAGATCAGTGATCTTGAGTCTCAGATCGCCATGCTTACCCAGCAGAACGATAGCCTGAAACAAAATGTGGCAACACTTACCACTGAAAAAGAAGCCATTTCAAGAAACCTGGATTCAACGATTGTTGTAAAGAAAGTTCTTGAGAAAAAAGTGGATGTTGCTTCTACATTAAACGCAGATAATATCTCTATCACTCCAATAAAAGTGAAACACAACGGAAAACAAAAAGTTTCCGATGTGGCTAAACGGGTTGATAAATTATTAGTAAGCTTTGATGTAAACAACCGTATCATCGATCCGGGAGAAAAAGATCTTTATGTTGTAGTAATTGGTCCTGATGGAAAACCAATCACTACTTCTGATTCAACCGGTGATACTTTTGAAACCCGCGATGAAGGCAGCAAGACTTTTACAGCAAAATTGCCTGTTGATCTTGAAACAGCAAAAACAAAAAATGTACAATTTGCATTTGCACCAGGCGGACATTTTCAACAAGGTGCTTACAAAATTCAAATCTATCAAAATGGATTTTTGATTGGTGAAAAAACCCGCGAATTGAAGAAAGGCGGTCTTTTCAGCTAATTCATTAAAATATTCCTGAAAAACATTTTATTGCTTTACCTCTGAAAAAATAAAAGCTATCCGGAAATGAAAAATTCGGGTAGCTTTTTTTTTGCCCTAACTGAAATAGAAACTTACGTTTATGCATGACCGTTAGTCGAACAACTTTTCTTTTTCTTCAAAATCATTTCTTACTTTCAACTTGCAAAACGATTTTTATGAAAAAATGTTTACCTGTTATTTTTATTTTATTGTCATTATCTGTTGTTTCACAAAAAACAGATCAGCATTTGCAAAACGAGATTGCTTCTTTAATAAAAGGCTTTAACGGAGATGTGGGAGTTTATGTTTATGATCTTGAAAAAAATAAAATCGCTGCTGTTAATGCAGATACTATTTTTCCAACTGCAAGCATGGTGAAAGTGCCGATATTAATTGGCATTATGCACAAAATCCATAACGGAGATTTAACCTACCACCAGGAAATGCTGTTTACAGATTCTGTACGTTATTCGGAAGGAGAGGAAATTCTGGCTTCATTTAAAGACAGTCAAAAAATTGCTTTAAATGCATTGATGATGCTGATGATGAGCATGAGTGATAATGGTGCAAGTCTGTGGCTGCAAGGATTAGCGGGAGGCGGAACACAAATCAACAAATATCTGGACAGTCTGGGAATGAAAGATACAAGAGTGAATAGCCGCACAGAAGGGAGAAAAGAAAATTATCATCAATATGGCTGGGGACAAACCACGCCAAGAGAAATGGCAACGCTGATGAAGATGATCGTTGACAACAAAATTATTGACAAACAGATCAGTGAAAGAATGTTGCGATTGATGAGCCGCCAGTTTTGGGATGAAGATGCAATATCTCAGATTCCACCAAATATTTTTGTGGCAGATAAAAGTGGCGCCGTTGATCAGACAAGAGACGAAGTGTTGTATGTGAATGGCCCACATCCTTATATTTTCTGTATTTGCACAAAAAATAATAAAGACACGAGTTGGGAAACTAATAACGAAGCCTGGGTTCTTACAAGAAAATTATCTTCATTATTATGGAATTATTTTAACCCAAAATCTAACTGGCAACCTTCCGGATACCTGAAATAAAAAAAACAGTTATTCCTTCAGTTACTGCATTCAGCGAGAGGTATAGCCTTCTTGTAAAATATCTATGATGGTATAACGTTGTTAAAAAAACTTAGGCACTACAAATAAAAATGATTTTTTTACCGTTAATACATCGTTAAACCAACTTTGTAGATAAGAGTTTCATGTAACCTGCGTAGTTTTTGCAGTCTATAATAATTAAAAGAATCTCCCGGATACGGTTATCGGATCAGTGAGATAATTAAGAACAATAAAAAAATGCATCATGAAATATTTTTACCAAATATTGATTATCGCTGCTGCTTTTGCAATATCATCGTGCACTAGCTCGCGCTACTATCAAGGCAACCCTGATGAATATTCGCAGAATTATGACCAGGAACAAACGATTACTTATCAGCAATTCTATGATGATCTAAGTCCTTATGGAAACTGGGTTTACTATGGAAATTACGGCTATGTTTGGGTTCCCGGAGTTGCCAACTTCAGACCTTATTACAGCAACGGCCATTGGGTTTATACTGATTATGGATGGACATGGGTTTCTGATTATTCATGGGGATGGGCGCCATTCCATTATGGTCGTTGGATCAATGATTACAATTATGGATGGATGTGGATTCCCGGTTATCAATGGGCACCAGCCTGGGTTTCCTGGAGGGGTGGTGGAAATTATTATGGATGGGCTCCTCTTGGTCCTGGCATGGATGCCAACATTTCAGTAGGTTCTATTCCGTATAATGATTGGACATTTGTTCCTGACCGTTATATCAACAGTCCAAGGATTAATAACTATTATGTCAACAGATCAAGAAATGTAACCATTATCAATAACACAACGATCATTAATAATTATAACAACACTTACGAACGGAATAATAATGGAAGAAATAATCCGGTTTATAATCCAGGCCCTTCTGTAACCCAGGTGGAACAAACTACAGGTTCGAGAGTAAGGAAATATAATGTAGTAGAAGCAAACAAACCACAGGCTTCACAGATCAGTAATAACTCTATCAGGGTTTTTCGTCCTGCTGTAAATCAACAGGCAACTACTACTGAAAACCCTCGCCCACCAAAAGTGATGGACATCAACCAGATCAGGAATACAAGTGGGAACCCGGCAAGTCAGACAAATAATACAAATAATGAAAACAGACAGCCCGCAGCTCCCGTAAGAGAGTTTCCAAAAAATCAAACGCCGCAAATCAATAGGAATGAACCACCGGTAAACAACAATCAGCCTTCGGTATCTCCCGAAAAAAACGGCACACCTGCAAGAGTGTTCCCAAGGACATTGAATCAGCCGCAGCAACCGGCAACAAATCCAATCCCTCAAAATGATAACAGAGTTGCACCGGCGAATAATCAACCAGCAGCAAACCCAAACCGTAATAATACACCTGTAAGGACATTTCCTAATCAAAGACAATTTAACAGAAATGATCAGCAGACAAACCAGGTTAGACCAACACAGGTGCAACCTGAACCACAAAGGAAAGATGAGCGTTTAAGCATTCCGCCACAAAATAATACAAGGAATAATCCTCAGCCTCATCAACCGGTAAGACAATTTAATACACAGCGACCTATGCCTTCTAATCCAAATAATAATTCACAAAGAAATGAAAGACAGGTTGAGAGAAGACCCGTAGAGCCAACTCCAAATCCTCCTGCCACACGTGAAAACACAGAAAAGCATGATCAAAATCCTGCGCAACCAGTAAGAGAATTTCATTAGCAGAAAGGAAAATTAAAAACCTTTATTAAAAATTGCCCTGTTCAGATTTAATTTCTTTCAGGGCATTTTTTTTCAAAAAATCAAAAACAGTTTTACTTAAATATTTTTATTTACTTTCATCAAAGATTAAACTGCGAATGCTAATTGCTTAGTTGAAAAATAAATTGACTGCCTTTCATAACAGTCATAGATACCCTAAAACTTAGCATTGCTCAAAATGATATCTATGATTAAAAATTATCTCAAAGTTGCCCTAAGAAATATCAAAAGAAATAAAGTTTTTTCAACCATTAATATTGCAGGACTTGCTATTGGAATTGCTTCCTGCCTTTTACTTTTTACTGTAGTAAAATATGAATTAAGCTACGATACTTTTCAACCGGATTTTAAACAGATTTATCATGTGGTTACAGAAACAAAAACCGCTGATGACATAACTTTTACTCCCGGGGTTCCGTTTCCAGCCCTTGAAGCCTTACGATTGGATTTCCCTCAGATAACAACAGGCGCGTTTCTGGCAAGTTTTGGAAGCCAGGTAACTGTTTTAGGCAATAATGACGATGCCATTTCAGACGATAAAAAATTTATTGAAGAATCAGGATTTTTCTTTTCTGATCCACAGTTTTTCTGGGTCTTTCATTATGATTGGTTGATCGGAAATCCATCTGTTTTGGATGAGCCAAACATAACGGTTCTTACACAAAAAACAGCAGAAAAATATTTTGGTAACTGGAAAAGCGCAATGGGCAAACTTTTGAAATTGGATAATAAAGCGGTAGTAAAAGTTGCGGGAATCATCAAAGATCCACCTGCCAATACTGATTTTCCTTTGAAAATTGTTTCGTCATTAAAAACTGCAAAAGCACATCCTCAAACCTATTTTTATATTGACAACTGGAACAGCATCACCAGTAATTTTCAGGTTTTTATGTTGTTGCCAAAAAATATTTCCGCAGCAAATGTGAACAGCCAATTGCTTCAATTCAGTAAAAAAAATTATACCCAAAATCGCAATACGAAAATTAATTTTTTACAACCGTTAAGTGATATTCATTTTGATAAAAGAATCGTAAGCTATGGCGATCACATGAGCAGCAAATCCACTTTGCTTACTCTGTCACTGATTGGAATTTTTATTTTAATAATGGCTTGCATCAATTTCATTAATCTATCCACGGCTCAGGCAGTTGGCAGAAGTAAAGAAATCGGTATCCGAAAAGTCTTAGGAAGCAATCGTAAACAATTATTCGGGCAGATCATTGGAGAGACTTCTTTCCTGGTTTTCACTTCTGTAGTGATTGCGCTTGGCATTTCGCTTTTGTGTCTTCCGTTTATTAAAAATGTGGCAATGATTCCTGAAACGCCACAAATCTTTAACTGGCAAACCCTTTTATTTTTGACCGCGTTAAGCATTGGTATCATCATTCTCGCGGGCACTTATCCTGCATTTATTCTTTCAGGGTTCAAGCCGGTTCAGGCTTTGAAAAACAAAATCACTTCGGCATCCATTGGCGGGATTTCTATAAGAAGAACATTAGTGGTGATCCAGTTTGCCATTTCCCAAATTTTGATCATCGGAACTATTGTTGCCATTTCACAAATGAGTTTTATAAAAAATGCAGACCTTGGTTTCAACCAGGATGCGGTGCTTTTATTAGACGCCAATACCGACAGTGCTTTTAATTCACGGGAAGCCGCTTTTAAGCAAAACGTTCTGGGAATTCCAGGTGTCGAATCGGTAAGTTTCAGCAGCGATGTACCTTCTTCAGAAAATAGCTGGAACAGTAATTTTGCTTATGATCACAGAGCGGATGAAAATTTTAGCATCAGCATGAAATTTGCCGATGAAGATTTTTTCAAAACTTTTGGAATTGAATTTATTGCAGGACATGGATATGGCAAAAGTGATACGGTAAAGGATTTGGTGATCAATGAAACGCTCTTAAAAGAATTGCATGTAAAAGATCCGCAGCAGGCGATTGGCAAAGAAATCAGGATGGGAGGAAATAGTTGGAAACCAATTGTAGGTGTGGTAAAAGATTTCAAAACCGGGCCGTTAAGAGATCCGATTCAGCCCTTGGTGATTACAGAACTGCAAAAATTTTATGGTCTTGCAGCAGTGAAGTTGCATTCGTCCAACATTCCGAACACGAAGGCTTCTGTTGAATCAGCATGGAACCGGTTTTTTCCGGAATATGCCTTTACCACTTCTTTCATGGACGAGAATATTAATAAATTTTATCAGCAGGAAAACCAGCTTGCCTTATTGTATAAAATTTTTGCAGGCATTGCCATTTTTATTTCATGCCTTGGCTTGTATGGATTGGTTTCTTACATGGCCATTCAAAAAACAAAAGAGATTGGTGTAAGAAAAGTGCTGGGTGCCTCTGTTCAAAATATTGTATATCTTTTTTCAAAAGAATTTACCATTCTGATCCTTATTGGCTCTGTAATAGCGGTGCCGGTTGCTTTTTATATGATGAATCATTGGTTGCAAAACTTTACCTTCCGGATAAAACTAAGCTGGACGATATTTTTATTTGCGATTATAATTTCTATCATTATTGCGTGGATTGCCGTTGGATATAAATCCGTAAAAGCTGCGCTCACTAATCCAATTGACAGTTTGAGAAGTGAATAATATAGAATTGCAGGCAATTTTTAAAAATAAAAAAAGGGATTTTTCTTGCTTTACTGCACAGCTGAAAAAATTTGCAAGAAGAGTTGAAGTTTGAATGTAAAAAATTCGTACCCGGGATGGGAGTTGAACCCACACGGCCATTGCTGGCCACAGGATTTTAAGTCCTGCGTGTCTACCAGTTCCACCACCCGGGTAAACACTATAAATAAAAAAAGCAGGTTGTACTGCTTTCTTTATTTATTGGAGCGGAAAACCGGGCTCGAACCGGCCACCCCGACCTTGGCAAGGTCGTGCTCTACCAAATGAGCTATTTCCGCATTGTTGTAAGAACTAAAAAAGGTTTGCAAAAATAGGGTTTGTAACCTTTGAAGCAAAATTTATTTGTACTGTGGGTTATATTGTGTATTTCCAGGAACTTCCACATTAGGTTTTCCATGATAGCGATGCTCATACATGGTATAACAACCTCCGATGATCAGCGCAACAAATACTGCTACCTGGCAATAGAAAAGAAAGCGGGAGGTAGAAACCCAACTATATCCAAGATCTTTTGCATTATTATCAATTACTTCTTCGTTTTCCATATTTTATTATTTGCCTCGCAAAAATAACAGTTTGATTTGAAATTTCATTTTTTGCGGCCGACAATTTCAGAAAATGTTTTCTTTTTTTGAATAAAATATTTTCTTACGATGCTTCCATTAAAAGCTCCGCTAAAATTTTTTAATTCCATTTCTGGAAGATTACTTTTCTCTTTTTTGCTTACGCTCCATTTATAAAAAGCCAGATGAGCTTTTTGAATAGAAGAAAATGTTTTGAAATCTCCTTTCATCAAAGCCTGCATTGCTGCTGCATTATCAAGAAAAATTCTAAAAGCGATCTTTCGTTTTTTTTCTTTTGGAGAAAGATTTTTTGCAAGCATTACGAGGTTATTTCGAAAATTTAAAAAAATTTTTCTCTTGTTGCCCATTGGCAATGTGCCACCTCCAACATGATAAACAACAGATGAAGGAACTGCAAAAATTTTATAACCCGCTCTTTTCATACGCCAGCATAAATCAATCTCTTCCTGGTGCGCAAAAAAATATTCATCAAAACCACGTAACTCATGAAAAACTTTTGATCTTACAAAAAAGGCTGCACCGGTTGCCCAAAAAATTTCTTCGGTATCATTATACTGACCTTCATCATTTTCACAAAAATCGAAAACCCTTCCGCGGCTAAAAGGATATCCAAATGCATCGATCCAACCGCCGGATGCACCTGCATATTCAAATTTATTTTTATTATAAAAAGACAAAACTTTTGGCTGGCAGGCAGCAATATTTTTATCACATTCCATTAAAAAAATAACAGGTTCAATCCATCCTTTGGTAACTTCCACATCACTGTTCAATAAAATATAATAATCCGCTGAAACTTGCTTTAATGCTGAATTGTATCCTTTTGCAAAGCCTTCATTTTCCGGATTAATAATTATTTTTATTCCAGGATAATTATTTTTTAAAAATAAAACAGAATCATCAGTTGAAGCATTATCAGCAACAATGACGGAAAGATTCTCATAATCCGATGCCATTACAGATGGGAGAAATTTTTCTAAAAAATTTTTTCCATTCCAGTTAAGAATTACAAGCGCTACTGATGGTGATGAAGTCAATGAATTTTTTATTAATGCTTTACAAACATAAAAGATTTTGCTTTTCACTAACGAATATTCAGGATAAGATTTAGATTTGAAACATGTTCAGGCCACTTTTTAATTTACGGTCCGCGCTTGCCCTGATTGCTGTTGCTATTGTAACCGGCACTGTTTTTTATTCTAATTTTTTGTCAAAGAAAATTGAAGTTGAAGAAAGAGAAAAAATCAGTCAATGGGTTGAGGCCAATAAATTCATTGCTACCGCTCCTCAAAATGTTGATCTTACTCTTGCCAGTGAAATTCAACAAAAAAATACCGACATTCCTATTATCTGGACGAATGAAAATGACAGCATTATTGATTCAAGAAATATTGATACTACAGAAATAAAAGCTTCAAAAAACTTTTTAAAAGAAAAACTGAAAGAGTTTAAATCTGCTCATCCTCCTATCATTTTAGAATTAAATAAAGATCCTTATGTAGCTGACAAATATTATTATGGTGATTCAAAATTATTGAAGCAGGTCAGATATTATCCCATCATCCAGTTGTTGATTGTAGCTTTATTTATTTTCATCACCTTTTATTCTATTTCTGTCAGAAATAAATCTACTCAAAACCAGGTGTGGGCCGGCATGGCAAAAGAAACTGCACATCAGCTGGGTACACCGATTTCGTCTTTACAGGGTTGGGTAGAAATGTTGAAAGAACAAAATGAAAACCCTGTAATTTCTTCGGAAATGGAGAAAGATGTGAACCGTTTAAAACTAATCAGTGATCGTTTTGGGAAAATAGGAAGCGCCCCAAAATTAGAGGAACATGATGTGATAGAGCAAGTGGAAAAAATGATGGCATACATCAAAAGAAGGTCAACAGAAAAAGTAAATTTTATTTTAGAAAAACCTGAAGGAAAAATGATGGCAAATATTTCTGAACCATTGTTTGATTGGGTAATTGAAAATCTTTTGAAAAATGCATTGGATGCGATCAACGGGCATGGAACGATAAAAATCAAGATAAAAAATCTGCGTGGTCGTATCGTTGTCGATGTCACTGACAGCGGTCGCGGAATCAGTAAACAAAATTTACGGAAAGTGTTTAAACCTGGCTTTACTACAAAAAAAAGAGGCTGGGGACTCGGACTTTCTCTTGCCAAAAGAATTATTGAAAAATACCATGATGGGCAATTGTTTGTGAAGTCGTCTGAAGCGGGCAAAGGAACAACATTCAGAATTGTTTTGAACGCCTGATTTTTAATTACGTGCTTTTATTAAATTTGCCGCGTAAGATAAAGTATGCGGCGATGGCGAAACTGGTAGACGCACTACTTTGAGGTGGTAGCGCCCGAAAGGGCATGGGAGTTCGAATCTCCTTTGCCGCACAAAATAAAAGCCCGTTTAGACGGGCTTTTATTTTTTAATTGCCAAATTATTTTTTAAGTTTAAAAGTTTGTTTACTGTTATTGATTGCCAAATACTTTTTTCAAAATATCTGTGATCCTGGCAGCCGGATCTTTTCGGATTTCTTGTTCTTTTAGTCCAATATGATAAAATAATCCATCTAAAGTTTTTTGAGTGACATAAGCTGTAAGATCAGTGTTTACAGGCTTATTGCTAAAACGATTGTAAGCGGTAAATACTTCTTTCCAATATTTTGTAGCATCCGTGTATTCAAGAGATTTTGAAACGATCGGCGTGAACGCTGCCGTTAATTGCGCTGATGTTTTTTGCTTCAAATAATTGGTTGCTGCATGATCATCACCTCTTAAAATTGAAAAGGCATCCTGGATCGTCATTTGTTTTATAGCGTTTAGAAAAATATCACCAACATATTTTGTTGCGTCTTCTGCTGCTCTGTTCATTGATAAAACTGCTTTGTCAACAACACTTCCAAGACCAACGCTTCTTAAAGTTTTTTCAACATTTTGTGCTTCGGGCGGCATCAGGATTTTGATCATATCATCTTTGTAAAACCCATTCAATAATCCCAAATGAAATGTTGCCGAATCGGTGCCAACTTTCAGCGCTTCCTTCAAGCCCTGCACTACTTCTGCATTTGAGAGGCTACCATTGCCGGAAGTGCCCACAGAATCCATAATACTTTTTGCAGTTTCACAACCGCTGAAAGAAATGATGCTTATGAATGCAAACAAAAAAAGCTTCTTCATAAAAATTTTAAATTGTTATTAGTCAAGTTCAATGCCAAAAAATGAGAATGATTTACAGCTCAATTCCTATCTTCTTCATTAAGATAGAAGCGTTCAAGCTATTGCACACACCGGGTTTCAGGCGATAATCGAAATACAATTCATCATTGCTTACCTGCACATCGAAATGATAATTTAGAATATTTTTTGAAAAATCCTCTTTTAAACTGGCAAGTTCAAGATCATGTGTCGCAATGATTGCAGCTGCTTTCTTTTTAATCAATTGTTTAATTAGTGCTTTTGAACCGGTATGCCTGTCGAGAGAATTTGTGCCACGTAAAATTTCATCAAGAAGAATAAAAACTTTTTGTCCTTCATTTACTTTTTCAATGATTGTTTTTAATTTTTTTAATTCTGCATAAAAAGTGGAAGTGCTTTCTTCAAGATTATCAGTAATACGCATACTGCTGATGAGTTCTACATGAGAAACCAAAAATGATTTTGCGCAAACAGGTGCGCCTGCCATTGCCAAAACAACATTTACTCCGATACTTCTCAGGTAAGTGCTTTTGCCTGCCATGTTAGAACCCGTTACCAGCATCAGTTTTGCGTTATTTTCAATATCAATAAAATTATTTACTCTTTTTTCTGACGGTATTAGAGGATGACCTATTTCTGTCCCTTCAATTGAAAAATATTCAGATTTAATTTCAGGAAAAACCCAATCAGGATGATTAAAAAATAAGACACCAAAACTATTGAGGGC
The DNA here is from genome assembly GCA_051953735.1 of Ginsengibacter sp. Lineage (GTDB taxonomy): Bacteria > Bacteroidota > Bacteroidia > Chitinophagales > Chitinophagaceae > Ginsengibacter. The sequence goes on from JBQCIM010000008.1 coordinate 25,165, forward strand.
TTCAAATTGTGCTAAAGTTTCTAACCATAAATTGACATTATTTTGCTGATTTCTTCTCCACTCCTCCAGGTCGAGCACTTGTTGTAAATTCCATAACAATAAGATATTTAGTGGGGCTGATATAAGCATATTGTATCGGATATCAAGCCTGTCAAGAATCTTTTTTATTTTCAAAATAGCTTCAGAAGATCGTTTGTTTTGCTGGAGAAAACCCGATTGCATCTTTTTTAATAAATCACTTTCAAAATTTTCTTTTTCTATTGAAGCGATTGCAGACGAAAACGTATCTAATTCTTCTGCTGCTTTTGATAACTGTTCATGAATTGGCGCAACAAACTTGTTGATCTGATATGCAATGATTGCAAATAAAAAAAGTGTTCCATAAAAAACAGTATCGTTAACTTCTTTAATAATATAAAGGGTTACCACCGTTAAAATGATTAGCGGTAATACATATCTCAACCATTTCCATGGTTTGAAGCCCGAAAAAACCGGCGACTCTTTCATCCAGTTTTCAAGCCGCTTTATTGTAGAAAAAGTAATTTTATTTTTTTTGCCACGTGCCTCCAAATCCTGTATCCACGCTGCTTTTGTTGATAATTCTTTCACTGCAACTTGCCTTTCTAAAATATCTGAAATTGATGCCGGTGATTTTAAAAATTCTGCTAATTGTTTACTTCCTGGTTCAGAAGTAGTACGGTTGACATACTGAAACAAAGAGGCTCTTCCAAAAATATCCAGATCGTTGACATAAGGATGTTCTTTGGGAATATGTTCGGTTCCCGGATCAAAATTATAATAATCTTCTGCCAGCGCTTTCAATTCATTTTTATTGATATCAATCAGTTGATTGCAATGTTCAATTTTAGAATGATTTTTTAAATCTGCATAAATCAACCGTGTAAAAATAAATATAAGAATAGCTGAAGCAATGATTACATAAATAATTCCAATAGACCAAAGCAAATAGAATCCTCCAATAATAGCAATGATAGCACCGAGGCGAAGCCACGCAAAGGAAGATTTTCTTCGTTGTAATTTTTTTAAATCCGCTTTTAATTCTTCGAATCTTTTTTGATAAAATTGCGTCGGTTCCATTAACTGTGTTTTCGTAAAAAGTTTGTAAAAGTAATTATTTGGTTATTGATTTTTGTTATTCATGATGCCTATTTCAGAATGCTTTTTACTTTTCCCTTCCAATCTTTTTTTGTAAGTTTGCAAGTTCAAAAATAATCGGGGCTGACCGGTTTTGACAGCATAGTTCTTTGTAAGTATAAGCATGTAGCGCGTTGCGTAATTAGCGCTTGAATCTGAATACGAAAACTTTAAATGGCAATAACAATTTTGCCATGGCTGCGTAATCGATAGATTCGCTTCCATTAGGGCCGTTGAGCTGGC
>JBQCIM010000009.1:0-71177 GCA_051953735.1 Ginsengibacter sp.
GAAAATAAAAAAACAAGAAGTTGCCTGATTGTAAAAGGTGAAGATCAGATTCATACTGCAATGGCAAAGACCGTTGGGCTTCCGTTAGCAATCGCTGCGAAATTAATTTTAGAAAATAAAATCCAGTTGACCGGTTTACACATTCCTGTTATTCCTGAAATCTATGAACCGGTTTTGAAAGAACTGGAATTGAATGGAATTCAGTTTATTGAAGAAACAAATGATTTACGAGAATATAACAGTCATGAGTAAACGAAGAAATAAAGTGATTTTTTTATTTTTAAAAAACAAAACTTTCAAAAATAAATTATTGATTCCCTGCCTGCTTTTCAGCGTCAGCTTTCATTTTATCATTTGCGGTAATTAAGAATTCTACTCTCCTGTTTTGCGCCATTCCTTCAGGCGTATCATTTGAATAAGCCGGAGCAGATTCTCCAAATCCTTTTGTAGTCAATCTTGACGAAGAAATTCCCTGCGAAACTAAGTAATCTTTCACGGCATTTGCCCGTTTTATAGAAAGTTGCATATTATATGCATCAGTTCCGCGGCTATCGGTATGTCCCTGAATCTCAATGTTAGTGTTTGGATATGTATTTAATACATTCACTAATTTATTCAGGTTTTGTTTTGCTGAATCTCCTAAATCCCATTTTGAAAATGCAAAAAGAATTTTTTCGTTGAATTCTACTTTGATTCCTTCATCTACTCTTTCCACTTTTGCACCGGGAATATCATTTTTAATTTGTGCCGCCTGTTTATCCATATCATGGCCAATAATTGCACCGGCAGTTCCTCCAACAGCAGCGCCAATAATGGTTCCCAGCGTACTGTTGCCCGCAGCTCTTCCAATAATATTTCCTCCTACTGCTCCGGCTGCACCACCAATTACTGCACCTTTTTGTGTTCGCGTTGCATTACATCCAACGATCAAAAAAGCAAAAACCGGAATTGCAAAAAATATATTTTTCAAATATTTCATTATTTAAATTCTTTAGTTCATGCACGAACTTTCAAACATTATACCAAAGAGTAGCAAGAGATAAGTAACAAGCAGCAAGAAATGTAGTAAACAAAGAAATAATTTGGATTTATATTTTGTTCATCCTAAAATATTCTTTCTCTTTTGACAGATTAATGAAAGGATATTTCATTTCCATCTTCCGGATATTTTCCAATTGTGAATCAACAAATTTTTGATGAGCAATACTTTCTTTTGAAAAAGGTTTATGACTTACTGCTGAAAAAATTTTGTTGATTTCATTCATAATATTTTTCGTTTCGTCATTCATGAATGAATTACAAAACTTCTCAAACACATAGCTGGCAGCGGTTTCATTAGGATGAACCATATCATTTTTATAAAAACGATACTCTCGTAACACATCTGTTACCAGTTCATACGAAGGAAAATAAAGTACATTCCCATTTTCTTCAACAAGAAAATGTACTGCTTCAATTAATCTTGCTTTGCTTCGGTTGTTTTCAACAAGCCCATCCTTTACATGCTTCACCGGACTTACCGTAAAAATGATTTTTATTTCAGAATTAAATATTTGCAATGCCTTAATTGCATTTGAAAGATGTTCAATAATTTCTTTGGTTGATAAAAAATTCTTTTCAAACAATGCCGAAGGCGCTTTATGGCAATTAGCAACATTGTCACCGGTATTTTTTAAACGATAATTAAATGCAGTTCCTAAAGTAACGATCAGAAATCTTGCTTCTTTCAAAAAAAAATGTGCACGTGACTGTGAAACATTTATTTTTTGCAAAACTTCATTTTTATTAACACCTGAAAATTGCGAATGATGTTTCCAGCTATGCCACAGATCATTTAATTCAAACAGATCTTCCTCTTTATAAATTTTATTATTGATATAGCTAAACACAGCATCAGCAATACTTTGAGGATCATACAAGATGCCGTTTGGATTCTGTAAAACATTAAATTTCATTTCAGCCATCTTATTCCCTATCTCTTCAGAAAAGCACGATCCAAGAAATAAAATCTTATGGTGATAAGAAATTTGAAATGGAAATGAAGGGATTTGAAAAGGTAAAAAGAATTCCATTTAGATAAAAATTTTAGAAGCCATTTCGCTCGCTTTAAACAGTTCTTCCTCATTAATATTTTTCGGAATTCCTAATTCTTTAAAATAAGGAATCATTAATTCTGAATTTATATTTCCTACCAGTTCATCTTCGGCCATCGGGCATCCGCCAATTCCTTTTAACGCGCCATCAAAACGAAGACAGCCGTTTTCCAAAGCTGCATTTATTTTTTCTTTCCAGTTGAAATTGGTTGAATGAAGATGAACTCCTGTTTCAATCTCAGGAAAATGACCAATCGTCTTTTTCACCAAAGCCGCAATTTGTGAAGGTTGCGCAAGGCCAACAGTATCAGCAAGAGAAATGATGGTGATTCCCTCTCCCACTATTTTTCTGATCCATTCCAAAACAACATTTTCATCATAAGGATCGCCATAAGGATTTCCAAATGCCATTGAAATATAAACCACTAATTCTTTTCGATTTTTATCGCAGACATTTTTGATCTCTCTGACTCTTTCCAACGATTCTTCAATGGTGCTATTTGCATTCCGCTTTTGAAAAGTAGGAGAAACAGAAAACGGGAAACCGAGGTAATCAATTTTTTCAAATTCCGCTGCATCGCTTGCACCACGCTCGTTTACCGTAATTGCAAGCAATTTGCTTTTAGAATTTTCTACATCCAATTTTTCAACAACTTCTTTCGTATCTGCCATTTGAGGGATGGCTTTTCGAGAAACAAAACTTCCAAAATCTATTGTATCAAAACCAACTTTCATCAATTGATTAATGTATTCAATTTTTGTTGCTGTTGGAATAAAATTTTTCCAGCCTTGCATTGCATCGCGGGGACATTCTATTAATTTGATTTGATTGGTACTCAATCTAGTAATTTAATGATAAATAATTAAATAATCCTTTGTTTCATCGCTTCATACAAGATCATTCCTGCCGCAACAGAAACATTTAAAGATTCAAATTTATTTTGCATCGGAATTTTAAATTTTGCATCACACAATTTGTATAATGAAGATTGAATTCCTTTGTCTTCACTTCCCATTATTATCGCACAAGGTTCTTTAAAATCAATATCAAAAACGTTTTCAGTTGCTGTCATTTCACTTGCAAAAATTTTGATCCCATTTAAATGAATTTCATCTATCGCATTATGCAAAGTTTTTACACGACAAACAGCAATATTTTCAAGAGCTCCTGCAGATGTAGTAATCGCATCTTCGCCCAAAGCCCCTACTCCTTTTTCAGGAATCACAATTGCATGAACACCGCAGCAGTAAGCAGTTCTGGCTAATGCACCAATATTTCTAATATCAGTAATTCCATCAAGCATCAGCAACAAAGGCGTTTCTCCATTCTCAACAATTAATGAAATAACATCCTGAAGATTTTGATATTTTATCTTTGATTTTACAGCAATACAACCTTTTGGATTCTCCAGATTAAAATTCCTTATTTTTTCAAATGGAACTTTATTTATGGGAACTTCAAATTCTGCTGCAATACGTTTTAATTCATCCGCTTCCTCAGAGGAAATATTGTTTTGCAAATAAATTCTTTCTAATTGTTCACCATTTTTGATAGCATTAATAACAGAATGAATTCCACCTATTAAAAGATTTTTTTTGGGCCGGTGTTGTTGAGTAAATTTTTTATGTTGTGGTCTCAATTTGAAGATTATTGTTTCAGATAAATTGTTTTCAACTGATTCTATTTTTTTCGCTACAAAAATAATATATGTCCGGTTTAGAATTAGAAGTTTACTGGATATTTAAAATCGCTTTACGGAAAAAGAAGTTGCAAAGGTGAATGGAGAAGACGATAAAGTGAAATGATTAGCAGAATCAAATCTTGAAAAACGGAATACTATCTCCGTTTCTCAATAAAAAGTTTTTACCAGTCTTCCAATCATAGTTCCCTGGTGGTAGATCTGCATAGCATATTTTCCTTTTTGAAACTTACGCGCGTCAATAGTGAATTGCAAACGATTGTTATTGTCTTTCACATTGTCAAAATGAATCAAAGCAGAATAAGTTTGCCTTCCGGAACTGGTTTCAAATGTACCTGATTGCCAGGAAGAATTTAATAAGGTATTTCCATCTGGTTTTACAATTACTACGTAAATGGAGGGAGAATTATTAGTGGGTTTTGCACTAAGCAAAAAAGAGCCTGTAAGTTTTACCGTCTGAGCGGCAATGTTGGTTTCTCTTTCATTGTTGTCGCTTTCAGCAACTCCTTTAAAACTTAGATGAGAAACCAGCACAGGCAACGGTCCTGTATAGTTTACTTTGTCTACTGTTTTAGTCTTTCTTTCGGTTGGTTTATTTTCAGTAATCAATTGCTTGAGCACTTTGTTAAGTCTCATATTTTCTTTAGCTACTTCATCATTCTTGCTTCTCAATTCATCAACACTTTTTTGCAGTTGCCCGATTTTTTCACTTGCTTCAGACATGTCTTTTGATGATGATTTGTTTTTCAGAATTTCAGCAATTTCATTTTTTAATTTATTGAACTCAAGCAGTTTTAATTCAAGAGTTTTATCTGTTGAAGAATCATAAAAAGTTGAGTCCTCGTTTCCAAGTTGCTGAACGGTAGAAGCCAGCAACACTTGAAGTGAATCTTTCATTGATGTCTTTTTTGCAATTGGCACCGGCTGCTGAATTTCCTGAGTAACAGTTTGAGGAACTTTTGGTTGGAAATAAAAATTATATCCCCAAATTGAAATCAAAATGAATGAGATTGTTACTACTAATAATGCAAAAATAAGCAGGTATAAAGATTTACGGTCTTTCATTAGAATTTTAAGGATGAGTTATTTTGCAAAAATATTTATTTTAAAAACTTATTTGTCAATGCTTTCGTTAACATAAGCCGAAATCCAACCCACCTGCCCATTCTTTACCAGGTAAAATTGCTTCTTTTCATAAAGTCCATCAAACTGCCGCATGATCTTCAATAATAAACCCGAGGCAGCAAGCATCGCTCTTTGATTAAAAACTTTATTTACAGTTCTTACTTCTTTTGCAATCGCTTCTTTGTTCACGTTATCGTTAGTGATTTTACTAACGATTACTTTGTCAGAAAACGCGGGATAATCAGTAAATAATTTTTCATTTAGGTTTTTTACTTCATCATAAGTTACCGGAACGACTTGTTCATCAACCAATTCAGGATACAATAATGTTGCCGTTGCCCAAGCAGCGCCGCCACTGAATGCAACGTTGTCACTCATGTTATAAGCACCACTAACATTTACAGCGTACGTTATTTCTTTATCAGCATCACCATTCAAAACCCTTTGTAACTGGCGGTTATAATTATTAATGGAATTATCATTATCCAAACGATTAATTGCAGCATTGGCGGTACTTTGCGTACCCCACGTTAATTGAAAAAGCTTAATGTGATCTGTATTGTCAGTTGGAAAATATCCGCCTTTTGTATTGCCGCTTCCGATGTCTATTAAAAAAGTAGTGAAGCGTTTTGATTCAGGTACGATGCCCAAATGAGACAGTCGCGCTTCTTCATCCGGATCTATTACATCTACCTTTCTGCTTGGGTCATTTATTTTTATTTTGAAAGAATCAATAAAAACCTGAATCCATTTTGTCTTGTCATCTTTCTGTGCAGAAATTTTTACACCGCTGCTGATTACTGTGTAAATCCTGTTTAAAGGAATGTTGTAGAAAGAATGAGCAGTATTATATAAATCATATAACGCTTTCAAACTTGCACTAAAGGTAGCAGGGGTAAAAGAAATGATATCAGTATTGATAGAAGTATCACCTACGATATTGTACGTGGAATTTTTTTCTGAGTTTTTGTCCATTTCTATTAAACTCATTTTTACCCCTTTGGAACCAACTTCAATTCCTGCATAAACATTGGAGCGTTTGAATTTTAATTTTAAACTGGTTTGTGCCGACAATAAAAAACATCCAAAAAAAATAAAAACAACTGAAAATAAAAATTGTTTCAGACAATAGCGCAGCATGGTTAACATTAGTTTTTTTAAAAGTAAGAAAAAGGAAAATTCAATATTATTTTTAAAAAAGATTGTGGATAGATTGTTGATAGCCGGGGCATTTTTTTAAGGCGGAACGACAAAAGATCATAATATGAAACCCAATATTGCCGCGCTTTTGCTCAGTTTACTAACTTCTAAATCTGTTATTGCCTTTAAAAACAAGTATGAAAAATCCGAAAAAGCGTGCAAAAGTAATCGGATTGTTTTTAATCAAAAATTTTAAAAAAAAATTCCTTTTTTCAAGATGGATTTTAGAACAATCAAACATTTTTAATATTGCCTTTTTACCCTATTTTTGCAGCCCTAAAAATTAAGTAATAAACTGATATGGATAATTTGATTTATGTAATACCGGCAATGGGAATTGTTGGTTTGCTTTACACGTTTATAAAGTTTGCATGGGTTAGTAAACAGGAGCCCGGCAATGAACGAATGAAAGAGATCAGCACCTACATTGCTGATGGTGCAATGGCATTTTTAAAATCTGAATGGAAAATACTTACCTATTTTGTTATCATCGCAGCAATCTTGTTAGGAATCATGGGAAGCAGCAGTGCCAACAGTCATTGGAGTATTGCTATTTCATTTATCTGTGGTGGCTTTTTTAGTGCACTCGCTGGTTATATCGGAATGAAAGTTGCTACCAAAGCAAATGTTCGTACCACTCAAGCCGCAAGAAGCAGCCTTGCAAAGGCTTTACAGGTTTCATTTACCGGTGGAAGTGTGATGGGGCTTGGCGTTACAGGCCTTGCAGTTTTAGGACTTGGTGGTTTGTTTATTATTTTGAAATTCATTTTTGCTCCACACGCTGCTGCTAATAGTTTTGAAATGGAGCGTACTATTGAAATATTAACAGGATTCAGTCTTGGTGCAGAAAGTATCGCTTTGTTTGCACGTGTTGGTGGCGGCATTTATACAAAAGCTGCTGATGTGGGTGCTGACCTGGTAGGAAAAGTAGAAGCAGGAATTCCGGAAGATGATCCCCGAAATCCGGCCACTATCGCAGATAATGTGGGTGATAATGTGGGTGATGTTGCTGGAATGGGCGCGGATCTTTTCGGATCTTACGTAGCTACTATTTTGGCAACAATGGTTTTGGGAAGAGAAACTTTTTCTCAGGACGCCTTTGGCGGAATGGCACCGATTTTATTACCAATGCTGATTGCTTCAATGGGAATTTTATTTTCGATCATTGGAACATTTTTCGTAAAAATTTCTGATAATTCAGGTTTGCACACTTCTGTTGTACAGAAAGCCTTGAACCTTGGAAACTGGGGCGCAATCGTTATTACAGCGATTGCCTCATATTTCCTCGTAATGTGGTTGTTGCCTGATACTGATTTGGTTTTAAGAAATTATCACTTTACAAGATTGGGAGTTTTTGGCGCAATCATCGTTGGTTTGGTGGTAGGAACACTAATTAGTTTTATCACTGAATTTTATACAGCCATGGGCAAAAGACCCGTACTTACTATCGTTCGTCAATCTTCAACAGGACATGCTACCAATATCATTGGCGGACTTGCAGTAGGAATGGAAAGTACTTTATTTCCGATTTTAGTTCTCGCTTCAGGAATTTTCTTATCTTATTATTGCGCAGGATTGTATGGAGTTGCCATTGCTTCTGCAGGGATGATGGCAACCACAGCAATGCAATTGGCAATTGATGCTTTTGGCCCTATCGCTGATAACGCCGGTGGAATTGCCGAAATGTGTGAATTGCCTAAAGAAGTTCGTGAAAGAACCGACATTCTTGATGCGGTTGGAAACACAACTGCCGCAACAGGAAAAGGTTTTGCGATTGCTTCTGCGGCATTAACTTCTCTCGCGTTATTTGCTGCATTTGTTGGAATTGCAAAAATTGATGGCATTGATATTTATCGCGCTGATGTTTTGGCTGGCTTGTTTGTAGGCGCAATGATTCCTTTTATATTTTCTTCTCTTGCAATCCGTGCGGTTGGTGAAGCTGCAATGGCAATGGTTGAAGAAGTTCGGCGCCAGTTCCGCACCATTCCTGGAATTATGGAAGGAAAAGGAAAACCTGAATATGAAAAATGTGTTGCCATTTCTACTAACGCTTCTATTAAAAAGATGATGGCTCCCGGTGCAATTGCATTGCTTTCTCCTGTGATCATTGGATTTGTTTTTGGCCCGCAGGTTTTAGGAGGATTTTTGGCTGGAGCAACAGTAAGTGGTGTGCTAATGGGAATTTTTCAAAATAATGCCGGCGGTGCATGGGATAATGCAAAAAAATCTTTTGAAAAAGGCGCATTGATCAACAATGAAACACATTACAAAGGCTCAGAGCCGCATAAAGCTTCCGTTACAGGCGATACTGTTGGTGATCCTTTTAAAGATACTTCTGGCCCTAGCATGAATATTTTGATCAAATTAATGAGTATCGTTTCTTTGGTAATCGCTCCTACCCTTGCTCATAATTTTGCCACAAAAATTAATAACGAGCGCCAGGAAAAAATTCAAACTCTTGAAAATCTTGGAACTGCTTCTGCGCAGGAAAATAATAACAGGAATGTTTGGATATTAACGACTCCTCCCGGTTCTGATCGTGCAGTTGTTGAAAAAGAAGTAAAAAGATTCATTGATGCTTTATCAGAAGATAATCTCATTAAACAAAATACTTTTTCTGTTGCCGTTGCGAAAGGCGATCTTTATATCGATGGCGAAAAACAACCTGAATCAGTAAAAGAAAGATATAGTAATTATATTTCCAAAACCGGTGACTTTATCACTAAAGAGCCGAATCAATAAGGTTTCATAAATTTTATTTGTTCCAAGTAAACAAACAAATAAATCGATTTCCATTTATAGAAAGCGATTTCGGCAACGAAACCGGTTTTAATTTAATTATTGATTTTAATTATGAAATATTATAAGTTAATCGGTTTTCTTGCCTGCCTGCTTCTGGCTGTTAGTTGTTTTCTTCCCTGGGCATATTATCCTGATCTTCATAAATCCTTTAATGGTTTTTTTTCTGAGCAAAACATTTATGGCAAACCTGGAAAAGTCTTTGTTTTCTTTGCAGTTACTTCTTTAATATTGGTTTTTCTGGATAAAGTTTGGGCTAAAAGAACTTTGATTTTTTTTGCAGCGCTTAATCTTGGATATTTATTAAAAACTTACGTTTTATTTACCTCCTGTTATAGTACCATTTGTCCCCAAAAACAATTTGGTTTGTATTTATTGATAGCGGCTTGCGCTGCTCTAATGATCGTTTCTATTTTTCCTGATTTAAAAGTTGAAGTAAAGGACGAAGAAGCGAATCAAAAAGAGGTTTAGGGAATATGAATTGTTCTTATTTCTTCGTTTAATGTTGATCTCTATTTCGCGATATCATCCGTTTGATTATCAATTCCTTTTAATTCTTCCATAAGATCTAAAAACAGTTGCCAAATCTTTACGAATAAGTTTTTCCAGTAGAATTACTTCTTCAAATCATACTTGTGAAATTTTTCTTAGCAACTTCTTTTTAAATCATCCAAAAAAAATTCCAAATCATACCCAAAAAAAAACCGGCAATTCACAACTGCCGGTTTTTAATGAATCTGATTTATGAAATTTAAATTTATTTCGACTGAACGAATTTGGCTTTTGGTGCTTTCTTTTTATCTGATTTGATGCGCGCTGTTCCTAAAGGTTTGTCTTTTGCGAACTCCACCAGAATTGGTGCTGCAACAAAAATTGAAGAATAAGTTCCGGTGATAACGCCAATCAACATTGCGAATGAAAATCCACGTGTTACTTCTCCACCAAAGATGAACAAGGCAAGTAAGGTAATGAACACTGTTACAGATGTCATAATCGTTCTGCTCAAAGTGTCATTGATCGCACGGTTAATGATCGATTCTTTAGAAGCGCCTTTCATATTGTGACTGTCCTCACGAATTCGGTCAAATACGATCACCGTATCGTTCATTGAAAATCCGACGACTGTAAGAATTGCCGCGATAAAATGCTGGTCAATTTCCAATGGGAAAGGAACGATATTCTTGAAGAAAGAGAACACCGCAAGTGCTACGAAAACGTCATGTAGCAATGAAATAATTGTTCCGACAGAATATCTCCAGTCGCGGAAACGAAGGAAGATGTAAACGATGATTGCAATAATAGCGAAGATCACCGCTTTGATCGCTCCGTTTTCAAGATCTTTGGAAATTACTGGTTGAACCACCTGATGAGCCTGGATATTATTTTTTACAAATTCCTGGGCTGTAAGATTGGAAGGTAACTGCGATTTTAATCCTTCAAATAATCTTGCTTCCACTGCACTATCTGCATTGTTTACTCCCTTTAAATAAGAAGTAGTGATATCAAGATGTTTACCATCACCAACTGTTTTTATCACAGGATTATCACCATCGAAAGCTTTGTGCAAAGGCGCCCGTATTGCTTCCACATTTACATTGTGATCAAACTGAACCGTATAACTTCTTCCGCCTTTAAATTCAACTCCTTTTTCAAAGCCATTGAAGAAAGATCCAACGCCAAAAATCAAAACGAAAATAGAAATGATGTAAGCAACTTTTCTGTATTCGATAAATTTATAGCTGGCGTGCTGGAAGATCTTTTTTGAAAAGCTTGTAAAATATTTAAAGTGTCTTTCTTTATTCATCCAAACGTCAGTTACCAATCTTGAAATTAGAATTCCGCAGAATAATGAAAGTGAAATACCCAGCATCTGCGTGGTAGCAAAACCAAGTACCGGACCAAGACCAAAATAAAATAAAATAGCAGCAGTTAAAAACACTGTAACGTGAGCATCAATAACCGGAGCATAAGATCTTCTGTAACCATCGTGAACCGCTTGTTGGTGTGTTTTTCCACGCGCAAGTTCTTCTTTAATCCTTTCAAAAATAATTACGTTGGTATCCACCGCCATACCGATCGTTAGTACCAACCCTGCAATACCTGCAGCAGTTAACGTTGCCCCCAAGGCGCTCAAAATTCCGACGGTGAACAATAAGTTTAGTATTAAAGCTATATTGGCGATCCAACCTGCGGTATTATAGTAAATCAACATTAAAATGAAAATCACAACAAATGAAATGATGAAAGCCATCATACCGCCGTGAACCGCAGCCTGTCCCAGTGTGGGACCTACAATCTGTTCCTGAACGATCTTAGCCGGAGCATCAATTTTTCCAATTCTTAAAATGCTGGCAAGATCCTGAGCTTCCTGAACAGTAAAGTTTCCGCTGATCTCAGAATTCCCTCCCTCGATCGGGCCATTTACATTTGGAGCGCTGTAAACAATATTATCCAAAACGATCGCGATGGGCCTGTTCACATTATCAGCAGTCATCTTTGCCCAGATGCGGCTTCCCGTTGGAGTCATCGTCATTTTGATGGCTGGTCTTCCATGTTCATCATAATCTGCTCTGGAATCTTCAACTCCCTCTCCCTCCAGTTTCGCTTTGTCCGTTCCCGGAATTGTTTTTATCGCATATAATTCAAAATATCTTTGTCCTGATTTTTCATTTTTTTGTTCAAGACCATAAAGAAATTCAATGTTAGGAGGAAAATTGTTTCTCACCACATCCATTGAAAGATATTTGTTCGCTAAAGAAGTATCCTTTGCTTCCACACTGGCAATGGCAGCATAATACTGAGGTTTTCCATCACTACCCTGCTGCGGCCCTATAAAATGAATTACGCTTGCAAGCGGATGTTCATTTGCCAATAATTTGGCAGAATCTGCCGACGCTTGTGCAGTATTTTTTGCGGTATCTGCAGATACACCACTCAGATAATCAGCCAAAGCTTTATCAGCATCATCAATATTTTTTCCTATTTCCCCAATATTATAAACTTCCCAGAATTGCAAATGCGCAGAGGCTTGCAATAAATTCCTTACTCTTTCTGCATCCTGCACGCCGGCAAGTTCCACATTAATAATACCTTTATTTGCATCAAGATTAATGGACGGAGAAGCGACACCAAATTGGTCAATACGTTTGAGCAGTACTTTATAAGTTTGGTTAATAGCAGTTTTGGCTGTAGCCTGTAATTGATTTAAAACTGATGCGTCGTCGTCAGTGATTTTAATTGTTTTTCCCGCTCCTGCAAAAATGGAAGATAATTTAACACCCGGATTTTGTTGTTTGAAAGCCTGTCCGAATAAAGTGATAAAATCAACATCACTGGTTATTTTTTCAGCATTGGCAGTTCCCAATGCTTTTAGAAGCGCAGGATCTTTAGGATTGTTACTTAAAGATTTTAATAAACCGTCAAGGCTTACGTTCAAAGTAACGGCCATTCCACCCTGAAGATCGAGTCCAAGGCTTAATTCATTCTCTTTCGATTTTTGGTAAGTAGTACCTAAAACAGGATAAATTTTTTCATCGCGGGTACTGTCGAGATAATGATGAAATGTTTGCTGTACCAGTTCATCTTTTGCATCGCCGGAGATCCCCGGATGGCTTTTGGTAACAAATTTTACAGCTTTTGCCTTCATTTTACTTTCGTGGCTATTAACCACCCAGGTAAATGAAAGTTGGTAAACAGAGATCAGAATAAGCATTATGGCAAAGAACCACACCAGGCCTTTCAGTTTCATAACTTAAATTAATTTTTGAAGGTCGCAAAGATAGGGGTTTGATATCAAAATTTTTATGGAGATTATACCCAATTTAACAGAGCAAAAAAAAAGTATGCGAATAGTTGATTTTAAAGGGTTTTTAAATAGAAATTATTTTGTGTGAATAAGCGTTTTTCAATGAAAAAACTTTTCTTTCAAAAAACAATGAAACAGAAAAAGGGGTTTGATGATTTTCTTTTTCAATAAATTGCATTAAATAAAATTTATTTTATGAAAATCAAACTTTCTCTCAGTTTGCTCTGTGCTATTATTTGTGCCTCTGCAATTGCTCAAACATCTTATAAAGTTGCAAAAACTTATCCAATTAAAAGCTCTGGTGGTTGGGATTATATTGCGGTGAATAATGGTAAAGTTTATGTTTCTCATGGAACTCAGGTAAATATCCTTGATGAGAAAACCGGTGATTCCATTGGCGTTATTGAAGGAACTACCGGCGTTCATGGAATTGCCTTTGATAACGAGTTGCATCACGGATATACGAGCAATGGAAGATTGAATAATGTTTTTGTTTTTGATCTTGCAAGCAATAAAGTTTTGGATTCAATCGCAACAGGAGAAAATCCTGATGCAATTTTCTTTGAAACTTTTTCTAAAAAAATCGTTACCTGCAATGGGCGTAGTAAATCTCTTTCTGTAATTGATCCTGAAAAAAATACAGTCGTTGCAACCATTGATCTCGATGGAAAACCCGAAGAAGCAGTGGGCGATGGAAAAGGAAAGTTGTTTGTAAATCTTGAAGATAAAAGCCTGATAGCAGAAGTTGATATGAAAAACTATAAGGTATTGAATAAATGGCCGATCGCACCGGGAGAATCAGCAACAGGACTGGCTTTGGACAAAAAAACAAACAGGCTTTTTGCTGGTTGTGATAATAAAATGTTGATTGTTGCTGATGCAACAAATGGAAAGGTGATCACCTCCGTTCCAATTGGTGATGGATGTGATGGGGTTGTTTTTGATCCGAAAAATGATATTGTTTTTGCCTCTTGTGGCGAAGGGATTATGACAGTAATCAAAGAAAAAGATGCAAATCATTTTGCTGTAGCGCAAACTGTTTCTACTCAACCATCCGCACGAACTATTGCACTTGATGCAGCGAACAACACTTTATTTTTGCCTGCTGCCACATTAGCGCCTGCAGATCCAAATGCAACATCACGTCGTAGAAGTTTGGTTCCGGGAAGTTTTAAAGTGTTGGTAGTAAAAGAGTAAAAACAAAATCCTTTTATTTGTTTGTTTACTGAGAAACAGTTAATCCAATAACTCTTTCAACTTGTTGGTCAGCTTTTCTCCAAAAATATTTTTGGCGATAATAACTCCGTTTTTATCAATCAAAACATTTGAAGGAATTGCTTTTATGCCATATTCTGCTGATGTAGAATTTTGCCAGCCTTGCAAATCAGAAACATGGTTCCAGTTCAGATGATCATCAGAGATTGCTTTGAGCCAACGATCTTTTTTGGTATCATAGGAAACTCCAAAAACAGTAAATCCTTTATCTTTAAATTCATTGTAAGCCGCAACAACATTAGGGTTTTCTCGCCTGCAAGGGCCACACCAGCTTGCCCAAAAATCTACCAAAACATATTTTCCTTTTAATGAAGAAAGACTTAATTGCGAACTGTCCGGCGTGTATTGAGTTATTTCAGGAGCGGTTTTTCCAATTGCAACTTTTGCATAAGTATCAATCATGTCTTTAATCTCTTTTCCTTTCAATGAATTTTTTATTTGAGGAGATAAATCATTATATAATGGCTCGACATCAGTTGCTTCCGCATAATATGCAAAGTTTTCAAGGATAGCCATTGCACCGCGAAGTGAATTTGGATTTTCTTTTACAAAAGAAGCAACGACATTTCTTTTTGCATCCAGAATTTTGAAATCAACCTGGTCAAGACTATCCATCACTTTGTGATTTTTTTCTTTATATGCGGCCTCATAAATCTTACTGTTGGTCGCTTCCCAGTTGGCGATCGCTTTCATCCTTTGTTTCAACAACTGATCATCAGAATTGACAGAGGAACCTTTCACTGCCAATAATTTCAGCGAATCTCCACGCCCTGAAATCTGCATTGTTGTTGGCTCTACATAAAAAGTAAAATAATCGTCTTTCCTGTCGGGCATTGTTAGTGAAGCAAAATAAGGCGAGGAAACAAAACCGGTGAATTTAAATTTTCCATCTTTAATAAAAGCAGAATCTTTGAAGGTTTGACCTTCTTTATAGATCTTCAGAAAGATAGTTCCACTTTTTATTTTTTCAAGATTACCATTAATCACAAAAGAAGAATCCTGCGCATTAATTTGAGAAGTAAAAAATAAAATAACAGAAAGAATCAAGAAAATTTTTTTCATCTAATATTGTTTGCGGCGAAGATAAGGGATTTGAAAAAAATTGCTTTTGGAGAACAATAAATAATAGGTTTTTTAATTTTATCCTCTTGCAAAAAGGGCCATTTATTTCCATTCTAATTCTGCCATAAAAAAGTATCAGTAAATTTATTACTTCATTTAAATTTTAGAACATGAAAATTCAATTGATTGTTTCAACTGTTTTTATTTTATCCTCCTTGGGTAATTCATTCAAAGCCGATGCGCAAAATGCAACTGTCAAACAAATTCAATTAACGCATTTTGATTTGCAATCTTCAGCAGTTGTTCCTCAATCGGGAGAAACCATTTCTTCACCTTCTTATCATTCAAATACTTACTGGTTTCCTGTGAAAGTTCCGTGCACGGTTCTTACAGGTTTGGTTCAAAACAAAATTTATCCCGATCCTTATATCGGTATGAATAATATGCTGATTCCTGATGCATCCGATTCATTCAATCATCAATATCATTTGGAACAATACAGTTACTTACCAAACGAGCCTAATCCGTGGAAAGAGCCGTATTGGTACCGCACTACTTTTGAAATTCCATCAAGTGATGAAGGAAAACATTTTCAATTGATCTTTAAAGGAATCAATTATCGCGCAGAGGTTTGGGTAAATGGAAAACGAATTGCCGATTCATCAGAAATGGCAGGAATGTTTGCGCAATATTCATTAGATATAAGCAGTGTGGTCAACGCAGGAAAAGCGAATATTCTTGCTGTAAAAATTTATCCTTTGGATTATCCCGGATTGCCTGCGACACCTCAATTAAAAGCGCTGGGAGATTTCTTTGCTAACGGCGGCCCAACAGGAGATATAGGAAAAAATGTAACGATGCTTTGTTCAGTTGGCTGGGATTGGATGCCTGCTGTTCGCGATAGAAATATGGGTATCTGGCAACCCGTTTTTTTGCGCACTTCCGGAAGCGTGGTGATTCAAAATCCACAAATTAAAACTGAATTACCGAATGAATCTGATACCAATGTTGCGCATCTTTCTCTGAATCTTTCTTTAAACAATTTTACGAACGCTTCGCAAAATGGTGTGTTGAAAATTACAATTGGCCCGGAAAATTTTTCCGGAAAATCATTCACGGTTTATCAAAAAATATCCATTAATTCCAACAGTTCAAAAGTGTTTAATTTATCGGCTCAAAATTTCAAAGAATTCATCATTCAAAAGCCTCATTTATGGTGGCCGAACGGTTATGGACAAGCGAATTTATACAGGATCGAATTACGATATGACGATGGAAAACAAATAACAGATGACACTTCTTTCGTTTTTGGAATTCGCACGGTAAGTTCAAAAGTAGTAATGGTCAATAATTGGGCAAGAAGAGATTTTTATGTAAATGGCCGCAGAATTCATTTAACGGGGGGAGCCTGGGTTCCAGACATGATGCTGAACAGAGATTCTTTGCGCTATGATTACGAATTGCATTTGTGTAAAAATTCAAATATTAATCTCGTTCGTATCTGGGGCGGCGGCGTAGCACCTCCTGATTTATTTTTTGAAGCTGCGGATAAATATGGTTTATTGATTTGGCAGGATTTCTGGATCACAGGCGATACGCAAGGTGAGTTCAAAGGCTCTCCCGACTGGCCTTTGGAAGGAAATGTTTTTATCAAAAATATGATCAGCACTATTTACAGGATCAGGAATCATCCGAGCTTATTGGTTTGGACAGGAGGAAATGAAGGTCATGCAAGAAAAGAATTGTATGATGCGATGAGAGAAAATATTTCGACGCTGGACGGAACCAGGCCATTCATTCCAAGTTCCTCCGGTTTTGCAAAAATGCCCGACGGATGGCAAGGTTCGTGGCCTGATGATCAGCCCTCCGGAGTTTACAGCGGTGGCCCTTATTCATGGCAGGATCCGGCACATTATTATCAACTGGTAGATCGCGGAAGAGATTGGGTTTTCAAAGATGAAACAGGAATCCCATCACAGCCGCCTTTTGAAACTTTACCATTGATCATCAATAATCTTGTACCTGATTCAACATTGCCGTTTCCATTAAATAACACGTGGGGATATCATGATGCCTGTGTCGGCAATGGACATTATGATACCTATTACAATGCTATGAAAGAAAGATATGGAGCACCAACCAGTATGAAAGATTTTTCAGACAAAATGCAATTGGTTAATGCAAATGGGTATCGCGCAATTTTTGAAGCAGCCGGACATAAGCTAAATGAAACGGGTGGTGTGATGTTATGGAAATTAAATGCTGCCTTTCCAAGTGTGATCTGGCAGATTTACGATTGGTATCTCAATCCAAATGCAGGATATTATTTTATGCAAAGGGCTTGCGAGCCGGTGCATATCCAATTAAATTTAGACGATTCTGTTGTCGCAATTGTTAACCGTACTTATTCCGTAAACACCGCTCTCAGAGCTGAAGTAAGAGTATTCGACATCAACAGTAAATTAATATTTTCTCAGGATAAAATTATCAATGTAAAATCTGCTGATGTTGAAAAAACAATTTCATTATCAAACATTTTATCTAATGAAAAAGGAATTTCTTTTGTTGTCCTAAATCTTAAAAATTCATCCGGAAAAACAATTTCGCAAAATACCTATTGGTTTTCTCCTGACCACAATTTTAAGTCGCTAAAAGAAATGGCTTCGACAAAAGTGAATGTAAAAATTTTGCAAACAGAAAAGGGAAAAAATGAAACAAAATGGACTTTACAATTTACGAATTCAACAAAGCAAATAGCTTTCTTTATCAATCCGCAAATCATTAGTAAAGGAAAAGAAATTTTACCATCCTTTTGGTCTGATAATTATTTTTCTTTGGCGCCAAATGAGTCAACAACAGTAAATGTGAGCATTCCAAATGCAATGATAAAAGAGGGAAAACCAGAATTGGCTTTGAGCGCATGGAATGTAGAGAAAGAAAAGATTGAATTGTAAGTGCTATTTCCATTTGTGAATAAAAGCGGCATGGTATTTATAGAATTAATTTTATAAACACTAAATCAGCCTGTATGAAAAAGAATTTCATTGCAATCGCTTTTTGTTCTGCTTTATTTTTTGCTTGTAATCATCAAAAGGCTAAATCCGGAAAAGATTCTGAAACCTACAGAACCGTGCCGGTGCCCAACGTCAATGGAAATATTCCTGACACAAGCAATTCTATTGATTTGAGTACAAAAAAAGACTCATCTCACCTTCAAACAGATTCAACAGTTTCGAAAGGAAAATAAGAATCGCAGCTATTTGTTCTTTTACTGTTTCTACTCTTCTTCTACGAAAAGATTTGTCTCTGAAAATAAAGAATCGCCAATGTTCCCGGTGGTTTCATCATAGATCTTCATAAATTTTTTTATCGCATTTCTTCCATCTTTTCCCAGGTTAATTGAAAATTGGTTCACATACAGATCAATGTGCTTTTTCATTACTTCGGGTTCCATTTCCTGGGAATGTTGTTTCACATAATCTGTAATCAACGGATAATTTTCAAAAGCATATTCCATACTGTCTTTGATCAAAGCATCCACATTCATCAAAAGGGATTCATCCATATTTCTTCTTCCCACAATTCCGCCAAGAGGAATTGGTAAAGTAGTTTTTTCTTCCCAAAAATTTCCCAGATCCACAATTTTATAGAGACCTTTTTCCATGTAAGTAAACCGGTTTTCATGAATGATCACCCCCAAAACTTTTTCTGATTCAAGAACTGACCTTTCTATTTCATCATACCGTTTAAAAATTTTGTTTTTTGCTTTTGGAAATGCAAGAGAAAATAAAAGATGAGCAGTTGTATTTTCGCCCGGAATAGCGATTGTATAATTTTCAACTTCATTAAAATCAACCGGTTTTTTTGAAATCAAAAGTGGCCCAACGCCTTTGCCTAAAGCACTTCCGCTGTTCATCACTTTATAATTTTCAGCAACCAGCGGCAAAACCCCATAACTTATTTTTGTAAAATCAAGCACTTGTTGTTTCGCAAGTTCATTCAATGTTTCCACATCTTCAAGACGAACGTCAAAATGAAAATCACCTGTATCAATTTTTTTATTGACCAGCGCGTCAAAAATAAAAGTGTCATTCGGACAAGGTGAAAATCCTAAAGTAAAAGTCATAATTGGATTTATAATTTTTCCATAATCTTTAATAATTGGGTGTTGAGATTTTCGATGGCATTGTGCAATTCCCATTTTGATTTATCTCTTTCTCCCACATAATTTGAGATACTTCGAAGTTGTAAAAAATTTATTTTCTGCTGAAGGCAAACATAATGAAATGCAGCGCCCTCCATACTTTCAACATCGGCTAAAAAATTTTCTTTGATCATTTTATTTTGTAAAATATCATCGCCAATTTTATTTACCGTAATTCCTTTTGCAAAGAGTAAGTTTATTTTTTCTACAAACGCATGCTCATTTTTAAGCCAGCCATTTTCAAAAGGAAATTCATTTTTGTCAATAAATCCTTTTTCAAAAAGGGAATAAAATTTCCCTTTTTCTTCTATTCCTAAATCTGCAAAAGCTTCTTCTTTTACCGCTACAACTTCTGATAATTTGAAGAGATGATTAAAAGAGCCGGCAATGCCGGCCTGAATTGCCAAATCATATTTCTTCTCAAATAATTTTTTGGTAAGATGAAAAATGGTTGCGGGAATTCCAATACCTGTGATCAAAATATCAGCAGGAATATTTTCTTTTAAAAAAGGTCCTATTTCAAATTCTGTTGCCGCAACGATTAATAAATTCATCGCGCAAATTTCGTAATAACATTCGTATTATGAATTCAGCAGTTTACCTTTGCAAAAAATTTTGGTTATAAATGTTGTTTTTGACACGTATAGAACATTTTAATGCCGCACATAAATTGTTCAATCCACAGTGGAGCAAGGAAAAAAACGAACTAGTTTTTGGAAAATGTGCTAATGAAAACTGGCATGGACACAATTATGAATTGCATGTAACGATCAAAGGAGAAGTGTCTGCTGATACGGGTTTCGTGGTGAATGCAAAAATTTTAAGTTCGTTGATCAAAGAATACGTTTTAGAAAAACTGGATCATAAAAACCTGAATCTGGATGTAGATTTTTTAAAAGGAAAGATGTGCTCAACAGAAAATCTTGCCATAGAGATATGGAAGCAATTAACAGCACATTTACCAGAACAGGTGCATTTGCATTGTATCAAATTGCATGAAACTCCGCGAATATTTGTTGAATATTACGGCGACTGAAAATGATTTGTTTAAATTTAACCGATGAATAAAAGAGTGTCTGTTTATAGAAAAGAACATTTCAATGCGGCTCATCGCTTGCACAATCCTGCCTGGGATGAACAAAAAAATGATGCGGTTTTTGGCAAGTGTAACAATCCCAATTTTCATGGACATAATTATGAACTGGATGTAAAGATAACCGGCGAACCCGGCGCTGACACTGGTTTTGTAATTGATTTGAAATATTTAAGTGATTTAATAAAAGATACGGTTCTTGAAAAACTGGATCACAAAAATCTGAATCTTGATGTTCCGGAATTTGCTAAATTAAATCCAACAGTAGAAAATATTGCGTTCGTAATTTATAATTTGCTTCGAAATAAAATTGATGAAAAACTGGATCTTCAAATCCGTTTATATGAAACGGAAAGAAATTTTGCCGAATATCCTGCATCCTGATTTTTATACGTTAACTAAAACATTTGATTTTTATGGCTTATAGAAAAATTGAAGAGTATGATAAAGACGTTACCGAAAGTTTGATGAAAAACTACCGTGAAACGCTTAAATTAATTGGTGAAGATCCTGACAGGGAAGGTTTACTAAAAACTCCGGAACGCATCGCAAAAGCAATGCAGTACTGTACCCAGGGATACTCGATGGATGCCCATGCAATTTTAAATTCTGCAAAATTTCATGAAGATATTAGTGAAATGATCATAGTAAAAAATATAGAATTGTATAGCATGTGCGAGCATCACATGGTTCCTTTTTTTGGAAAAGCACATATAGCATACATTCCAAATGGGTGGATCACAGGGCTGAGTAAAATTGCACGTGTGGTAGATGTTTTTTCAAGAAGATTGCAGGTGCAGGAAAGATTAACCACTCAGATTTTGGATGCAATAAAAGAAACGCTTAATCCTCTTGGAGTGGCCGTCGTTATTGAAGCAGAACATCTTTGTATGATGATGCGTGGTGTACAAAAACAAAATTCGGTTACTACCACTTCTGCGTTTTTTGGTGAATTTGAAAAGCAAACTACAAGAAATGAGTTTATCAGTTTGATCAGCGCAGATCTAATAAAAAGAAAATAAAGAAACTTAAAATTACTTATGGCACATGCATTTATTTTTCCCGGACAGGGATCTCAGTTTATTGGAATGGGAAAAAAATTATTTGATGAAGATGAACAGGCAAGATTGCTGTTTCAGGAAGCAAATGAAGTACTTGGTTTTTCCATTTCTGATGTAACGTTTTATGGAACTGCTGATGAGTTGAAACAAACGAATGTGACACAGCCTGCCGTTTTTTTACATTCTGTAATTGCTTTTAAAACTATGGCGGAAACAAAGCCGGACATGGTTGCAGGCCATTCTTTGGGAGAATTTTCTGCATTGGTTGCCAATGATTGTTTATCCTTTACAGATGCTTTAAAACTGGTATCGGTAAGAGCCAAAGCGATGCAAAAAGCTTGTGAAATCAATCCTTCAACGATGGCTGCTATTTTGGGACTTGATGATCAGAAAGTAGAAGAGATCTGTGCATCAATCACTAATGGGATCGTTGTTCCTGCAAATTATAATTGCCCCGGCCAAATTGTTATTTCAGGTTCAATAAAAGGAATTGAAGAAGCGTGCACTTTATTAAAAGCTGCAGGAGCAAAAAGAGCGTTGATACTTCCAGTTGGCGGCGCTTTTCATTCACCCTTAATGCAGCCGGCAAAAGAAGAATTATCAGAAGCGATTGAAACAACAAAATTTAATACTCCTTTTTGTCCTGTTTATCAAAATGTAGTTGCCAAAGCAGTGACAGATCCTGGTGAAATAAAAGCGAATCTGATCGCTCAGTTAACCGGCCCGGTAAAATGGACACAAACCATTGAGCAAATGATCGCAGACGGAGCCACAGAATTTACAGAATGCGGCCCGGGAAAGGTTTTGCAGGGATTGGTTTCAAAAATAAACAAAGATGTAGCTGTGAATGGAGTTGGATAATTAAAAAGTTTATTCTTCTTCAACGGAATTATTTTAAATTTATGTTCCATTCCTCATAGTCATTAAAATCTTTGCGCTATGAAACATAAATTTTTACTCTCCTTCATTTTTATTATTTTTTGCCTAAACGCGTTCTCACAGAATTCTGCATTTGCAGTTACAGGACAGTCTACCGGAAACCTTAACTGGACTGATATCAGAAGTATCGATATGGCTTCAGGCAATGTAAACTCAGTACTTTTTGAAAATGGCAAAAGCAAATATTTGTTTGAAGATGCAGAAACAAACAGAAAGATCGATGTAAATTCTTTCAGAAGCATCGTAAATAATATTCCCAAAGTTGCAGGACAACAAATTAATATAAACAATCCTTCACCAACATTTTTGATGAGCGCTGCCATCGCTTATGATAAAAAACATGACAAACTTTTTTTCGCCTCTATGCATACCGGCCAACTCGTGTGGCTTGATATGCGTGCCAGTGAAGAAGTTCCGTCATTTTACACCATTGAAAAACCTTTGATTGATAATCAAAATTTTAATGATGAAGCTTTGAATATCACACGCATGACGATTGGTGCAAATGGCAATGGTTATGCATTGACAAATGATGCGAATCACCTGATTACATTCACAACCGGTAAAAAAATCGTCATCACCGATTTAGGAAATCTGGTTGATGCTGAATCGAACAAAGGAATTTCAGTCCACAACAGGTGCAGCAGTTGGGGCGGCGATATGGTTGCAGATGCTTTTGGAAAGTTGTATCTCTTCACTGCCAGTCATTTGGTTTTTGAAATTGATGCTGATTCAAGGATTGCAACCTATAAAGGTTTAATTCAAAATCTGCCTCCTATTTTTTCTGTAAATGGCGCCGCCGTTGATAAGGATGAAAATGTAATAGTGAGCAGTGCGAATACTTTTCACGGGTTTTATAAAGTGAATATGAGAGATCTGAAGGCGGAAAAATTACCGACACAGGGGAAAATATTTAACGCCTCTGACCTTGCCAGCAGTTATCTGTTGAATGAAAATGAAGCAAAGATGGAAACTCCTCAATTGCCGGCGATTGATGTGATTGGGAATAAATTTATTTCTATTTATCCAAATCCTGTAAGCGATGGGCAAATTAGAATTTCATTCGATCATTATGTTGCCGGTGAATACAAAATTTCACTTGCTGATCTGCAGGGAAGATTGATTGAAAATAAAACAGTTTATATAAAGTATCCCGGGCAGTTGGAAAATTTTAAATTGAAATCAAAGCCAGTGACAGGGCTTTACCTGATCAAAGTAACCGATGCTGCCAATCAAAAAATATTCTCTGATAAAATAGTGATTGAATAAAAAAATTTATAGCGGACGAAGAAATAAAAACGGTTTTTATTTTGAAAATTCATTATTAATTATCATTAATTCCAGGATCATTTACCGTTCCCAAAAATAAAATCGCACCTGTTTGTTTTTCTATGATTATATAAAGAAAAGGATGATCTAAATTGAAAACATTAAATATAGGAGCTGCAGTTACCTCCATTCCTATCGCAGTAACAGCAGCAGCTTCAGTGCCCTCCTCACTAACTTTGATATAGGTTTTGTGAATTGCTTTTGAAATAAAAGGCTTTACTTGTGAAGGATCATACAATTTTGAAAAATCGGCATCCGCAGCAAATGAAATTCCCATTCCTAATTGTGCTAATTCCGATTTCATGTTTTCAATCTTATAAGAATATTCCCATTTTGGCATTTGCAATTGAAAAGTTGCGCTATCCATTTTACTGATCGCATTTTGTAAGTAATCCTGATTCAGCGATGCACAAAAAGTATTGAGCGGTTTCAATTGATCAACAGGTTTTAAAATATACATACTAAAACTTTTCCCTCCACCATAAGGTAGTTCGATCATTGAGATTAAACTATCGGTATACTTTTTTGTAGTGAGTTTTTGATTCATAAATGGAACCGATTTTGAACTTCCGTCCTGCAAGTAAAAAATGCCATTTGATGTGTTTGAAGGATTGAAAGCATATTTCCATGCGCCATTAAAATAAATGGCATTGATAATATACATCAGATCGCCCGGTGAAATATTATCAATAATTTTCGGAATTTTATTGTTTGTTTTTTCTGCAATCCAATTATTGATCTTTGTGACGGAAGAAGGGTCGTCAAAATTCAAGGGGTTGACAGAAGCGTCATAATTAACGTGGACAGCATCTAAAAAAGAAGGGATTGGTTGGTAAGTATTTTGCTTGTACCATATTGAATTCGCAATGGAAAGTTTTACTTTATTATCTTCCTGCGGTAACATAGAAATTAATGTATGACAAAGTTCATTGAGGCTATTAATGTCAATTCCCGAAAGCTGCAAAGCCTTACTAATAGAATCTTTTGTTGAATTATTGGCACCATTATATGCCATTGATAAAGCAAGATAAATACTTAAAGGAGAAATTAGTTTGTTATTATTTTCGGAATCCTGCTTTAATGCTGCATTAAAAAAATCAAAGGCGAATTTGTTGTTTGCATTAATAATTGCAGAGCCATCAACAGGCAGAACAATCGTTTTAGTTTCATCTGGCTCATAAGGGTTTGGTTTATTACAAGAAGCGAAAATAACTAATGAACAAATGTAGATAAAAGCCAGGATTTTTTTCATAATAACATTTTTATTCCTGACAATTCATACAGGAAAAACGTTGCATTCTTAAATTAAAACTAATTTCTTTACCTCCTCTACTCCATCAGTGGCAGGTTTTTCTATTACAATAAAATTATAATGAGCCGGAACATAAGGTGGATTTTTATCGATAATATATTTCGGAATTCCTGCTGGAAGAAAATCGATCAAACCTGCTGCAGGATAAACCTGCAGTGAAGTCCCTACTAAAATAAAAACATCAGCAGTTGAAAAAATTTTTGCTGCTTCTTCAATCATAGGAACGGCTTCGCCAAACCATACAACATGAGGACGAAGTTGAAATCCGTCAGGAGCTTTTTGCCCAAATTGAATGTTATCGTGTACTTCATAAAAAGTGTTAGGATCATTCACACTTCTCATTTTAAAAATTTCCCCATGGAGATGAACTACATTTTTTGAACCCGCTCTTTCATGAAGATCATCAATATTCTGAGTAATAACGGTTACATTGAAATCCTTTTCCAGTTCTGCAATTCCTTTGTGTGCCTTATTTGGTAATGCTTTTGCAACTTCTTTTCTTCTTTGATTATAGAAATCCAAAACCAATTCGGGATCTTTTTCCCACCCCTGCGGAGAAGCCACTTCATACACATCATAACCCATCCATAAGCCATCGCTGTCCCGAAAAGTTTTTAATCCACTTTCCGCGCTAATGCCGGCTCCCGTTAAGACTATCAAATTTTTTTTCAAAATAAATATGTTTAATCATCGAATAACTATTGACCTTTTATGTCAAATAATGAATAAGCAAAACTGTAAATCAATAAATAATTGCGAATCTTATTCCAACATTTATGTCAATAAATTATTTCTCACTCATTTTCATGATCAGCTTCCATTCATCCGGAGTTACTTTCTGTACAGACAATCTTGAATTCTTTACCAATTCCATATTTTCAAATTTTGGGTCTGATTTTATTTGTACCAGAGTTACAGGTTTTTTCAAAGTCTTCACCGGTTTCAAATCCACCACAACCCAGTTTTTATCTTCTGTCGTTGGATCCTGGTAAGCTTCTTTTACAACCATTGCAATTCCGACAATTTCCATTCCTTCATTACTATGGTAAAATAATACCTCATCTCCTTTTTTCATATCTCTAAGATTATTTCTTGCCGCATAATTTCTTACGCCATCCCAAAATGTTTTTTTATCTTTTAAAAATTGCTGCCAATTATACTTGAACGGTTCTGATTTTACAAGCCAGTAATTCATATTTTTTGTTTAAAAAGTTTTAAAAGATTTTAAAAGTAATTATTTTCAATCCATCCTCATTATTTTTACGTAATTGTTGAAAATATTATTCTTTCGCTGTTAAGTATTGCATTAACTTTGGAGGATTATTTCTTTAAACAAATTTATTTCAAACACAAAAAAAATAACTCATGCTAAGCATCTTTCTAAAACCCGTTTTACTGCTTTCAATGCCCGGCGGATCTGAATGGATCTTAATACTGCTGGTTGTTTTATTATTCTTTGGGGGTAAAAAAATTCCTGATCTGATGCGTGGCATTGGGAAAGGAGTGAGAGAATTTAATGATGCTAAGGAGCATGTTAAAAGTGAACTGGAAGCTGGAATGAATGAAAAAAAGCCGCAGTAAGTCTTCCTTGACTGATTTTAAATTTTTTAAATACCCGACTGTTTCAGCCGGGCATTTTTTATTTTTATATCCAAAAATTTACATTCTTTTTATCATTTGAAAAGAAAAATTACAGTATGCTGACAACAGTTTTTTTAACTTTGCGTCAATAAATTTTAAAAGTAAAACTCATGTTAAGCATTATCCTGAAACCGGTCCTTCTCCTTTCAATGCCCGGAGAATCTGAATGGTTATTAATTCTTTTGGTGATCTTATTGTTTTTTGGCGGCAAAAAAATCCCTGATCTGATGCGCGGAATCGGCAAAGGTGTAAGAGAATTTAATGATGCGAAACAACACGTTAAAGATGAGATCGAAGCCGGAATGAGAGAAAAAGATGTGCCCGCAACCACTCCTGCAGCTACTCCAGCTCCAGCGGCTGATTCTGTTGTAACAACAACTCCTTCTACTGAAACAAATCTGTAGTTTTTAATTCTATAAATCAAAATGTCCTGAAGATTTTATCTCAGGACATTTTATTTATCAAGAAAAGGGCTTGATTTCACTAATTCACAAACTGATGATCCAATCCGCGGAAATCGACAGGAACTAATTTGCTCACTCCTGGTTCCTGCATCGTAACTCCATAAATTACATCTACGGAAGCCATTGTCATTTTGTTGTGGGTAACAATAATGAATTGCGATTCTTTACTGAACTTGCGGATCATTTGAGTGAATTTTCCAACGTTCGCATCGTCTAGCGGCGCATCTACTTCATCCAAAATACAAAATGGAGCAGGCTTTATTAAATAAATGGCAAACAACAGTGCAGTCGCTGTTAATGTCTTTTCTCCCCCACTCAATTGGGTGATACTCGTTGGTCTTTTTCCCTTTGGTTTGGCAACAATATCAATTCCGGTTTCTGCAAGGTTTTCGGGATCACTCAACACCATGTCAGCAGTGTCGTCATCAGTAAACAAAGCTTTAAACACATTTTGAAAATTGTCGCGAACCTGGTTAAAGGTGTCTAAGAACTTTTGATTGGCAGTGGTTTCCACTTCCTGGATCGTTTGCATTAAAGAATCTTTTGCATTTACCAGATCATTTTTTTGTTCCTTGATGAAATCAAAACGTTTTTTCATTTCTGTAAAAGCTTCAATCGCAGTTGGGTTTATTTCGCCCATGTTTTCAAGGCGCTTTTTCATGCGATCACATTTTTCCTGAAGCTCTTCCAGCGGAGTATCTGATGTTCTTTCTTCATCTAAGATCGCATCCAGGTCTACTTTAAATTCAACGCTCAATCTTTCTTTCATTCCTGCAAGATGGAGTTTCAGATCATTAAGTTTGTCTTTTATTTCGTTTAATAAAAAGTCTGTTTGCTCTTTTGATTTTTGTTTATGACGAAGTTCCGTTTCTTTATCATTCAATTCATTTCTAAGATTGTAATATGCCTGGTCCGCTTCGTTCAATTTCTTTTCTTCCACCTCTTTATTTTTCAATAAAGAAATCACGTCTTCTTCAAGTTCTTTTAATTCTTCTGAAGTTGAAGCAATGTTTCCTGAAGATTCTTTTAACTGAATATTGCTGTTTTCAATTTGCGCACTCAGATCAGTAAATTGCCTTGTCTTAAATTGAAGTTCCTGGGTCAAGGCATTTACTTTACTTTGCTGACGTGTCAGCTGCAGATTATGATCATTATACAATCTGTTTACATCGTTATATTCCTGCTCTGTTTTTACAAATTCATCTCCCGCAAATTTCGTTTTAGCATCATGCTCAGCCACTTCTTCCATTAATTTCGAAAGCAACTCACGCGTTTCGCTGATTCCTTCGCGATTGTCATCCAGTTGTTCATTCATTTCATTCAAACGCTGATCGGCTACGGCATTTTGATGAAGAATATTTTCGAGTTTATTTTGAATGGAATAAGTTGAATTGATCAATTCATTAATTGTTTGCTGTGTCTGCTGAATCGCATTTTCTTTTAACTGCTGATTAAATGCAATTACCTCATTCGATTTCTGGCTGATCACATGTTTGAGATCATTCACTTTATTTTTCTGTAGAGAAATTTGCTCTGCCAATTTTTCTAAATTCTTTGCACGCCCGATTTTCTTTCCTTCAAATAATCCAACGCTTCCACCGGTAAGAGAATATTTTCCTTTTACATATTTTCCTGATTTTTCAAGGATCACATGACCGTTGCTATTTTGAAACGCATTTTCATTTTCAGCAATAAAAACATTCTGCAAAAGATGAGAAGCGAGATGGCAATATTTATCGTCGATTTCAATTACATCTAATGCCGGAATCGCATTAGCAACCTGTTCCTGCATTTTATTTTCGCGTTGATTCAATTGATTCAAAAGAAAGAAATTCGCTTTTCCTTTTTTATTCGAATCCAGCAACTGAACCGCTGTCATTCCATCTTCAAAATTCTCAACAACATAATAATTTAAATAAGGTTCCAGTACATTTTCAACCGCCGCCCGATATTCTTCTTTCACATAAATGATATCAGAAAGAATGGGGGCAGTATATTTCCAGCCTTGATTTTTATGCAGAAATTTTACACTTTCAGGATAACCTTCCATTTTATCGATCAGGCTTTTCAATAGATCGTGCTCATTTTGCTTTGAATCAAGAATGCGGTTTTCTCCTGCTAATTCAATGCGCAGTTTTTCCAGCTCAGCCTGTGTTTGAAGGATTTGTTCTTTGGTAAACTCATTATGTTGTTTCAGTTGTTCCAACGATTCTCTCTTCTCATTCAGCTCTTCTTCTTTTTGCTTTTTTTCATTTTCAAGCTTTGTTAACGATTCGCTCCTTTGTCTTTGTTCATCTTCGAGCTGGGCGATGGACCTTTGCAAATTAAAAATCGAAGTATCAGCAACAGCTACTTTTTTCTCGGCCTCAAAATGATTACGCTGAAGCTGCATCTGAATTTGACGCAATGAATCAACCGCACTTCTTTTTTCATCAAACACAGATCTTTTTTCTTCAGCATTTTTCTTCAATAATTCCAATTGCTCTTTTTGTTCAGCAAGCTTTATTTCTTCATCAGCGATTTGTTGTTTGGTAAATTGAATACTTTCATCAATTCCTTTTAACTGCCCTTCTGCCTTTTGCAAAAAATCTTTTAAACTGCTTTCTCTTTCTGTAAGATGTTGCAAGCGTTGTGCACTTAAGTTTTTCTGATTTTCTCTTTCACGAACCGTATTGTTTAATTCATTAAAGGCATGTTGCTGTTGCTGAAGCGCTTTCTCTTTTTCAATAAACCCTGTCTTCTCTTTTTCAATCGCTGCTTCTTCTGTTGCAATCAGCGCTTCGAGTTCCACTTTTTTATCTGTCTCCGATTTTTGTTGTTCATTTAATTCCTTGTAAGTAACATTAAAACCTTCAAGCGCAGCTTTTGCAAGTTCAATACTTAACTCACGATAATCTTTTTTTACTTCATTAAATTTCTCTGCTTTTTTTGCCTGGCTTTCTAAAGTCTTTAACTGATTGTTGATCTCAAACAAGAGATCTTCAATACGTGCCAGGTCTTGTTCTGTAGCATCTAATTTCAATTTTGCTTCGCGCTTTCTTGTTTTATAAATTGAAATTCCGGCAGCTTGTTCCAACATTCTGCGGCGGCTGTTTTCTTTATCTTTGATAATGTCATCTACCATTCCCAATTCGATGATCGCATAACTATCAGTGCTGACGCCGGTATCCATAAAAAGATTATGAATGTCTTTTAGCCGGCAGCTTACATCATTCAGGCGATATTCACTGTCGCCATTCTTATAATATTTTCGTGTAACCGTGACCGTTTGAAATTCAGTCGGAAGAAGATTCCTGGTGTTTTCAAAAGTAAGGCTAACTTCTGCCAGCCCGCTTGCACTGCGGTTTTTAGAGCCATTAAAGACAAGGCTTTCCAGGTTTTCACTCCGCAGTTGACTGATCTTTTGTTCGCCGATCACCCAACGAATGCTGTCTACGATATTACTTTTACCGCAGCCATTAGGACCGATCACGCCGGTAACTCCCTGGTCAAAATTGACAATTGTTTTATCTGCAAAACTTTTAAAACCTTTTATTTCTAAACTCTTTAATCTCACTTTTTCTGATTTTTTTTTATAGGATCATCACTGATTTTTTCAGTGTCGGCAGGCAAATATATTGGTTATGGCAGAAAGAAATATTGCCGGAAGTACATTGTCTTTTATATTTATACACAGATTTTTCACAGATAACTAAAGCAATCATTTTCTTATTGTTTTAGTTGGTTTTTATTACAAATATGATTATATACATTTGCAACAATTCAATTTCTAACAGCCACTATTAAACCAACATTTTCAATGAAAAAATTTTTAGTTCCCGTCGATTTTTCTGACACATCCATTAATGCAGCAAAGTATGCAGCCGCTTTTACGAAAGACATGCCTGGGGCAGAGATCATTCTTTACCATGTGTACAGCCGTTTAAGCTTTTCCACCTTAACCTCAAAAGACGAAGGCTCGCGTCAAAGAATTTCTGAATCTGAACTCAACGAAGTAAAAGCAAAAATCAGTGAAGGAAACGATAATATTTCCTGTGTTGCGGAAGAAGGTTCGTTTGTAGAAAACATCACTGATTTCGCAATGGGAAATTTTGTGGATATGGTAATTATGGGTATCACAGGAAGTTCCAGGATTACGCAGGTTTTTATGGGAACGAACACGTTGAATGTTATCAGAAATATTAATTGTCCTGTAATGATCATTCCTGCTGATGCAAAATTTACAGGATTGAAAAAAGTAGTTTTCACTTCAGATTTTCAGGATGTAGCAAGAACAACTCCTTTCGCTTCTTTGAAAAAAATTCTCGATACTTTCAAACCAAAACTGGAAATTTTAAACGTCGATAGTGAGCATTATGTAGAACTGACACCTGAATTTAAAATTGAAAGGGAGGCGATGGAAGATAAGCTGGGCGCGTATTCTCCGGAATTTTCTTTTTTAAGATCGTATGATTTTTTAGAAGGCATCAGCAGTTTTGTTGAAACCAGGAATATTGATGCGATCATCACGGTTCCGCGCCGTCACAGTTTTTTAAGCCAGCTTTTTAAAACAAGTCATACAAAAAAATTAGCGTATCACAGTAGCGTTCCTATCATTGCAGTGCCTGCTTAGAGATAGAGAAATGAACAGCAAATTTTATTTATTTTGACTTTTCAAAAGTATCCTTCGCTTTGGGACTACTTCTTTTGTGCCTATTATAATTCAAGATTTACGATCCATATTGTATTTAACTATAAATCCTGTGAAGGTGTATCAGGTTCTTTAATCTGCCGCTCAATCAATATTTATCTGTAGATGTTAGTGTAGAATGCATTTAATTTTTATTCAGAAACCTACAAAAAGCGTAATTTTTTATTTTCTCACGAACGGTAAACTAGAATCTCCTGAACTGTAAATCAATAGTATAAAGAAGAAAAACATCAAAACGCTTTTATTAGCACTTTTTTCAGATTCACTTCATATAGCTTTTATGCATTCAAAATCGCTTATTCCACGGCGGACATTTCAATTTTTTTGAACGATATTCAATTCCGGGATTAAGAAAGCTTTTTGCAGTTGGATTAGTCTTATAATGTCAATTTTTATTTCTTAAAACAAAAATTACATTCCTAATAGTTTATACATTTCATCCAGTTTTGGAGAAAGAATAATATCGGTTCTCCTGTTTTTTGCTCTTCCTTCAGGAGTTGAGTTGCTGGCAACAGGCTCATAATAACTGTGACCGGAAGCGATGACTCTTGTAGGATCTACCTTGTAATTATTTACAAGAATGCGAACGATAGAATTAGCGCGCGCTGTGCTGAGATCCCAATTATCCTGGTATCTTCCGCGAATCGGAATACTATCGGTATGCCCTTCAATATTTACAGAAACATCCGGATTCAAATTAAGTACTGCCGCAAGTTTTGATAAAGCATCGACGCCTTTAGGATTTACAACCGCACTGCCAGAGGGAAATAATAATTGTTCAGACAAGCTCACGTAAACCTTTCCGTCTTTTTGATAAACAGAAAGTTCATTGGAATTAAAACCTTTCAGTGCTTCACTCATTTTATTTTTCAATTCCTGGGAAGCAGCTTTTTGTTGATTCAATAAATTTTGTAATTGTTCCAGTTTTTGCTGCTGCTTCTGGAGATTCATCTGGCTCTGCGTTAGCTTGTTTTGTTGTTCGCTGGTTTGTTGCCCAAGCTGACTATTTTGGTTTTCAAGAGCAGTGATTTTTGCATTTAGCTCATCAATATTTTTTTGTAAAGAAGCGATCTGATCGTTAAGAGACGAAATATTAGATTTTAAAGCTGCATTGCTATTTGCAAGTTGCGTACTGTCATCGCGCAAAGTTGCAGTTTCTCTTTGTGACTGGACTAAATATCTTTTTGCCACACAACCAGTGAACAAAAAAAGCGCTCCAATAATTACTAAAATTTTTTTCATGACTATTAATTTTAAACATTGATCTGTTGCAAAAATACATACAAACCTCTATGCGATTAAAAGAAAAACGAATCAAATCTGGCGGATGAAACGGTTCTTACCATTCGTTGTAACAATTTGAAAATTCATTTTTTTCAAAAATCTTTGATAACCTTTATTAGAAACAGATTCATAAAGAATATGCTTCACTCCCTTCCCGGTAAGAAATTTATTTTCTTTTTTAAAAAGGAATTCATCGATTTTATAATCACGATATTTAGGAACTGTATAATTTAATTTTATGACTGCTGTTCCACCTTCTTTCAGTTCTGCAATAAAAATATTGGCGACGACTAAATCGCGCAGCACAACAAAGCGAATATTATTTTCATTTTGTTCATACACAAAATCAGGAAAAAAATGATGAATATCTTTTTTATAAAATTTTAAAAACTTATGAACCAGTTGTTCATCTCCTTTAAATTCCATTAGTTCCAAATCTTCCATAGTGCGGTAAATTTTGACCAAATAATAAATATTGATTAGCAGGAGAAATGCATTCGTAAGAACGATCGGAAATGCACTGATCATAAAACCATAAATAATAAAGAACAAACAGCCGAAAGCATTGATCCATCTGAATTTAAGATCATCGTTCATCATCAGCGAAATGCCAAGAAGAACAGAAGCGAGATAGCCAATAATAACTGCCGTTTGATGTAACATAAAAGTAAAATAAAATGGAAGCTGCAAAATAGGGCAGTTCAATAATTAAAAGTGTATTGCACAATAATTTGTTTAATAAATTTTGCAGTAAAGAAATAAATAAGCAGAATTTATATTTTTTTTTAACCTCCATAAAACGCAAATTGTTTTTTTTACTTTGGTACTTTCCTTGTTATGTTTTAAGAAAGTTTTTTATGAAAATCCCATTTTCTGTTTTAGATCTTGCAACCGTTACAGAAGGAACGACACCAGCCGAAACTTTTGTAAAAAGCAGGCAATTGGCGCAGCATGTGGAAAAATTAGGATACCATCGTTACTGGCTTTCCGAACATCACAATATGATAAGTGTTGCCAGTTCTGCCACTTCAGTTTTGATCGGATATATTGCGGGCAGCACATCAACAATTCGCGTTGGTTCAGGAGGAATTATGCTTCCTAATCATTCTCCATTATCTGTCGCAGAGCAATTCGGCACACTCGAATCATTATATCCTGGCAGAATTGATTTGGGATTAGGACGTGCGCCCGGAACAGATCAGTTAACGGCAATGGAACTTCGTGGAGATCGTTTTAATAACACGAATGATTTTCCTCAAAATGTTTTAAAATTACAAACGTATTTTTCAAAGGAAAATGACGCTGCAAAAGTAAGAGCGATACCGGGAGAAGGACTTGATATTCCTATCTGGATCCTTGGCTCAAGTACTGATAGTGCACAACTCGCAGCCATTTTAGGATTGCCATACTCATTTGCAACTCACTTTGCTCCTACTCAATTTCAGACCGCGATTCATCTTTACAGAAAAAATTTCAGGCCTTCTGAATATTTGCACAAGCCATTCGTAATGGCTTGTGTAAATGTGATTGCAGCACAAACTGATGATGAAGCAAACCGGTTAGCAACTTCTTTGTATCAAATGTTTTTGGGAATTATAACAGGCAATCGCAAACGTTTACAACCGCCTGTAGATAATATGGATGAGCTCTGGAATGAATATGAAAAAGAAATGGCGAGACAAATGCTTGTTTATTCATTCATTGGTAATCCCAAAACAATTGGAAAAAATATTGAAAAATTTATTACCGAAAATAAACTTGATGAGATAATGATCACATCAAATATTTTCGATCAGCAGGCAAAACTTAATTCCTTTGAATTATTCGCTAAAGTGATGAAAGGTGAGATTTAAAATTTTTCGTATACGCATCACCGTTATGCTAAAGAATATCAATTAAAAAGGTTCCAAGGTCGATCACATCGCCTTCCTTCATCACAAAATCTTCAAAATCTGACAGATCAAGATTAGACATCACCTTACTTTTAAAAATGATTTTATTGTTTTGATAAACTACAAAATAAAAATCAGGTTTCTGATCAAGATTTACCGGCTTTTTAAAATCGCCTTGTGAAAAAAGAAATTTTGCAACACCTTCTTCATCAGGAACACTTTCTCCCAGATAATCTTCATTAAAAACATCCTGATCATAAAGGCGAACCTTAAAATTACCTCCGGTAACGGGTTCATCGTTGCCTCTGCTGATGAGTCGCACTTTTACTTCAATATTCATTTCTTTATTAAGAGCGATAGAAGACATATTTTTTTATTTTCTGAAAAGTAACAATTTTTATTTATTCATGCAAAGCAGCGATTTTTTTCGTACCCAAATATAACGGCACAGGCTACACGAAAATTGTTTCTCTAGCAAAGATTCCTTTGCTCGGCAACAACATTCCAGTATTCATTTCCATAAGAAACAAGAATCTCCTCTCCTGCTTCAATATCTTTTTTTGCTTCAATAAAAACTCTTTTTCCATCAACAACATACTTTGCATTATTCCTAAATAAATGATGTTGGGATAATCCATTTGCATCATTTGCGTATCGCGCCAATGCTGTTTTTCTTCGCATTGCATCTATCACATAATTACGATTGATGTAATAAACATAGGCATTGAAATTTTTTCCTTCCAAAACGTTTTTCCACGTTGTTATTCTGCCTTTATACTCAACGATGCGTGTTCCTTTCGTAATAAATTGTTTCGTAAATAATCCTTTTCCTGCACCGGGAATTCTGGACTTTTTTATGATTAAGTGTTTTTCAAGTAATGCCATAAAATTGACAGGAAAATATAATGCCGTTCTTTGCTTCTATATGTGTATCACACTTTGCTTTTTACTGCTTTCAAAAGCAGTTTCAATTATTTTTACAACCTCAACTCCTTCTTCAGGAGTTACAGGTAGTGGTTTATGAAATCGAATGGAATCATAAAGAGCATTGTAATAATCATTATAATTTCCTTGCTCAGAAGTAATGTATTCGCGAATAATTTTCCCATCAATTTCCGTGTGCAATAAACCTTTTTCTGTTTCCGGTTCTGTGCCCCAGTCTTTTCCTGAGGGAATAATTCCGTCTTGTAACATCTTTTCCTGTACATCCGTTTTGTGTTTAATAAAAGAACCTTTCAAACCATGCAAAATGTATCCAGGCAAGGCTTCACGCACAAGATAGCTCGCTTTTAAACGCACTCTTAATTTTGGGTAATACAAAAGCAATTCAAAATAATCATCGACTTGAGACGTAGGCCTAATGATCCTTATATCGGCAAAAACCTTTTCAGGAGACCCGAATAATTGCAGCGCCTGATCAATTAAATGAGCGCCAAGATCATATAAAACTCCTGCTCCCGGACCTGCAGTTTCTTTATGTTTTTTTGCACTTAATTCCTGCCTGAATCTGTCGAAATGCATTTCCGCTTCAACCAATTCGCCTAATAAATTTTCGGATAATACCTTTTTGATGGTTTTGTAATCGCTGTCGTAGCGCCTGTTTTGATAAACCGACAAAATTTTATTTTCTTTTTTTGCAATATCAATCAATTCCTGCGCTTCCTCAAAATGTACTGTGAATGGCTTTTCAACTACCACATGCTTTCCCGCTTCCAACGCTTTTTTTGCATATTCATAATGCGTATAATTGGGAGTGTTCACAATTACTAATTCCACCAGGTCGTCTGCCAGCATAGCTTCCAGCGTTCTGTAAGTTTTTACTTCGGGATATTTTTCTGCGGCAATATTTTTGGTTCTTTCTAAAACAGCGTAAAAATTAAAACCCGGATTTACGGTAAGAAAAGGTGAATGAAAAACAAGACCGCTCATTCCAAAAGAACATAATGCGGTGTTAATCGGTGTTGGCATAAATTATTTTGTTTCTTAAAATCGGATTCTGATTAAAATTCCCGGAATGATTTTTAATGAATAAAAAAAGATTTAAAAAATAAAACGTTTTATCTTCCGTTTTAGAAAAGGTTAATCAAACGTTTTGATGAAATTAATTCAATTTTTAACCCAAAGCTAAATAAATGAAAAAAGTAATTTTTGTTGCCGTAATTTTTTTAATCTCCGGTTCTGCATTTGCACAAACGGGTGTAAAGCCAAATGTAATTAAGGTGAATCCGCTCGGCGCATTATTTGGCTCCGGCACTATTGCTTATGAAAGAGCCTTTGGACATAAAAGCTCAATCGTTATTGGACCATCATTTGGCATATTCACTTACGATCATTTCCGATATACAACTTACGGTCTGAGCGCCGAATACAGATATTATTTTACCGGTGTCGCACCTCGGGGAACCTACGCAGCCATTGGAGGAAATGCAGATTTCGGAACTACAAAATTTATTGATTATGAAGGAAGTTTCAATACCAAAACAAACGTTTCAGGTTTCAGGGGAAAAGTTATAGCCGGACATCAATGGATTTGGAAAAGCGGATTCAGTTTGGATTTGAACGCCGGAGGACAATATATTTTATACAACTTTCGGGATAAAGAAGGATTTTTTGGAACAGGGCAGGCTCTTTCAACTTTATTACCGAGTATTGGCTTGGCAATCGGTTATAATTTCTAAATGTAGTTATCGATCTTCATTTAAAGTTGCACTAAACAGTAAATTGACATCTGGATCTAAAATTATTTCCGTTGGTTTCATCACCAGCGAAACATTTTTTCGTGTCACTTTATTTTTGATTTCGAATGTTTTGATGATGGTTTGATTATTTTCTTTAAAAGCAATTTGTAATGGAAATTCAAAAAGGCCGGTTTGTGTTTGCTCAATTTCCAATGACAACGTTTTTTTGCTGACATTGTAAGTCCATGAAATATTCAACATCGGCTGGCCTGCTCTAAAAAGCCATTGATCGAAAAATGTTTGCAGATTTTGATGCGTTACATTTTCAAATATTTTTTGAAGATCCCTCGTGTTTGCATTACTTCCTTTATAAGTCTGATAATATTTGCGAATTGATTTCCAGAACAAAGTATCACCCACTTTTCTGCGAAGCATGTGCAGTACCCATGCGCCTTTCTCATAGCTATTTGCATTTAGCAATTTCATTA
The DNA here is from genome assembly GCA_051953735.1 of Ginsengibacter sp. Taxonomy (GTDB): domain Bacteria; phylum Bacteroidota; class Bacteroidia; order Chitinophagales; family Chitinophagaceae; genus Ginsengibacter. The sequence continues at coordinate 38,135 of JBQCIM010000009.1, forward strand.
AGTTATTCTTTTCTGTAGTATCAACAACAGGAGTTTTGTGCTCTGTGTAAAAACGTAGAATCTTATTTCTTTGCATTCTTAACATGCTTTTCAAAGTGTCGATTCCGTATTTATTTTCAAAATAAAGATCGGTCATGTAAGTAGCGAAACCTTCACTGAGCCATAGATGCGGCCAGTCTTTCTCTGTAACGTTGTCGCCAAACCACTGATGCGCAATCTCATGCGCCATCAGGCTTTCAAGCGTTTTTGAATCAACAGAATTTTCAAAATAAAAAATGCAACCTGCATTTTCCATTCCGCCAAAAATAGTTTTCGATTGCACGTTCGCAAGTTTTTCAAACGGATAAGAAGCAATATGATTTTTATACCATTTCAAAATATTTTTTGCTATCGCATAATGAGCAAAACCACTGTCCTTCTCTTCCGGAAAAATCCAACTCGAGACAGGGACGCAATCAATGTTACCAACATAATTTACGGCAAAATTGGCAACACCAATTACCATCACTTTTGTTGGCAACGCAACAGATTCTTTCCAATGGGTGAGTTTTAAATGATCAGCAAGGTTGGTTTCTTCAATCTTCGTTCCGTTAGAAATAACCTGGTAGTGATCCGGAGCAGTAACAACAAAATCAACAGTTGCTTTATCAGAAAGATGATCATTGCAGGGAAGCCAGTTATGAGCACGGTTTGGCCAGTTATCCCCGAAAAAAACACGCCGTCCAAATTTATTATTGCTGATGATCAAGCCATCTGCAGGAATGCCTTCATAGCTGATATTATAAATTTTTTCTTCAGATTTCAAAGCCTTATCGTGGATGATCAAATTTTGCAAATCCTGTGAAAAATCAATCGGTTTACCATTCTTCGAAACAGAAGTTACTATCATTCCTTTTCCATCCGAATTTTTATTCATAAGATCAAATACAACTTCATTTACTTGTTTTGTAAATTTTGTTGTGATCGCTGCATTTCCCTTGATAATATTATTTGAATCGTTTAACCTGATACTGAAATCATAGTGCTGCACGTCAATTCCGTTCGTTGGCAGTTGAGCAAAAACAACCAGCGAAAACAACGAGGCAATTAGCGTTGTAAAATATTTTTTAAAAGACTTACGGAGAACCATCTTTATTTTTTACGAAAAAATACAACTAAAAATTTCAGAAGCTTTATTTTTTTATTTGTTAATTCATTTTTGTGGAACAGTAAAGCAACAAATAATAGAAATTTATATTTTCAAATAACGGTCATGCACAAACGAAAAAAATTGGCTTGCTAAAAATTAAACGAGCGCTTAAAATTTATTTAAAAGTTTTGATGGAAGGCTTTTGTTAAGTAAGTTTAAATAACTTTATTGAAAAGATTTTTTATGAAATGCAAGAGAGGAAAGTTGCTTTTTATTTTCTTGGCGTTATTTAGCTTGCATGGTTTTTCTCAAACTCCTGAAAAATCAAATCATCCTTTATTGGATAAATATTACCCACGGCCGCAGGTGGATACACCTCAAACTGTCATTATTCAAAGACCCGCTCCTGAAACGCCTGTTCCTCAAAAAATTGTTCCTCAAAAAAGTATAGCCCCTCCTCCTCCTGTAAAACCTTCTGTTGCTGAAAAAATAGTTCCTGAATCAAAGCCTGTTGCGGTAGCTACTGATTCTTCTGTGATTACAAAACCTGTTGAACCTGTTGTTTCTGCGCCCACTACTCCGGCAGTTTCAGCACCTGTAGCGCCGGTTGCCTCAGCACAGGTTCAGCCTGTTGTTGCTACACCAAAACCAGCCGCTTCAAAACCATCTACTCCTTACAACAGGGAAAGACTGGGAAGCAGTTCACCATTGTATAATACCTGGGAGAAAAATAATAACGGCGCGGGTTCTGTTACTACCGGTTCTAAATAAACCGCTAATGATGTTAAACAATTTCTTTATTATTTTCTTTAAAAGAAAAATGGGATAGTTTTTGAAAGGGTTTTAAAAACTCTTTTTAAAAATTCAACATGATAACGATTGCAACCGATTCAAATATTCTTTACACAATTGTAAGTGAAGAAATTACCAAAGATGATTTTTCTCAAATCGAATCAAACCTGGATAGATTACTCCACAACTTCACAAACGTCAGGTGGTATTATGAAATGCAAAATTTTGAAGGATGGGAGTTTAAAACATTTTTTCATGCTTCTAAATATACTCTTAAGCATAATGACCTTTTTCAAAAAATTGCAATGGTGGGGGAAAAGAAATGGCAGGAATGGATGACAGACCTTATGAAACCATTTGCTTCTGCACAAGTTCACTTTTTCGAGTCAGACGATAAAGAAGAAGCGAAAAAATGGATTGCAGAATAGATTTATTTTATCAGTAAACCAACCAATAAGATCAAAAGTTTTTTTACAAAAATCTCTATTGATTTGGCTCTCTGTAAATTTTTCCATCTTTCATGATGAAAACATTTTTTCGGATATTATGAATATCAATAGACGGATTGCCTTCCACCGCAATGATATCAGCAAACAATCCTTTTTTGATCCTGCCAATTTTATCTGCATAACCAAAAACATCAGCGTTTACAGAAGTTGCAGAGCGCAAAACATCCAAAGGCTTCATCCCGTACTCTACCATCGCTTCCATTTCGCGTGCATTATCGCCATGAGGAAAAACGCCCACATCGCCTCCCATACAAATCGTAACCCCCGCTTTCAATGCTGCCTGAAAACTTTTTCTTTTATTGGTAATCCGTTCGGGCTCAGGAGTAACTCCTTTCTTCCATCCTAAATAATATTGTGCAATAGCTTCACTGGCAGCAATTGTCGGGCAAAGCGCTACGCCTTTTTCTTTCATCAGTTTAAAAACTTCTTCTGTTCCATCGTTGCCATGCTCAATAGAATGAACACCTGCATCAATCGCACGATGCATTCCTTCAGGAGTTGATGAGTGAACGGTTACAAATCTTCCGCTGCTTTTTGCAATGGCAACTGCCGCCGCAATTTCTTCTGTGGAAAAAGTAGGTTCGGATTCTCCATTGATTCCATAACCGTAATCTGCATAAATTTTGATAACATCTGCGCCTTTCGAAATTTGTGTGCGAACTTCTTTTTCCATTTCGTCTTTGTTTCCTACTTCCGCCGCGCCCTGGGGAAGATCAATATCGGCATTGCCATAACGAGGCCCGTAACTTCCTTTTGCAACGATCGCCCTTGTTGCAATGATCATTCTTGGGCCCGGAACAACTCCTTTCTGAATCGCTGTTTTCAATCCTGCATCATCATACATTGCGCCTTCTGTTCCCAGATCACGAACTGTAGTAAAACCGGCCATCAACGTGGCTTCGGCATGTGTTACGGCTCTTGCTGTTCGTTCTGCACGGCTTTCTTTTAAAACCTGGTCGTTCCAACTGGTTTCATTATAAGGATGCAAAAATAAATGTGAGTGGCCTTCAATTAACCCGGGTAAAAGTGTCGCTCCCTTCAAATCAATAATTCTTGTGTTGGCAGGAAGTTTAAAAGTCATCGGCCCTGCCGCTTCTATTTTATTTCCATTTACCAAAACCACCCAATCTTTATGCATCATTTCTCCATCAAAAACCTGGTCAGGTTTTAAGAGATACATCGAATCCGATTGCGCGGAAGCAAAAAAAGAAATGATTAAGAATTGAAAAAGAAAAACAAGTTTCATCTTTGTGGTTTTACATATTGGAAAACTAATTACTGATACTATTTTAATCTTACATATTTCTCAATATTCAAACGATCAACTCCCGCACTTTCCACTTTTTCAATTCCTGTTTGAGTGAGCGTATCATTTTTTATGCGGATGGTAAATTTAAAATCATTTCCTTCCCATTGCCTGTCGCTGCAATATTCCAGGTGTTCTGTGTAGGTGCTGTCTTGTAGCGTATAACTTCCGCCACCGGAACTGTAAGCAGCAGTTGCAGAATCTTTTCCTTTATGAATATCATGATTTAAAAAAGCAAAATGGGTGTCATTAATAATTTTTATGAACGACAGATTTTTATCATAATAAGTAGTGGTGGTGTCGCCCTTTTCAATGGTTGTGCCGGAGAGAAGTTTCCATGTGCCTTCAATTGGCAGCGTGCTTTTATTTGTTGGATTTTGTTGAACTGTTGCTGCACAAGACGCCAGTAAGGCGCTTGTAATGATCATTCCAATTGCTTTTCTCATTGTCTTGATTTTTAATTTTAAAGAATACTAAAATAAACAGTATTCTCTTACACTACATAATTTTTTTTCATATTGATTCCTTTTAAAAAAATATTTTATAGAATTATCTTCGCCGGCTAATATGAAAGGAAGGGAACGCTTTTTTACGATTTTTACTTTGGGATTGCTTTCGGCGATGGGTGCGTTTTCTATCGACATGTACCTTCCCGGATTTCCTGACATTGCCCGTGATCTTCATACAACCGTTGCTCATATTACACTTTCTATCACCAGTTTTTTTATTGGAATTTCTGTTGGACAAATGCTTTATGGGCCACTACTCGATAAGTTTGGGAGAAAAAAACCTTTGATCATCGGATTGGCAGTTTACCTGCTTACTTCCGTTGCATGCGCTTTTGCGCCATCTGCAGATGCTTTGATCGCTATTCGATTTTTGCAGGCTTTGGGTTCCTGTGCCGGAATGGTTGCATCCCGTGCATTGGTAAGAGATATTTTTCCTGTAAAAGAAAATGCAAAAATTTTTTCTTTGCTTATGTTGGTTCTTGCTTTGTCACCGATTATTGCACCTACTCTTGGCGGTTATGTTTCTGCTGCATTTGGCTGGCAATTTATTTTTTATATCCTGGCTGGTATTGCCGGAACTACTCTTTTGCTGACCCTGTTCAAATTGCCGGAAGGACGAAAACCTGAACTGACTCTTTCTTTAAAACCAAAACCCATTATCAATGGATTTTTAGAAGTTGCAAAAGTGCCGCAATTTTACACGTATGCTTTTGCAGGAGCGATAGCTTCATCTGGTTTATATGCCTACATCGCCGGATCTCCTTTTGTCTTCATGGAAATATATCACGTCTCTGAAAAGCAGTATGGATGGATATTTGCGTTTGTTGCAATGGGATTAATTACTGCAAGCCAGGTAAACACTTTTTTACTCAAAAAATATAGCAGTGAACAAATAATTAAAGCCACTTTATTTTGTCAATGCCTTGCAGGAATTTCTTTGGTTCTTGGAACATGGTTTCATATTCTTGGATTGTTTTCAACGATATTTTTGATTTGGGTTTTTCTTAGCACACAAGGGTTTGCATTTCCTAATTCATCAGCACTTTGTTTAGCGCCCTTTACAAAAAACGCCGGTACCGCTTCCGCGTTGATGGGTGCAATACAACTGGGAATTGGCGCGGTTTCTACCGCTTTGGTAAGTATTTTAAACAACGGAACAGCAATGCCAATGGCAGCTGTAATGTGCGCCTGCGCTCTCGGAAGTTTTACTGTTTTGCTGATTGGAAGAAAGAGAATTATGGTAGTGAATTGTGAGTGAACTACTATTTCTGCGAATGCATTCCAATCATATTGCCTTCACTGTCTTCTACCAAAGCAATGAATCCATAATCTCCTATATTCTGTTTCGAACGGATTATTTTTCCTCCGGCAGTTTCCACTCGTGATAATTCTTCATTAATTTCTTCCGTATTAAAGTACACCAAAGTACCGCCCATTCCGGGTTGTGCCTGATTTATTTTCACCAATGCGCCACCCGCGCCCTCGGCATTTGCATCACCATCAAAAATAGCATATTTCATTTCAGGATGATTGTCATTGGCCATTGGCAATTCCGTCAGCTTAAACCTGAATACTTCTGTATAAAATTTCATGGCCCTGTTAAAGTCTGAAACATAAATTTCGAACCAGTTTACAGCATTTTTCATGTTTAATAATTTTATTGTTTTTAATACAGTAAAGGTAGGAAGCTTTAAAATGGTTTCAGGCATTTTAAAAATTCAATCTTACAGTGAATGAAGAAATAACTGGATTTTTTTGATTTATACCTCTTCAGAAATCTTCTTCACTTTAAAGGTAAAATGCTTCTGTGACAAAAAACTAAATGTTACAATAATAACTGTGGCGAAGATTTTTGCAATGGTAGGAAAGAAATGGAGGTATTGAATCAATAAATTTAAGATGAGATAATTCAGTAAAAGATTGAGCGCCACGATCAGCATGTAGCGAAATAACTGGACGTGTCCTCTTAAATAGGAAGTATTGAAAACAATGTATTTATTCAACAAAAAGCCAACCGGAAACGTAATGCAAAAAGCCATAACAAGGGCTGCGTTATAAGGTTTCAATACTATGAAACCGAGATCTGCAATTTTTTTATTCAGAATAAAATTGAAGCTGATATAAAAAAGAAAAATATCGAGCAACATATTGCTGCCACCACAAACGGCATAACGGAATGTTTGCTCGGGAACAATTTTTTTAAAAGGCGGATAAAAAAAATCTATAAAAGCAATGATTTTTTTTCGCATCGGCGTTGATATTTTCTGATACTAAAATTCCCGGCATAGCAACCGGGAATTTTTGCTGTATAAAAAAATTTTTCAGGATTATTTTATTACATATCTCAACCCAATTCCCAAAGCCAATGTAGAACCCGTAGAGGGCGCAAGGTAGAAAAACGGATCCAATCCTAAACTTACATCCAGCGGCGCGCCGGTAAATTTATAATCCAATCCACCAGTTAAACGTAACGCGAATTCTGTGCTGCCGCTGTGCTCGTCTCTATATCTTGGACCTGTTCCAAATCCAATCATAGCGCCACCTCCAACAAAATATTGTAATCCTTCAGCACCATTGATGGGGCCCTGGTATTCATATAATCCTTCCAATCCGATGCCGCCATTAAAAAATAATAAAGAGCCTTCTAATGCAGTATTCTCTTTTGTGGAATGACGGATGTTTACGCCTCCGATTGAACCATCACCGGTATAAAATTTTGCTCCCAATGCGGTCTGGTAAGTTTGGGCATTTACTCCTGCGGCAGCCATGCAAATCAATGCGAATAATAACAGCGATACCTTTTTCATAAAGTTGTTTTTGCTTATGATTGAATAATTTAAGGTGCAAAAATATTAATTATATACTTGCACAGAAAAGTTTTTATTTAGAAAAAAAGTGGAGATCAAAGCTTCTCGAAACGCTGCGTGTGAATTTTATTTTAATGTTTGGTTAAGATAATTTGTTGTTAAACAATTTGTCAAAACTCTTTCTGTAAACATTCCTCTTTTCATTTGTGGACACTAAAAGTTATTTCATTATGAAAACAAAAATTTTACTATCATTTGCAATTTTATTTTTTGCTGCCATTACTACTCAGGGTCAAATTACTGAAGGAAAATATTTATTGGGAGGAAGTGCTGGTTACATTTCAGCAACTAATACAGTATATAGTTCTAAAAATCAATCTTTATACACAAACCTTCAGTTTGGTAAATTTATAAAAGACAACGCTGCAACTGGAATTATTTTTTCTTATGGTTTCTCGGATTTGAGTTCATCTAATAAAACGAATTTCTATAGTGCAGGTATGTTTTACAGGAAATATAAATCTTTAGCCAAAAGCTTTTATTTTTTTGGAGAATTGGATGGCGTTTACAGTTATTCAAAAAATACACAAGGAATTTTTCAAACCGGAAATAATGCTGAAAGATCTACTTCTAATTCCGGAGCTGTAGCCTTTACTCCCGGCATCTCGTATTCCATTTTTAAGAAAATGCAAATAGAATTATCAATGCCTTCCATGGTTTCTGTTTCTTATGGAAGTATAAAAACAGAAATTCTAAGTCCCTCATCGGCAACTATTTCAACTTCAAAGGGAAATAACTTTTCAGCGAATGTAAATTTCAATTCAAGTCTGCTCAACAATTTTGCTATTGGCTTTAAATTTCTTTTAGGGAAATAGAATATAAAGCTGAAACATTAATGCAACGTCTCAACGTTAGTAGAAAAACAGATCACCTTCAACAACCTTATTAGCTTATTTCTTCAAAGTAATATTTTTTAATAAGCTAATAAGCCTTGATAACTTATTCAAAAATAATTTCTACTAAAGTTTTAATATACTTCAGCGAGTACAAAGAAGATCAAAATCAGTTATACAACTCTGCCTGCAGATTTTTAATTCTTTCATCTTCCAGGTATTCATCATAAGTACAAAGCCTGTCGATGATTCCTTTCGGCGTGATCTCAATGATGCGATTGGCAACTGTTTGCATAAATTGATGGTCGTGTGTGGTCATCAAAACGATTCCCGGAAAACTGATCATGCCATCGTTGAAGGCAGTAATACTTTCCAGGTCAAGATGGTTAGTAGGTTCATCAAGCATTACGACATTTGGATTTTGTAACATCATGCGGCTGATCATACATCTTACTTTTTCGCCTCCGCTCAATACATTAGTTTTCTTGTTGACTTCATCGCCGCTAAAAAGCATTTTCCCTAAAAAGCCTCTTAAAAAATCTTCATCAACATCTGTAAAATGTTCAGGAACAAATTGACGCAGCCAGTCTATTAAAGAAAGTTTTCCGGTAAAAAATTCAGAGTTGTCGTTGGGTAAATAAGCGGTCGTAATCGTTGTTCCCCACTCGATGCTTCCTGAATCCGCTTTCATCCTGTTATTAATAATTTCGAAGAATGAAGTGAGCGCCACGGGATCCTTAGAAAGAAATGCAATTTTTTGTCCTTTTACTACATCAAAATTTACATTGCTGAACAAGGTTTTCCCTTCTACGGTTTTTGATAATTTCTGAACATTTAAAATCTGGTTTCCAGGATCTCTTTCAGGTTTAAAAATAATGCCCGGATATTTTCTGTTGCTTGGCGTAATGTCTTCAAATACCAGTTTATCCAATGCTTTCTTTCTTGAAGTGGCCTGTTTCGATTTGGAAGCATTCGCGCTAAATCGGGCAATAAATTCCAGGAGGTCTTTCTTCTTTTCCTCCATCTTTTTATTTTTATCAGTGGCCTGCCTTGCTGCAAGTTGGCTGCTTTCGTACCAGAAAGTATAATTACCTGTATAAATTTTTATTTTTTGTTTATCCACGTCAGCCACATGCGTACAAACTGCATCCAAAAAGTGCCGGTCATGACTCACTACTAAAACGATATTTTCATAATCAGCCAGAAAATTTTCGAGCCATGAAATGGTTTCCACATCGAGGTTGTTGGTAGGCTCGTCCAGCAATAAAATATCGGGATTTCCGAAAAGAGCCTGAGCCAATAAAATTCTTACCTTAATATTCGCTGCCACATCGCGCATCAGCATCTGGTGAAGATCATCTGGAACGCCCAATTGATTCAATAAAGTAGCGGCATCGCTTTCAGCAGTATAGCCGCCCATTTCTCCAAATTCTGCTTCAAGGTGTCCGGCCCTCATTCCGTCTTCTTCACTAAAATCTTCTTTCATGTAGATGGCATCTTTTTCCAACATCGTGTTCCACATTTTCTGATGTCCCATCAACACGGTATTTAAAACGGTAACATCATCAAACGCAAACTGATCCTGTCTCAGAACCGCCATTCGCTCGCCGGGAGAAATAGAAACAGAACCTTTATTCGGTTCAATTTCGCCACTGATTATTTTTAAAATAGTAGATTTTCCAGCGCCATTCGCGCCAATAATTCCATAACAATTTCCCTTGGTGAAATTCAGATTTACTTCATCAAACAAAACCCTTTTGCCATAAGCAAGTGTCACATTATTTACACTGATCATTCCTCATTTTTTTAGAGGCGCAAAGGTAAGAATTTAATGCCGTGCTTCCTTGCCTGAATTGATTTTTATGAGAGGAATTAACAAGGATGAAAGAACAACCGGATGTGTTCAGAATAAGGTCAAATCACGGTCTTTTCCCTCCAAATACAGGAAATTTGCCGGATACTCCATAATCTTCGATTTGTTTCACGTTTTTTAAGAACTCCATATCCTCTTCAGAAATATTAAAATCAACTTGTGCATTGGTTTTCATGTGCTGAAAATTAGCGGTCTTAGGTAGTGGAAGCAAATTGAGTTCTAAGCAGTAACGAATAGCTAATTGGGATACAGAAACGTTATATTTTTTTGCCATTTCTGCTACTTCCTGGTTCTTAAATAACTCTCCATGACCAAAGGGAGAATATGCCTCCACGATCATCCCTTTATCCTGGCTGTATTCGATCAGACCTTTGGGCGTATTACTGATATGTATCAAAATCTGGTTGACCATTGGTTTTACTGAACAGGAGTTTAAAATGTTATCAATGTCTGCTTTTTCAAAGTTTGAAAGGCCGATGGCACGAAGTTTTCCGGCTTTATAAGCTTCTTCCAAAGCTCTCCATGCTTCACGGTTTCCCTCAAAGTATGGTTCATCTTCATGGAATTTCGCCCACGGTTTTGGGCTGTGAATGATCATCAGGTCAATATAGTCTATCGCTAACCTTTTTAATGAGCCATCAATTGAAGGAACCGCTTCTTTGTACGACTTCACTTCTGCAGCGAGCTTTGTTGTTACAAACATTTCTTGCCTGCTCACACCGCAGGTTCTGACTCCTTCCCCCACTCCGTCTTCATTTCCGTATGCCTGTGCTGTATCAATAAGCCGGTAACCAATTTCGGCAGCATCCTTTACGGCCAATACAACTGCCTCATTTCTTATGAACCAGGTTCCAAGACCTAATTTTGGAATCTCAACGCCATTGGACAGCGTATATTTTTCTTCTAAAATCATAATTCAATTTGTGTTTTTAAATTCAACGGGAATTATTTTCGATTATTCGAAGCAGCAATAATGCGACCATCTTTTGCAGCTATTCATCTTGTGCACATATCGTTTTAGTGAATAAACACGAAAGACATGTTGGTACAAAAATTCCCGGAACTAAAGAGTAAAGCAACAAATAAAACAGAATTTTATTTTATCGTTCTAAATTCCAATTGTAGGTCAAATCTAATTGAATATCAGGATGAACGCTTTTTGCTACAGGGCAATTATTCCCTGTCCTTTCTAAAATAATTCTCTCTTTTTCTTCAATGTTGGAGGGAAGGGAAACCGCCACTTCAATTTTAGCTACTCTTCGCGGTTCGCTGGCCATGTGTTTGGTGACATCTGCCTTCGCGTGGGTCATATCCACATTCAAATCTGATGCTTTGATTCCCATGGTGGTCAGCATGCAGGTTGCCAGCGAAACACATAAAAGATCTGTAGGCGAAAAGCGCTCTCCTTTACCGCGATTATCGGTTGGAGCGTCGGTTTCGATGGTGGATTTACTTTGCAAATGTTCCGCCTCACACCGCAAATTCCCCTTATATATTATTGATGCAGTCATTGTCTTATTTTTGCTATAAATTTACAGCACTAATATAACAACAGCAAATGCGAAAAATACTTTTCATTATTATAATGCTTTCTTTTTCATTTTATTCATTCGCGCAAAATGGCCGGAAGCAGCGCCAGCAGGAGAAAAGAGAGCATGTGAACGATCTTGTAAAGCAGGAGGAAGAAGGAGTAATTGCTTATAAAAAAAGCTTTGTTTTTGGCGCAAAACTGATCACCGATGGTTACGGAGTTTTCTTTGAAATGGGTCGTGCAAGCTCTGTAAAAAAAGCATTACTTTATCAACTTGAGATCAGCGAACGCAAACATATTAAAGAAGAAAAAACCAACAGTTATTACTCTAATTCTGTTCCCTACATTTATGGTAAAGAAAATTTTGTTTATCCGATAAAACTGGGTGTGCAGCAACAGATCTTATTGGGAAACAAATCCAATAAAAACGGCGTAGCAATTACAGGAAATTATGGCGGTGGAGTGGCAGTATCATTATTGCGGCCTTATTACGTACAGGTTCAGCAAGGAAATGAGTATACTTATATAAAATACAATTCCGCTGACAGCGCCCAATTTCTCACCGGCGCAATTATTGGTGGCCCGAGTATGGGAAAAGGCTGGAATGAACTTACAGTTATTCCCGGTCTTTATGCCAAAGCAGCAGTACGCTTTGATTACGGAAGTTATAATGAAGTAGTTTCTGCAATTGAAGTTGGAATTGCTGCTGATTTTTATTCAAAAAAAATTCCGCAGGTTGTTTACAATCCTGAGAAGCAATTTTTCTTTAGCGGATATGTTGCTATCGCATTTGGCAAAAGAAAATAATTTTTTTGCCAATTTTATTTCAAAAGAAATTTACAGATAATGAGTGAAGAAATTACATTGGAAACTAAACCAAAACCATCAAAGCCATCATGGCTGAGAGTGAAACTGCCTATTGGCGAAGAATACAAACATGTAAGACAAATAGTAGATACACATAAACTGCATACCATCTGCGAAAGTGGAAATTGCCCAAACATGGGCGAATGCTGGGGCGAAGGCACTGCCACTTTTATGATACTTGGAAATATCTGCACCAGGAGTTGTGGCTTTTGTGCTGTTGCTACAGGAAGACCGTTGGCGGTGGACTGGCAGGAACCAAAACGCGTGGCAGAAGCCATTCATTTAATGAAAGTAAAGCATGCGGTGATCACTTCTGTCGATCGGGATGAATTAAAAGATGGCGGTTCTATCATTTGGTATAATACGATCAAAGCCGTTCGTGAATTAAATCCCGAAACTACTTTGGAAACCTTGATCCCGGATTTTAAAGCGGAGCCGGAAAACATACAACGTATAATTGAAGCCGCTCCTGATGTCGTAAGCCACAATATCGAGACGGTTGAACGTTTGACACGCAATGTCAGGATTCAGGCAAAATACTGGCGCAGTATGGAAACATTGCGGATTCTGAAAAGAGGCGGCATGAGAACCAAAAGCGGCATCATGCTCGGGCTGGGAGAAACAAAAGAGGAAGTAATACAAACCATGCAGGATCTGAAAGATAGTGAAGTGGACGTAATTACACTTGGACAATATCTTCAGCCTACTCCAAAACACTTGCCGGTGCAGCGTTATGTTCATCCTTCTGAATTTGCAGAGTATCGCGAAATGGGGTATCAAATGGGACTGGACTATGTAGAAAGTGGTCCGTTGGTTCGCTCATCTTACCACAGTGAAAGGCATGTGCATCCGGGATTGGGAAGAGAAGCGTGGCAGAAAGCAAATGCTTTAAAAGCAATGGCTGCTGCTAAAAATAATTGAAACTATTACTCCATAAATTAATGCTGAATCGCAACTACCTGTTCCTGCTTCAGGTTGTATTGTTTTTGTGTCCCCTAAATTCTTTTTCACAATATATTCTGAACGGAGATGCCCAAAAAGATAGTTGTAATTGCTATATTCTTACTGAACCGGAAGTGTGGCAGGGAGGAAGTGTGTGGCAATCCACTAAAATTGATCTGAGCCAGTCTTTTGATTTCAATTTTAACGTTTATCTCGGCAATCTTGATGAAAGCGGCGCTGATGGAATGGTTTTTATGTTGCAGCCTTTGAGTACCAGCCTTGGTGCTCAGGGCGAAGGAATGGGATTCCAGGGAGTTTCTCCCTCAATCGGAATTTCTTTGGATACCTGGCAAAATGTAAATGAAAATGATCCGGTTTACGACCATATCAGCATCCAGGCGGATGGAGTTATCAAACATGGAAATGATCTGGCCGGGCCGGTTCCTGCTTCTGCAACCAGTAACAATATTGAAGATGGAAGATGGCATATTTTCAGGATAAAATGGGATGCTTCTTCAAAAACCCTTAGCACTTATTTTGACGGAGTTCTGAGACTTTCAAAACAGATAGACATGGTAGCTGCCATCTTCAATAATGATCCGATGGTTTATTGGGGTTTTAGCGCTGCAACCGGAGGAAGTTACAATCTGCAAAGATTCTGTACTGCTTTAAATCCGGCTTTTAATTCATCACTAACTGATAATTCAAGTTGCATTGGCACTCCCATCATTTTTGAAGATAATTCCGTTTCATTTACAAAGATAAAAAGCTATTATTGGGATTTTGGCGATGGCACTACAAGCACACTTGCTGACCCTCCTCCTCATTTTTATACAACTGCGGGAACTTACCAGGTTAGCCATTCTATTACAGCAATGGACAATTGCGAGAGTCCTTTAAATACGCGGGAAGTTTATATAGGTGACGGCCCTGTGCTTTCATTTAAAGTTTTTGATACCTGCCAGTCATTAAATCCTCGTATAGATATCAATGCAAAAGTGAAGGTGGGCAATGTGAATCAGTGGAACTGGCAGTTAAATGGTGCTCCGTTTTCAACAGATCAAAATCCCGATTTCACGAAGCTTTCCGCCGGTAATTATGTATTAGACTTACAGGTTGGAACTACTCTTGGATGTGTTTCCAATAATTATTCAACCAATTTTAATTTGAAACCAGCGCCTTCAATAATCGCCGATGTAAATAACGGTTGCAAAGGAATTCCGGTTTTATTCAATGGCAAGCTGTCAGATAATTTTCCCGCAGTAAAAAACTGGAAATGGAATTTGGGTGACAGCAGTTTTTCAGATGCGCAAAATACTGAACACATTTATCCAAATGAAGGTAACTATCAAATCCTGCTTTCTGCGGAAGGAGTGAATGGCTGCTCCTCAACGGTTACAAAAGACCTTTTAATTAATTCAGCTCACGCCAATGCAGGAAACGATACCATTATTGCAAGAAATACGCTGTTTCAATTGCATGGAAGCGGCGGTGTTTCTTATTCCTGGTCGCCAGCGGCAGGATTAAATAATGCCAATATTTCTGATCCTATCACCAAAATCACAAACGACACCCGGTTCTTTTTAACCGTAAAAAATGAAGAAGGATGTGTTGATACAGCATCGGTGAAAGCCACTGTTTTTAATGGTTCTGCTATTTATGTACCCACTGCTTTTACTCCCAATCACGATGGTTTGAATGACATTTTAAAGCCTTTTTATGTAGGAATTAAAACGCTTTATTATTTTACTGTTTACAATCGCTGGGGCGAAAAAGTTTTTTCAACAACCGACATGAACCAGGGCTGGGACGGAAGCTGGAAGCAAACTGTTGAGAATGGAAGTGCTTACGTTTGGGTGTTGAAAGCAGTAGATATGCTTGGAAAAATGTACAACCTGAAAGGAAGTTTTATTTTACTTAAATAATAATGAGATGAAAAAAATGGTTTTTTATTTTGTGTTGAATTTATTTTTTATAACAACAAATGCGCAAACAAAATGGATCAATCTTTATGGATTGTATCAGCCGCTTCCTGCTTCTTTTCATGTTTATAAATCGGTTGATTCCCTTGATGGAAAACCCAATATCATGTATTACGCAATTGCCGATTTGAAAGATAAAAATTTACAATTCACCACCGACACTACTTACAAAAGAAGATTAACTTCCGACCAGTTTTATCAAAAAAACAATAAGCCTTTGCTTGTTGTCAACTGTGCATTTTTTTCATTTGCTGCCGATCACAATTTGAATATTGTGATGAAAGATGGTAAGCTGCTGGGTTACAATGAACAAACGATTCCTGCAAACAGCAGGATTGACATTGACGCAACTTTCAAAAGTTTTTAAAGACCTAAATTGTGTAGAAGCGCTTAACCTTGACGGCGGCGGAAGCAGTTGCCTATTGATCAATGGAAAAGAAACCAATACTCGGTCCTCTAAGGGCGTTCAACGTCCTGTCCCTTCTGTGTTTTTGATTGAGAAGAAATAATTTTTACCACCGTTACAGCACTATTTTATAACACAGAAGTAGCACAAGCATACGGTGAAATGGAAAATATTGATAATTGTTTATTTAATGACGCAAATGGACGCTTCCTTCAGCAAGGGAAAAATTAAAACCAAAAATGATAAAGAAAATTGGTGGTTGGGGAAATTTTAGCATTCTTTGTTTGCTTATAATTGTTTTGGTATATAGTTATTTTACAAAACAAGATCGAATTAAGAACGCTAGTTATACTCATGGTATTAGTGAAGGATTAAAAAAAGGCGTAAGAGGTAATATTCATTTGTATTATGATTTTACTATAAATGATAAACAATATAAAGGTGATGTTCCGAATGATTTTTGTGGAAAATGCCTGGATTGTTGTGAAATAGGAGATACAGTAATTGTGAGATATGAAAAGGATAATCTTGAAAATAATGATTTGGTTGTAAAGCTGCCTGAGGGAGTAAGTTTAAATTTGATTGAGAAGTGACGGTTTTGAAAAGAGGTGTCACATCTTTTAAATTGTAACTTTCAGTAAACAAACAAATAATCACATTTTTATTCTGACCGCAATAATTCAATCATTTAATAATTCAATAATTAACCTCTCAAAAACCTTTTCTCCATTTACAAAAGTCATCAGCACTTTTGTTTTTAAAATATCTTTTTCCGGCGCTGTCATCAGGTCGGTATCAAGCAAAATAAAATCAGCAAATTTTCCTTTTTCAAGACTTCCCTTTTCATCTTCTTCAAAATTGGCTTTTGCTGCCCAGATGGTCATTCCACGAATGGCCTCTTCACGGCTTAATGCATTTTCCATTTGAAAACCTCCTTGGGGCCAATTTTTTGCATCCTGCCGAAAAACTGCTGCATAAAAAGTTTTAAATGGCGAAATATCTTCAACAGGAAAATCAGTTCCCAATGGAATCCATCCATTTTCTTTCATCAATTCTTTATTTGCATAAGAATATTTCAATCTCGCTTTACCCAGGCGATCCTTTGCCCAATACATGTCCGACGTAGCATGAGTTGGCTGAACAGAAGGAACAATATTATAATCACCAAAATAATGGAAGTCATTTTTATTCAGTATCTGTGCATGTTCTATGCGCCAACGCTGATCATTTTTTCCTTTTAAATATTTTGCATAGATCTTCAACATCGTTCTGTTGGCTGAATCGCCGATCGCATGAGTACACATTTGAAACCCATGTTGTAAAATTAAATTGGCCATTGAATCAAAATGTGCTTCAGGCTTCAATAAAAATCCACTCCAACCAGGCTTATCAGAATAAGATTTTAATAAACATGCGCCTCTGGAACCTAATGCGCCGTCAGAAAATAATTTGAAAGAGCAAACATTCAAACGGTCTGTTTTTATTTTTCCATTTTTAAAAAGGAAATCATAGTTCTTTTTGCTGTCGCTCATCATGATGAACAATTTCATTTTTAACTCACCATTTTTATGAAGTGAATCAGCGAACAAAGCATCAGTATAATCACGGCCACAATCAACAATCGTTGTCAATCCAACAGCAAAACAATTTTTTTGTGCTTCCAATAATGCGTCTCTTAATTGCGCTTCAGTTGGAGGAGGAACATTGTTGTAAACAAGGCTGGTAGCATTGTCTATCAAAATACCGGTTAGCTTTCCATCTCTTACTTCCACTTCTCCTCCTTCCAGTTTATCGCCCGCTTTTACTCCTGAAAGCTCCAAAGCTTTGTCGTTGGCAATTGCAGCATGTCCATCAATTCTTGATAAAATAACCGGCCTGCCGGGAAACAATTCATTCAATTTTTGATTGGTCGGAAATTCTTTTACTAACCAGTCGTTTTGATTCCAACCCCTTCCCACGATCCAACCATCTTTATGTTTGTTGGAATAGCTTTTTAATTTTGAAATTACCTCATCCCAGCTTTTTGTTCCTACAATATCTGCATCACGCAAACCAAGTCCGTATGCAAAAAAATGCGCATGAGCATCGATCAACCCGGGGAAAATATATTTTCCATTCGCATTGATTTTTTCAGTTGCATCAAATTGATTGAGCAAATCTTTTGTACTTCCTACTGCAACAATCTTCTCTTTGTCAACAGCAATTGCTTCTGCGTTTGAAAAATTCTGATCGACAGTATAAACGGTGGCATTATAAACAAGCAAATCAATTTTTTGCTTTGAATTTCGTGAGGATAAAACAGTAGATGACATAAACAAATTAAAAAAATGAGGAACGAAAAATTGGTATTGAAAAATAAAAATACTCCAAAATAATTTTTTATTTTCACAGTGGAGAAGAAGCGGTATGTATTTGAAAATAAGTTCTCATTATTTCACCTTTACTTTTTAATCTCATGTCATATTTTCAATTATCACAACAGCAAATAGAAACTTATAAAAAAGATGGTTATCTCATTGTAAAAGATTTTTTGCACAAAGAAGAAGTCGATAAATTATACAAGATAGCTACCGATGATGATACGTTACGAAAACATGCTTTTGATTTAAATGATATGTCAGGCAAAAAAACAAAACTTACTTTATGGTACAAGCCCGGAAACGATGCATACGGGCTGCTTACAAAAAGTAACCGAATGGTAAATTCTGTTGATCAATTGCTTGATGGCGAAAGTGCTGTTTGTCATTTTCATAGCAAGCTGATGCAAAAAGAACCCAAGGTTGGCGGTGCCTGGGAATGGCACCAGGACTATGGATATTGGTACAAGAACGAATTTTTATTTCCTGATCAAATGATGTCCGTGATGGTTGCTATCACTGATGCCAACAAAGAAAACGGTTGTTTGCAAGTAATAAAGGGTTCGCATAAAATGGGAAGGATCGAACATGGCTTTGCCGGCGAGCAGGTTGGCGCATCACAACATTATGTGGATCTTGCTTTGAAAACAATGGCGTTGGTGTATGTAGAAATCGATGCAGGAGATGCATTATTTTTTCACAGCAATTTGTTGCATCGCTCAGAAGCCAATCTTTCTGAAAAGCCGCGCTGGTCCTTAATTTCGGTTTATAACAGAAGCACCAACATTCCTTATAACGAACCTTCACAATCTGCGACAGTTCCCTTAGAAGCGGTTCCTGATGACGCTTTGATGGAATGGCAGACAGAAAATATTGGAGCCAGCGCAAATTTTCTTGAAAAAGAAAAAGATGAAGCACTTAAATAAGTTTTATTAATTTGTTGCTCCAAAAAATAATTACTTCCTGATCATTAAAAACAAAAATTATCATTATGAAATTAGCAATTCTTGGCTCCGGATTTATCGCTCGTTTTTATGCAGATGCATTGGTTGGTCAACGCAGAAAAGATGTGATCACAAAGGTTTACAGCAGAACCATTGAGAACGCAAAAAAGTTTGCAGATGATTATAAAGTGCCCAAATTTACTGATAGCATTAATGATTGTGTAAATGATCCGGATGTGGATGTAGTAATCATTGCATTATCCAATGACATGCATTTGGAAGCAGTACTTGCGTCCACCGCTGCCGGAAAACATGTTCTTTGCACAAAGCCTTTGGGACGCAATGCGAGAGAGGCTTTACAAATGCTGCAGGCAGTAGAGAAAGCGAATGTAACAGGCGGTTATCTTGAAGACCTTGTCTATTCTCCGAAGTCATTAAAATCATTGGCCACGATTCAGAGCGGCGCAATTGGCGAAGTGATCTGGACAAAAAGCAGGGAAACGCATCCGGGCCCTCACAGCGACTGGTTTTGGGATAAAGAAAAATCAGGCGGCGGCGCTATCATTGATCTGGGCTGTCATTGCGTGGAATTATGCAGAAATTATATTGGCAAAAATATCCGTCCTGTGGAAGTAATGTGCTGGGCAGATACACGCGTTCACCCCATTGATGCTGAAGACAATGCCATCGGTTTGGTGAAGTATGAAAACGGCGCCATTGGCCAGTTTGAAGTAAGCTGGTCATTCAGGGGAGGAATGGATCTCAGGGAAGAAGTAATGGGAACAGAAGGAACCATTTGGACAAATAATTTTCTACGCACCGGCTTTGATATGTTCACCTCGGGTAAAGGCGGAAATTATATTGCTGAAAAAGCCGAAAGCAATTCGGGTTGGCTTTTTCCTGTTGGAGACGAATTAAATGAACTGGGCTACAATCACATGTTTACTGATATGTTTGATGCGATTGAAAACAATCGTCAACCAAAAGAAAATTTTTATGATGGTTATGTTGTCAACGCAATTCTGGATGCCGCATTTCTTTCAGCATCTGTAAAAAAATGGGAGCCGGTCAATCTCGAAAATTGGCGCGGAGTTCCGGAAGAAAAAGTTCAAAAGCAAATGACCGATTATGATGAAAATTATTATTTAATAAAAGAAGAAGTGCTTCCATCCGGTGAAAAAAAGTATATCATTAAAAACAAAAAAACCGGCTCGATAGAGAAAAGGTAAAGGAGAAAAATTATTTGTTTACTATTTGAAGAGAAATTGGAAAGAAGAAATAATATTTGATGTTATTTCTTCTTTTACTATCCTTGCTTCTCTGCATTATATTTTGCCACCACATCATCCAGCATATTTTTGAATTTCTCTACGTTGGAGTCGTAGCCATATCCTTCCGGCTCAAGGCGGTTTTCGTGTGCGTCTAAAAAGAAATAATAAGGCTGCACATTGGCATTGTATTGCGTCACCTGCAAGTCAGCATTTTTATCGCCGAGTGTTGTAATTTTTTTATTCAATGCTTTTGAAAAATATTGCTCAGAAGGCTGCAGATCTATGTCGTGAACATCTACATATAAAGAGACAATTACAAAGTTGTTTTTCAATCTTTTCATCACTTCAGGATCGCTCCAAACCTGGCCTTCCATTTTCCGGCAATTCACACAATTTATTCCGGTAAAATCAAGCATCAAAGGTTTATGCAATTTTCTTGCAACCGCCAGTGCTTCGTCATAATCAAAATAAGTGGTCATGCCATATTGTGTCACCACTTCCGGCTCATACATTTTCATCCTGTCGTAATATTTTACAGGACGAGGCAATGCTGTTGTTGAAGAATCATTATAAGAAACTGTTTTTTCTCCGGAGCCTACCACAAAATCCTGCGTTCCCATTGGTGGAAGAAAAGCGCTGATCGATTTTAATGGCGCGCCCCACAAGCCCGGAACCATATAAACAGCAAATGAAAAAGAAGCGATTGCAAAGAACAATCTTGTAACACTCAGGTATGGAATATCGAAATCATTTCTAGGCAATTCATCATCATGACTGAATTTGATTTTTCCCAAAAGATAAATTCCAAGCAACAAAAAGATCACGACCCACAAACTGATAAACACTTCACGATCCAATATCCGCCAGCCTTTGGAGAGATCGGCGTTTGATAAAAATTTCAATGCCAATGCCAGTTCCAAAAATCCAAGAGTCACCTTCACTGCATTCAGCCAGCCTCCTGCTTTTCCTAATACATTTAATTTTCCCGGAAAAAAAGCGAACAATGCAAATGGCAATGCAAGCGCCAGTGAAAATCCAAACATACCAACAAGCGGCCCCCAATAACTTCCTCTTGCCGCGATCACCAGCAAATTTCCAATGATGGGTCCGGTGCATGAAAAGGAAACTACGACCAATGTGAGCGCCATAAAAAAGATACCAATAAAACTTCCTGTGCCTGCTTTGCTATCGGTTTTATTTCCCCACGAACTGGGCAGAGATATTTCAAAAGCGCCCAGAAATGAAATTCCAAAAATTAAAAAGATCAGAAAAAAGATCAGGTTTGCGATCCAGTTCGTTGCAAGATTATTCAATGCGGTCGGACCAAAAATCACCGTGATCAAAAAACCTAAAAGCGTGAAAATAATTATAATAGAAAGAGAATAAGAAATCGCATTTTTTATTCCTTCACTCTTATTCTTACTTCTCTTTGTAAAGAAACTTACCGTAACAGGAATCATCGAATAAACGCAAGGTGTAATCAGCGCCAGTAAACCTCCGGCAAAGGCGGTAAAAAATATCCAGGTTAATGATTTTGTTGCCACAGAACCGCCTGTATTCGCAGCTTTCAGCTGTACGTTGTTTTCTGAATTACTTTTTGCATCAGGCAAAACAAATGTTTTGATTTCACTTTCTCCCGGCAAATAATCAGCACCTTTCTGATACATCAAACTTACTGTTCCTTTCAGCAAAAAACTGTCTGATAAAGAAGCGGCGATCTTTTGTTGCCATACAACAGAATCTGTAAAAAAATGAACTTCACTTTGCAATGTCGCATCGATTGCTTTTTGCAAATTGCCTTTAAAAGCGACTGAATCTTTTAATAATTTTTTTTCGGAGGAATCAAACTGAATGGTAGAATACAGAGCATCATTTGGAGAATGTTGCAGCGCAAATAATTTTATTCCAGGATTGATTTTCGCATGTATATTGAAAATAATTTCGCTGTCATTGGCTCTTTGATAATCATAAGAAAGTTTGACAGCAGCAGAATCCTGTGAGAACGCGTTTGCGGTAAAAAGTATAAATGACAATAAAGCAAAAAGCCTGGTAAAGTTTCTCATTAAAAACTTTTTATTGAAAGAAATTATTTAAGCGCGACAGAAAATTTCTTTGTTGAAGGCGGCAGACATTGTTTGTCGTTACATACCATAAATTCTACAGCAACATCCACAGATGTTTTTACCGGCGCTTTTAATTTTACCAACTGAACAAAATCAACATTGTTTGAAAATTGTTTTACATCAATATTTCCAAATAAAGGTTCGGTATGTTTTTCCATTTTGCCTACCTCTTTTGCTTTTCCTTCGACAATAACCAGCGGATTTTTGGTAAAGGTCAAACTGGTGGGAATCGGGCCACCTTCAGGAGTTGTTTGAGAATAAATATGCCAGCCTTTATCAATGTTTGCAGTTAAATGAATTTCATAAACTTTATCAGAGATCTTTTTGGAAGTAGCACTCCATTCAACAGGATTTTGAATCTGCGCAAAAAGAAAATTTGAAAACAGAAGTAAGATGGCTACGGGAATAATTTTTTTCATGACTTGTTTTTAGGACTAAAATATTTTGCAAATTAATTAAAAATCTTCGACGAATTAAAGCAACGGCAGGTTTAATACCCTATGCAATGACACAATTGACTTCTTTTCACAAAAGATTTAGAAACGGAGACAATTCATTTGATTTTTCAAAAGAAAAGATACTGCGTTACACATTTCTTTAACATCCGGACTTTTACTTAAATCGTAAATTTGAGAAACACAAAAATTATGAAATCGTTTATCGGCGTCATTTTTATCGCTGCAATGTTTCCCGGTTTTGTTTCATGTGCACAACAATCTTCCAAAGAAAACATAGAGACCAGTGTTCCAAAAAATTTATCCCGATACAGTCATGCCACTTTTGCCGCCGGATGTTTCTGGCATGAAGAAGCTTTGTTCGAAAGTGTAAAAGGCGTAGTCGACGCGGTTTCCGGCTATGCGGGCGGCAACGCAAAAAATCCAGATTATGAAATGGTTGAAAATGGAAATACAGGCTATGCTGAAAGTGTAACCGTTTATTATGATCCATCGCAAATTTCTTACGCCACTTTATTAAAAGTTTATTTTGCCGGGCAGGATCCAACACAAACAAACGGACAGGCACCCGACTTCGGAAGTCAATATCGCTCTATCGCTTTTTATCAAAATAACGCGGAGAAAACAGCCATAGAAAATTATATAAAACAATTGAACGCTTCCGGCAAATACAGCGCCCCTATTGCTGTTCAGGTGACGCCCTTAACCAAATTCTGGCCTGCAGAAAATTATCACCAGGATTATATTGCTAAAAATCCTGACAGCCGTTATGTTGAAAATGTATCTATTCCTGAAATAAAAAAATTTCAAAAAGAATATCCGCAGTTGATAAAGCCGGGACATTTTTTTTAAATGTAGAGACGTTGCATGCAACGTCTCTACAAACCCTTATTTTTGCCAAAACTTTTTAATATGCAGACTCTGCTTGTTTTACACGACTTAATTCGCTGGCTCATCTTATTGTTTGGCTTTTGGGCTGTGATCAGCGCTATCAGCGGTATGACATCAAAAAGAGAATATACAGCCGGCGACAGCAGGAGCAATTTTTTCTTCATGCTATCAATGGATATTCAATTGTTGATCGGCCTGATTCTTTATTTCAATAATGGGTGGTTCGAAAGTTTAAAACACATTGGCGAAAGCATGAAAGATCCGATGGTTCGCTTTTTCACCATCGAGCATGAAGTGATGATGATCATTGCATGGATATTGGTACACGCTGGAAGAGTTTCTGTAAAAAAAGCCACAACGTCCCGCTCAAAATTTAAAAAGAGCTTAGTATTTTTTGGAATTGCATTATTGCTCATACTAATTGCTATTCCATGGCCGTTTAGAGAAGCAGTAGCGAGGCCGTGGTTCAGATGGTTTTAGAGTAAATGCCGTTAATGCGGAATAGTGAAACAGATTTGTGAATTGAAAAAGAAATTTAAAAAATTAAATGTCAGAAATAAAAGAAGAAAGGCCGATAATTTTAGTTACGAATGATGATGGAATTACAGCGCCGGGAATACATAGTTTGGTAAGGGCAGTAAAGGATTTGGGAGATGTGGTAGTAGTCGCACCAGACAAGCCTCAAAGCGGAATGGGACACGCGATCACCATTGGTGTTCCGCTACGGCTAGATAAAGTAAAAGATTTTTTTGACGATGCGGAAGCATGGCAAACGAATGGTACTCCTGTGGATTGTGTGAAACTGGCTGTTGATAAAATCCTTCATAGAAAACCAGACATCTGTTTAAGCGGCATCAATCATGGTGCTAATCATTCGATCAATGTAATTTATTCAGGAACGATGAGTGCGGCAATGGAAGCTTGTATCGAAAGCATTCCGTCTATTGGATTTTCTTTGCTCGATTACAGCATTGAAGCGGATTTCAGCGCAGCCGAATTTTATGTTCATAAAATTGTTGAGAGCGTTTTGAAACAAAAATTACCAAGACATTTTTTGCTGAATGTAAATATTCCTGCGGTTCCGTTGGAGCTGATGAATGGAATAAAAGTGTGCAAACAGGCGTATGCAAAATATGAAGAAGATTTTGATGAGCGCCTCGATCCGCATGGAAGAAAATATTACTGGCTCACTGGTGAATTTAAAAATTTTGATGAAGGCGAAGACACGGATGTTTGGGCGTTGGAACACAATTATGTAAGTGTGGTCCCCATTCAATTTGATCTTACTAACTATGCACTTAAAAAAGAACTTGAAAAAAACTGGGACATTTTATGATCTTTAAAAAAGACAATCTTGTATTCGGCCTGGCCTTAGGATTTATAGCACCGATGATCGGATTTTTAATTTACAAACTTGTTAAATTTAAAAATCTTTCTTTCACAGAAATGTTACAGTGGATGAAATTGAATCCAAACCTTATTACTGTTTCCATCAGCATTTCATTAATGGCAAACGCCATCTTATTTACCGTCTACATCAATGGTTATCGTGATAAAACAGCCAAAGGAATTTTTATAATGACGATGATCTATGCAGTGATTGCATTTGCATTTAAATATTGGTAACTGCCAACCAATATTTTGATCTCACTTTTCTGGTTTACTTTTTGTTTTATTCATCAATAAGTGTTGTTTAAAATGATATCTTAAAACCGGTATCATAGTATTTCACTTACCTCTTTATTTTTTAATTCAAATACTTATTAATGCGCTGGAAATTTGTATTCATTTTGATAATAATTAGTTTTTCATGTCAAAGAAAAGATAAGATTGCCGATTCAAATGATAATAATAATAAAGGACAGGTTTCAGTTACTACCCAACATAATGACAATTGGAGAAGTGGACTTAATAGTCATGAAACGAAATTAACTACTTCAAATGTGAATGAAAATCAGTTTGGCAAATTGTTCAGTTTGCCGGTTGATGATCAGGTTTATGCACAGCCATTGGTCGTATCCGGCTTGCCTCTGTCTGATAGCAGCAGAAACGTAGTTTATATAGCAACAGTAAATAATACGGTGTATGCTTATGATGGAGATAATGGTAAACTTTATTGGAAGAGAAATTTTACCGAACCGGGAATGAGGCCGCCTAAAAACTCTGATATGACAGGAGCCTGTAGTGGCAATTACCAGGATTTTTCCGGCAATATAGGTATTGTTGGCACCCCTGTTATTAATTCTGCTTCACGAGTGATGTACTTCGTTGCAAGAAGCACAAGCAATGGAAACTTCGTTCAATATTTACATGCAATTGATATAATTACAGGAGCTGAAATAGCAGGAAGCCCGGTAAAAATTACAGCAACATATCCGGGAGGTGGTGATGGTAGTTCCAACAACATACTCACTTTTGATGCGCAGAAGCAGAACCAAAGACAGGCTTTAACTCTTGTAAATGGAATTGTTTATGTAAGCTTTTCATCGCATTGTGACTGGGGACCTTATCATGGTTGGATTTTAGGATATAATTCAAAAACGCTTGCACAACAAATTGTTTATAACGATACTCCTGAAGGATATGGGGGAGGTTTTTGGGAAAGTGGAATGGGAATAGCTGCGGATGCAAGCGGCAACCTTTATGTGGCTGTAGGAAACGGAACAGTCGGAGTAAAGGGCGATCCTTCCAATTTAATAAACAGAGGTGAGAGTGCCTTAAAGCTTTCTCCATCTGGTCATTCATTAAAGGTTTTAAGTTATTTTACTCCTTTTAATTATGAAACTCTTGAGGAAAACGACCTTGATTATGGTAGCATGGGCGCTTTGTTAATTCCTAATTCCAATTTTTTCCTTACTGGTGGCAAGGATGGTAATTTGTATTTATTAAACAAGGATAACATGGGTGGATATTCTCCCTCTTCTAACAATGTCCAGCAAAATGTTAATCTGGGACAGGAAGCATCTTTACATTGCCAGGCGGCCTATTATAAAGGCAATACATCTGAATATGTGTATGTATGGTCTGAAAATGATCATCTTCGTGCATTTCCTTTTAACAGAAGTAATAATATGCTGTACGTATCAAATCAACAGGTTTCTTCTGTAGCTGGTCCTACAGGAGAAAGCGGCGCGGTCTTATCTGTTTCTTCCAATAATGATCTGGCGGGCACCGGCATTTTATGGGCTTCCTATCCTTCGACCGGAGATGCAAACCAGCAAACAAGACCAGGAATTCTACGCGCCTTTGATGCTTCTGATATAAAAAAAGAACTTTGGAATAATAATCAAAATGCTTCTGATGCTGCTGGGAATTATGCAAAGTTTTGCTCTCCTACCATTGCAAATGGACATGTTTATCTGGCTACATTTTCTAACAAGGTTGTAGTTTATGGCCTTAAATAATTTTGGTATCTTTTAGATTGCTAAATAATCTTTTTATCTATTGATTGCTTCAAAAACTTTCCTAAAGCAATCAGATGATGTGTTTCTATCACTGATTCTGCTGGAATCTTCTCCATAATATTCTTTCAGAAAAAGATCATTGCGCGTCCAGATGGTTTGCATCACTCCAAGGAACCGGTTTTTCATTTCAGGTGTGGAGCTTTTGCGGAATTTATACATATCCTCTACCTGTGCCACACCAGCTTCTGGATTTTTAAAAGGACAACTGATCACATTCAAACCTTTTATTGCAAAATAAACTGCCGTCTGATCGGGCCTTTCATAATGCCAGTCACAAACCATTACATCTTTTGGTATCATGTCTATGGCCCGGTAAGTGTTGTTCATGCTGGCTTCCCACTCTCCCAGCCCGGTGGTTTTTCCGTCTAAAAGACGGTCGCCCCATATCCATAATTGTTTCCCTTTTTCTGCCAGGTGATTACGAATCCGCCACACTTCATCTGCAAACAGTTGTGCAGGATCATGCCCACCACATCGCGGACATTTTTCTTCCCCGATATAAAATACTTCATCCATGCCTGAATGAAATGCATCTGTTTCAAAAACATCGCATATTTCATCAATCACGTCAAAAAGAATTTTATGCAATCCGGGAGCAAGCGGACAATAACTTTTACAATACAGATCATCTGCATTTGGCCATTCATATTTGACGGGCATTTGCACCCATGGCGTTTCATCAAATTGAGGATAAGCCATTAATAATTTTCCTGTATGATTTGACCACGATTGATGTCCCAATAAATTGATTTGCGGAATAAGATGAATTCCTGATTGCCTGCATACACGAACCATTTTTTTCACATCCTTTTGTGAAAGTGGAAAGCTGTCAATCAGTTCCGGATGGCTTTTGAACTGGTAATGATAATCCACACGAAGTACCAATGTATTTACATTTCGCGGCACCAATTCTTTTTTTATAAATGTTACAAAAGAGTCTACTCCTGAGGGACGTGGAGCGGCGATCTCAAAGCCGCGAATTGGTAATGTATCACTGACTGGCTGTAATTGTTGAAGCGGAGCACTTTTCGTTTCCTTCAAACATGTGAACGCAAGAATTAAAAAAAGAAAAAGGATATTTTTTTTCATAACAGTAATTTATAGTATTTATTTCCAGATGCCCTCAATCGGGTCTACGTCTTTTGCATTTTGCAAAAGCGGCAAATGATACATCGATTCTATAGCCCGCAAAACAGTGTAATGATTGATTTCAGTATCATAGGTCGCTTGTTTTATTTTTTCACCAACAAAAATGGTTACAATATGATTATGAATCATACTTCCACCTTCATCTTCATCAAAAGTTAGTATTAGCATGCTGTTATTTTTTTTGGCCCATTCAACATAAGAAGCAAGATGATCTTTCAGCCATTGATCACCACGTCTGATTGCAGAAGAATCGCCATCAATGTCAATGTTATGCATATCATTTCCTTCATTAGGAACCACAAAGGACACTGTCGGCAATTTATTAAAATCAGTTGTAAAGGAGGAAAACGGTTGATGTAACGAATCAGGAAAATCATTTTCCTGGTTGCCCTGCCAGTTTACCCAAGGTGCATGCTTTCTTGCATAATCATAACCTTTTGATTCCTCATAAAAGCACTCCGGCGAACCGGCTTTTGGAAGACTTTCGGAATAAGCTTTAAAAGTGTAACCGGCGTGAAGTAGCGCAGCACCAAGGTTGGGGGTAGTAAAAGGAGTTTTTTTATCAAGACATTCGTCTCCATCAACGCCTTGAGTGCTTCCGGAGAAAAGCGCAAGATAATTAGGTTGACTTGGATGAGTTATCGCTTGAGAGTTGGTAAAAAGTGTTCCTTCTTTTGCAAGCTGGTTGATATAAGGAGCATCTGCAGAATTAATGATCTCATCATATCCGTGATTTTCTTCGATCACAATAACGATGTGAGCCGGCCTGGGAAAAATGATTTTTGAATTACAGGAAGAAAAAAAGAGAAATGCAGTAAAGCAACAAATAACATTAAAATTTCTTGTGGGCATAACCAGCTTTTTATTTTTCAAATGTACTTCTATTGCTCTGCCAAAGATTGTTTGTCATAATAAAGTGATGCCGCACCGAGGATTCCGGAGTTTTCCAATTCTGAAACTTCAAGATGAAACTGGTTCAATGTATTTGAATAAACATAAGTGTGAATTCGATCCCACATTCTCTTTTCAAAAAACCGGTAGGACTTGCTGATAGAGCCTCCCAAAATGATGAGTTCAGGACAATAAGTATATAAGATCATTTTGATCGCATTGCCCAAATGCGTTCCTAATTCTTCGAGGATCATTATCGATAACGGATCACCTCCTAGTGCTTTTTTATAAACCACCTCGCCATTAGTTTGATAGCAGTTTTCAAAAAATTGCCCGCTGGCATAATATTCATAATACTGATCGAGATAATCTACGTTTCCAAACTCGCCTGCACCGCAATTTACTCCTGCATACAATTTATCATTGATGATGATTCCTGCGCCCAAACCCGTACCAATAGTAAGTCCTATCAATGAATGCGCATTTTGTCCTTTACCAAAATATTTTTCTCCAAGAGCAAAACAATTTGCATCGTTATTCACTGAAACAGGAATATGAAAGCGATCTTCCAATAGTTTTTTCAAATGAACTTCTTTCCATGAAGGAATATTCTGAACATCATAAACAATTCCATTTTCAATGTCAACAACACTTGGCACACCAATGCCAATTGCTTCAATATTTCCATCAATCAAAGGATCGATCAATTGAAACATCACTTCCAAAACTTCTTCCACAGAACCGGTTGCAGGAATGCGGACAGAAACAATATTTTCAAGGCGTCCTTCTGACACAAAGCCTGCACGAACGTGAGTTCCGCCGAGATCAACACCGATGATTTTTATAGACATGGTTGATTTAAAAATTAAGAATTAGAAATTGGAGTGATCAAGACTAAACTTTCAACCTTCAACCTTCAACTTCCTGGAATCCTGAATCGTTTTATTTTTAATGATCGGTTTAGCCCAAAAGCCAACGCTCAAAATATAACCCAGTGTGATATATAAAAAGAACATTCCGGTGCGCAATCCAAAATGATCGCCGATCGCGCCGATGATCAATGGAATTACTGCGCCGCCAATGATGCCGGTGAGCAATATTCCTGAGAATGCGCCGTGATGTTCTTCCAAAGAATTTAATGCTAAAGAAAAAATGATCGGATACATTACGGATGCAAAAAAACCAACGATTGGAAATGCATATAATGCAACGCGATCATTGCTGGTAAACAATCCGATACTTAATGTGATGATCGCTAAAACCGTAAACCAGATCAACACTTTGCTGCTGTCCATGATCTTCAATAAAAATAATCCGAGCACGCCACCGGCCGTCATTAATCCCCAGAAATAGGCGACAGCATTGGCTCCTGTTGTTTGTGGATCATAACGATGGTATTCAAAAAGAAACTGCGAGATCCAGTTGGCTGTGCCTTGCTCTGTTCCTACATAACAAAACATAGCGATGAAAAACAGGATAACGATTGGCTTTTTTAGAAGATCCAGATGAACTTTTAGAGCGCCGGCCTGTTCATCTTTACTGAGGATCACTTTTGGAAAACGCGATGCCAGGATAACAATGAACATGATGAGACTTACGGCCGCAAACAGCCAATATAAAGAGATCCACGGAAGATTTGCCGGAACAATAGAAGTGAAAACTTTTTGCACTGAATCCATATCTCCTTTATTGGAAAGATTGGTAACCAGGTAAGAATAAACCAGCGGGCTGATGAAAGAAGCCGCGCCAAAAATCAATTGAGCCAGCACAGAATTAAATGCATAATTCTCTTCGCCGCCGGAAGTGCGAAGCAAAGGATTGATAACCACCTGCAGCATCGCCATGCCACATCCGATTAAAAATAAAGAAATGATGTAACTGGAATAATTGGGAAATAAAACCAGCAATAATGCACCGATAAAAGCAACCACAAATGCGGCCACCATGATCTTTTTTTCTTTATACTTTTCATTCAGAATACCCGCCGGTATTGACATGACGCCATAAGCAATAAAAAAAGCAAATGGCAAAATAGCCACCTGCGTTAAGCTAAGATGAAAGCCGGTTTTAATATCAGGAATGAGTGCACCGATAACATTTGTCAAAAATGAGATCACAAAAAAAGTGAGCATGATCAGGAAGACGATGTAGTAGTTTCTCTTTGCAGTGGTGGTAGTTGCCATTGAAATTGTTTATGAAATTTAATGAGGAATCTATTTTTATTTAAACACGAATTACAGGAACAAGAGAACAGTAAACAAACAAGTATTTCAATTTTCTATTTCTCTAAAAATTTTAAAGCCAGAAAACGTATATCCTTGATTGTTATAAAACTAAATCAATTCATTTATTTGTTGACAAACTTTTACAGTAAACAAACAAATACTATTGTTTCTTGGTTTCAATTCTTTCAACCTTCCTTGAACTTTGACCCTTCAACTAAACAACTTCTTCTTTCTCCATCCAAACAGGTTTCGTTTGTGAATGATGATCAGCACTTAAAATCTCCCCGTACAATTCCGGTTTTCTTGCATTCTTGTATCGCCAGCCACCTGACAATTTTAATTTATCTTCTGTAATTGTTGCAATCGCAATTTCATCATTGAAACTTTTTATTTCCACCATCACATCACCATAAGGATCAAGGATGAGAGAGTTTCCATTTTTTAATTGGTCTCCATCATAGCCAATTGGATTGGTGAAAACATAATAAACGCCATTGTCGTACGCTCTTGCAGGAAGCCAGCGCATGAGCCATTGCATTCCTTTTGGCCCGTCAAATTCCATGCGCAGAGGAACCGGATCGAGTTCTCTTTTTTTCCAAAGCGCATCATCTACAAAACCTCTTCCCGGCATGGAAGAAGGCGTACACATCGTAACATGCGGCGCAAAAATAACTTCCGCACCGAGCAATGAAGTGGCGCGAACATTTTCCACAACATTGTTATCATAACAAATTAAAATGCCGCACTTCCAATCTTTAATATCAAACACAACATATTCAGTTCCGGGAGATAAATATTTGCTGATAAACGGATGAATCTTTCTGTATTTTGCTTTCAATCCGTTTTTGTCAACACAGATGTATGTGTTATACAATTTGTCTTCATCATCAACTTCAACAAGTCCTGCTAATACCGTGATGTCGTACTTTGCGGCGATTTCAATTAATCGTTGCGTACTTTTTCCCGGCACTTTTTCTGCATAGCTTTTTACTTCTTCTCTTGTTAGGTCTTTGAAAAAAGTGTAAGCCGTGATAGACATCTCATGAAAACTTACAACCTCTGCCCCACCTTCTTTTGCCTTCGCGGTTAATTTATCAATCACAGAAAGATTATAATCTTTATCACCGTCTTTCGGCTGAAATTGTGCGACTGCTATTTTTAATGTTTTCATTGTAGTAAATTGTGAATGATGATTGCTATATAATCCAAGAAGGTTTTTTGAAAATACCGCAAATTTTTACAACTTCTCAAATAGACCTTCTTGGTTTTTGCACTATGAACTATGAACTAAATCCTACTCCACATTCCATCCGCCAACAACCACTCTTCCTTTTTGTCCATGAAGATCAGTTGAATGAACAGAAACAGAAACGGTTCTTTCTTCCCCCGGCAACAGCGTGAAATAATTTTCGTTCCAGAAAACAGGAACAACTGATTCATTCGTTTGTCCTTTCTTCAAATCCATGTAAACCATAAAGGCAACATGCTGCGATGAATTTTTTAGTTTCACATTGATCACAGTATTCTCTCCTTTTTGTGTAACCGTTTCGCTTTTTTGCAATTTTACTTTCGGAAGATTTTCCAATAAAGTTAAGTCTGCATATTGCGATTGCGGCGTGATGTACCAGGTACTTTTCTTTTCAGCAAGGCTGTCTTTTTGTGTTGATAAAACATAAAAATTATTGCTCACGGCTTGATGTTGCCTGTCATATAATCGCAAATCCAAA
>JBQCIM010000010.1:0-36574 GCA_051953735.1 Ginsengibacter sp.
CAGATCATTTTTCACTTTTGGAATGCCAATCAAATTTTTGAAATCGAATTTGAATTGGAATGCGGGATTTAGTTATGCAAAACAACCGGGCTTATTGAATAATGTTGAAAATATTTCCAACGCTTATAATTATAATCTTGGTGCGGTTTTATCCAGCAATATTAGCGAGTATGTTGATTTCAATCTTTCTTATGCCGCTAATATCAACAACGTAAAAAACACGATTCAACCAAGTTTGAACAACAATTATTTTACTCAATCTGTTGGCATCAACCTGAATTTGTTAAGCAAAAAAGGAACGTTCTTTCAAAACGATTTGTCTAACGAATCCTACCACGGTTTAACCGATGGATTTAATCAGAATTACTGGCTTTGGAATATAGCAATCGGACAAAAGTTTTTGAAAAATCAAATGGGTGAATTGAAATTATCTGTGTTCGATCTTTTGAATCAAAATAAAAGCATTACCCGAAACGTAACTGAGTCTTATATCCAGGATCAGACCAACCAGGTTTTGCATCAATATTTTATGCTGACATTTACTTACAAATTGAAGACCTTTGGAAAAGGGAAACCAGTGGATAACAGCAGACAAAGAGATTTTCGTGGCTTCGGAGGACCCGGCGGCTTCTCCCGTAATCCAGGCGGACCTTCACTTTAGCATATAATATTTTTGTTTTGAATGAAAGTGAATTAATTGCCCTGCTAAAAAAAAGAGACAGGGAAGCTTTTAAAGAAATTGTAGAAAGATGGCAGGACATGGTTTACAATACTGCTATTGGTCTTTTACAAAATGCGGAAGACGCTGAAGATACAGCTCAGGAAGTTTTTATGCAAGTATATGAATCGGTTGCATCGTTCAAAGAAGAATCAAAATTTTCGACGTGGATATACAGGATAACTGTTTCAAAAAGCCTGGATCATCTTAGAAAGAAAAAAAGAAAAAAAAGATTCGCATTTGTGCAAAGTTTGTATGGGAAACATGATGATTTGATGATCGATCCTCCTGATTTTTTTCATCCGGGGATAAAGATTGAAAACAAAGAAAACGCAGCAGTTCTTTTTAAAGCAATAGATCAGTTACCGCCGAATCAAAAGATTGCTTTTGTTTTGAATAAAATTGAAAATTTAAGTTATAAAGAAATCGGTGAGATTATGAAATCAAGCGAATCTTCGGTAGATTCTTTGTTGCAAAGGGCAAAAAAAAACCTTCAAAAAAATTTGAAAGATTATTATAATCAAAGCTAAAAGCGGGTAAAAATAAAAGCAGGTTTTTGAATAAAATAACGTCTAAAATAAAGTAGTTCCTTTTTTAAAATTTAAAGTAGATCACAAACATATTTTAATAAAAAAATCATGGAAGAAAAATCCGGTAAAAAAATTGGCGAAGTAATGCAAAGCCTTAATGGCATTAAAAAAGCATCGCCGTCTCCATTCTTCTTTACGCGCCTCGAAGCACGAATGGAAAGAGAAAAAAGCGGCTGGGAAAAAATCTCTTCCTTCATTGCAAAACCTGTCATTGCATTTGCCTGTATTTGCTTGGTCATCATGATCAATGCGTGGGTAATTTTTTTTTCACGTAATTCTCAAAATTCAACCGATCAACAAACCTCCGAACTTGCTACTACTGATGAATACAACCTTGTCAGCTCTACGTTTTATGAATTTGTAAACGCGAAACCATAATGAATAATTCTGCAAAAACAAAAACACTTGTAACCATTATCATCTTTCTTTTGATAACCAATATCGCCATGCTTGTTTTCTTCATTTTGCTTGGTAAACCTGTCAAAAGGCAACGAAATCATGAAACAAATGGGATGTATCATTCTCTTCAAAATGATGTTGGTTTTTCACAGGATCAGTTGGCCAAATATCAATCCTTAAGAAAAGAGCAAATGCAGAAAGTGAGACCATTGTTCAACGAAGTGAGAAATGCCAAAAAAGATTTTTATGGTTTAATTTATTCCAATAATATTTCTGATTCATTGATCAATGCTGACGCGGATTCTATTGCACAAAAACAAAAAATACTTGACATGCAAATGTTTGCTTATTTTAAAAACATCAGGAGCATTTGCACTCCTAAACAGACACAAAAATTTGACTCAACATTAAAAAAAGAAGTAGCCCGAATGGTCGGCCGTCCGGGAAAAGATCAGCAACGAAGAAAATAACTTTCAACTTTTTCATTTATCAATTTAAAAAAAATCAAAAATTAAACATTCATGAAAACAAAGATCACCATGTTGATTGCATTAATTTTAATGGCAACAACCGGCATTTATGCACAGGGAATGCAACGTCGCAGCGTTCCTGAAAGAGTAAAAGCGACTATGGACAAACTTACGCCTGCATTGAATTTGGATGCTTCTCAGCAAAGCAAAACCGACAGCGTTTTTACAGATTATTACAATGCGCAAATGAAAATGTTCCAGGATGCCCGCGACTCCGGAAACCGGCCTGACCGCAGTCAGTTTCAAAAATTAACTGATGAGAGAGATGCTAAATTGAAAGATATTTTTACTGCCGATCAGTACACTAAATTTAAAAACGAAGTGGAAGAAACTCTTCGCCCGCAGCGGCAAAACCGCGATAGCAATCAATAATTTTGAAAAAGCTATTTCTGTAAAAAGGTTGTTTTTTAGCAACCTTTTTTTATTAGTTTGGAAGAAAAATAATTTAGAATTACACAATTTTAATTTAGCACAGAAAAATCATTTGCAGTAAACAACTTTTTTTGTACTTTTTTATTTTATAACCAATAATAAAACTGGCGACCTTAACTTTAGTGAAATGAAAAAATTTTTTACCCTGTTTTTATTGATTTTCTGGCAAAACATTTTTGCACAAATTAAAATGGTAAATGCAGGAGAAGATCAAACCATTTATTTATCCGAAACAAAAACAGTAACGCTAAATGGCTTTGCTACAAAGGGTCTGAAGCCATTATGGAAAGAAGTAAGCACCGATTATAAAAGTGGCGCCATCATTCAAAACCCGCATTCTTTAGATACAAAGATTCAGAATTTGCCACAGGGAGTTTTTTGCTTTGAATTAAGTGCAAAAGATCATACAAAAACACTTCGTGATACGGTTGTAATAAAAGTCGATAATGAACCTGCGCCTGGACTGTTGTTGAGAAGTTTTTCCAAGGTTTTTTCTGAAATATATAAAACAGTAAATGACAGACATGATACACTAAGTTATCTTTCCACAGAAGTGCGTGTTGCAGATCCGCCATACAATATTTATTTCGATAGGGCAAGACTTTCATCGGAATTTATTAATAAGCAGAAAACAAAATTTTATTCTATTCTTGAAGATGGCTATTCATGGAATGGAACGAATTACGCACGAAGCGAGGTTTCTTATGGAAGCGGTTACAATTTAGATTCCAACAAAACCTATGTTTTTGAATGGAAAGGTTATTTCTCACAGGATTTCAAATATTTTAATCAAAAAAGTCAGGCGGTTGCGATTATGCAAATTCATGGCAGTGATGGAAATCCGCCACCCTTTGCATTTTATTTACGAGGTGAAGATTTGATCATCAGGGAATCTTCTCAGGGCAATCTGAATGGATCAGAGGCTGTTGCAAAAGTTGCATTATTGAAAGATTTAGTAAATCAAACTCATACAATAAGAATGTTTATTAGAGAGGGTTTAGGCTATCCTGGCCAGGAAGCATTTATAAAAGTAGAAGTGGATGGCCAACAAAAATATTTTAGAAATACAGGGACTGTTGGCGCAACAATGCAGCGAGATTACCCAAAATTTGCATCTCTTTACGATTATGACAACACAATTGTCAACCCGCTTATGCGTAAAAGAAATCGCAAGTTTGCTTTGGTCACCGAGGCGTTTAATATTTATGAATTGAAAGATTAATCAGTAGAAAAAATAATTTCATTTTACGATAAATCATTCTAATGCTCTTGCATTCAATTCACAAATCAAACCAAGAATTTTATCTCTGCCCGTTTTTTTTACAGAACTGGAAACAAAATATTGCGGCAAAAATTGTTGTGTTTTTCTCAATTCTTCTAAAAATGATTTTACATTCTTGCTTACTACCGCTTGTTTTTCTTTATCTGCTTTTGTAAAAATCAAAGTGTAAGGAATTTGCCATTGATACAAACTTTGAATAAAATTCAAATCAATTTTTTGAGGGGCATGGCGCGAATCGATCAACACAAAAACTTCAATTAAGTTTTCACGTTTTCTTAAATAGTTTTCAATCATTTGCTCCCATCTTCTCCGGCTACTTTGCGCAATTTTTGCAAATCCATATCCGGGAAGGTCTACCAAAAACCACTTCGTTTCTTTCAGATCGCCAGTTTTTGAAACACTAGTGATCTGAAAATGATTGATCATTTGTGTTTTGCCAGGCGTGTTCGAAGTTTTTGCAAGTTTTTCGTTATTTGCAAGCATATTAATCAGCGAAGATTTGCCAACGTTACTTCTTCCGATAAAAGCATATTCCGGTTGATCCGGAAGCGGGCATTTTTCATAAGAAGGGCTGCTGATCATGTATTGCGCTTTTTTGATGTGCATACTGCAATTTAAGGCTGAAAGCTAAAAGCAAAAAAGCAATTCAAAAATAAAAGTGAAAGAATAGTTAACTCTGTAACTTATGTTTTCAAAAAAGTATCTTTGAGGCAATGAATATTTATCCGCACGATACCGTAGTTCCTTTTAAAAACTCCAGTGAAAGCAAAAAGAAGCAGGTGGAAAATATGTTTGATAAAATTGCTTTCAGATATGATTTCTTAAATCGTTTTTTAAGTGCAGGAGTTGATGTTGGCTGGCGCAAAAAAGCGATTCAACAATTGAAGGATTTGAGACCAAAAAAAATTCTGGATGTAGCAACAGGTACTGCTGATTTTGCAATAACCAGTTTCAAAATTTTACAACCAGAAAAAATTATTGGAATTGACATCAGCGACGGAATGTTGGAAATCGGAAGAAAAAAAATTGAAAAAGCTGGATTTCAAAATTCAATTGAGTTGTTAAATGGCGACAGTGAAGCAATTTTATTTGACGACAATTCGTTTGATGCTGTTACCGTTGCATTTGGTGTAAGAAATTTTGAAAACCTGGAAAAAGGATTATCAGAAATAAAAAGAGTTTTGAAGCCGGGAGGAAAACTGATTGTGCTCGAATGTACCAAACCATCATTGCCGGTTTTAAAACAACTGTATAATTTTTACATGAAATTTATAACTCCCAAAATTGGAAAGATTATTGCAAAAAATAATGAGGCATATCAATATTTAAACGATTCTGTTCTTAAGTTTCCGGAAAAAGAATCATTCATTCAAATTTTAAACCAGTCAGATTATCGAAACGCATTTTACAAAACATTGACTTTAGGAATATGCACCATTTATTGCGCAGAAAAATAGTTTTGATCGTATCGCTTTTGTTTTGTTCAATAGCTTCTATCGCACAATCAGACAATACGATGAACCAGGAAGATCATGATGATAAACCGTATCATTTTGGTATCAACATTGGTTACAACGAATCGCATTTTAACTTTACGCATCATCCGCGTTTTCTTCAATACGATTCTATTCTTGATGTGGAAAGCATCAACAATCCGGGAATTAATCTTGCATGGTTGGTAAATGTTAGGATGAGCAATCATTTTGATATTCGCATGCATCCGCTTGATCTTACTTTTTCAGAAAAAGCATTTTTATATAGTCAAAAATACGAGTCGGATTCTTCTGTTACCAAAAAGGTTCAATCTATTACTTTAAGTTTTCCGGTCAATATTGCTTTTAGTAGCGATCGGATTGGAAATTTCAAAGTTTATACAATCGCCGGAGGAAAATTTGATTATGACCTGGCGAGCAATGCCGGAGCTTCGAAAGCGGAAGATCTTGTAAAATTAAATCGCTCAGATATTAGTGTGGAGTTGGGTTTGGGCTTTCATATTTACTTTCCTTATTTTGTTTTATCTCCTGAAATAAAATTAAGCAGCGGACTTACCAATCTTCACGCACGTGATCCGAATTTGAAATATTCAAACGTTCTGGATAAAATTAATGCAAGAATGATCACATTTTCACTGACAGTGGAATAAAGAAATAGAATTATTTGTTCGTTTACTGTAAGTACTTCTCCATTTATCCAAAAATTACATACGCGACCATTTGACATAAAATGGAAAGAATAATTGCAGAATAAATATCAAAAGGTTTATGATCACTTACGATTAATCGGGAAGTAGAAACCAGGCCGGTTATCAGAAAAATGATCATCGATGTTAAAAAAACGGCATAAGTAAATCCCGAAAAAATAATAATCAGTGTCAGGCCGCATAAAGCGCCAACTCCTAAAGCATGCATACTGATCTTAAAATAAATATTGCCGATCAATGCTACTGATGAAGCAAGAAAAGCTCCAAAGATAAAGCTGGTAAGGATTGCAGGAACTTCAGGTTGATTTCTAAAAACCAAAAACATCCAGAAATAAAAAAAGTTGGTAGCAATGTAAGGAGCAATTCTTTCGCGCTGTGTTTTTAAAAAAATACTTTTAATAAATCCAAGTCCTTTTAGTAACAAAACGGTTAATGCCGGATAAAAAATGGTGATATAACCTACGCGAAGAATGATGAGATTTTTTTCCTGCGGGGAAATTCCTGTAAAATATCCGGGTTGAATATATGCCAAATACCACGTGGCTATTACCGGAATAAAAAGCGGGTGAAAAATAAAAGAAAATAGATGCGCCAGCCATTTTACAACAACCGGAAAAGAAATACTGTTTTCATTCTGCTGTTGAAGCACATTCTCTTCTAAAGAAAAATCCTGATCCATTATTAAAGTTCTTTTCTTAATCGTGCAACAGGGATGTTCAATTGCTCACGATATTTAGCAACAGTTCTGCGCGCAATATTATATCCTTTTTCCTGTAATAATTCGGTAAGTTTTTCATCGCTTAAAGGTTTTTGTTTGCTTTCTTCTTCTATCAGATCGCTGAGAATTTTTTTCACTTCTCTCGTACTCACTTCTTCTCCACTGTCTGTTACCAAACTTTCACTGAAGAAAAATTTCAGGCGATACGTTCCAAATTCTGTTTGAACAAATTTGCTGTTGGCTACTCGGCTCACGGTCGAAATATCAAGCATTGTTCTTTCCGCAATATCTTTAAGGATCATCGGCCGTAAATCAATATCTTCTCCTGTCAGAAAAAATTGTTTTTGATAATCAACAATGGTTTGCATTGTGCTCAAAAGCGTATGCTGTCTTTGTTTGATCGCATCAATAAACCATTTGGCAGAATCTATTTTTTGTTTGATAAAAAGAACCGCTTCTTTCTGTCTTTTATCCTTCTTATTGCCGCGGTCATAATCTTTTAGCATATCCCTGTAACCCTCGCTGATCCTTAGATCGGGAGCATTCTTTGAATTCAGCGTTACTTCTAATTTTCCGTTATTATTCAATACAAAAAAGTCAGGAATTACATAACTCTGCAACTTATTACTTTCCCCTACTTCGCCTCCTGGCTTTGGATTTAATTTAATAATCTGATTGATTACTTCCTTAATTTCTTCATCATTGAGGTTCAGACTTTTCTGAATTTTTTCGTAATGCTTCTTTGTAAATTCATCAAAATATTTTTCAATGATTTCAATCGCTGTCGCTACAGGAAGTCCTTCTCTTTCTTTTCTTTTTAATTGCAATAAAAGACACTCCTGAAGGTCTCGCGCACCAACTCCGGGCGGATCAAACTGGTGAATTAATCCGATTAATTTTTCAATTTCTTTTTCTGTTGTATTAATATTTTGGCGAAAGGCAAGATCGTCACAAATCGAGGTAACATCCCTTCTCAAGTAGCCATCATCATCAATGCTGCCGATAATTTGTTCTGCGATTCTTCTCTGCTCTTCGTCCAAATGGAGCATCAACAATTGTGATTTTAAAGTATCATAAAATGACGTTTCCACTTTATGAGGAATTACTTTCGTCTCATCAGGATCGCCATAATTATCATCGCGGTATTTATAATCGCCAGGCTCATCATCTCCGTCATTTACATATTCGCTAATATCAATATTATCATATTCATTTTCACTTCCATCGTTTTCAAATTCATCCATTGTATCAAATTCATCAGTAGCCTCTTCCGTCGATTCGCTATAGCCGTCTTCGCCCGCTTCCAAAGCAGGATTTTCCTCCAATTCTTCTTTAATTCTTTCTTCCAAATGAGCGGTAGGAACCTGCAACAATTTCATCAGCTGAATTTGCTGTGGCGATAATTTTTGTAATAATTTTTGTTGTAATCTCTGGCTTAATGACATGAACTTTTTTTCTTTTAATAAGATTTAAATTGCAGACAAATGTAATGATATGTTTTTTTGGAACAAAATTTGTGGCTTAATTGCAATTTTTTTCACATTAGCCGTTTCTTCTTTTGGTCAAAGTCAAAGCAAGCTTCAATTTCTAAAAAATAATCTCAACTCTTTAAACCGATTCTCTACTCAACAAGTAGCGAACTTTTCCTCAAAAAAAGAAACCTTACATTCTTCAACGCTTTCTTTTTCTACTTTAAAAAAACCAGCGCCGCGAACAATCTCCGCCGATTTTTCAACCTGTCGATATGGATTTTTTTGCAAGGAAGAATTGAAAATGGAAAAGGCAACGAAGTTTCCGATTCGAATCAGGCTTGGCTCGTTTCAACAATGCAATTATTATGAGGGCAAGCAGTAAATCAACAAATAATTTAAGTTTTTATTCCATCGAAAAAGAAATGCCTTTTCATATCTTCGCTGCCATGCCGGATTTTGAAAAATATGAAGCGGTCATTGGCCTTGAAGTTCATACACAATTGCTCACAGAAAGTAAATTATTTTGTGGCGATAGCACTCAGTTTGGAAATCCTCCAAACACGAATGTCAGCGCCATTTCTCTGGCGCATCCGGGAACGCTTCCGGTGATCAATGAAAAAGCAGTGGAACTTGCCATTAAACTCGGCTTTGCATTTCATTGCGACATCATCCGAAATAATTATTTTGCCAGAAAAAATTATTTCTATCCTGATCTTCCCAAAGGCTACCAGGTAACACAACATACTACACCAATTTGTAAAAATGGGAAAATCCCTATTCGTGTAAATGGTGAAGAAAGAAATATTTTATTGAACAGAGTTCATTTGGAAGAAGATGCGGGAAAAAGCATTCATGATGCTGATGAAAATTTTACCTGTATCGATTTGAATCGCGCAGGAGTTCCACTGCTCGAAATTGTTTCAGAGCCAGACATGCATTCTGCTGAAGAAGCATTTGCTTATGTCACCGAGATCAGAAAAATGGTTCGGCATTTACAAATTTGCGATGGCAATATGGAAGAAGGAAGTATGCGTTGCGATGCGAATATTTCTGTGAGATTAAAAGGAGAAAAAAAGCTGGGAACTAAAGTGGAAGTAAAAAATCTGAACTCGATCC
This sequence comes from Ginsengibacter sp., assembly GCA_051953735.1. Taxonomy (GTDB): domain Bacteria; phylum Bacteroidota; class Bacteroidia; order Chitinophagales; family Chitinophagaceae; genus Ginsengibacter. Next base: position 9,458 of record JBQCIM010000010.1, read on the forward strand.
GCAATGTAAAAAAAGCGATAGAATATGAAATCAACCGATTAGTTGGTTTACTGGAAAAAGGTGAAACAATTATGCAGCAAACAAGAAGTTTTGATGCCAGCAATGGAACTACTTTTTCATTGCGTTCAAAAGAAGAAGCCAATGATTATCGCTATTTTCCTGAGCCCGATCTTGCTCCTTTTCTGATAACTGAAGAACAAATTAGTCTCATCAAATCTTCTCTTCCGGAAATGCCTCACGCGTTGGAAAAGCGATTGATAAACGAATATTCCTTACCGGCAGAAGCTGCAAAAATCATTGCTGACGATCGCGAAACTGCTGAATATTTTAATCATCTTATTCAGCAAACCAATCATTATAAAGCAGCTGCCAATTGGATCATCGGGCCTGTGAAATCTTTTTTGAATGACAACCATTTATCAATTGAAAATTTTTCTGTTTCTCCAAAAACAATGGCAAAGCTTGTAAATATTGTTGAAGAAGGAAAAGTAAGCTTTGGAATAGCGGCTTCAAAAATATTTCCGGTACTATTTCAATCAGAAGAAAAAGATCCGTTGGAAATTGCAAAAGAATTGAATCTCCTACAGGAGAAAAATGATGACACTCTACAGTCATGGATAGACGAAGTTTTAGCTTCGATGCCTGAAAAGGTTTCAGAATACAAAAAAGGCAAAAAGAATCTAACCGGATTGTTTGCCGGCGAAGTAAAAAAGAAGAGTAAGGGTAAAGCAGATATGCAGGCGGTAATCAAAATCCTTTCTGAAAAACTCAATCAATAATTTAATAATTAAAAAATACAATGAAAAAAATATTCATTTTCGTAACTGCGCTTTTTCTATTTTCATGTACATCCAATAATAATAATGGCGTTTTTACTGTAAAAGGCGATTTAAAAAATGCACCGGATCAAAAAGTATTTTTAGAACAAATATTTTTTAATCAAAATCCGCCGCAGATTTTAGATACAGCCGAAATGAAAAATGGAAAATTTGTAGTGAAAGCGCATTCTTCGGAAGAAGGCTTGTACAGATTAAAATTTGAAAAAAATGCAGGATATATTTTTATCAACGATAAAGACGATATCGGTTTTTCCGCAAATGCAAATGATTCGGTTTTGAATACAACCAAATTTAATACTCCGGCAAATGCAACTCTTACGGCATTCATCATGCGGCTGGATTCTATTCATACAAAACTGATCAGCGAAGACCAGGCAAGAAAAGATTACCAACAGCAAAAAAATGATTCAATGGCTTTTATCGCTGATAACGCTTTTAATATCAGCAATGAATGGTACAATAATTTCTTGGTGAAATTTATTGATACCGTAAAAAATCCGATCAATGCTTTGTTTGCTCTTGGATATACCCAAGATGTAAATATTGATACTGTAAAAAATTTATTGGCGAATCTTACCAAAAAATATCCTCAAAATTCTTCTGTAGCAGCCATGCAAAAACAATTTGATCAATATGTTGCTGCTCAAGACAATCAGTCTAATGGCAATATTGCCGTTGGACAAATGGCTCCTGACATTACTTTACCCGACGTAGACGGAAAACCTTTTTCATTAAGTTCTCTGCGTGGCAAATATGTTTTGGTGGATTTTTGGGCAAGTTGGTGTGGCCCATGCAGACAGGAAAATCCCAATGTTGTGGCAAATTACAACCAGTTTAAAGATAAGAACTTCACCGTTCTCGGAGTTTCTCTTGACCAGGATAAAAAAGCGTGGCTGAAAGCGATCAAAGACGATGGACTTGTCTGGAAACAAATCAGCGATCTGAAATTCTGGAATAGTGAAGCAGCTACTGCTTACCATGTAGAAGCAATTCCGTACAATGTTTTAATTGATCCGCAGGGAAAAATAATCGCAACAGAATTAAGAGGAAATGATCTTCGCACTAAACTTGCGCAGGTATTACATTAAATCAATCTCATCGCTTTGCTGAAAGTAGTAAGAACCCATGGAAGGATAAGCCAGAAATATTCACGGATCCAGATTAAAAAAACGAGCTGAACTATTGCAGATATAATAAAAGCGATCCAATATTTGCCGACCGGTTGTGTCTCTTCCATCTGATAAAATTTTAGGCAAATATAATTGTTAAATGAATTGGCTAAAAATTTTTTGAGTTTTTTGAACGATCAGGAATCTAAATTCCTTCATTTTTTGCAGCTAAATAAAAAATCTTCTTATTTGTCGCTTTACTGAATATTTTAAAAGATTCTGAGTAAAAAACCTGCATTAAGGTATTTTTTAGGCAAATTTTTCATAGAGAATCAATTAGTTATAAAGGCGTCTTAAAAAATAGTGTCCAAAATTATACTTTTTTGAACTTGTTTCACCTACCTTCGCACTCCTTTAAAAAAATGCCGGGATAGCGGCACATCATTAAACCGTTCCAGTTCTTTTTAAAAGATTGGAATAAATAAAAAAACAAAATGAGCAAATTACATTTCACTACACAACATGCAAACGAGGCTACCGTGCAACGCAATTGGTACGTTGTTGACGGTACTAATCAAACCGTAGGCCGCATGTGCGCAAAAATTGCGTCTGTTCTTCGTGGAAAGAACAAAGCCTACTTCACACCGCACGTAGATTGCGGAGATTATGTGATCGTTACTAATTGCGACAAGGTAAGATTTACCGGCAAAAAATTAGAAGACAAAACATACATCAATTTTAGCGGTTACCCGGGAGGGAAAAAAGAAGAAGCTGCCGGCGATCTTTTGAAACGTCGCCCCGATGTGGTTATCGAAAGAGCCGTAAAAGGAATGTTGCCTAAAAATAAATTAGGCCGCAAAATGTATAAAAAATTATTTGTGTATGCAGGAGCCGAGCATCCTCATTCCGCACAAAACCCTCAACCTTTAAAATTCTAAATACTGAAAAGAAGATTGGATTCAATTTTCAGATTTTCAAAATTTTCAAATTAAAATAATGGAAAAACAAAAAAATGCAGTAGGCCGTAGAAAAGAAGCCGTAACGCGCGTTTTCCTTACCAAAGGCGATGGCAACATCACGATCAATGGGAAAGATTACAAAACTTATTTTCCGCTTGTCTATCTTCAAAACCAGGTAGAATCTCCTTTAAAAATAGTTGACTCAGCTGATAAGTTTGATGTAACTGTTAATGCAACAGGTGGTGGAGTAAAAGGCCAGGCTGAAGCTGTAAAATTAGGAATTGCGCGTGCACTTCTTCAGGTAAATCCGGAATACAGGCCTGCTCTGAAAGAAGCAGGAATGCTAACCCGTGATGCCCGTTCCGTAGAGCGTAAAAAACCAGGTAAGAAAAAAGCAAGAAAGAGCTTCCAGTTCAGTAAGAGATAGATTATCAGTGATAAGTTATCAGTTTACTAACTTAAATCTGATTCTTCTACAATTAATATTTAAAAACAATTTTAATAAAAAATAAATGGAAAATAATACTTCTTTACAACAGCAGCTTTTAGAAGCAGGTGTACACTTCGGCCATTTAAAAAAGAAGTGGAACCCAAAAATGTTACCTTACATTTTTGCTGAGAAAAAAGGTATTCACATCATCGACCTCAATAAAACGGTTGAAGGCCTTGAAGAAGCAGCTGCAGCAATGAAATCTATCGCCAAAAGCGGAAAGAAGATCATGTTTGTAGCTACAAAAAAACAAGCTAAAGAAATCGTAACCGAAGCAGCAAAGAGAGTAAACATGCCTTTCGTTACCGAACGCTGGCTTGGAGGAATGTTAACTAACTTCAACACCGTTCGTAAAAGTGTGAAGAAAATGCAGGCGACTGAAAAAATGCTGAATGATGGCACTCTTGATAACATTACAAAAAAAGAACGTCTTACTCTTACACGCGAAAAAGATAAGATGGAAAAAGTTTTAGGCGGTATTGCATCCATTAGCCGCGTTCCTGCTGCATTGTTCCTTGTAGATATTGGTCATGAACACATTGCTCTTTCAGAAGCAAAACGTTTGAACATCACTACTTTCGGAATGGTTGATACCAACTGCGATCCTAACAAAGTTGAATTTTCTATTCCTGCAAATGATGATGCTACAAAATCTATCGCTATTATCACTAATTATATTGTAGCTGCTATAGCCGAAGGTTTGGCGGAAAGACAAGCTGAAAAACAGGAAGAAACTGAAGAAGCAGAAGAAACTACTACCCGCGACATCAAATTTGATGATGGAACCGATGATGGTAAAGAACGTCGCAGGGCCGGACAAACCGGAGGAAAAGGACGTGGTGCAGCAGGGCCTCAGAAACGTAGGGTAGCGGGTCCTGGCCAGGGAAATCGCGGACCCGGTGGAGCAAGAAGATAATTGAATAATTCAACAATTTAACAAGAATGAGTACAACAATAACAGCAGCAGAGATAAATAAATTGCGTCAGCAAACCGGCGCAGGAATGATGGATTGCCGAAAGGCTTTAGTAGAGTCAAACGGCGACTTTGAAGCAGCGATTGATTATTTAAGAAAAAAAGGGCAAAAAGTAGCTGCACTTCGTGGCGACCGTGAAGCAAAAGAAGGCGTAGTAATTGCGCAAACTACTGAAGATCAGAAAGCAGGTTATATTATAAATGTAAGTTGCGAAACAGATTTCGTAAGCAAGAATGCAGAATACATTGCTTTTGCACAATCTATTATGGATGCGGCACTTGCCAATAAGGTAAACACTGTTGAAGAATTAAATTCTGTAAAGATCGGCAATGAAACCATCGCTGATAAATTGAACGAACAAGTGGCCAAAATTGGAGAAAAGATCAGCATCTCCAGGTTTGAAAAAATTGAAGCGCCTTATGTAGCTTCGTACATTCATGGATCTTACAGAATGGGTGTATTAGTTGGTTTGAACAAAGCAAATGAAGAAGCAGGAAAAGATGTAGCAATGCAAATTGCAGCTATGAATCCAATTGCAATTGACGCAGCTTTAGTGCCACAGGAAACCATTGAACGCGAAAGAAACATTGCAATTGAGCAAATTAAAGCCGAAGGCAAACCAGCAGAAATGGCTGAAAAAATTGCGCAGGGAAAGATCAATAAATTTTTCAAAGAAAGCACTTTGCTTGCACAGGCTTTTGTAAAAGACGGGAACAAATCAGTAGGTGATTTTTTGAAAAGCCTTGATCCTGATTTGAAAGTTCTTTCCTTCAAAAGAGTTGCTTTAGGATAAAAGATTAATTGAAAAATCATAAAAAGAGTTGCCCAAATGGCGACTCTTTTTTTATAATACGAATAACGGTTGTAAAAAAGATTAAAAATAAAATCAGGATTAAAAGTTAGTTTACTATAAGGTTTAATTTTTTAAAAAACTCAATGAAATAACAGGATAAAAATTTATTCCATTATCTTGCAGCGATTTTAAAAATTATAACTGTAATACGGCTTATGCTTCCTAAGTTTAAACGAATTCTTCTCAAACTTTCCGGTGAATCTTTAATGGGCGATAAAAATTTTGGACTTGATTCTGCAGTTCTTTCTCAATATGCACAGGACATTAAATTAATAACGGAATTGGGAGTTCAGGTGGCAGTTGTAATCGGTGGAGGAAATATTTATCGTGGAATGAATGAGGCAGAAACAGGAATTGAAAGAGCACAAGGAGATTATATGGGAATGCTTGCAACAGTTATTAACGGAATGGCCTTGCAGAGTGCATTGGAAAGAGCAGGAGTTTACACCAGGTTGCAAAGCGCCATAAAAATGGAACAAATTGCTGAGCCATATATTCGCAGAAGAGCCATTCGTCATTTGGAAAAGGGAAGAGTAGTGATCTTTGGCGCCGGCACTGGAAATCCTTATTTTACAACTGATACAGCCGGTTCGTTAAGAGCAATAGAAATTGGTGCGGATGCAATTTTAAAAGGCACGCGCGTTGATGGAATTTATTCTGCTGATCCGGAAAAAGATAAAACTGCTAAAAAATTTGAAACTATTACTTTTACAGAATGCATAACCGCAAATCTGAGAGTGATGGACATGACTGCATTCACATTATGCATGGAAAACAAATTGCCAATCATCGTTTTTGATATGGATACTCCCGGAACTTTATTGCGTGTAGTGACAGGTGAAAAAGTTGGCACTTTGGTAACCGGATAATTTGTTATAATTTACACCCGGCTAATCCATTATCAGAAAAAACCAGAAATTATCCTTTGAAAAACAACGGTTAACCTAATCGATTGTGTAACATTCTTCAACTAACAACTCTATGTGGATTTGGTGGCTTATTTCCCTGGTAGTTTTAATTGCCTGCTTCATTTTTGCATATAAAGTAATCATGAGCAGCTATGATTTTCTGCCGGCTGACAAAAAAAATATTTTTAGTTTTAAGAAAAATACCTTTTCTGAAAATGGCGTCTCTTCGCAACGTTCTGAAGTTATCTGGGATTTAAAAAATCAATTGAAAAAAGTGGAAGAAACGTCTTCCTTTTATGAAATTCAATTTTCCAAATTGCAACAGCGATTAAAAGCTTTGGAAGCTCAATATGAAAGCCAACAGCAAAAAATAGCCTCGCCGGTAAAAGAAGATGAAGAAGATTGGAAAGAGCTTTATTATGAGGAAAATGAAGTAAAAGAAAAATTAGAAAATGAACTTGATGTAACGCGTCAAAAACTGGAAGAGATTGAAACTAAATTAAATTCATTTTCACAAGAAGACAGTAAATGGAAAAGCCTGCAAAGTGATTATGATGCTCGTTTAAATGATTTGCAGTCAATGCAAAACAACATTGGTCTTTTGCAGCGGCAATTAGAAGCCGCAGCAGCAAGAGAAGCAGAATTAGAAATATCTCTTGTAGCAGAGATTGAAACAAAAAAACAATTAGCAAATATTCAAAGTGAAAATGCGCGGTTGAAAAGCGAGAACGATGATTTGAGAAGACAAATTGTGGAAATCAGCAAAAAGGAAAAAGAGATGGAAGGCGGACTCTCACGTTTATACGAACTTGAAAAAAGGGTGGCCATGTATGAAGAAGAAAAAGCCAAAATGATTGCTGACCTGGAGCTTATGGTGAACCAAAACAAAATCTTTTCAACTCCCAAGCATTCTCTATAAACTCACTTATTTTAAATTTTGCTGTAGTAGCATTTCCATTCAATTTTTTTCTCTACAACTTTTTATTACCAATTCATTCATGCAACAAAAAGAGCGTTTTTTTTCTTTAAAAAAATGTATCGCAAACTCTTAACTAAATTTGCAAATAAATAAGAAGGAAAAGAATGGAAAAGAATTCAATTGCCAATATGAGAAAAGTGTATCAATTGCAATCTCTTCATGAAAAAGATGTTGAAACGGATCCAATCAAACAATTTCAAAACTGGTGGCAACAAGCGATAGAAACAAAAATTGAGGAACCCAATGCGATGACATTGGCTACCTGTAATGCTGAAGGAAAGCCATCTGCGCGAATTGTTTTATTAAAAGCAATTAAAGAAACAGGGTTCGTTTTCTTTACCAATTATGAGAGCCGCAAAGCAAAAGAAATTGAAGAGAACAGATTTGTTGCTCTTGTTTTCTTTTGGAAAGAATTAGAAAGGCAGATAAGAATAGAAGGAAAAATTAAAAAAATTAATACGGAAGAAAGTAATGAATATTTTTCAATGAGACCAAGAGAAAGCCAGATTGGAGCGTGGAGTTCACCTCAAAGTTCTGTTATTAAAAACCCAGAATTTTTAGAAAAAAATGTTCAGTTGTATAATCAGAAATTTAATGGAGAAAAAATTCCGAGACCTGATTTCTGGGGCGGATACATTGTAGAACCGACTGCTATCGAATTCTGGCAAGGCCGTCCCGGTCGCCTTCATGACCGATTAAAGTATTTTCTTTTGGAAAATAATACCTGGGAAATCAAGAGGTTAGCACCATAAAAGAAAAAAGTGATGTGATAGTAAACAAAGGAATAACACAATTTTCTTTTTTCATCCTGAACTATTTCTTTAGAAGACAAAATAAAAATCAGAGTAAACAAATAAATATTCTGATTTTTATTTTGCTTTAAAAGAAGTTGATTAACCTTCTTTTTTATCTTTCGTTTTTGATTTCGTACTCTTTGTTACAGGTCTTGATTTACCAAAAGATCCCATAAAAATTTTTCCCTTTTTTGTTTTTTTATCACCACGTCCCATTGATTATTTTATTTTTTGTTGAATAATTATTAATAAAAAAGCAAGATACAATTTTGCATCTTGCTTTCATAAATTGTTTCGAAAATCAGATTTTCGAAGACAGTTCTTTACCTGCTTTAAATTTAGCTACTTTCTTAGCTTTAATTTTAATAACAGCGCCAGACTGAGGATTGCGGCCATTACGTGCAGCCCTTTTGCTAACAGAAAAAGTTCCAAAACCAACTAAAGTAACTTTTCCACCGCTCTTTAAAGTTTTTGTTACTGCTGTGGTAAAAGAATCTAAAGCAGCGTTAGCCTGGGTTTTTGTAATTCCAGCATCATCAGCCATTTTGGCGATTAATTCAGCTTTGTTCATAATAATTTATTTGATTTTTTAACAGGGACAAATATAGAAGGTTTTTTAATGAAATGATATTTTAAAAAAACTTTTTTTTCAACCGGATGTAGATGAAATGCCCTATTCATAGGGTTTTGCAGCGTCAAACGGATTTTTACGAAGCAATTAAATTTTTCCAAGATTCCAGCAAACTCAAGCTGGAAAGGCGTTTCAGCGAAAATAAATGGAAAGCCGCGCCAATAAAGGATTTTAAGGAAAAGTATTTTTACGAATAAAAAAGTTCAAAAGAAAATATGAACACTTATTGCACATTTTGCAGAAGTGTTCGAAATGCAATTACATGGCCGTTCCATTTATCTAAACTCTTTTTTCTAAGCGCCGGTGCAAATTCTGCAAGATATTTTTCATAATCGCTCCTTGTTTTTGAAAAAAATTGGATCACAAAAGTTTTTCCGTCTTCTTCTTCATGTTCCAACAGTTCATAAAATCTATGATCAGAAAAACAACCTGTAGCAATCATCTCCGGAATATGAACCTCTCTTTGCCATTGCATCCAGTCATTTAGAATTTGATGATCCACCTTTGTGGTAATATTGTAAATAAGCATTACTATAATTTTAATTGAAGATAAACAGGGCAATGATCACTATGTTTAACGTCAGGAAAAATTTTTACATCAGTGATAAAGTTCTTTAAATTATCTGTTACGTTGATGTAATCAATTCTCCACCCTTTGTTTTGTAAGCGTGTCTGTGGCCGTAATTGATACCACCATGTATATTGATCCGGTTCTTTATTCAGATATCTGAAACCATCTACAAAACCATTTTCTAAAAATTTATCAAACCATGCACGTTCTTCAGGAAGAAATCCGGTGATCTTTTTTCCTGAAACAGGATTATGAATGTCGATCTCTTTGTGAGCGATATTATAATCGCCACAGACAATTAATTTAGGTCTTGTCTTTTTTAATTCATTGAGATAATCTAAAAATTCATCCAACCAAATGTATTTATAAGATTGGCGATGCTCGCCGCTGGTACCGGAAGGAAAATAAACAGAGATCAAAGTGAGGTCGCCAAAATCGGCCCGTAGAACTCTTCCTTCAAAATCACTTTGTTCATTTCCGTGGCCATATTCCACATTGTCCGGTTCTATTTTTGAAAGAATCGCCACACCGCTATAACCTTTTTTCTGTGCTGAAAAAAAGTATGGACGATAACCTGCAGATTCAATTGCAACGCGATCTATATCCGATTGATTTGCTTTTATTTCCTGAAGGCAAATAATATCAGCCGGATCAGTTTTTAGCCATTCTAAAAAACCTTTTTTAATGGCAGATCTGATTCCATTTACATTATATGAAATGATGCGGATGTTGTCGGTCATAGATTAATTTATTTGTTGGTTAATTAATTCCTGATACCTCAAACCCCGTACCTGCTTCTAATATTCCAACTGCGGCCGAAGCCACCTTTCTGCTTCTTCAATCGACATATTTTTCCTGGCTGCATAATCCTCCAACTGGTCTTTTGCAATTTTTCCGATGCCGAAATATTTGCTTTGCGGATTGGCAAAATACCAACCGCAAACGGAAGGGGCCGGATACATAGCCAGCGATTCTGTCAAAGTGATACCGGCATTTTTAGTCGCGTCGAGCAGCTCGAATAATTTATATTTTTCTGTATGATCCGGGCAGGCCGGATAACCGGGTGCAGGACGAATGCCTTCATATTTTTCTTCAATTAATTCTTTATTGCTGAGCGTTTCATCCTTTGCATATCCCCAAAATTCTTTTCTCGTTCTTTCATGAAGCAATTCGGCGAAAGCTTCAGCCAGCCTATCCGACAGCGCTTGTAGCATAATTTTGCTATAGTCATCAAATTCTTTTATGAACCGCTCAATATGTGGTTCCAATCCATGAATGGAAACAGCAAATGCGCCGATATAATCTCCACCGCCAGGCTTGATAAAATCAGCCAATGAAATATTTGGTTGCCCCGCTGCCTTTTTTATCTGCTGCCGCAAAAATTCCAAATGAAAAATTTTTCCATCAACGTTGGTCACTTCAACCGTATTATCAGCGATAGCGTTAGCAGGCCAATAGCCCACAACACCGCGCGCTTTAATCCATTTTTCATCAATCATTTTTTTCAAAAACGCCTGAGCTTCATTGTACAATTTGTTAGCCGCCTCACCGATTTTTTCATCTGATAAAATCTGCGGAAATTTTCCGTGCATTTCCCATGCGATGAAAAACGGCTGCCAGTCGAGGTATTTATAAATCTCATTCAAGTCATAATCGTCAAAAACTTTTATGCCGGTAAAAGCAGGTTTCACCGGATTGTAATTTTTCCATTCAATCGGAAATTTATTCTTTTCTACCTCTGCAAATGGCAATAAAACCTTTGCTGACTTTTTATTTCCGAAATCATTTTTCAGTTTTTCATACTCGTTTTTTATTCCTGATAAAAATTCATCTTTCGTTTCTTTATTCAATAAATTTCCTGCAACAGTCACACTTCGCGAGGCATCCAAAACATGGATAACACCATTATCATATTCAGGTGCAATCCGTACTGCAGTGTGCAATCTAGAAGTAGTAGCGCCGCCAATCAATAAAGGAATTTCAAAATTATTCCGTTTCATTTCTTTGGCCACATGAACCATTTCATCCAATGAAGGAGTAATCAATCCGCTCAGGCCAATCACCGCGACGTTTTGTTCTTTTGCGGTTTGCAGAATCTTTTCTGCCGGAACCATCACGCCCAAATCAATCACTTCATATCCGTTGCAGCCCAGCACTACACCAACAATATTTTTCCCGATATCATGCACATCCCCTTTCACCGTTGCCATTAAAATCTTTGCAGGCCCTTCGCCGTCCACATTTAAAATTCCGGCTTCGATGTTGGCTTGTTTTGTTTTTTCTTTTTCTGCTTCTATAAAAGGAAATAAATAATTTACACTTTTTTTCATCACGCGCGCGCTTTTCACTACTTGTGGCAAAAACATTTTTCCGCTTCCGAATAAATCTCCTACGACATTCATTCCATCCATCAGCGGGCCTTCAATTACGTCCAGCGGTTTTGGAAACATCAGCCGCGCTTCTTCGGTATCCTGCTCAATGTAATCGGTAATTCCGTTTACAAGAGAATGCGTCAGCCGGCTGCGCACATCACCGTTTCTCCAGCTTTCATCCTTCACAGTTGTTTTGCCTTTTGATTTTACTGTTTCTGCAAATGCAAGCAATTTATCTGTAGCATCCGGTTTTCTGTTCAGCACCACATCTTCAACCAGTTCTTTTAATTGAGGTTCAATATTTTCGTAAATCTCCAATTGTCCTGCATTTACGATTCCCATGTCCATTCCTGCACGAATCGCATGATACAAAAACACAGCATGCATTGCTTCGCGAACGGTATCATTTCCACGGAATGAAAATGAAACATTACTTACACCTCCGCTCACTTTTGCAAGCGGCATCAGTTTTTTTATTTGCTTTGTTGCTTCGATAAAATCAACTCCATAATTACTGTGCTCTTCAATTCCTGTAGCAATTGGAAAAATATTCGGGTCGAAGATGATGTCTTCCGGAGGATAGTCGGCTTTTTCGGTGAGAATTTTATAAGCTCGCTGACAAATATCTACTCTTCGCTTCAGCGTATCTGCCTGCCCGGTTTCATCAAAAGCCATCACCACCACTGCCGAGCCGAAACTCTTGCAGATAAAGGCCTCGCGAAGAAATTTTTCTTCGCCTTCTTTTAAGGAAATAGAATTCACAATGCATTTCCCTTGCACACATTTCAATCCTGCTTCGATGATGTGGAATTTTGACGAATCGATCATGATGGGAATCTTCGCGATGTCCGGCTCTGATTGCAGCAAATTCAAAAAAGTAACCATTGCTTTTTCTCCATCCAGCAAAGCATCGTCCATATTTACATCCAGGATTTGAGCGCCGCCTTCTACCTGTTGCCTTGCTATCGATAAAGCTTCTTCATAATTTCCATTAGTAATTAATCTTGCAAATTTTTTTGAACCGGTTACGTTTGTTCTTTCTCCTACATTTACAAAAAGGCTCTCAGGCCTTACTACCAGCGGCTCCAAACCAGACAACCTTAAAAAAGGTTTGATTGTTTTTTCTGTTGACATTTTATTTTGTTTTTTGCCACAAAGAGACTAAGCCGCAAAGAATCACAAAGATTAAAGGATTAATCTTTTAATTCCGTCTTTTATTAGTGGCACCCAAAAATTAATTTTAAATCCTAGTTTTTTGTCTGTTAATTTTAAATAACTTAAAGTTGTGCTTGCCATAGTGATAACAGTTTTCCTGCACTTTTGTTCTTTCCCACTTATTTCAAAATAAAAAACCATCTTAAAAGTTTGTCCACTGTCTTTAAGGTTGCAATTTGCGACTTCAACTTTATCCTTCCGCACTTTCCAATTCTTTTTGCACAACCGGCAATTTGCGTGGAGCAAATTTTTTCACCTGCTTTGCAATATGTTTGATATGTTCCGGCGTAGTGCCGCAACATCCACCAACAATATTTACAAAACCTTCCTTCGCCCATTCTTCCAAAATATGCGCTGTATCTTCAGGTTGCTCGTCATATTCTCCGAATGCATTCGGTAATCCTGCATTGGGATATGCGGAGGTATAACAAGACGCAATCGCGCTTAACTCTTCAATATGCGGTCGCATTTCCTTTGCTCCAAGCGCACAGTTTAATCCAACGCTGATTGGATTGGCATGGGAAACAGAAATATAAAATGCTTCCAGAGTTTGACCGCTCAATGTTCTTCCACTTGCATCGGTAATTGTTCCGCTTATCATGATTGGAAGCTCTTCTTTATTTGTATCGCGAAAATATTTTTTGATTGCATAAATCGCGGCTTTTGCGTTCAGTGTATCGAAAATGGTTTCTATCAAAAGAAGGTCAACGCCGCCATCAACCAATCCGCTGATTTGTTCATAATACGCATTCGCCACTTCGTCAAAAGTAACGGTGCGAAAACCCGGATTATTTACATCGGGAGAAAGACTTAAAGTTTTATTCAACGGACCAATTGCACCCGCAACGAATTTGCAATCCTTATTATCTCCTGAAAATTCCTCAATGGCTTTTCTGGCGCATTGTGCCGCTGCAACATTTAATTCATACGCGAGCGATTGCATTTCATAATCTGCTTGCGCGATAGAGGTGCTGCTGAAAGTATTTGTTTCGATAATATCAGCTCCGGCTTCCAGGTATTTTTTATGAATCTCTTTAACGATCTGTGGCTGTGTGATGCTTAATAAATCATTGTTCCCGCGCACATCTTTGTGCCAATCTTTAAAGCGTTCTGCCCTGAAATCTTTTTCTTCCAATTTATGTCGTTGTATCATTGTTCCCATTGCACCATCAATTATCAGGATGCGTTCATTGAGACATTGCTGAATTGCTTTTTTCATTTTAAAAAATTATTTTAATAAATATTTTTAGTTTTTCTTAATAGAATTGCTTGTGGTTTTTTTAATAATAAATGCAGCCAGCTGTAACCCAAAATTCCGGAAACCAGCGAGGCAAGCAGGATGGATATTTTTGATTCTGTAATCAGCATTTCATCAGAATATGCAAGTAATGTGATGAATATTGACATGGTAAAACCAATGCCTGCTAAAAACCCGATGCCCAAAACCTGTTTCCATTTCATCCCTGACGGTAATGCACAAATGCCGCTTGCCACTGAAATGAAACTAAATAAAAAAACGCCTAACGGTTTGCCAACAATTAATCCTGCAAAAATCCCAAGACTTCCCGGTTCGGCCAAGCCGGTATCCCAGCCTTTCCCAAAAACGATCGCTGTATTTGCCAATGCGAAAAGAGGAAGAATAATGAGCGATACCGGCTTATGAAGCCAATCCTGTAATTTGTAGGAAAGAGAAGTTTTTTTTCTTTTGCCAAAAGGAATAGCAAAGGCTAATAAAATGCCGGCAAGAGTGGAATGAACGCCGGAGCGGAGCATAAAATACCACATGGCAATTCCACCAATTATATAAAGAATCAGAAAGTTGATTTTGAATTTATTCAATAGCAGTAAACCGACAAATATTGCTAAAACAATTCCTAAGTTCAGCAAAGACAATGAAGTGGTGTAAAAAACAGCTATTACTAAGATTGCTCCCAAATCGTCTATTACAGCGATGGCGGTAAGTAAGATTTTTAATGAAGCCGGAACACGGTTTCCCAAAAGAGAAAGTATGCCAATTGCAAAAGCAATATCTGTTGCCATGGGAATTCCTGCGCCGGATTGCGTAGAAGTTCCATAATTAAAAAAAGCAAAAATCGCAGCAGGAATGATCATGCCACCAACGGCGGCAAAAACAGGCAACATCGCGTTTTTTATATTGGAAAGTTCACCTACCAAAATTTCTCTTTTTAATTCCAATCCTATTAAAAAAAAGAAAATCGCCATAAGACCTTCATTGATCCAATTTTCCATTGATAAACCCGCAAAATTAAAATGCCACAAATGCAAATAAGATTCGCTAAAAGAGGAATTGGCAAGCAAAAGAGAAATGAAAGTGCATACGATCAGCAGTACGCCCCCTTTTTCACTTTCAAAAAAATCATTGAACAACTTGGTTAACCTCATTTCACTCCAGTTATCATTGAAAAATCTTTTTCAAAAAAACAAACCGAAAGTTGAATCTTCCAATAAATACTTAAACGAAATTTTAAAATCCTGTAGAAAAATGCAGAATGTTTTCGTTTATTAGTTCGATTAAAGTTGAAACAACTTTTGATAAAATTCGCGGGCTGAACAATAAACAAATCCGCCCGGAAAGCGTGTAAAATTAGTTTAAAGAAGCAATAAAATCAAAAGTATTATCAATCCAATTCGAAGGCGAATTCACACAAAATAGAATAAACGATAAATGTGTGTTTTCAAATTTTTAATTGACCGAATTTTATTTTCTTTTTTGAAATTCAAATGCTACTTTTGCAGCCCTTAATTGCTCAAAAGAGGAGAGGTGCCTGAGTGGCCGAAAGGGCCGGTTTGCTAAACCGTTGTACGGGCTTCAACCTGTACCGAGGGTTCGAATCCCTCCCTCTCCGCAGTTCTTTTTTAAAATTATTCGGGGCGTAGCGTAGCCCGGTTATCGCGCCACATTTGGGATGTGGAGGCCGCAAGTTCGAATCTTGCCGCCCCGACTTATAAACCATCCAGTTTTCTGGATGGTTTTTTATTTATCCAAAAAAATTGCTATTATTTCTTTGTTTACTATCTTAAAAGAAAAGAAAGATCTGTCCCTGGTATTATTTGTGTTTTAATACACTTATTCTCTTTAGTTTCAAATAAAACCGCCGATGCTTCTCCAAAAAATTGGATAATACTTTTTTCAAGTAACAAACCTGTTCCTTCTGGCAAACCAATTATTTTTCCATTTGGATTTATTTCTAAGAATTCTTCCAGCCGCTGGTCGCGGGTTTCTCCATTAAATCCATCTGTTTTCTGATTAAAATAATGTGGATTGATTTGAAATGGAAAAATATGCAAAGCCTTAAAAGACTTCGGTTCAATAACTGGCATATCATTGGTTGTTGCAATGGTAGGACTGAGAATATTTGATCCTGCGCTCCAGCTAATGTAAGATGCTCCATTATTAATTTTCGTTCGGATCTGGTCCAATAAATTGAATTCATACAAATTATGAATGAGCTTAAATGTATTTCCTCCACCAACCATAATTGCATCAGATTCTTCAATGATTGAATTTGCATTTTCAGGCAAAGCAACATTAATTTTAATCGGCAACTTTTTTAATGCTTCTGTAACACTAAATCCATATTCCTCGTACTTTTTATCGGTTGTAGCAAAAGGAATAAAAGCAATATTTGTTGGTTTACTGCCCAGAAATGTTTTTATAACAGGAGCAGCGCTTTCAAGATAGCCAGAGTTACCGCTACGGGAACTACTAAACGCAAGAACGCGATATGAAGACATTCAATAAATTTTTTTGTTGAAAAGAAGTTTTTAAAAGAATGTAACAACGATGCAGACACGAAAAATTTATTGATGCAGAATAAATTCTATCTTATCTAATTCTTCTTTGGCAAAATCAATATTTTTTATCGCTTCTACTCCATCTTTTACTTGCTGAACTTTGCTTGCGCCAAGAATGACAGAAGTTATTCTGTTATCTTTTAAAATCCAGGCAAGCGCCATTTGCGCAAGAGATTGATTTCTGTTTTTCGCCACTTCATTTAATTGTTTCACTTTATGTAAAGCCTGTTCGGTAACCTGTGATTCAGTGATAGCACCATTCTCAAGATGTCTTCCTACACGCGAATCTTCAGGAATTCCATTCAGATATTTATTCGTAAGAAGTCCCTGGGCTAAAGATGAAAATGTGATACAACCTACTTTTTCTTTTTCCAAAACGTCCAATAAACCATTTTCAACCCAACGATCAAACATCGAATATCTTGCCTGATGAATTAAACAAGGCGTTCCCATTTGCTTCAATATT
The DNA here is from genome assembly GCA_051953735.1 of Ginsengibacter sp. GTDB lineage: Bacteria > Bacteroidota > Bacteroidia > Chitinophagales > Chitinophagaceae > Ginsengibacter. The sequence continues at coordinate 26,434 of JBQCIM010000010.1, forward strand.
TCAATCGCTTTTTCTGATTCCTTGGCGTTATAATTTGAAATTCCTACGTACAACGCTTTTCCCTGTTGCACGATCAACCGAAGCGCTTCCATTGTTTCTTCCAATGGAGTTTCAGGATCGGGACGATGATGATAAAAGATATCAACATATTCCAATCCCATTCTCTTCAAGCTCTGATCAAGGCTCGCAACCAAATATTTCTTTGAACCAAAATCTCCGTAAGGCCCTTCCCACATGGTATAACCGGCTTTTGTAGAAATGATTAACTGATCGCGGTAAGATTTAAAATCTTCTTTAAATATTTTTCCAAAAGTTTCTTCAGCCGCACCTGGAGGAGGCCCGTAATTATTTGCCAGATCAAAATGAGTGATGCCATTATCGAAAGCAGTATGTAAAATATTTCGGCAATTTTCAAGATCATCTATTTTACCAAAGTTGTGCCAAAGGCCAAGAGAAATTAATGGCAATTTTACTCCGCTATTTCCGCAGCGGCGATATTTCATTTGAGGATATCTATTTGAATCCGGAATGTAACTCATCTTATTTTGTTTGATAATTTTTTAAAAGTTGTGAGTATTGACAAAACTAATGACTCAAAAATTATCACACAAAGGAAATATAGATGAATAAGCTGGAAGAATTTGAAGAATTACAATTTTATCTCTTCATTACTCTTGTCGTAAAAATGGAACTCGGTAAGATGATAATTGGTATTCTCGCGAACTTTTATTTTTTGTTTGAATTTTAAGCTCCACCTCATTCTTTTTGATGGGAAACCTTTCGTGAGATAAGAATAAAGAATCGGATGAACTTCTATGGTTAATCCTGCATGCTTTTGCATGATCAGGTAGCTCAAATTTTTTTCTATTTCATCTTCAAGAACCAATGTTGAAGAAATCTTTCCTGTGCCGCCACAGCTTGGGCAAACTTCCATCGTATTGATACTGGTTTCCTGCTTCATTCGCTGGCGCGTAATCTGCATCAAACCAAATTTACTGATTGGCAAAACGGCGTGTTTGGCTCTGTCTTTTCGCATGAATAGATCCATCTGCTCGGCCAGTTTCTTTTTGTTTTCCGGCAATTTCATGTCAATGAAATCAACCACGATTATTCCGCCTATATCCCTTAATCTAAGTTGCCTTGATATTTCCGCTGCTGCTTCCAAATTGGTTTCAAAAGCGTTTTGCTCCTGGTTATTTCCTACACTTTTATAGCCGCTGTTTACATCGATCACATGTAATGCTTCTGTATGTTCAATGATCAGGTAAGCGCCACTCGGAAGATTGACCGTTTTACCAAAAGAAGCTTTCACCTGCCGTGTAATTCCATACGAATCGAAAATGGGCGAACCGTTGCTGTGGTAAGAAAGTATGTCTGTTTTTTCAGGGGCTATCCTTTGAAGATACGTTTTGGTGTCGTTGAAAATATTTTTATCATTTACAACGATCTTATTAAAATCTTCAGTAAGCAAATCACGAAGAATACTGTTCGTCTTTCCTTCTTCGCTCATAATTTTTGTGGGAGGAACAGCGCCTTTCAGGTTTTTCTGAATATTTTTCCAGGTGTTGATAAGACCTAGTAAATCTTCATGAAGCTCGCTGGTATGCTTTCCTTCAGCAGCAGTACGAACAATTACTCCAAAGTTTTTTGGCTTGATCGCTTCAATAATTTTTTGCAATCTTTTTCTTTCTTCTGAAGAATGAATTTTCCTGGAAATTGCAATGATATCATTAAACGGAGTAAGAACTACAAATCTTCCAGGCAAAGAAATTTCGCAGCTAAGCCGAGGGCCTTTCGCTGCAATAGGTTCTTTCAAAATCTGCACAAGAATATTGGGTTTGCCGCTTAAAACTTCTGCTATCTTTCCGGTTTTTACAATTTCTGGTTCCAACTCAAAATTGGAAAAATCAATTCCATTGGCGGAAGTGTCATTCATCGCCATCTTGGTAAATTTTAAGATGGAACGGATGTAAGGACTGAGGTCTGAATAATGTAAAAAGGCGTCTTTTTCAAATCCCACATCTATGAATGCGGCATTCAACCCCGGGATCAGTTTTTTTACTTTTCCAAGGTATAAATCTCCCACACCAAAGCTCGAATTTGCATTTTCATTGTGCATTTCCACGAGCTTTTTATCCTCAAGTAAGGCTATTTCAACTGCCTGCGGGGCAGCGTTTATAATAAGTTCCTTATTCAATTAAAATCTTTTAATTTGTTCCTTAATCAAAATAAAGGAAAAAGATAAAAGCCGGATATACCGGCGTGCGGAGATAAAAGCAAGTAATTAATTACCTCTTCTTATGACGATTCTTCCTTAAACGCTTTTTACGCTTATGAGTTGCGATTTTATGGCGTTTTCTTTTTTTACCACAAGGCATAAATAATTTTTTAATAATTTTTATAATAAAGGACAAATAAATCGTTATTTGTCAATGTTTGCGTATTTGACCAATTAATGGTTTTCATTTACCGCTTTTATCCGCTCGTCAATTTCCTTACTAAACTCAGGATTGTTCACCAAATGCTTGCTTTGCTCATACCATTTAATAGCATTTTGCTTATCTCCTTTGGCTGCATACGCATCAGCCAGCCACGATACAGCTTCAAGATTGTGAGGATCAAAATTGACCACCTTATTTAATCTTTCAATCGCTTTGTCATATTGGCTTGAAATAACACCGCCAATTCCCAAAACCAATTGAGCCTGCATATTGTTTGAATCCTTCTGAACTACCTGCAACAACTGCTGAATTCCTTTCATCGTCTGCTCAGCATTTCCAATCATTCCTTCTCCATAAACATAACAACTTCCCAACCCAACTTTAAGATCTGCATTTTCGGGATCAAGCTTTAAAGCCTGTTCAAAAAGAGATGCTGCAGTTTGTGCTTCCCAAACTTTTTTTCCGGGATTATCCTCTCTGCGCATGTTCTCTAAAATCAATCGGGCTGCAAAGGTGAGCTTTTTTTCCGAATTATCCAACTTGGCGGCTTCGCTTAAATAATAAACGTAAGGAATAAAAGAAGCAACAGAATCCTTCCAAAAATTGGCAAGAGTTGTATATTGATTTTCAGTTTGATTTTTCAGATCCCCTCTGCTGATTCCGTTCTCAATACGGGTTACATAAATAAGTTGGACCGGAGAAAGTTTTTGTTTTTCTGCGGTAAGAGTGTCTTTGATGTTAAATGCAGGAACTTCAGTTTTTGCAACTGCTGGCATTTCTTTTTTTGTAGTCGCTGTTTTGCCAAAAAAGAAAAGTACAAAGATCAAAACAACAGCACATGCTGCTAAAATAATTCGCTTGTTCAAATCTGGATCGTAATTTTTTTATTCCCGCAAAGGTAAGCCATTCCTCGTTCTTAAGAAACCTGCTTATCCTTTATCTGCTCTACAAATTCTTTAGAAGGCTTAAAGGCAGGTATAAAATGTTCAGGAATTTCTACTGCTGTATTTTTTTTAATGTTGCGTCCAATTTTGGCAGCTCTTTTTTTTGTAATGAAACTGCCAAAGCCCCTGATGTAAATATTCTCGCCTTCACCAAGCGACTTTTTAACTTCCTTAAATAAATTTTCCAGTGTAACAAGAACATCTACTTTTGCTATTCCTGTATTCTCTGATATCCGGTTAATTAAATCTGCTTTTCTCATTTTTAACTCTTTTTAATTAGATGAAAATTAGAATGTGTTTCCAACGATGTTTCAACCAGGTATGGCAAATTTAATAATATTTATTGTAATAACCTGCTATAATATACGTTGCGTATATTTATTTTTCTTGATTTTTATTCTATTTTGCTAACTGCCTTTCAAAAAATTTATTGAACTATTTGCTTAATGAAATACCAAAAAAAATTTTCGTCTTCTTTATTGCTTTGGAATATCACAGAAAATAAAAGAGAAATGCCATGGAAAGGAGAAAAAGACCCCTACAGGATTTGGATTAGCGAAATTATTTTGCAGCAAACAAGAGTGCAACAGGGAATGGATTATTACAACCGTTTTATTCATGCATTTCCTGACATCAAAAGCCTTGCAATGGCGTCTGAAAAAAAAGTTTATAAACTTTGGGAAGGGCTGGGATATTATTCAAGGTGTAAAAATTTAATAGCAACTGCAAAATTTATTCATGAAAATTTAAATGGAAATTTTCCTGAAAAATATGAAGATATCTTATCGTTGAAAGGAATTGGAACTTATACTGCTTCGGCCATCGCTTCATTTGCATTCAATCAGCCGTATGCTGTTCTGGACGGTAATGTGTTTAGAGTTTTATCAAGATTTTTTGGAAAAGAAATTCCAGTAAATACGACTGAAGGCAAAAAATTTTACGGCAAACTTTCTCAAATTCTTTTAGATAAAGAAAATCCAGCAAAATACAACCAGGCAATTATGGATTTTGGAGCGACAATATGCAAGCCCTTGCTGCCATTGTGTTTGGAATGCCCTTTAAAAAAAGAATGCGTTGCTTTTTTGAAAAATAAAGTTGGCGAGTTACCAGTAAATAATAAAATCGTTAAACAGAAAGAAAGATTTTTTAATTATTTTATTGTTGAAAATAACAACCATGTTTATGTCAATAAAAGAACCGAAAAAGATATCTGGCAAAATCTATACGAATTTGTTTTAATTGAAACAGAAGCATGGAAAAATGAAAACGAAATTTTGCAAAATGAAGGCTTTTTAAAATTAGTAAATAAAAGTCCGTTTACTGTAAAATACATATCTAAAAGAATTTCCCAAAAGCTTACTCATCAAGTCATCAATGGAAGGTTTATTCATGTTGAAATAAAAAAACCTTTGTCAACAAAAAAATATTTTGCGGCTAAAAAAGAACAATTAAAAACGCTGCCTTTTCCAAAATTTATAGTATCTTATTTAACAGATAAAAATGTATCTTTAAATTCAATTTAATTTTGTAAACGTCAAACAATATTTATGCGAGGAGTAAATAAAGTGATATTAATTGGCAACCTGGGAAAAGATCCTGACATTCAATATCTGGAAGGCAATATTCCTGTATCAAAATTCCCATTGGCAACTACAGAAACTTATAAGGACAAAAACGGAAAATTAATTTCTCAAACCGAATGGCACAACATTGTTTTATGGCGCGGCCTCGCTGAATTAGCACAAAAATATTTGCACAAAAGCAGTCTTGTTTACATTGAAGGCCGTTTAAAAACCAGGTATTGGGAAGACAGAGATCATAATAAAAAAGTGGCTACAGAAATTATCGGAGATAATCTTATTATGCTCGACAAAAGAGCTGATCTTCATACTGAAGAACCGAATGTGCCATTGCCCGGCAATGAGGCTTCTTTCGACACAGATGCAGAAAAGGGTGTTCAATAAAATAAATTCAATTCTTAAAACAGCTTCCTATCTTTAATTAATTTTGATTGTCTCTTGGTCATTAAAAATAGTTTTCAATTGCTCCAAATTATAACCAATACGCCTGCCGGTACTTCTATTCTTGTTTTTATATTATTGGTGCTTTTTGTTTTATCTTTTCTGTTTTCCGGTTCTGAGATGGCTTTTTTTTCATTAACACTGAAAGACATCAACATGCTCAAAACCCGCCAGCAGCCTTCGTACAAGAGAATTGTGTCTCTTTTAGAAAATCCAAAAGTGCTGATGGCCTCTCTGATTATTTCAAGCTGCTTTGTGAACATCGGTATCATTTTAATCGCCAATGCATTGCTCGATCAATGGATCACAACATTAGGCTTGCATGTGGTTCTCAATTTTTTGATCAAAGTTGTTGTGATCAGTTTTGCTTTACTATTATGTTGCCAGGCTTTGCCAAAAGTGTGGGCTTCTCATCATAAAATCTGGTTTGCTTCAACAGCTTCAATGATTGTAAACATCAGCAACAGCATTCTCTTTAAAGTCAGTAAAAGGGTTGTAGGAATTTCGGATTCAATTGAAAAAGCTTTTCATTCAGGCTCTGCAACAATGGATAACAATCAACTTGATGATGCTATTGATTTATTACCAAACAACAAAGCGTCAAGCGAGGAAAAACAAATTTTAAAAGGCATACGAAAATTCAGTAATACCACAGTGAAACAAACCATGCGTCCAAGGCTTGATGTAAGTGGTATTGAAGTTTCTACTTCTTTTAAAGATGTGATCAAAAAAGTTCGCGAATTTTCTTATTCACGTTTACCTGTTTATAAAAACAACCTTGATGAAATTGTAGGCATTCTTCACACAAAAGACCTGCTATCTCATTATCAAAACGAAGAATTTGAATGGCATTCTTTGATGCGACCAGTTTTTTATGTTCATGAGCAAAAACTGATCGAAGATCTTTTGCAAGATTTCAGAAACAAACGAATCCATATTGCTGTTGTCGTTGATGAATTTGGTGGCACATCCGGTATAATTACTCTTGAAGATATTATGGAAGAAATTATTGGAGATATTCAAGATGAATTTGATGACGAACAAAGCATCAACAAAAAAATTGACGACCACACTTACATTTTTGAAGGCAAAACGATGATTAATGATTTTTGTAAAATTCTAAATATTCCTGCAAATACTTTTGACTCTCTTCGCGGGGAAAGCGATTCTCTTGCCGGCCTTATTTTAGAAATAGCAGGAGAATTTCCAAAAGTGAATGAAGAACTACAGACAAAGAACTATACTTTTAGCGTTCTTGAAATCAATAAAAATAGGATCGAAAAAATAAAGGTTATTTTAAAACAAAAACCGAATAAATAATTTTTTATTGAAAAAATATCAGCATATACAGTTGCTTTTTTATATTCTTTCAGGCCTGTTTCTTTTCAGTTGTAATTCAAATTACACTTCAAAAAAAGAAGGCTATTTTAAGATTGATTTTCCTAAAAAAGCTTACACCACTTTTGATGAACCTGGTTATCCATATACCTTTGAATACCCAGTGTATGCTACAATAGATCATGATTCTTCTTTTTTTAAAGGAGATTCTAAAAATCCCTATTCCATCAACATTGTATTTCCATCATTAAATGGAACGATCTACATCAGCTATAAAAATATCGGTGGCACATCCGTTTACAAAGTAAAAAATCCGGATGGAAGTTATCGGGATTCCCTTGGAAAAAACAGTTTCCAAAAAATGGTAAATGATTCTTACAATCTTACCTACAAAAATGATATCAAAGCTTATTCAATTGAAGACAGCGTGATGCATACGCCAAATGGCTTGACAGGAATATTTTTTAAGCTTTCCGGAAATGTTGCTACAGCCAAGCAGTTCTTTTTATCAGATACAACACAACATTTTTTAAGAGGCGCGCTTTATTTTGATGCAACTCCCAATGAAGATTCTCTGCGACCTGTAAATGCTTTTTTGCAACAGGATATGAAGCATCTCATCAATACGTTGAAATGGAAGTAAAAAAGAAAATCGATTTATTTCTTTTGTTACTCCAAAACTTGTTTGTTAATCTGTCAGTGAACTAAACATAAAAAAGAAGTTATTTCTCAACTTATTTTGCTTTTCAAAAATAATTTTCCTAGGAAATGGGCATAAAAAAACCATCAGTTTTGATGGCTTTTTTCTAAAATCAAATTTTTTTAACCTTATGAAATTTTTTCTACCTGCATATAACTCAATTCCACCGGGGTAGCACGTCCAAAAATTTTCACCTGAACTTTTAATTTTTTCTTTTCGTCTGTTACTTCTTCGATAACACCATTAAAATCATTGAATGGGCCATCAATAATTTTGATAGTCTCTCCTACAATGAATGGTTCGCTCATTGTTAAACCACCCGCATCAGCCATTTCATCAACCTTTCCAAGCATTTTATTTACTTCAGCTTTACGAAGACTGATAATTTCACCTTTTGAACCTTTTCCATCGGTAAGGAAATGCATCACGTTGGAAGTATTACTCAGATGTTGAACCATTTCTCCTGAAAGTTTTCCATCCAATACTTCTATCATTACATAACCTGGATAAAAGTTCCTTTCTCTCATCACTTTTTTGCCATTCAATACTTTATAAACCTTTTCCACCGGCAAAAACACCTGCAGAATATCCTTATCCCAGCCATTTCTGACAATATCTTTGTCCAGATATTCTTTTACTTTTCTTTCCTTACCACTTACCACTCTTAGCACATACCACTTGGTATCTTTCGGAGGAACAGAAGGAGTAGATTCATCAGGAATGTTTTCCTGAACTTTTTCAATATTTTCTTCTGCCATGATTACTTAAATAAAGAATAAATAAATTTTAAAACGCCGTTGGACACAAAATCCATCAAAGCTACTATGGCTGTAATAATGATAGTCGCAGCCAAAACGATCATTGTAGATTGTTGCAGTTCTTCCCACGTAGGCCATGTCACTTTCTGCATCATCTCTTTGTATGAATCACGAATGTATAAGGCAACTTTGTTCATAATATTAATTTATAATTAGCTAATCTGCTAATGTGGCAATGTATAGCTGTTCATTAGCAAATTAGCTAATCAACACATTATTCCCATTAACGAAGCACGGGCACAAGGATTCGAACCCTGATCAAAGGTTTTGGAGACCTCTATTCTACCATTGAACTATGCCCGTATTGAAAGAATTTCCTTAAAACCAAATTAGCTAATTAGCAAATTTGCTAATTAGCTAATTTCAGTTTCAAAGATATGACATCTTATTTTAAAATTTCTGTAACCTGTCCTGCACCAACTGTACGGCCTCCTTCGCGAATCGCGAATTTCAAACCTTTTTCCATTGCAATTGGCTGAATCAATTTTACAGTAAGAGAGGTATTATCACCTGGCATTACCATTTCTGTTCCTGCAGGCAATTCTACTTCTCCTGTTACGTCAGTTGTACGGAAGTAAAACTGAGGGCGGTATTTATTAAAGAATGGAGTATGACGTCCACCTTCTTCTTTGCTCAACACATAAACTTCACCTTTGAATTCAGTATGTGGAGTGATAGAACCGGGTTTGCAAAGTACCATACCACGACGGATTTGATTTTTTTCAATTCCACGAAGTAACAAACCTGCGTTATCACCAGCTTCTCCCTGATCCAATAATTTTTTAAACATTTCAACACCTGTAACAGTTGAGGTCAATGGTTTTTCCATCAAACCTACAATTTCAACAGGCTCACCTACTTTAATACGTCCTCTTTCGATACGACCTGTAGCTACAGTACCACGACCTGTGATAGAGAACACGTCTTCAACTGACATAAGGAAAGGCTGATCAACCGGGCGTGGAGGTAATGGAATGAAAGTGTCAACAGCGTCCATCAATTCGTCGATCTTTGCAACCCATTTGTCATCTCCTGCCAAAGCACCTGTAGCAGAACCCTGGATGATCGGAGTGTTATCTCCATCAAAACCGTAAGAAGTTAATAATTCACGGATTTCCATTTCTACCAATTCCAACAATTCAGGATCGTCAACCAAATCCACTTTATTCATGAAAACAACGATACGGGGAACACCTACCTGGCGAGCCAAAAGAATGTGTTCTTTAGTCTGCGGCATAGGTCCGTCTGTTGCAGCAACCACCAGGATAGCTCCATCCATCTGTGCAGCACCAGTGATCATATTTTTTACATAATCAGCGTGACCAGGACAGTCAACGTGAGCATAGTGACGGTTCGCTGTTGCATATTCAACATGTGCTGTATTAATAGTGATACCCCTTTCTTTTTCTTCAGGAGCACCATCAATATCTGCATAGTTCTTTTTTTCCGCTAAACCTTTTTTAGACAAAATATCGGTTATAGCGGCTGTAAGGGTAGTTTTTCCGTGATCAACGTGGCCGATAGTGCCAATGTTAACATGGGGTTTATCCCTTTTGAAATTCTCTTTTGCCATTTTGTTTGTTTTTAATTTTTATTTTAAAAATTTCTGACTGATCCTTTCTATAAAGCCATCAGTTTATTATGAGCGGAAGACGAGGCTCGAACTCGCCACCTATAGCTTGGAAGGCTATCGCTCTACCAAATGAGCTACTTCCGCTTGAATTATTTACAACTTTCAACTTTGAACCATCAACTTTGAAAAGAGCTGTTGATGAGTCCCGAAACTTCGAGGATGAACTCACGACCTTCCCGAATACGATCGGGTGCTCTACCCTTCGCTACAACTTTTAAAGAGCTGTTGATGAGAATTGAACTCACG
>JBQCIM010000011.1:0-5352 GCA_051953735.1 Ginsengibacter sp.
TTTAAATACTGCGCCTAACGTCGCGAAAACTGTATCAAAAGCGAACCCCTATTGTATCAAAACCGGACACTTTATTTATTTGCATCTGATAACTGATTGAAAAACAATTCATAAGTAAATGGCATGTATTTTCCGGATTAAGAGGCAAGCGAAGGTTTCTTCTGAAAATTAATTAGCTGATAGGCTAATGTGGAAATGTGAAAATGAAAATCCATTACAACGGTAATGCACACGAAAATAATTTGAAAATAAAAATTGCAAGTATTTGTTCCTTTACTATAAACATCACAGTTACCATTAAACAAAAACAGGATGTTTAAAAATTTTTTCAAAACAACAATCAGAAGCCTTGAAAGAAATAAAGGCTATAGCTTTCTCAACATTTTTGGTCTGGCAATTGGCATTGCCTGCGCGGGTTTTATTTTTTTGTGGGTGGAAGATGAATTAAGACAAAAAGAAAGACCAGCTATATTTTATCCGGGAAAACCAAAAATACGATACCTATACGGCGACATTTGGTTCTACGCCTGCGCCAATGGCTCCGGCAATTAAGGCAGAAATTCCGGGGATTGCCAACACCTGTCGCATCAATGGACTGCATACCAGACTGATAACCATTGGCAATAACTCCATGTATGCTTCCGGAAGTTATGTGGATCCTTCATTGTTCAGCATGTTCACTTTTCCTTTTGTGCAAGGCAATGCAGAAACCGCTTTTAAAGACCTGCATTCAATGGTGATTACCCAATCAACGGCAAAAAAGTTTTTTGGTAATGATAAAGATGTGCTGGGTAAAACAGTGCGTGTTGATAACAAGCAGGATTATGTAATCTCGGGTGTTATAAAAGATATTCCTAAAAATTCAACCGTCCAGTTTGAATGGGCTTCGCCTTTTCAAATTTGGTGGGATGAAAATAAATCATGGGCGCAATCGTGGGGCAATAATGATTTGGATACTTATGTTGAGTTAAAGCCCAATGTGAGTGCAGCTTCAGTCAATAAAATTCTTTATGATTTTATACAGAAACGTGAGCCAAAATCTATTGCACGGCCTTTTTTATTCAGCGCCCGCGACTGGCATCTGCGTGATGAATTTGACAACGGTGTACAAACAGGCGGCGGAAGAATAACCTATGTGCATCTCTTTTCTGTTATCGCATGGATCATTTTATTGATTGCCTGCATCAATTTTATGAATCTTGCTACAGCAAGAAGCGAAAAGCGTGCAAGAGAAGTGGGCGTAAGAAAAGTGCTGGGTTCAGGAAAGCGAATGCTCGTTTTCCAGTTTATGGGCGAAGCCGTATTTATGGCATTATTATCTGCGGTGATTGCTGTAATTATTATGATGCTTTTATTACCTGCATTTAATTTGCTGGTTCAGAAAAACCTGGTGTTGGGTTTGAACAAGCCGCTTCATATAGCAGCATTACTGGCCATTACTTTCATATGCGGATTGTTTGCCGGCAGTTACCCATCATTGTATTTATCATCCTTCAATCCTGTATTTGTTTTAAAGGGAATTAAGATGAAAGGCAGCAGTGCCGCCATCATCCGTAAAGGGCTGGTGATAGTACAGTTCAGCATTTCTATTATCCTCATCATAAGCACCATCATTATTTATCAGCAGATACAACATGTAAAAAACAGGAGCCTTGGTTTTAATAAAAACAATCTTTTGCAGGTAGATATGAATAGCGAAATGACAAAAAATTATGAGGCTGTTCACCAGGATCTATTAGGAACCGGTTTAATTGAAAACGTGGCTATTTCCAACTACAATACTTTATACAATGGTAATAATAGTGGTGACCTGGTTTGGGAAGGGAAAAAATCGAATAACCAGGTTTTAATTTCCATGCGTTATGTATCACCGGGTTATATGAAAACATCAGGGATAAAAATTCTGGAAGGAAGAGATTTGGTAGAAACAGACAGCGTCCAATCAAAAAACATAAACGTTTTAATTACCCAATCATTAGAAAAATTAATGGGCAGCAACAGCGCTGTTGGCAAAACATTGCATTGGGATGGCGATACGAGTGGCACCGTTGTAAATGTGGTGGGCGTAGTCAATGATTATGTGTATGGCGATATGTATGGCAAGCCGGATCCTGTAATGTTTTTTTGTGTGAACACTCCGGATGCATCCAACATGTATGTGCGTTTAAAACCAAACGCCAATGTTGAACAGGTCATACAACAAATTGCAACCGTATTAAAAAAAGACAATCCCTCGTACCCTTTTACTTATCATTTTGTTGACGACCAGTTTAACCAGATGTTTCAGAATGAACAATTGATCAGCAAGCTTTCACGGGTATTTGCGATGTTGGCTATCATCATTTCCTGTTTGGGTTTGTTTGGTTTAGCAACGTATACAGCAGAACGCAGAATAAAAGAAATTGGGGTAAGAAAAGTGCTGGGCGCAAGCGTCACGAGCATCACCACATTATTATCAAAAGATTTTCTGCTTTTGGTATTGATTTCATGCCTCGTTGCCTTTCCGCTCGCATGGTGGATGATGCATAGCTGGTTGCAGGATTATAAATACAGGATTGAAATAAGCTGGTGGATATTTTTAATTGCAGGTATTGCTGCCATTCTGATAGCATTGATAACGGTGAGTTTCCAGGCAATCAGAGCAGCGATAGCCAATCCGGTGAAGAGTTTGAGAACGGAATGATGAACGTGAATGGTGAATAGTGAATGAAAATCAGAAGTCATTAAATCATTATATCACAAATCTACTTTATGTTTAAAAATTATTTCAAAACCGCCGTCAGGAATTTAAGAAGACATTCAGGTAATTCCTTTATAAATATCGCTGGCCTCGTTGTAGGCTTTGCTGCTTTTTTAATGCTATTCCTTGTCGTCCAATATGAGGAAAGCTTTGATAGTTTTCATGCTAACAAAGACCAGATTTACCGGGTGGTTCGTATTGGCAGAAAAGCTGAGAACCGGGAATACAGAACAGGAGTGCCTTTTCCTGTAACCCAGGGTTTACGAACTGATCTGCCACAATTGAAAAATGCCGCTGCAATTTTCGGTGACAACAACGTGCAGGTTTCTACTACTGCTGCTGACGGTTCCGTGCAGAAAAAATTTAAAGAGCAAAATGTGTTTGCAGCGGAACCACAATTCTTTCAAATGTTTGATTTTCCTCTCGCTGCCGGCGATATAAAAACCGCATTGAATGACCCTAACTCGGTGCTCCTCACAAAAGATGAAGCAACAAAATATTTTGGAAACTGGCATCTGGCAATGGGCAAGTCACTTAAGATGTATGGAGAAGTAATGAAAGTAACAGGCATTCTTAATAATCCACCCGCCAATACTGATTTTCCTTTAAGTGTGGTGGTATCTTATGCAACACTTATGAAAGGTATTGACCCTAATGACTGGGGCAGTATTTCTGATCAAAACTATTGTTTTGTTCAGCTAAATAAAAATGCTTCAATAGACCAGGTAAATAAACTTGTTGATCAATTTACAGACAAACGAATTAAGCCGGTAAATCCCGGTTATTTTCTGGCACTTGAACCATTGAAAGAAATTCATTTTGATGCCCGATATGGAAACTTTAGCGGCCGTACATTTAGTAAAGACCTTATCCTTGCGTTAAGTTTAATTGGTTTGTTTCTGCTGGTCATTGCCTGCGTAAATTTTATTAACCTTACAACAGCGCAGGCAATCAATCGCTCGCGCGAAGTAGGTGTAAGAAAAGTACTTGGTGGCAACCGGCGACAATTAATATTTCAGTTTTTAGGTGAGACCGGCATTACTACATTGTTAGCATTAATTGGTTCTGTTTTGGTAATTTACATTTGTCTTCCATTTGTAAACAACCTCCTTGCAATTCAATTATCAACTGCGGCTCTTTTCAGTACCCAATTCATTTTATTTATGATTGCGGCGTTATTAGTTGTTACATTTTTATCTGGTTTTTATCCAGCCCTCGTTTTATCCGCATTTAAATCCGTCGATGTTTTAAAGAGCAGTAATGGCAACCATTTTAAAGGGATCTCTTTTCGAAGAGCATTAGTGGTTTTTCAGTTTGTAATTGCACAAACACTGATCATAGGGACGTTGGTCGTGGCTTCACAAATGAATTATTTCCGCAATGCAGATATGGGTTTTAATAAAGATGCGATCATTAACGCAGCTTTACCAGGTGATAGTCTGAGTCGCACAAAAATGGATAGATTATATAATGAGTTGAAGAATATCAATGGTGTTAAGAATGTAAGCTTCAGCACCTTTGCGCCTGCGACTGACGATGGAAGCTGGGCTACAGATCTGCGTACAGAAAATAACCACAGCAAAACCACCCCCGATATGATCGTAACCATGAAACCTGCTGATACAGCCTTTTTCCGGTTATATGACCTTCACCTGGTTGCAGGACGAATCTATTTTCCTTCCGATACTATTCGTGAATTTGTGGTGAATGAAACTGTCGTAAAAAATCTTGGCATCCAAGATCCTGCCAAAGCGGTTGGTAAAATGATTAACGTAAACGGAGTGAATGCGCCGATTGTTGGCGTTGTAAAAAACTTTCATGTAAGCTCACTTCGCGATCCTATCGGACCTGTGGTAATGACGACCTTGAAGAATAGCTACGGGTTGGCCAATATCCAGATAGACATGCATAAAGCAAAAACTGTTATTGCTGCTTTACAAGACACATGGAATACAAATTATCCTGATTTTGTTTTTGAATATGATTTTGTTGATCAGACAGTAGCGAATTATTATAAACAGGAAAACGAATTATCCGTGTTATTTAAAATATTTTCAGGCATTTCCATTTTTATCTCTTGTCTTGGATTATATGGCCTGATCTCTTATATGGCGGTACAACGTAAAAAAGAGATTGGCATTCGCAAAGTATTGGGCGCGCCTGTTCGCGATATTGTAGTGATGCTTTCAAAAGAGTTTACTATCCTGATCGCCATCGCGTTTGTTATTGCCGCTCCGATTGCCTGGTATTTTATGCATCAGTGGTTGCAGCAATATACCTTCCGAATTTCAATAGGCGCCAGGTTCTTTATCATTACGATGGCCGGCGCATTACTCATTGCATGGCTGACCGTTGGCTATACTTCAATTAAAGCGGCGATGGCCAATCCTGTGAAGAGTTTGAGATCGGAATAATTTGAAAATGCGAAAATGAAAATCGGTTATTTGCTGGTTTGCTATTATATAACAGTCACCCACAAACGAAAATAAAATGTTTAAAAATTATTTCAAAACAGCCTGGCGGAATATCATTAAAAATAAAACTTTCAGCTTTATCAATATTATTGGTTTGGCTGTAAGTATGTCGGTATGTTTTTTAACCATTTTGATTAT
>JBQCIM010000012.1:0-3328 GCA_051953735.1 Ginsengibacter sp.
TCGTCTTCAAACCTTTTGGTTTCCAGGTTGACTTTTATCGAAGAAACGTCAGGAATATTCTTGTTGCTTTTACACGAAAAAAAAATTACTGCAGCAAAGAATGGGAATAAAAATTTTCTCATACCCCAAATAAAAGCAAAAAAATATAGAGAAGATTGTTAAATGAAAAAATTCGCGAACATTATTCTACTTAATTTTACCAGATGAAAATTTTCCTTGCCCAACAAAATTATCACATTGGTAATTTCGAAAAGAACGTTGATAAAATTATTGAAGCGATCAAAATTGCCAAAAGCAACAATGCCGACCTCATCGTATTTAGCGAAATGAGCGTTTGCGGATATCCGGCACGCGATTTTTTAGATTTCAAAGACTTTATTGATAAGTGTTATGAAAGTATTGAGAAAATAAAACAACATGCCGATACGATCGGCGTGATCGTTGGCTCGCCTGATAGAAACTTGGTGAGAGAAGGGAAAGATCTTTTTAATGCTGCTTTTTTTCTTTATGAAAAAGAAATAAAAAGTGTGGCTCACAAAACCTGTTTGCCGAATTATGATGTGTTTGATGAATACAGATATTTTGAGCCTGCATATAATTGGGAGACGATTGAATTTAAAGGAAAAAGAATTGCGCTTACGATTTGTGAAGACATCTGGAACCTCGGCGACAACCCACTTTATCGCATTTGCCCAATGGATATTTTAATGAAACAGGAACCTGATCTGATGATCAATATTTCTGCTTCTCCGTTCGATTATACCCATGCAGAAGACAGAAAAGCGACCGTAAAAGCAAATGTTTTAAAGTATAAAATTCCGTTGATTTATTGTAATGCAGTTGGCAGCCAGACAGAAATTATTTTTGATGGAATCTCATTATGCTTTGATAAAGACGCGAATCTTTGTGAAGAATTTCCGCAGTTTCAGGAAGAAATAAAAGAAGTGATTTTGAACGATGACGGCACTTTTGATTCTCCTGTTATTGTGCCTGCGATTGCTGTTCCAAACAGGCTTTTGGAGCCTTTACGTTTTATTCCTGAACTAAATATTTCACAAGTGTATGATGCCATCATGTTAGGAATAAAAGATTATTTTTCAAAGATGGGATTTTCAAAAGCGATCATTGGAAGCAGTGGCGGAATTGACAGTGCTGTTACAATCGCTTTGGCGTGTGCAGCCTTGGGAAAAGAAAACGTAAGAGCCATTTTAATGCCTTCAGAATATTCTACTTCTCACTCCATTTCTGATGCAGAACAATTGAGTAAAAATCTCGGAAATACTTATGACATTATTCCGATAAAAAATATTTACAGCCAATTTTTGAAGGAGCTGAAACCTGTTTTTAAAGATCTTCCATTTAGTGTGGCAGAAGAAAATATCCAGGCAAGAACAAGAGGAAATTTGCTGATGGCAGTTGCTAATAAATTCGGATATATTTTATTAAACACTTCCAACAAAAGCGAGCTTTCCGTTGGCTATGGAACGCTTTATGGAGATTTGGCCGGCGGACTTGGTGTGCTCGGCGATTGTTATAAGCAACAGGTTTATGAGCTTGCAAGGTTTATTAATTCAAAAGGAGAAATCATTCCGAAAAATATTTTGGACAAAGCGCCTTCAGCAGAATTAAAACC
Source organism: Ginsengibacter sp. (assembly GCA_051953735.1). Classification (GTDB taxonomy): domain Bacteria; phylum Bacteroidota; class Bacteroidia; order Chitinophagales; family Chitinophagaceae; genus Ginsengibacter. The sequence continues at coordinate 1,634 of JBQCIM010000012.1, forward strand.
AGGACAAAAAGATGTCGACAGTTTACCTCCGTATGAAATTCTTGATCAGATTTTATATCAATATATTGAACGCGTACAGGGACCGCAGGAAATTAAAGCAATGGGATTTGATGCAGCTTTGGTTGACAGAATTTTAAAAATGGTTAATAAAAATGAATACAAGCGAAATCAATTTTGCCCCATCATTCGCATTTCTCCGAAAGCATTTGGCACGGGAAGAAGAATGCCGATTGTGGCAAGTTATTTAAGCTGAATGAAAAATAGAAATTGTAATTATTTGTGGGTTTACTGCATTAGTTCAATCTGATTTTTTAAACATTTTTTCAAAAGAATAAATCTTAAATTGCTTTCTTCACTTTAATAATAAATTCCATGGAAGCATATATAATTGCCGGCTTTAGAACAGCGGTTACTAAGGCAAAAAAAGGCGGGTTTCGTTTTTATCGTCCGGATGATCTGGCGGCTGATGTGATTAAAGGTTTGCTGGCAACTGTGCCTGAATTAGATCCAAAAAGAGTAGATGATCTGATCGTGGGAAACGCCGTTCCTGAAGCTGAGCAAGGATTACAGGTCGGAAGAATGATCAGCGTGCGGGCGCTCGGAATTTCGGTGCCAGGAATGACCGTGAACAGATATTGTGCAAGTGGGTTGGAAACGATTGCTATTGCGACAGCAAAAATCAGAACCGGAATGGCCGATTGTATTATTGCCGGTGGCACGGAAAGTATGACAATGGTTCCAACGTCAGGATGGAAAACTGTTCCCGCTTATTCTGTTGCTTCTGAAACTCCTGATTATTATTTGGGCATGGGATTGACTGCAGAAGCCGTTGCGAAAGAATACAATGTAAGTCGTGAGCAACAGGATGAATTTAGTTTGCATTCGCATCAAAAAGCATTGAATGCGATTCAGAATGGATATTTCAAAAGTGGCATTCTTCCTATGAGTGTTGAAGAAATTTACGTGGATGAAAATTTTAAAAAACAGAAAAGGAACCTTGTTGTTGATACCGACGAAGGTGTTCGTGCAGACACTTCAATGGAAGCGCTTTCAAAATTAAAACCTGTCTTTGCCCAAGGAGGAACTGTAACTGCCGGAAATTCTTCACAAACCAGTGATGGCGCTGCTTTTGTAATTGTTATGAGTGAAAAAATGATGAACGAATTAGGATTGAAACCAATTGCCCGTTTGGTGAATTGTGTAAGCGCAGGCGTTCATCCGCGTGTCATGGGAGTTGGACCAATTGAAGCAGTTCCTAAGGTTTTGAAACGCGCCGGCATGAATCTTTCTCAAATAGATCTCATCGAATTAAATGAAGCATTTGCTTCCCAATCTGTTGCCGTAATTAAAACTTTAGAATTGGATCCTTCTAAAGTAAATATCAATGGCGGCGCGATTGCTCTCGGTCATCCGCTTGGTTGTACTGGCGCAAAACTTACTGTTCAGATCATCAACGACATGAAACGATTGAATAAAAAATATGGAATTGTAACTGCTTGTGTTGGTGGAGGACAAGGCATCGCAGGAATTATTGAAAATTTATAACGTAATTTATTTTCAGTTGTCACTCTTGGGATTTTCAGTCGTCGCTCGTTTGTTATTAAATTTTACGCTCAATCCCACTGCAATTTGTGATTTCAGTTGAAGGCCTGGCGAATCATGATTTGGCCCAAAAAGTTTTACATCATCATCATA
>JBQCIM010000013.1:0-3539 GCA_051953735.1 Ginsengibacter sp.
TCTCTAATGCTGAAGTAAAAAGAATATTGCAAATCCAGGATAAAATTATTGCTTCTGTTCCTGAAGTGAAAAACGTTTTAGGCAAGGCAGGAAGAGCCAATACTGCCACCGATAATTCGCCGATTAGTATGATCGAAACTATTGTTTTATTGAAACCAATGGATCAATGGAGGCCGGGATTAAAGAAAGAAGACATTATAAATGAGCTCAACAGCAAATTGCAGATTCCCGGTGTGACCAATGGATGGACGCAGCCTATAATTAATCGCACCAATATGCTATCTACTGGCATCCGTACAGATGTCGGGGTAAAAATTTACGGACAAAATTTAGACACCATCTATGAATTTGCACAAAAAATAAAAAATGAATTGCAGGGAATAAACGGCGTTAAGGACTTGTATGTGGAACCGATTACCGGTGGAAAATATATTGACATAAAAATTAAAAGAGACGAAATAAGCCGTTATGGGTTGAGTGTAGATGATGTAAACGCCGTGGTACAAAGCGCTTTGGGTGGAATGAAACTTACGACAACTATTGAAGGCCGGCAACGCTTTTCGGTGAATGTCCGCTATGCCCAGGATTTCAGAAATAATATGGAAGCGTTAAAAAGCCTGCAGGTGCAAACCATGCAGTTTGGCCCTATTCCTTTACAGGCTGTGGCCGATGTTTCAATCACAGAAGGTCCGCCAATGATCAATTCTGAAAATGCCTTATTGCGCGGCACCGTTTTATTTAATGTAAGAGACAGGGATTTGGCAGGCACAGTGCAGGAAGCGCAGGAAAAATTGAACACAATGCTTACTAAATTACCCAAAGGTTATTTTATAGATTGGAGCGGCCAGTATGAAAATTTAATCAGCGGCGAAAAAACGATGAAGATCATTTTGCCGGTTGTATTGCTCATCATTTTCCTCTCAATGTATTTCGCATTTCATTCAGCAAGAGAAGCGCTGCTGAGTTTAATTTCAATACCGTTCGCTTTAATTGGCGGCGCTTTCATGATCTATTTCTGGGGAGTCAATTTATCCATAGCCGTAGCAGTGGGCTTCATTGCGCTGTTTGGTTTAGCGGTGGAAACAGGAATTGTAATGGTTATTTATCTGAATGATGCTATGGAACAATTAATCCAATTAAAAGGCAATTCACGCGAAACCATTACCCGTGCGGATTTGCGAGAATATGTAATAGCCGGCGCGGCAAAACGATTGCGGCCAAAAATAATGACCGTGTGTGTGATACTCTTTGGTTTGATCCCGATTCTGTGGAGTTCAGGAGTAGGAAGCGATATTATGAAACCTATTGTATTGCCAATGATTGGCGGCGTATTTACATCAGCTATTCATATTCTTTTGGTAACGCCTATTATCTTCTTAATAAGCAAAGAATATGAATTGAAAAAATACGGAAGAATTATAATGGCTGAAATAAAACATTAAAACTATGCGACGTTTAATAATTAAAATTCTCATTATTTGTCTGTTTACTGTCAATGCGTATGGACAAAAACAGATGCGCCTGGAGGATATATTTTCCATCATCCAAAAAAATCATCCTGAGATGAAAATGTATGATGCGCAAATCCGATCTCTCGATGAAGCGGCCAAAGGCGCTAAAAGCTGGATGCCGCCTGAGTTTGGAACTGGTTTTTTTATGACGCCTTACAATATAGGCCTTACAAAAGCTATGGGCTCTGAAAAAGGAATGGGTACTTATGTGGTTTCTGCTTCGCAAATGTTTCCCAACAAAAAAGAGCAAAATGCCAATGCATTATTCATGCAATCCATGTCTTCGGTTGATAAAGAAAATAAGCAATTCGCACTGAATGAACTGTATGCAGAAGCGAAGAAAAATTATTACGACTGGCTGGTTATTGAAAAGAAACAATCTGTGATTGATGAAAATGAAAAGCTGCTCAATTTTATGATAAAGAGCGCTGAGCTTCGATATAAAAATAATCTTGGACAGCTCAACGCATACTATAAAGCAAAAGCAGAGTTGGGAAAAATTGAAAACCAGCGTGTGGTATTGAGCAATGAAATCACGCAGAAGAAAATTTCGTTGAACACCTTAATGAATCGTGATAGGAATGAAAATTTTTCAATTGACACAAACTTTACTATCAAAAATTATCAACCGGTTGACAGCAATTATTTACTTCAGGCACGCAGTGATATCCGGGCTGCCGAACGGGAATTACAAACCAATCAGCTTCAATTGAACCTGGAAAAAACAAGACAATTACCCCAGTTCGGTTTGATGTATGAGCACATGTTTGGTTTTGGAAAATCACCAATGTTATTCTCTCTCGTAGCGACTGTAAAGATTCCATTGGCCCCCTGGTCGTCAGGAAGTTATAAAGCCAATATTGAAAGCCTCAAATGGAAAGCGCAATCTATCGAAGCGAAAAAACAAATGATAATCAACCAGGCTTCCGGTGAAGCCAATGGACTTCTTTCTTCCATTAACAGTAAGAAAAAACAACTGCAATTATTTGAAGGAAATATCATTCCGGCACTACGAAGAAATTATCAAACGATGCAGTTGGCGTATGAACAGAATACCGGCGAGCTGTTTGAGCTATTTGATGCGTGGCAAACGTTGAATATGACTCAACTTGATTACCTGGATCAGTTGCAGGAATTATTAGACCTGCAGGTAGAGATGGATAAAATATTGGAAATAAATTAATGCAATAGGCAAGGGGCAATAGGCAATAGGCAATGAGCAATAGGCAATGGTCAAATTTTTTAAACTAATTAAATTAATCATGATGAAAATCAACGATAATAAATTGGCAATTGTCAAACGGCAATTTCGAAGCAACCGCGTTTTGCTTTTGCTAATTGCTGTTTGCTTATTGCTTCTTTTTAATAGCTGTAAAAATAAATCCGGAAATGTTGAAACGTCTGTCACTAACAGTACGGAAATATACACATGCCCGATGCACCCTCAGATAATAAGGCATGAGCCTGGCAATTGTCCGATTTGCGGAATGCCGCTGGTGAAAAAAGAAAATGTAAGCAGAGAGTTTTCTGAAGTGGACCTTTCTACTTTGTTGCAAGGTGATAACAACACGGTGGTTTCTTCTATCCCTGTTACCACGATGCAGTTTGCAAATGAGCAGATTCAATTAGAAGCGTTGGGAAGTGTAGCGTATGATACCAGGTTTATGAAAACGATATCAGCAAGGGTTTCAGGAAGAATTGAAAAACTGTACATCAAATACCGTTTTCAGCCGATCCATAAAGGCGATAAGGTCATGGATATTTATAGTCCCGAACTGCTTACCGGGCAGCAAAATCTTTTATTTCTGATAAAGAACGATCCCGCAAATACACCATTGATCAATGCAGCAAAACAAAAATTGTTGTTGCTCGGAATGACCAATAGCCAATTGCAAAAAATAATTTCTACGGGCAAGTCGATTCCCTTCGTTACCGTTTATAGCAGCTATACAGGTCACGTGCACGAGGCGGGAAATATGAACAGCACCTCTCAGCAAATGATTCCAATAAATGTAACCGATGAATTAT
>JBQCIM010000014.1:0-2864 GCA_051953735.1 Ginsengibacter sp.
ATACTCTCCTCATACTCTCCTCATACTCTCCTCATACTCTCCTCATACTCTCCTCATACTCTCCTCATACTCTCCTCATATAAAAAAGCAATACAAATTAATAAACAAAACCAAATATGGCAAATCTAAATTTTATCTCTCTATCCCTGATTTTCATTTACCGGCAGGGTAAAATAAAATGCTGATCCTTTCCCTGGTGTACTTTCCACCCATATTTCGCCCCCATGTTGATGTACTATATTGGCAGTAATAAATAGCCCCATTCCCATGCCAGGATAAGTACTTATTTGAAGGTCTTTTACCCTGAAAAAACGATCAAAAATTTTCTTTTTTGCGTCTTCAGAAATGCCAATTCCTTCATCCTGCACACTAATTTTTACAAAATCTTCATCTTTTTTCACGTCAATGCTGATCCTGCCACCATGTGGAGAATATTTGATGGCATTTGAAACCAGATTGGTAATCACCTGCCCTATACGCTCCCTGTCGGCATTTACCATCATGCTTTCTTTTTCTGAAAAAAACAGTTTGTGTGTTGCATGCACTTTCGGCATTTCTTCTATCCGTTCTGTGATCAGTCTATTTAAATCGAATGCCTGTTTATACAATGCAAGCTGACCTTCTCTTATTTTTGACATATCAAGGAGCATATGGATCAGTTCAATCAATCTTTCCACCTGTCCATTTAATTTCTTTACAATTGGTGATACTAATTCAAAATTTCCTTCATGACAAGTTTCCTCCAAAATTTCTGAATACGCTTTAATACTGGTAACAGGTGTTTTCAACTCATGACTTGCCACTATGATAAAATCTTCTTTTTGCTGTTCCATTTGTTTTCGGTCGGTTATGTCAAACATCACGCCTACCATCCTTGCTGCGCGGCCGTCTTTTTTCCTGATCACCTGTCCAAATCCATGCATCCAGCGCACTTCGCCGTTATCTTTTCTCCGGATCCTGAAGTCCTCCTGGTAAATGCCTGTTTCATTCACTGCTTTTTCGAATGCTTTTACAATTTGTTCTGTATCATCGGGATGAACAAACTGTAAGAAATAAGAGGCTTTTTTTTCACTATTTTCAAGTGGCAATCCAAGCAGGTAATAATGCTGATCATTCCAGATAATATTATCTTCCATAATATTCCAATCCCACGCAGCCATTTGCGCCGATTGTAAAGCAATGCGGTAACGTTCTTCCCAAACCATTAAGTTTTCTTCCGACTGTTTCTGCTCTGTCATGTCCCTCGCTACTTTTACATAGCCTGTTAACCGATCATTTTTGATCGGGGACATGACGCCGCTTGCAAAAAATTTTGAACCGTTTTTGCGTAAATGCCATCGTTCGTCTTTCGAGCTTCCTTTTTCTCTTGCTATCTCCATTTCGTGCTGGGGAATATTTGCATTTCTGTTTTCCTCAGTAAAAATTAAATCGGCAGATTTTCCGACCACTTCTTCTTCTTTATAACCAAATATTTTTTCTGCCCCTGTGCTCCAGCTTTCAATTATCCTGTCCGGATCAGTAGTAATGATCGCGTAATCTGTTGCGCTGTCCATTGTTGTTTTCAGCCGGGCTTCACTTTGGTGCAATGCTTCTTCGGCTTTTGCCCTTTCCATCGCAGACCAGACGCGTTCTGCAGTTTCATTGGCCAATTCAATTTCTTCATCGCTCCAGTTCCGGGGTGTGGACTGAACCAGGCAAAGAATACCGACGGCTTTCTCATGTTTAATAACCGGCACATCAATAAAGGAAATAACTTTCAATTGTAAGCAAAGCGCTCTCAGATCTTCATCAATTACCTTTGAAGTTTTGGCATCGTTTATTACCAACACGCTTCCGGAATCAATCACTTTTTTAAACAGAGGAAAACTGCTTAGCAGATATGTTCCGGCAACTGAGGGCAAACCTTCAGTTGCCGCCTCGTGACTGATAATTAAATTCTCTCCATTAATAACGCAGAAGTAACACTTGTTTGCAGAGAAATGATCCACGGCAATACGCGTTACTTCTTCCTCAATTTTTTTGGGATCCGAAAGATGGCGAATTGCATCAGAAAGTTTTAAACGAAATTCCTGCTGCTGTTCCAGACGTTTGCGGCCGGTAATATTTCTTGATATAACTGATACAAGGTTTTTGTTTCCTTCGCTTATACGCGACGCGGTTGTCTGGAACCATTGCCCAAGAGCCTGAATTAAATACTCCTGCTGAACCGATATTCCATTTTTGGCAACGTTTCCGTAAGCATCAAGAATAGATTGATGCATGTCTGGAAAAACTTCCTTCCTGCTTTTTCCGGCAAGATTGACACCCGTTTGAAGAATCAATGCGGGATTGGCTTCCCTGTAAATAAAATCCACGGCTTTTCCTGTCTCATCAAAGATCATCTCAATTATTGCAAATCCGTCGTTTGTCGTGTCAAAGATCGTCCGGTATTTTGCTTCACTTTTCCGCAGGGCTTCTTCAGCCTGCTCCCGTTTTTGCGTGTCAATATTGTTAGAGATGAGAACAGCAGCAGTTTGTGTAATTATTTCTGCCAGGGATACATCCTTTTGATTTGCCTCGTGCGGTTCCTCAAAATAAAGAGCAAAGGTGCCGACGGGCTTGTTTTCACCGGTTTTCACAGGGAAGGACCAGCATCCGCGAAAATTAAATTCTTTTGCCAGGTAAATCCAGGGTTTCCATAATGGCTCATTCAGAACATCGGCTGTCAGGACCGGTTTTCCCAGCGAGATGGCCAGGCCGCAGGCAAGTGAATCTTTTCCTATTAAAAACCCATTGATCTTCTGGAGATAGCCATCAGATATAATCGCTACTCCCCATACATGATGCAGAAATTTACCCCCATCATCTGAAATGTAGAAAGCTGT
>JBQCIM010000015.1:0-10442 GCA_051953735.1 Ginsengibacter sp.
AACGATCGTTGCGACATCCGACCAGCCTGCAGAGCCCGCGGCTCCATTTCCCAAAACATTTGGAATGACAAAAGGCACACTGCCATTGGGCAATTGATCGGCAGCGACATCCTTCATCCATTTGTCAAAAAAATTATTAACGTTCATGTTAAAGGAAGCAGTGCGGGAAAAAACCTGTGCATCGCCTGTCCAGCCAAGCCGCTCATCGCGTTGCGGACAATCAGTGGGCACATCCAGAAAATTTCCTTTTTGTCCCCATTGAATATTGTGCTGCAATTGATTGATCAAAGGATTGGAAGAAGTAAAATTGCCTGTTTGTCTCATGTCGGAATACAAGGCAACAGCGGTAAAATTTTCAGGCTTTAATTCGCCCGGATAACCTTCCAGTTTTACATACCGGAAACCATGCCATGTGAAATGTGGTTCAAAAGTTTCTTCTCGATCCCCTTTTAAAATATAATGATCCTGGGCCTTCGCTGCACGTAGATTAGCAGTATAAAAATTGCCTTCTTTGTCCAAAACTTCCGCATGCGAAATTGTGACGGTATCACCTGCATTTCCTTTCACTTTAAGCACTACCCATCCAACGAGATTCTGCCCAAAGTCAATTACTTTTCCTCCTTTTGGTGTGGTGAAGATTTTCACCGGCTTAAAAGTTTCGTGTTTTTTTACCGGCTCATTGATGGTAGCAATTAAATTATCCAAAGAAAAATCAGCGACTTTTACGCCACTCCAGTTTTCATCATTATATCCCGGCAACAACCAGCCGGTTTTTTCCTTTCGTGCATCAATCGTTTCACCGTTGTATATTTCTGCATAACGAATAGAACCGGTTGAAGATTTCCAGCTATCATCAGAAATAATTGTTGCTTGCGAGCCATCGCTGTAAGTAATATTTATCTGAAAAAACAATGCGGCATCTTTTCCATAAATGTCTTTGTTACCGCCCCAGGCAAGTGTTCCGCGATACCAACCGTTTCCAAGCTCTACGCCGATTGCATTTGATCCATTTTTTAAAAGATTGGTTACATCATAAGCCTGGTATTGTAGTCGCTTGTTGTATGAAGTCCAGCCGGGGGTGAGATACGCATCGCCAATACGTTTGCCATTCAAATGCGCTTCATACAAGCCATGTGAAGTAATGTATGCAGTTGCAGAAGCAATTTTTTTGTTCAAAGAAAATTGTTTGCGGAATATCGGGCTTGCGTGTGGTGAATCCTCTTGAAAGCCCGGTTCAATCCATTTCGCTTTCCAATCACTTTTATCCAATAATCCCATTTGAAAAAAAGCAGGCACGCTCCAGGAAGAGGCTTTACCATCATTGTCCCAAACCCTTACTTGCCATGAGTATTTTTTCCCCGATTGCAGAGGCGAACCTCCATAAGGAACATGAACCGATTGGTCAGACTGAACTTTTCCCGGATTCCAAATGACGGATTTGTTGGCCACGACTTTGATCTCATAAGCGGTTTGCAGTACGTTTCCTTTATCACTGTTTAATTGCCACGAGAATCGTGGATGGGAAACCCCTACACTAATAGGATTATCGAGATTTTCCGTTAATAAGTTTTGAACTTTTGTCTGCCCAAAGGAAAGGAAAGTAATCAGTTGTAAAACAAGAATTAAGAAAAAAGCTTTTTTCATGACAAGAAAGAATTGATATAGTTGCTAAAGTTAATTGTTCCATTTCTCGTTTCGCCGCCCATTTAATTATTTTTTTAAAATAATAAGTTCCAATAGGGAAACTGATTATCTAATTTCATTTACAAAATGGTCCCATGCCAATTTTGAAATATCGGAAATGATCTTTTCATTCGTTGCCATATTTTCTTTCGAGTTTGAAACATATACACTGATTGCAAAATGGCTTCCGTTTGGTAAGGTTACAATTCCAATATCATTTATAGCAGCGGTTATTCCTTGAGCATTTGTATCAGACGTTCCTGTTTTGTGAGCCACTAAAGTTCCTGCCGGCAGTTGCCCTTTTATCCTCTGTTTGCCGGTTGATGTTTCAGTCATGACCTTCCATAAAAAATCGTAGCTTTTCGCCGATAAGATTTTGTGACCGTAAAATAATTTCAGTAAATCGGTAGTGGCTTCCGGTGTTGTCCAGTTGGAAAATTGAACATTCCATTCACGGTGCATTTCTTCCTCATCGAAGCGGATAGCCATGTCTCTGATGCCAAGTTGTTGGATATAATCATTTACTATTTGAGCACCTCCGATAAGCCGTAAAAGAATATCACACGCATTGTTGTCACTTTCTGAAACCATAAAACGGATAACTTCAGCTAAAGGAATTTTTATATCGCCTGCCGGATATTTATCGCGAAGCGGGCTCCATGTATCAGGTAAAAGATCACTCTTACGAACGTATATCTTTTGGTCTAAAGAAAGTTTTTTCTGGTCTACAAGGTGAAGCACTTTCAAAGCAATCGGAAATTTAAAAACACTTTGCAAAGGGAAATGACTGTTGCCATTGATGGTTAACGTGTCTTTCTTTTCAATGCCTGAAAAAGAAACGCCGACGCGCGCATTTTTTGTGGCAAGAAGCTGCTCTATTTGTTTTCGCAAAGAGCCGATTTTTTGAGAAGCAACAAAAGAACTGGTAAATAAAAACAGAATTGCAGTAAGGAAATTTCTTGTCATGATTTTTTTAAAAAGAATTCTTCAAATATAGAGAAGGAAGACAGTAAACAAATTTATAAAGAGAATTCCTTTTTTTGTCGTCATCATTCTTTCTTAGAACTGATTGTATAACATCTCTCCTTTCACAATAGCAGTTTTGATATCGATCTCGTTGTCAAATATTACAATATCGGCGTCTTTTCCTGCGGTTATGGAACCTTTTTGCTTATCAACTTTCATGATCCGCGCAGGTGTTAATGTCATCATCTTTACTGCTTCAATTATCGAAACGCCCGCCATTTGAATCATTGTTCTTACCAGCCTGTTTGTCGTTGCTACACTTCCTGCAAATGAAGTGCGGTCAGGCAGTTTGGCTACACCGCCTTCCACAATTACTTTCAGCCCGTTTTCTCTTGAACCCAAAATACTCTCGTGACTTTGAGTACCAGCAGCACGCATTGCATCGGTGATCAACGCAATTCTTTCGCTTCCTTTGATTTTATAAATCAGCTTTAATAATGGCTCCGGCAAATGAACTCCATCCGAAATTATTTCCACATCAATTTCATCCATGAGATAAACGCTTTCTATCACGCCGGCATAGCGGAAAGCGTTGCGACGCGTAACTCCCGACATGGCAGAATAAAAATGAGTGGCAAGCGTATAACCATTTTCGAACGCCTTTACCACATCTTCATAAACTGCATCCGTATGAGCGATTGCCGGCAGAATATGATGTGCTTTCAAATATTTACCAAAGTCCAAAGCGCCTTCCAACTCTGGTGCTGCGCTCCATCTTACAATAATGTCACCGGCTTTTTCAATAATGTCACTATATTCTTTTTTATCCGGCTTTCGTATGTAACGCGGATCCTGTGCTCCTTTTTGGCTTATAGCAAAATAAGGACCTTCAATGTGCATTCCTAAAAATTGCGCTCCTCTTACATTTTGCTTAGATGATTCGCGAAAAATATCAAGAAGGTGCAAGAGATTTTCCTTTTCAGCCGTAAGTGTGGTAGGCACAAGAGCGGTAGTTCCATACTGCAAATGCGTTTCAGCGATGGTGAGAAAATCGCGAACCGTGCCATCCATAAAATCACTGCCGCCTCCGCCATGAACATGAATATCAATGAAACCTGGAGAAATGAAATTTCCTTTTGAATCAACAATCACATCTGCTTTTGAATTGATCTCTTTATCACTGATCTCAGTAATCACGCCTTCAGCAATAAGAACACTTCCATTTTCTATTATCTTTTCCGGTGTGATAATTCTTCCATTTATGATTTTCAATTTTCCCATAAGTGATTCATTGTTTGCTTTACGTGTGTTTTAATAAAGACGCAGATTCATTGTCGAGGAATAAATAACAATCGGGATGATGTTGTAAAATGCTTGCAGGATACATATTTGACACTGGTCTTTCCAGCGAATTTTTTACGGCTTTGGCTTTCCTGATCCCGGGAACGGTACAGACAATATGTTTCGATAGCATGATCTGCTGTATCGACATACTGATTGCCTTTTCAGGAACTTCATTTAATGAACCGAACCAGCCTTCGTTTACCTGTTGTTGCCTGCATTGCTGATCCAGTTGCACAATTATAAATGCGCTATCAGTTTCAAAATCTGCCGGAGGATCATTGAAAGCCAGATGACCATTTTCTCCAATTCCTACCAAAGCCACATCAACAGGGGATTGCGATATCAGCTTTTCCAACCGCTTGCATTCCTGTACTGCGTCCGCTTCACCATTGATCAGATTCACCTTTTTTAATAACGGTACTTTTTCAATAAATCTTTCCTGCAAATATTTTCTAAAACTTGCTTTATGAGAAACCGGCAAACCGATATATTCATCTAAATGAAACATCGTAACGTTGCTCCAGTCAATTCCTTCTTCCGTAGTCAATTGATGTAATGTTTCAAACTGGCTGGAACCGGTTGCCAGTATGATCGTTGCATTCCCTTTGAATGCAATCGCCTGGCGAATAAGAGATGCGGCTTTCTTTCCCGCTTCAATGCCTGTTTGAAGAGAATCATTACTGATGCTGATGAACATCGGAAGTTTTTTTATTCCTGTAAAGTTAGCAGCAGAAAAAGATAGTAAGCAAACAAATCATTTGAATTTTTATTTTCAAATTATTTTCGTGTAGGCATGCATGTTATTTTCATATCTTCAAATTTTCCCATTTTCAAATTACTCACTTCTCAAACTTTTCACAGGATTTGCCATCGCTGTTTTTATCGCCTGGAAACTTACTGTTATCAGGGCAATCAGCGATACCGTGAGACCAGCCACAACAAAAATCCACCATGAAATATGGATACGGTATGCAAAGCTTTGCAGCCATTTGTTCATTGCAAACCATGCAACAGGAAATGCTACGAGCGAGGCAATCAAAACCAATTTTAGAAATTCCTTTGAAAGCATTTGTGTTACCTGCGATACACTTGCTCCCAACACTTTTCTTATCCCAATTTCTTTGGTGCGTTGCTCGGCCGTATAAGTTACCAAACCAAATAAACCAAGGCAGGCAACGAGAATAATAAGCACAGAAAAAATATTTAAGATGGCTCCGGTTTTTTGCTCTGCTGAATACGTTTTATTAAAAAGATCATCCATGAAATTGTAGGTAAATGGCTCGCCTGTGTTATAACCATCCCATTGTTTTTTCATTGTTGCCAATAAGCCTGCTACATCCGTTGTTTTTATTTTAAAGATCAATCCGCCTTCAGGCTGCAAGGTCATGTATAAAGGACTAATCGCCTGGTGCAGTGATTTGAAATTGAAATTTTTTACCACACCGATCACATGAAAAGCAATATTATTTCCCCTGTCGCTATTTTGCCTGATTACTGTTTTCCCAACAGCACTCAGATCATTCCATCCCAATGCATGCGCTGCAGTTTCATTCAGAATAATGCCTGTTGAATCTGTTGGAAAGTCTTTAGAAAAATTCCTGCCGTTAATCATTTTCATACCTAACGTTGGAATGTAATTTTCATCGACATGATATTCCACACCATCTACAACCAAACGATCATTGCCCTGCGGATAAGCCAGTGCGTTATTATAATTTGTTGGACCGACAGGTTTATAATTTGATCGAGTTGCATTTACAATGCGCGGATCCTGCAGCATTTGTTGTTCATACACTTTTTCGTTTTTACCCAATGCATAAGAATTTGGAATGGTAATGATCTGCTCTTTGTTAAAGCCAAGGTCTTTGTTTTGTATGTACTTCATTTGTTGATATACCACCAAAGTTCCGATGATCAGCGCAACGGAAATAAAAAATTGAAATACTACCAAACCGCTTCTTAAACCAAAGCTTTTATGATTGCGGGTAAGTTTCCCTTTTAGTACCGCAATTGGTTTGAAAGAAGAAAGATAAAATGCAGGATAAATGCCGGCAACAACACCAACCAATAATCCTAAACCAATAAAAGCAAGAATCGGTTTTAGATCAAAGCTTAAATGTTTTCCCGAAATATTATTGAATGCAGGCAACGCTAGCTGAACCAGCACAAATGCAATAAACAATGCAAAAAATGTAAGCACTAATGATTCTGATAAAAATTGGCTGATGAGTTGAAATTTTCCGGAGCCTGCAACTTTTCTGATGCCCACTTCTTTTGCTCTTTTAGAAGCCCCTGCTGTTGAAAGATTGACAAAGTTAATGCAGGCAACGATCAGCATAAAAATAGCAACGCCTCCAAAAATATAAACATAAGTTGCATTGCCCCCGGGCTCAAATTCTGTAGTTGTGTTTGAATGAAGATGAATATCTTTCAACGGTTGTAATGCAAAACCCAGCGAATTACCTTTTGTTATAAATTCTTTCAAACTTAAACCCATCTGCTGTTGTATTTGCGGCCCCATATATTTGGCAACCATTGCAGGAAATTTTGCTTCCATCTTTTTCAGATCAGTGCCGGGATTCAATAAAAGATACGTATGATAACCACCCGCGAGCCATGTATCTGATGTAGCATTTGCCCAGCTTGTCATGGAACCGAATATATCAAAATGAAAATGTGAATTCGCTGGTATATTTTTTATGACGCCCGTTACTTTATACACGCGGTTACTGTCTGTATTTATCTCAATAATTTTGCCTGTCGGATCTGCTTTGCCAAAATATTTTTCTGCAGTTGCCTGTGTAATTACAACAGCATCAGGTTGTGTCAAAGCAGTTTTGCCATCACCTTTTATCATTGGCAAAGTAAAAATGCTGAAGAAGTTTGGATCAACCAATGCAAAACGGTCGTCTTTAAAAACGGTATTGTTGTAAGTAATTTTTGGCGTTCCAAAGTCAAGGATCCTTGTTGCATCTTTCACTTCAGGAAAATCTTTTTTCATCGTTTGTGCAACAGGTGGCATGCTGACACTTTCATCTATTTTACCACCATTAAGATTGGCATGGAAAACAACCCTTACAATATTGTCCGCATTTTTATTAAACCGATCATAGCCCAGCTCGTCCTGCACATACAACATAATAATAAAGCAGGTCGCAATACCAATAGATAAACCGAGAATATTAATGAAAGAAAAAAGTTTATTCTTTCTGATATTTCTCCATCCAATTTTTAAATAATTTTTAAACATAAAAGTTGATTTATGATTTATGATTTATGATTTGTGATTTAATTCATCATGACTCTTTTCATGAACTTTTAAACAGTAAACAAACAATTATTACCTTTTTCATTTTCACAATTTCACATTACTCACTTCTCAAACTCTTCACCGGGTTTTCTAACGCAGCTTTTATTGTTTGTATACAAATCAGCAATGCAGTTATCAATCCTAAACAAATAATTGAAATAATAAAAGGTGATGCGGTTATATTAATTCTGTATGCGTAATTCTGCAGCCAGTGGTGCATAATGATGTATGCAAGAGGGCAAGCAATTATTCCACCAATTAATATCACCAATAAAAATTCTTTTATAAATAATGTAATGACGCTTGCAACAGATGAACCCAACACTTTCCTTATGCCAATTTCTTTTGCACGTTTCTGAATGCTTAACGAAACCAAACCCACAACACCTAATAACACAATTATTAAAGTAAGAATAGTTGCAGTGTAAGAAGCTTTCTTTAATTGTATTTCTGTTTTATATAACCGTGCTAAAGTTTCATCCATGAATTTATATTCGAAAGGAGCACCCGGCATTAATGCATTCCATTTTTTTTGCAATGCATTTATTGTTGAAGGAATGTTATCTGGCTTTATTTTAAAAGATAAATAGCGGTAAATAGTTGCAAACTGCACATTGAAAAAAATAACGGGGGCAATTTTTTGATTCATTGCATCAAAATGAAAATCGTTTGTTACACCTTTTACTGTGAAGATCGTTGGATTGCCGGAAATTTTTATTTGCCTGCCAATTGCATCTCGCGGAGTTTTATAACCCAGCGCAGTTACTGCTGTTTCATTCAAAATTATTTTTGCTGAATCCATTAAGTGACCTTCAAAAAAAGAACCTGCCTTTAATGGAATTTTATATACGCTTAAATAATTTTCATCAGTAGTTAAAGCTTGTGCGGTAATCGCCTGGGTTGAATCTGATCCCAAATTATACAACTGTGCACCACCACTATTATTGCCATCAGGTATTTCATACGAAAGCGAAACATTGCTTACCTCGGGCATCACAGCTAACTGGTTGCGAATGCTCTCCATTTTATTTGCACCTTGCTGACTCCAATTTCGTGGCACCTGTGCAGATAAAACATATTCTTTGTTATAACCAAGATTACTTGTAAGAAACAAATTGATTTGTTGTGAAATAATTATTGCGCCAACGAAAGCAACCGTTGCCGTTATAAATTGAAACGAGATCAAAGATTTTTTTAGCAGCACATTATCTTTTACTGATGACAATTTTCCTTTAAGCGATTCAACGGATTTTAATGAAGACAAAACAAACGCCGGATAAATGCCTGCAATAAATCCAATGAATACAATAAATAAAATTGGAAATGCAATAAAGTAGAGCGGGAAAGCAGTTAACGATGGAACTTCATTACCTAAAACATTACCAAACAAATTTTTGGTTGTTCCATATAAAATGAAAGCAAATATTGTTGCAAAAAAAACAATAAGGATTGATTCGGTTAAGAATTGCAATATGAGTTGTCGTTTCAATCCGCCTAATACTTTTCTTATTCCAATTTCACGCATTCGTGCAGCAGAGCGGCTTACAGACATGTTTATGAAATTGATAATCGCCATTGCTAAAATAAATAATGCAATTGCAGACACAGCATACATTGTTTTTTGAACAAGGTTATTGTTAGCCGACAGGTACAAATCGTTTAATGCAACAAGTTTTGGTGTGAGATCGGCAGCTACCTGTGCCGGTGCATTTTGCTTTATTAAATGAATAATTGGTTGTTCAAGATCTTTTGGTGAAACCCCTTTTTTAAGTTCAATATAATTAGCAATAAAACTGTTTTGCCAATTCATATTTCTGCCAAAAAAATTCAGGTTATCCGTTGAAACATAAAACTTTCCCGGATAACCATCTATTAATTGAGTAACAGAATTTTTCGGAATATCATTCAGCACACCGGTTACTAAAAAGTGATGCTTTGAGCCCAGGAAGCTTTCAATTGTTATTGTTTGCCCGACCACATCAGTTTTCCCAAAATATTTTACGGCTATATCTTTTGTGATAACAACAGTAAATGGGTTTTTTAAAGCAGTATTTGCATCACCATATTGTAAGGTAAATCCAAACATGTTCAGCAAAGTGCTGTCGCCAATTTGTAAATTCTCTCGAAAAGTTTTATCACCTCTTGACACGTTTGACGTTACACCATCAAACCTGTAATAATTTGCAACAAGGTTTGGATATTGTTGTTTTAATTCCTGCGCCAATGGGCCTGATATCGCAAGCGGAAAACCTTCATTTGGGTCCTTCCAGTTGCTTTCAATAATGTATTGCTGACCCGCATTTTTTAAATTTCTATTCACCTGGAGTTGGCTCCATACATAAGCTGCAATCAGCATAGTAAATGCAATGCCTGTTGATAAGCCAATAATATTTACAGCAGAATAAAACCTGCTTTTAATTATATTGCGCCAGGCGATTTTGAAATAATTTTGAAACATTTTATTTTCGTTGATCGGTGATTGTTATTTTATAGTAAACCAACAAATACATTGCATTTTATTTCAATTCTTTTCGTGCATTTCATTTTCACATTTTAGAATTCTCACATTAGCACATTAGCAAAATCAGCACATAAGCCAATCACTCACTTCTCAAACTCTTCACCGGATTCGCCACAGAAACACGCCACGCCTGTGAAAAAACAATGACCAAACTGATAATTGCTAAAATCAAAATATTTATAAGCAGTATTAACGGGCTTATACTTACTCTTGATGCAAAAGATCGCAGCCACATATTATTAACGATGTAGGCGACGGGCACTGCAATTACAACTGCAACTGTAAGCAAAACCAAATAGCTTTTTGATAACAACATGATCACCTGCAACACACTTGAACCAAGCACTTTGCGTATGCCTATTTCTTTTTGTCTTGTTTCGGCTGTGTAGGTTGCCATACCCAACAAACCCATGCAGGAAATTAAAACAGCAAGAAAAGACAACAAACTTATCACAGATGCAACATCGCTTAGCAGTGAATGCGTCATTAGTAATTGTTGGTCGAAAAATTGGTATTCAAATTTTGTGGAAGGATTTACTTTTTTC
The DNA here is from genome assembly GCA_051953735.1 of Ginsengibacter sp. Taxonomy (GTDB): domain Bacteria; phylum Bacteroidota; class Bacteroidia; order Chitinophagales; family Chitinophagaceae; genus Ginsengibacter. The sequence goes on from JBQCIM010000015.1 coordinate 10,370, forward strand.
CATGTGCTTTGTAAAAAAGCAAGCGTTTCAGGAATATTGTTGCTGCTCATTCTTACGGTAATATAGCCAAAAT
>JBQCIM010000016.1:0-4743 GCA_051953735.1 Ginsengibacter sp.
GCCTGGACGAAGCCAAGAGCCTTGCGAAAGACATGGGTTATCCAATCATCTTAAAAGCAACAGCTGGCGGTGGCGGTAAGGGTATGCGTGTGGTTTGGGAAGAAAGCGAAATGGAGCGTGCATACAATACAGCAAAAGCAGAGGCAGGAGCAGCATTTAAGAACGATGGAATTTATATGGAGAAGTTCGTTGAAGAACCACGCCATATTGAAATACAGGTAGCCGGAGATCAGTTTGGTACCGTTTGCCATTTGGGTGAAAGAGATTGCTCTATTCAGCGGCGCCATCAAAAGTTGGTAGAGGAATCACCTTCGCCATTCATGACGCCGGAATTGCGTACCAAAATGGGCGAAGCAGCAAAGAAAGCTGCGAGTGCCATTAATTACGAAAGTGTTGGCACCATTGAATTTTTGGTTGATAAACATCGCAACTTCTACTTCATGGAAATGAATACCCGCATTCAGGTAGAGCATTGCGTAACAGAAGAAGTGATCAATTTCGACCTTATTAAAGAGCAGATAAAAATTGCCATGGGAGAGAAGATCTCTGGTAAAGACTATGAGCCCCAACTCCATGCAATTGAATGTCGTATTAATGCAGAAGATCCATACAACGATTTTCGCCCATCACCCGGAAAAATAACGGTGCTGCATCAGCCGGGCGGTCATGGCGTACGTGTGGACAGCCATGTATATGCAGGCTACGTAATTCCGCCTTATTATGATTCAATGATAGGCAAATTAATCACTGTTGCACGAACAAGAGAGGAAGCAATCGATACTATGTACCGGGCTTTGAGTGAATATGTGATTGAGGGCATTAAAACAACAATTCCTTTTCATTTACAACTAATGCAGGACGAAAGATTCCGGGCCGGTGATTTTAATACCAAGTTTTTAGAAAGCTTCAAATTGCAATAAATAAAAAACCTCTCAACTGAGAGGTTTTTTATTCCAATATTATTAACATTACTCTTTGTGCTTTCCACCATTTTTATGCGGATTGCCTTTACCTTTTTCCCAGCCTAAGTGTTTGCCATTGTCGTGATGGTTATTGTCATCATCGTAATGATAATTTTTGTTTTTCTTTTTGCTGTATTTGCTGTATTGTCCATTGATCCGGCGAATTTTGCTTGCTCTATCATTTTCCAGCTGACGAATGGCCCTGTCTTTTTCTGCCCGTGATAAATATGGATTATTGCGTATCGACTGGATCTTTGTATTATATTCTCTGTTCACCTGGTCTATCTGCGCTTGTCTTGACCCGTTAGGGTAATTTTTAGGATAGGATTTTGGGTAATTCGTTCCATTGTTACCACCGCCTAAAATAACATCGCGGGAATTTTGATCAGGCGAGGTTTGTGGGGAGTTTTTGGGTTGTCCCAAAATAACTCTTCTGGCCTCATCTCTTGAAGTTTGTGCATGCAATGCTGCAAAAGAACTTACAGCAATCATGAGGGTAATGATCTTTTTCATAGTTCAGTTTTTGTTACCACTAATATCCTCGAAAAAAAGTGCCAATGGAAATTTCTATACAGAAGGAATTGTTAAAGCAAACGATAAAGACGATGTTTTAATTTTTCTTTATTGAAAAGACAATTTCGATGAACTTATTGACATGAAAATGATTTATGGCAGGAAAGGTTGACTTTGAAATAGTCAAAAGCGAAGGATACTGTTTGTCAGGATAAGGTCAGGATAGTCTATTGCTTTTTGAGATTTTTTTATTTGAGTCTCAGAAGATTGTTTTTTGATGCGCAGGCAAGCTTTGGCACATAATTTCTTATCACAGGCATTTGAAGTATTAACGCCAATGCCAGCGCTTATAAAACAAGCAGCAATTATTAAAAAGGCCGCCTTAGAAAATACCTGTTTCATAAAAATTATTTACAGTTATCAATAATCTGTGTAAGCGTTTGTTTCATTTGCACAAGTTCTTTTTCGGTAATTCCTCTTAAAGCTTTTGCCCGATTTTGTTTTACCACTTTTGAAATGTTTTTAATTAATCCCTTTCCGTCTTCGGTTAAGCCCAAACTAAAACGTCTTCTATCTGAATTATGCGTTTCTCTTTGCAAATATTTTTTCTTTATTAGCAAATCAATGATCCTTGTTATGCTGGCAGCATCTTTAAAAACTTTTTCTGCAATCTCCAACTGACTTATATCCGGCCTTTCGGCAATAGCATTTAAAACAAGCCACTGATCAATCGTTATATCCAGCCCTTCTTCCACAAATCTCTTTTGAGCAAACTGTCTGTAGGTTTTTATTGTTTTATCCAGCGAATAAAAAATTACCCTGTCTAATTTTTCCATGGTTCGGTACAAATATAGCCAGATTTATCAATTATTGATATATCAATTATATTTTTTCTAAAAAATGTTTTAAATTTTATAAGGCTGAGCTTATACCTTTAGTTTGCCCTCTGCGCCTTCTGCCAATTGTTTTCCTGTTACGGCGGACGCAGCAATTTTTAAGAAAGCCACCATTTTTCCTGTCTCAGCATCCCAATAATAAATATTGTTGGGCTGTACTTTTAATAAAGCAAGATTTGGGTCATCCACGCCATTTGGAAACCAGGCTTTAACCAAGGGCTTCCATTTGTCTTTAATAATTTTTTTGTCAGTAATTACATCAGCCTTTCCCCACACATCCATATAGCTTTCTTTGCCCGGATGTGCGTACACCAGATGAACCGTATTTTCTGCACTTACCTCTTCTACTTTTATAGAACGTACATCAGTAAAAAACCACAAACTGCCATTGTCCTCTACCTTAATAGTAGCCATTGGCCGGGTGTGATTATTTTCACGATTATTGGTAATAAACATACACACGTTTATATCCATTACCAGTTTTTTGAACTTTTTAGCAGCTTCATCATTTTCCAGATTCTTTTCCATAATAATTGTTTAGGAAAATGAGCATAAATAACATGCCATGAATTAGAAGGAATCAAGCAACTATCAATTTGTAATTGAAATAAGACTTGTGAGTACTATTGATCAGAAGCCAACATTTTGTTTTTTACAAGGATGCAAAGACTACTTGTCACCTACAAGTCCTTCTGTTACTTCTTTTTCAGAAATAAGTCCAATTTTTTTTGAATGTAAAATAGCATCAGAACTATGCTGAAAAAAACAACAGGGAACGCCTGCGGCTTCAATTTTATATAGAACATCTCTTGCTTTTTGCTCGTTCTTTTTATAAATGTCTCTTATATAAACAGCATGCACCTGTTTTGGAAAATGGTTCACAACAGCTTCATAAATATATGGGTCGTGTTGCGAGCTGTCGCCTAATAAAACAAAGCGTTGCTTCGGATAAGTTTCCAGTATTCGTGCAATCCTTATAAACTTTGTTTGATGATTATTTTGGCCTGTTTTTAATAATTGCCCAAAGCGTTTCAATTGATTTAAAAGAAAGACCCCTTTTGGTATTTTATTAATAACCGTAAACTCCAAAATATAATCATACAGGTTCCACTCGCTGCTCGACACAAAGAAAAAGGGATTTGGTTCATATGGTGTAGTATTGCTGTTGGCCAACAATTGATAATGCTTTACAGCGCCTTCAAATGGTTTGCGGCTTCGTGCATTTTCTGTGAACAAAACAAACAACCGCTTTCGCAAATTTGCTGAATGAGAGATCAAAAAAGTATCGTCGATGTCCGATATAAAACCATACTGGGTTTCGTGCGGAATGTAAACACTTCCCTTGGATGCAGAAATAACTTTGCCATTAAGCAAGGCTTTTACTTTCACTTCATTCCAGCCTTTGGGTAATGGTGGTTTATCTTTCCATTCAAATTTAAAAAAGCCATCGTCATCAGTTTTTGAGTAAAAGTTTTCTCCTTCCCATTGCAAGCAAACATCAACACCGCCATATGGTTTTACTATAAATAAGCGCAACAAGGCAAGTGCATTGTGAACCACACTTTTTTGATACTTCTTTCTTGGCAGAGGACTGAATTTAAAAACATGGCCGTGAATCATTAATTGATCATTGTGGCCATAGCCATGATACAGTTTTACCGTTGTTTCGTTGGTAAACCCCAACCAGTTGTATAGCCGTGCCTTCCAGCTTTTTGGGGGGTGGTCGGTTGTTTGCATAATTACACCTATACAATAAACATGCAGAACCCCAAACGATTAAAATTGTTGTTTGTTATAAATCCCATTTCAGGTGGAAAAGAGAAACACGATTGGGAAAATTCAATTCGACAATATTTTAAGGAGAAGCCGCATCTTATAGAGTTTTATTTGTTAACGGGAAATGACGATAAAAGGTCAGTACAACATTACATTGAAAGTATCAACCCCGACAGGGTAGTGGCTGTAGGCGGTGATGGCACAGTGAAAATGTTAACGGAGCTGTTAAAGGAAACAACCATGACGTTAGGAATTCTGCCTGCTGGTTCTGCAAACGGTATGGCAAAAGAATTAGGGATTCCGCTGGTTGCAGAAGAAGCACTTCATATAGTTATTGATGGTGATTGTAAAAAAATTGATGTTATCAAAATCAATGAAGAAGAGATATGCATTCATGTAAGCGACATTGGTTTAAATGCTATGCTTGTAAAGCAATTTGAAAAGTCGAAAAAGCGAGGCATGTGGAGTTATGGTAGAGCAATTTTCAAAGCCTTATGGCAAATTACAAAAATGAAAGTCACTATAAGAACAGATGGGACAACTGTTACCCGTAATGCTTACATGGTAGCTTTGGCTAATGCCCGAAAGTATGGCAC
>JBQCIM010000017.1:0-8751 GCA_051953735.1 Ginsengibacter sp.
TTCATCCATGTCCAAGGTCTTTCTGAAGCTGATTGCTTTGTCACTATTTAAAATTTGATCCAGAGATTCATTGTGGATATTTCCATAAGATTGATGAAAAAAACAAGGCTTTACATTTCCATCAGCTTCAATGACAGTGGATACCCACGGCGCGTTACAGCGCTTAAACGGAAAATCATTCAAGCCATAAAAAGCTGCATAATAACTGTAAATTTTCCTGATCTTTTGCGCTGATTCAGCAATAAAATTATTTTCAAAATCAAGCACATTAGAGATCAATAAATTCTCAATGATATTTTCAAGATCGGTCAAATCGTTTTTTGATAAAAGAATTTCATGCTGACGTTTTTCGTCCCAAATCAGTTCACGGTTAAATGCATGACTGCTAACATCTGCCGGTAAAAAGCTAATTTGTTGCAAACCGATTTCTTTTGCAGCCTCAATAATTGTGAGCCACTTTCTAAAATTCAATTGGTGAATAACAGTTCGGCCGGTAATTTTAAAATCAGGATTTAATCTTTTTATGTCTGCAATTCCTTCTTTCATTTTTTGGAATGCACCGGGAATATTCCTGATCCTGTCATGTGTTTCTTCATCGCCATCAAGAGAAACAATAATATCATTCACATAGGCTACCAGCATCGAGGCATTTTTTTTAAGCGTAAGTCCTGTTGACAACAAACTCACCTTTATTTTTTCCTTATTTAGTATTTCACAGAAGCGAAAAAAATGTGGGTTTAATAATGCTTCTCCGCCTGACATCAACACTTGTTGTGTTCCAAACTTCTTTAGTGAAGACAACAATCCCTGGATATCCTGTTCATTTAATTGTTTCAGGTTACGATTTCCCTTCCAGATATCGCACATCAAACAGCGGCAGTTGCAAGCGCTGTGAGGCATCAGGATAACAATCGGCAAAGCCTTAATCCTGCTGGTTTGCAGCGTTCTGTGACGTTGATAAGTTTGATATAATGTTTGATTAAACATCACCATAATTATTTTGGATCACTATCCAGTAAAAAGGATTTTTACGAAACATCAATTTGCTGATCCATGAGTGTGGATTGTGTAAAATCTTATAATTATACGGTTTTAAATCACACAAACGATGATGAAAATAATATTTCGACATCTGCGGAAATCCAAGCTCCGAAAAATATTTCCGCGTTCTTTGCCTTGCATGGAAAACTTCTTCAATCGCATAAAAAGGGCTGTCAATAAAATGTATCTCTCCTTGCAGCGTTAAATGCTGCAATGCAGTATTGACAATCTCTTTCAATGATTTGAAATATTGAATAGAAGCAGCAAACACGATCAAATCAAACTTCTGATCAGCGAGAATTCCAGAGCGAATATCACCAAAAAGAAAATTGATCCGTGCTCTTTTTTGAAAAACTTTTTTTGCTTTTTTTAGCTCTGTCCTGTTTACATCAATTCCTGTAACCGTTCCTTTTGTTACCAACGCCAGTTGTGCTGTAAGCCAGCCGTTACCGCAACCAATCTCAAGAATGTTGCAAATCCGGCCCTGCTTTTTAATGTAGTGCAAAAGATGATCACAACTTTTTTTCCTGATCTTCCATTCTTTGAAAAGCGGATGAGAATGATCGACCTTTGGAAGCCTTACAATCTCACTTTCAGTAAAATACCTTCCTTCTTTTTTTCTTAAGGAGATATAGAGTCGCTCAAATTCATTTTGGCTTAATGAATCAACCTGAAAAAGATTGTTGTTTATGATCCGTAAATAGTTCAACACAAATTGTATTAAAGTTTAAAATCCCTGGATTTCGGGTTGCCTGTATTTCCACACTCGCTGCAAAAATTTTATTTCATAGGGATATTGGTAAAAGTTAATTTTATATCTGAAACCAGCTGCCAGACTAATTATGCGGCGTTTCAGGTTGTTCAGACGGATATCAGAAACAGTTGGATAACAACCATTCAAAACAGTTTCAAAATTTCTGATCTTATCGATCATCTCAGGCTGCAGCCACGGTGTTAAAGGATTTTTCCTTAAATCAAATTTTTCCCATTGCGGACTTATCCAATCTTCCAGATGTTGAGGATAAACAAATCCAGAAGCCAGCACTTCATTGTACAATTCTGAACCTTCTGTTGGCACAGGACTGTAGGTATATAAAACAATCTCTGTTTTTGGATTTACTGCTTTTACCTTTTTTATAAAATTGATATCGAATTCAATTTGTTCCATCACTTCTGCTCCAGTGGCAGCCGGAGTTCCCAACACAAAAGAATATTCAGGAATAATATCAAACTTTTTCAGTCGCTCGGCAAAGCGAATAATCTGCGCGCCGGATTGCGTTCCTCCTTTGTCCAACTGATGCAAGACTTTATCATTGCCACTTTCAGCTCCAAAAAAAATTATTTTGCATCCCGCTTCACGAAGAAGCGATAATGATTCATCTTTAAATTTATCCATTGTGTCAATCCGCGCCATTCCCCACCAGTTCATCTTTTCAGGCTTGATCAGTTTTGCAAATGCAACGGCTCTTTTCTCAGAAACAAAAAAATTGTTGTCGTGAAATTCAATCGCATCTGCTCCCCATTTATCCTTGATATATTTTACATCCCGATAAACATGCTCTGCAGATTTCGCTTTCCATCTTGCTTCGTAAGTTGGTACCACTGCACAAAATGAACACGTAAAAGGACAGCCAATGCTTGAATGGTAAGCGAGTGTTTTATTTCCTAAATACGTTTTACCAAGGTATTTTTGAATCGGGTAAATCGTGTCTAACTGATCGTAAGGCAAAGGCGGAAGTGTATCCTGATCTAATAAGTCCTGTTTCTTATTTTTAATGATTGCGCCATCATATTTGTAAATCAGATTTTTAATTAACTCATACGGTTTGTGATTTTCCAATGCATCAACCAACTGCGGAAAAGCCTTATCACCAGGGCCATTGATCACAAAATCAACATACCCGGAATTCAATACGACTTTATAATGACTTGTAGGAAAATAACCACCCCAAATCATGATCGTATTTTGAAATTCTTCTTTAATTTTCTTTGCAAAAGGAATCGCTTGTTTGGTTTGCGGCCCGGGCATCACCGTAAAACCAATGTATTTATATTCGCCCGTGGCGAGGTAACTTTTTATCTTTTCATAAGGCTGGTATTCACGGTTTCCATCAACGATTGTCCATTCATAAACACCATTAACAGAAGCAGCGATATTCATTATAGAATTGGGAATGCGATGTTTTGCGACAGCGCTCTGAGGATTGAATAAAAGTACTTTGTTCATACTTTGTTCTAATCGAAATAATACTCGCGAAGGTTGCCAACCTTTGGAAGTGGGCAACCTTTATATCAGCTTTATACGTTTTCATATTTGTTATATCACTGTTATCTGGTGCTAAAAATTTAAAGGCCAATGAATCTATTTCCAAAATTCAATCCTTTTTTCCTAAAAAGAAATGTTGTTTCAAAAATAAAAAATGCAGATGCAGCTTATGACTTGTGGGCATTGAGCTATGATGCACAACCCGATAACCTCATGCTTGCATGGGACGAGGAAATCTTTTCATCGCTTCTGAATGATGTCAATTTGCAGAATAAAATAATTGCGGATATCGGCTGCGGAACAGGAAGGCATTGGCAAAAAATATTCAATCTTCATCCGAAGAAATTAATCGGCTTTGATGTTTCAGAAGGAATGCTCAAAATATTAAAACAAAAGTTTCCGAAAGCAGACACACATCTTTTAAAAGATGACCATTCGGATGAATTGAAAGATCATTTCTGTGATTTTATTGTCTCCACACTCACTATTGCACATATTGAAAACGCAGAAAACGTATTGACAGAATGGGAACGTGTTTTAAAACCAGGAGGAGGAATAATTCTTACCGATTACCACCCAACCGCTTTGGCAAAAGGTGGGAAAAGAACTTTTAATCACAATGGCAAAACCGTGGCAATAAAAAATTATGTCCATTCAATTGACAAAATAAAAAACATAGCAAGGCAACTTGATCTGCAGGTGATTCGTTTTGTTGAAAAGTCAATTGACGAATCGGCAAAGCCTTATTATGAAAAGCAACATGCAATCGCTGTGTATGAGGCCTGGAAAGGAATGCCGATCATTTATGGAATTCATTTAAAGAAGCCGGATGTGGTTAAATAATGTCAACATTCTTGGAAGTGAAGGACTGCAAAATATTCAGATTGCAGATGGAAAAATAAAATGTATAACCACTGAAAACAAATTTTCTGTCAAGCGTGGAGAGATTAAAATCGAATTTCAAAATGCAATTGCTTTTCCTGGCTTAATTAACTCTCACGATCATCTGGATTTTAATTTATTTCCTGAAACTGGAAATCGCATTTATAACAATTATGCAGAATGGGGAAAGGATATCCATTGTCAAAATAAAGAAGCGATTAATGAAGTTTTGAAAATTCCGCAATCGCTGAGAATTCAATGGGGGCTTTATAAAAATCTGTTGAATGGAATTACAACAGTTGTAAACCATGGAGAAAAAATACACATTCCAGACCCTTTTATTACTGTGCTACAGGACAATCATTCTCTTCATTCGGTTCAGTTTGAAAAGAACTGGAAACTAAAGTTGAATAATCCTTTCGTCAAAAAACAACCTTATGTCATTCATGTTGGTGAAGGAACAGATGAGATGGCTCATGAAGAAATAAACACACTCATAAAAAGAAATTTCTTCAATAAAAGTTTGTTTGCTGTACATGGAGTCGTGATGAACGGTGAACAGGCAGAAAATTTTGATGCATTGATCTGGTGCCCTGCTTCCAATTATTTTTTATTGAATAAAACCGCTGATATTAAAAACTTAAAAACAAAAACTTCCATTCTTTTCGGAACGGATTCCACATTAACCGCTTCCTGGAATTTATGGGAACATCTGCGCATGGCAAGAAAAACAAAGATGATGACAGATGAAGAATTATTTCAAACGTTGACAAAAAATCCCGCTGAAAAGTGGAGACAAAAAAACATTGGATCTATTTCAATCAATAATAATGCTGACTTTGTCATTGCTAAAAGTTATGGCAATAAAGAGTTTGACGCATTTTACTCAATAAACCCTGAAGATATTTTGTTGGTTTTGCATGGCGGAGTCATTCGTTTATTCGATGAAGAAATCAAAGATCAACTAACTGATGCAAAAATTGCAATTTCAAAATTTAGTGAAATATTTATCAACGGGAAAGGAAAACACATTTATGGCGATTTACCTGAATTAATAAAACTGACACACTCTTATAATTCTCAAATATCTTTTCCAATCAGTATTTAAAAAGACCCATTCATGATAAAACTGGTTGACCTAAATTATCATTCTCACTCCAAAATTTCAAATCCGGCAGAAGTATTGGAGATACAAAAAGCTTCCATCGGTTTTGTTGAGTTCATTAAAGAAAGATTGTCGATTCATTTGATCAAACACATGGACTTTGAAGGTGAAAGAAATATAAATGGTGTACGCTATTCTTTCTTTAAAAGCAAAAATAAGTTTTGGTATATTCCTTTTAAAACTCACGCCTTTATAAAAAAAGAAGAGCCGGATATTGTTCTGATCCAGGGTTTGGTTTTTCCACTTCAACTTATTACGTTGAAGGTTCAATTAGGCAAAAGGACAAAACTAATTGTGCAGCATCACGGTGAAAAACCATTTACAGGAATAAAAAAAATGTTCCAAAAAATTGCTGACCGTTATGTGAGTTTTTATCTATTCACAAGTGTTGAAAATGCAGAAGAATTTATAAAAAATAAAATAATTTCTGGTAAGAATAAATGCATTGAAATCCTGGAAGCTTCCACATTTTATGTGCAAAGGAATAAGCGACAATGCAGGCAACGGCTATGTTTGATTAATAGGCCAATCTTTTTATGGGTAGGAAGATTGAACTTAAATAAAGATCCTTTCACTCTTTTAAATGCATTTGAAAAATATCTTTCTATCTACCCGGAAGCGAGATTATATATTATCTATCAGACTGAAGACTTGCTGCAGGAAATGCAAAAAAGATTAGAGGAAAATTGTTTTCTCAAAAATTCTGTAATCCTTAAAGGCGAAGTAGATCATTCAGAACTTGAAAATTGGTTCAATGCTGCTGACTTTTATATTTCAGCGAGCCATAAAGAAGGAAGTGGTTATGCATTAATTGAAGCCATGGCGTGCGGCTCTATTCCTATTGTAACATCAATTCCATCTTTTAAAAAAATAACTGCGAATGGAAAATTTGGATTTCTATTTGAACCGGGAAATCCGGAAAGCCTTTTAAAAGTTTTATTGAATTTAAAAAATATAGATAAAGAACAATTGTCTATTTGTGTTGCGGATCATTTTAATGAATCTCTTTCTTTCAAGTCGATCGCGGGTGATTTATTTGAAATCTGTGAAAAATTAATGACTAAATAATTGAACAACTGATTTCGCTGAATTATTAATAGAATAGGGCATTACAGATTCATGTGTGAGATCACAAAGCATTAAAATTTCCAATGCTTTTTCAATCATTTCTTCTTTCATTTTTACAATATGCCAATGGTCAAAATCAACATTCATTGGCTTACAAAAACTAATGACATGGCAACCGGCATACAATGCTTCCAGGCAAACCATGCTAAAACCTTCATAAGAAGACGGGTGAAGAAAAATTTTGGATTGTTGCATTAGCATCAACAGATTTTGATGAGTCATTTCGCCATTTAAAAAAATATTATCAGAGAGATCGTGTTCCCGCACCTTTTTTTGTAACACAGATCCTTGTTCGCCTTTGCCTGCAATGATAGAACAAATGTGAGGAAAATGTTCTTTTAACCGGGAAATACAATCAATGAAAATATCATACTGTTTCAAAGGAATTAAAGAACCGGCGCCAAGCACATCAATCGTCCTTTTTGAAGGAACTTTTTCAAATAATTCTTGTTCAATACCATTTGGAATAATGTGAACAGGTCGAATTAAATAGTTTTTAAAAAACTCATCCGCAATAAAATCAGATATTGCGGTCAGTTCGTCTGAAGATGGTTTTATTTTAGCTACAAACTTATTTCCGGCTTTTGCATCTTGTCCTGCAATCCAGCAGTGATGCGGTATTCCAGATTTTTTTCCAAAACGATGGCCAATGAAAGCGCATTCACCAAGCCATAATGAAAATAAACCGACCACATTATTTTCCTCTTTGATCTTTTTTAATTTTCGCCAAACTCTGAACCACAAAAGACGTCTCGATAATTTTCCTTTGTTCCTTCCTCCAAAAGAAAAAATGGTGTTTCCGTTCCATATATATTCTGCCGATGTATAAGGATATTGAAAAGTCACAACAATGATTTTGATACTAGAAAAATCCTTGTTGATTGTCCTGATAAGACTTTGAAGAAAAGGAAGGCACGAAGTATCCAGATCGTTTTCAGGAAAGCCAGGAGTCAATATCACCAATGAGCGTTGATCTTTTTTCATCTAACGAAATAATTTTGTTGCAGAATAAAAGGCTTTCTTTGTTGTGGGTAATCAAGATGATGATCTTTCCGCGGCTGGCTAAATCACTGAAATATTTAATCAAACAATCTTCCGAATATCTGTCAAGTTCGCTAAAAGGTTCATCAAGAATGATGAGATCAGCATCTTTGTATAAAGCTCTTGCAATGGCAATTCGTTGGCGCTGGCCCCCACTTAAATTTTTCCCGTTTTCAGTGATGATCTTATTATAACCTTCCGGAAAATTGGATACAATTTCTTTCAATCCTGTTACCCGTAACACTTCTTCTAATTTTTGAAAATCAAACATGCTTTCATTTAAGGTGATGTTCTTTAAAATAGAATCATAGATTAGCAACGGCTGTTGTTTTACATAAGAAGCGTTTTGCCAAACAGCTTGTCTTTGCTGCATTTCGACGGAAATTCCATTTACCAGAATTCTTCCTTCGTCAGGTTCTAAAAATCCCAATAATAAATTCATCATCGTGGTTTTCCCCTTCCCGGAAATCGCTGATAAACCTATAAAATCGCCTTTTGAAATAAAAAAAGAAAGTTGTTTTAAAACAGGTTCGACTTTGAAATGAAAAGAAACATTTTTAAATTCAATGGAATGTAACGGCAGTTTTTTTTCAGAAATATTTTTAGGACTAAGCGATTTATTTTTCACCAAATCATCAATTGTAAATTCATAAGTTTTTATTTGTCCACTACTTATTAAAATTTTTACAATGCCTGGAATTATCTTGTAAGCTGCTGCGATAAAGGCTCCTAAAGTTATTATTGAAATTGAGTTTGTATTAGCAGTAAACGAATGAATAAGAATCAGAATCAGCAATCCTAAAATGGCAAATATTTCAATAACCCTCGATGGCATATTCTGAACTACTAATTGTTCAGAAAGAACATCATTAAATTGTGATTGCGATACGTTATACCTTTTTGCAAAAAAGGGTTTGCTGTTATATAAATTACTTTCGATAAAACCTGTTAAAGCTTCCTTCAGGTATTGAATCGTTTTTTCACTGATGTCCTTTGCTGCTTTACGAATTGAGTTGATTTTTTTTTTCATTAAAAAGCCAATGAGAATAATTGGAGGCGCAAGAATGATAAAAAGCAGGGCGAATAAAACAGGATTATAAATTAGGATTGCTATAATTGTTATCAGGATCAAAACAGACTGGCTTACGATCTGTTGAAATCCTCCCAAAACATAATGTCCAAATTCAATAGGCTGCTGGCCGATTCTACGTATATGGACCGACGAATC
>JBQCIM010000018.1:0-8917 GCA_051953735.1 Ginsengibacter sp.
CCTTTTATTATTCTGTTTTTACTCGGCGTAATCCAGGGTGCGATAGGCTGGATAATGGTTGCAAGCGGATTGGTTCCAAAAAGATTGTTTGTGGATCACATCAAACTCGCCACACATTTTATGACAGCACTGGTTTTATTGTGCTATACTTTTTGGTTTGCATTAAGCATTTCAGTTCCGAATACGATGAAAACGATCAATAAATCTTTGAGAAATTTTACCTGGATTATTTTGATCATTCTTTTTTTTCAATTGATCTATGGAGCATTTATGGCCGGGCTTCATGCAGCAACGGCCGCACCAACGTGGCCAACAATAAATGGGCATTGGATTCCGCAAGTAATGAACCGGTTATCACCATTTTCAAAAAACTTAGTTGATAACAAGATCGCTGTTCAATTTATTCATCGCGGTCTTGCTTACACCATTTTGATACTGGTAATTATTTGGACGATAAAAGCAGGGAAAGTTTTGGGAACGTCTTTATTTTCAAAAACAAAATTCATTCCTCTGATTTTGGTTTTGTTGCAGGTTTTGCTTGGAATTACCACTGTCCTAACTTCACCTTATGGCAATAATCTCGTTTGGTTTGGCGTTGCTCATCAACTTGTTGCTATTTTATTTTTAATGTCGATTGTTTTTATGTTGTATCTTATCCGTTCTTCTGTTTTTGAAAAAAAGTATTTTTAAAAAACCAACTGCAATAATTAAAAATGAAAAAGTTTTTTCACGATTTTTATTATTCATTTCCTATACAATTATTGCTGCTTCATTTCCGAAAGTCACAGGTGTTATTGATCTTATGGTTCATTCTTTTTTTGACGGTGTCTGGAAATTTTATGGAAACATTTGGCGCCAACACTTTATTTCTTGCGCCGGAATATCTTGGCAATGTAAACGCTGCAGGCGCTGCCATTACTGGCATTTGCGTCGGCATCTTTATTATGAGCTGGAATATTACCACTTTTATTTTGCATAGCGGCCGTTTTCGTTTTTTGGCAACAAGTTCAAAACCTTTTTTAAAATATTGCATGAACAATGCAATTATTCCTCTTGCTTTTTTGATTCTTTATTTTTTAGAAGCATTGTATTTTGACAGGGTAAAAGAATTAATTCCGCTTTCACAATTCCTTTTTATAGTAGGCGGGTTTTTAGGTGGCTTTTTTCTTTTAGTTTTAATTTCCTTTCTTTATTTTTTTTCTGCCGATCGAAGAATTATTCGGTCTTTTCAGCCAAACCTTATCAATTTTGATGAAAATAAAATTCCCGATACTGAAGAAGAAAAAATAATTATTGATGATTTCGGTCTTCCGGTAACAAATTATCTGAGTACCGGGCTGAAGGTTAAGAAAGTAAGATCAGTAAAGCATTACAGCCAGAATTTTTTAGACATCATTTTCAAAAGGCATCATTTTTCTGCAATGATCACTGTCTTGCTGGCTTTTATTTTTATGATCTTCATTGCTTTTTTCCTGGATAATAAGATCTTTCAAATTCCTGCTGCTGCCAGTATTCTTTTATTCTTTGCAATCATGAACGCTGTGATTGGAGCGCTTTCTTATTTTCTCAAAAGCTGGAGTTTGATCTTTATAATATTTGTTTTTATAGTACTGAATGTGCTTTATAAATATGATATTATTGATCCGAGAAATAAGGCTTATGGCCTTAATTATGCAACTGAAAATCGTCCTGCTTATTCTCTTGAAAGCCTGGAGTCATTAAATACTCCTGCTAAAATTGATTCTGATAAAAACAACATGATTTCCATTTTAAATAATTGGAAACAAAATCAGCAGGAAGAAAAACCGTTGATGGTACTTATTAATTTCAGCGGTGGTGGCGTAAGAAGTGCAAGCTTTGCCATGAATGTTTTACAGGAATTGGACAGCTTAACGCATGGCACAATTATGAAAAAAACAGTGCTCATGACAGGCGCTTCCGGCGGAATGCTTGCGGCTGCTTACTTTCGTGAGTTGTGGCGGTTAAAAGAGAATGGCGCAAATATCGATCTTCGGAATAAAAAATATGTTGACAATATTTCTGAAGATCTTTTGAATCCGGTTTTCTCTTCATTGATTGCAAGAGACCTGATCTCGCCTTCACAAAAATTTACGTTTGGCCATTACCGCTATGTTAAAGATCGCGGTTATGCTTTTGAAGAAAAACTAAACCATAATACGCAAAATGTTCTAGATAAGCCGATAGGTTTTTATAAAGATGCGGAAAAGAACGCACGGATTCCTCTGATGATATTGAATTCAACAGTAACGCGGGATTTTAAAAAAATGATGGTTTGCTCGCAACCAATCAGCTTTATGATGCAACCGTCTTTTGAAGACAGCACAACAAAAATGACTGGTCCTGATGCCATTGATTTTGCAGCGTTGTTTAAAAACCAGGATCCAATGAATCTAAGAATGTTGACCGCTTTGAGAATGAACGCGACCTATCCTTATATTTTACCTAATGTGTGGCTTCCTTCCAAGCCTGTAATAGATGTAATGGATGCCGGTTTGAGAGACAATATTGGCGCGGAGACCTCGCTTCGTTTTTTAAATATTTTTAAAGATTGGATCCATCAAAACACAAGAGGTATTTTAATGATTCAGGTTCGCTCCAGAAAAAAAGGAAGCTGGGATGCCGAATATAAAACCGGTGGAATTGCTGATATTTTTACAAAGCCATTTACCATGTTACAAACCAACTGGTTTCGCTTGCAGGATTATTTTGAAGATGATGAAATTTCTTATTTGCAAAATGAATTTGGAAAAAATTTCCATCGGGTTTCGTTAATGTATATTCCAAAAAATCCTGAAGGCGAAGCGCCATTGAATTTTCATTTGACAGCCAGTGAAAAAGTGGAAGTGAAGGCTTCTTTAAAAAGAACAAATAATGTAGAAGCAATTCTGCAAATCAAAAATATTTTAGAAGGAAAATAATTTTTAAAACCAGCCTCTCTTCTTAAAGATCCATATCATCCAGATTGGTATAATCAGCATTAATCCTACCGCTATGAAAAAACCATTTGGATTATGAAGCCATGGAATGCGATTGAAATTCATTCCAAAAATTCCACCAATAACTGTGGCAGGCGCCATCAGGCAAGTGACAACGGCCATCACTTTCATCACTTCGTTCATTTTTAAATTCACATTGTTCAGATACAGATCCTGAAGGTTGATCATCATGTCGCGATAATTTTCTGCAAGCTCGTTTGCCTGAATGATATGATCATAAATGTCTTTAAAATATTTTTCTGTTTTGTCTTCAACTAGATTGCTTTCGCTTCGCAAAATTCCGTTAATAATTTCGCGGACCGGAGAAATATTTCTTTTTAAATAAATCATCTCTTTCCGAACCATATTGATCTTTGCAAGAGTATTCGTGTTGGGCCATCTGGTAATGTCTTCTTCAAGATTTTCTATTTTTTCACCGACCTGTTCCATTACCACAAAATAATTGTCAACAATGAGATCGAGCAATGAATAAAATAAATAATCGGCGTTGCTTTGCCGCACTTTACTTCCGGCAATCTTTATTTTTTCGCGCAATGGATTAAATACATCCCGCGACGCATCTTCCTGGAAGCTCAATACAAAATTCTTTCCTAAAACAATACTTATTTGCTCGCTTTCAACAGAACAAAGTTCTTCGTTAAAATAAAGCATATTCAAAAGGCAATACAATAGTTGATTCAGCTCGTCCATTTTTGGACGCTGCCCGGAGCTTAAAATATCTTCGGCAATAAGAGGATGAATGCCAAAGTGGGCGCAGATCTTATCGACATCATCTTTTTTTAAGCCATCAAAATTGATCCATGTGTTTTTAGAACTGTTGATATATTGGTAACAATCCTCAACATTATCCAGTTGGCGATAAGTTGCATTATCCGCATCATATTCAAAAACAAAAATAATGGTCTTTTCAGGCTCAATTCTTACAGGAGGAATCGTTGGATTTACCTGCAAAACTTTTTTCGTTGCACGTGTTTCAAAAGGTTTCAATAATGACAAATACCTTTCACTTCTCATTAATTTAAAATATTTTGTGACAACAGAAAAATTCAGTTAATGCATTGGCAAATTTCTCGCTTCTACTTTTATTGCAGAAACAGGCATGCTGCTTGTCCAGATATCGCGATACCTTTTCCAGTTTCCGGATTCCTGTTTCCAAAGTACGATATATTCGCCTTTGTCAATCTGGTTGCCATCTTTATCCGATAATTTATATGTCCCTTCTTCAGCAAGAATACTGCTATCGCCCCAGATCTTTACAGTTTTTACATCAAAAGCGTTCACGCCGCTTTTCATAATATTCGCAAAGAAAACGATGATATCATCCCTTCCGTTTACCGGTGCCTGGTTCGTTGCCATTGCTTTTGCATTCATTGTAAAACAATTTCCTACTTCAACAGAATCGCGCGCTTTAAAGGCTTTCATAAAATGTTGATTGCTTTGCAAAACCGATGCTTCCCCTTGTTTGATATCAAAAGCTGAAGCGGATTTTTCAATTTCTATCTTATCCTGTTGATTACACGCATAAAGAACAAACGAAAAGACCAACAGGAAAAAATAAAAATTTCGGTTTAGCAACATTATCAAAAAAGTTAAAGAGTGAAAAACTGCCTTAAAGATAAAATGAACGATCTTAAAAATTATATTAATTTTCTTGCACGTTCCAAATCTTCGGGCGTATCAATGGATACAGGGCTTTCATCTGTTTGAACCATTTTTATTTTAATGCCGTTTTCCAGGTATCGAAGTTGTTCCAGCTTTTCGGTTACTTCCAAGGGAGTGGATTTCCATTGAGTAAAATCCATTAAAGTTTTTTTTCTGAATGCATAAATGCCAATGTGTTTGAAATAAACAGGAGTGATATTTTTATCACGATGAAAAGGAATTACGCTTCGTGAAAACAATAATGCATCATTATATTTATCAACAACAACTTTTACGTGATTAGGATTTGTAATTATTTCTTCGTTTACTGTTGGATGCATTAATGACGCCACTTTAATTGATTCATCCAAGTCACTTTCAAAAACATGCAAGAGCTGTCTAAGCGGCTCTTTTTTTACAAAAGGTTCATCGCCCTGAATATTTACAACAATATCAACTTCGATATCTGCAACCGCTTCAGCAATGCGATCGCTTCCACTTTCATGTTGTTGCTTGCTCATGATCGCATAACCGCCATAATGAGTTATTTCATTAAAAATAATTTCGCTGTCGGTTACCACAATTACTTCATCAAACAATAAAGTCTTTACTGTATTTTCATAAGTATGGCGAATGACGGTTTTATCTCCCAGCATTTGCATCAACTTTCCGGGAAAACGTGTGGCAGCATAACGGGCAGGTATAAACGCAATTGTTTTCATTGATTCGATTTCTTTAATTCAGATTTTCTTCTTCAAACCCTACTCCTTCATGTTCAAAATTTTCTGTAAGATTTTCGCTTTCATATCCACACGAAGAGCATTTGTAAATATTTTTCGCTGAAATAGCATAGCTGCCGAGAAGCCATGTCAGTATTGCTGTTGCAATATTTGCAGTTGTTTGTTTCAGAACCAGTTCTATCGTTTTGCTTCCACATTTTGGACAAACGGCGCTTTGCCTGTACGCTTCATCAAATTCATTCAACAGTTTATTTGCAGTAGCTTCATCTTCTTTTCTCACAACCAGCTTTATTCCTCCAACAGCATTCGATAATATTGGATCGACTGTAACAGTGAATTCATCTTTTAGAAAGCATTCAATTCCGGCGGATTGCAATTTTGTCAATATAATATGGGCGGTAAAATAATTTTGAAAAGTGCGAATGGTAACGAGGTTCATTAAAGCGAAAAGTTTCCTTTAAAAATACCGAAAAGTTTCTGAAGCAAAAGTAAAAGCAAATTAAAAGTTTGTAGAAAATAAAAATGGAGTTTACTTTTTTGCAAACTCCATTTTTTCAAAAAGATGATTTCAATTATTAACTGTTCAACATCAAAGGCATTACGAGCATTAGTAATTGCTCATTTTCTTCCTGCTCTGTTGGTTTAATAATTCCTGCTTTTGTTGGCGTGCTTAGTTCGATCACCACTTCATTTGTATCTGCTGCGCCAAGCATTTCTATCAAAAATTTTGCATTAAAAGCGATCTGCAAATCTTCGCCATCGTATTGACAATTCATTCTTTCGTTTCCTTCAAAGCTAAAATCCACATCCTGTGCCGAAAGCTGTAATTCGCTGCCGGAAATAGACAGAGCGACCTGATTCGTGCTTTTATTACTGAAAACATTGATCCTACGCAACGCATTTTGAAAATCATTTTTATTTACAGTAAGTTTATACGGATTGTCAGCAGGAATGACCACTTTATAATCCGGGAATCTTGCGTCAATCAACCGGCAAACCAATTCTGTTCCATCCTGTTTTACAAAAAGATGGTTCGTGTTGTATGAAACAGTCAATTCCGCATCAGTATTTGGCAAAACATTTTTTAATAAGTTCAACGGCTTTTTAGGAACTACAAATGAAGCAGTTTCAGGAGAAGAAATATCATTTCTGGAATAACGAACCAGGCGATGCGCGTCTGTTGCAACGGTTGTAATTCCTTTTGGAGAAAGCTCAAAGAAAATTCCTGTCATAGCCGGGCGAAGCTCATCAGAGCTTGTAGCGAAAATGCATTTGTTGATCGCTGTCACTAATGCAGAAGAAGGCATGGTGAAAGAATTGGCGCTTTCAGCAACGGGTTCTTTTGGAAAGTTTTCAGGATTTTCTCCCATCACCTTATACTTCCCATTATCGCTGGTAATTTCTACTCCGTAATTTTTATCTATATTAAAAGTGAGCGGTTGCTCAGGAATATTTTTTAGCGAATCCTGTAAAATTTTGGCAGGAATACAAACTCTGCCGCTGTCTTTGGCCTCAATATCCATCTGAATTTTCATCACTGTTTCCAGGTCTGTAGCTACGATTGTCAGCTTATTTTTTTCAATTTCAAAAAGAAAATCTTCAAGAATAGGCAAAACTGTATTGGCGCTGATCACACCGCTTATTTGTTGAATGTGTTTGAGCAATTGCGTTGAGGAAACGATAAACTTCATAAAAAATGTTTAGTGCCAAAGATAAAAGATTCGCAGAAATGAAAAGAAATAAAATGTTCACGAAATTTCATCAAAATAAAAACGGATCAAAATAGAAAATTCGCATATTACTTCATTTACTGTAACCGATTTTCTGCACTTACTTTTACGCCATCAACAAAAAGATAACAGGTTTTTTATGCAAATCGATGGCTTCTTTTTTCCATTCTCCAATAGTTTTTGTTTTGATAAATTCATTCGCAGAAGTAAGCTCGGCTGCAATGCAAAGTTTCGTTGAAGAATTACAATGTTGCAAAATTGTTTCCAGCAATTTATTATTGCGGTAAGGGGTTTCTATAAAAATTTGTGTACATTTTCTTTTTAAAGATTCTTCTTCGGTTTGTTTAATTTTTTTAATCCTTTCTGCATCATCAATTGGCAAATAACCCAAAAAGCAAAAATGCTGCCCATTGAATCCGCTTGCCATTAACGCCAGCAAAACAGAACTTGGACCAACCAAAGGTTTTATTGCTACATTTAATTTTTGCGCTTCTTCTACCAAAATTTGACCGGGATCAGCAATGCCGGGACAGCCCGCTTCACTAATAATCGCAATATTTTTTCCTTCTTTTATTTTTTGCTTAAAAACATTAAGTTGTTCTGCTTCTGCTTTATGAATCACGTGCCATTCAAAATCGTCAATCACAATTTCTTTGTCCATAGCCTTCAAAAATCTTCGCGCCGTTCTTTCGTTTTCTGCAAAAATTACCGAACAATTTTTCACAGAAGCAATTACGTACTCAGGAATTGTTTCCACTGCATTTTCGGATAAAAAAGATGGAACCAGATAAACCATTTTCAAATTATTTTGAAAGAAATTTTTTAGAAAAACGTTGCCAACAAATATAATTTACTTTGCCTTCAATACTTGTTCATTCAAATTTCTTAAATCATTATGAAGAAAGTTCCGTTGTCATTTTATAATAGAAAAGACGTCGTAAAAATTGCGCGTGAGTTGTTGGGAAAAATAATTGTTACCAATTTCAACGGAAAAATTACTTCCGGCAAAATTGTAGAAACGGAAGCTTATGTTGGCATTATTGACAAAGCTTCTCATTCGTTTGCAGGAAGAAGAACCAGCAGGAACGAACATATGTATTCTGCACCAGGAACGGCTTACGTGTATATTTGTTATGGAATGCACCAGATGATGAACATTGTAACCAATAAAAACGAAATTCCTGATGCAGTTTTAATTCGCGCGATAGAACCGTTAGAAGGAATTGAAATAATGCTTCAGCGAACAGGCAAAAATAAGTTGGATAAAACACTTACACGCGGCCCCGGAAATGTGGGGAAAGCGCTCGGAATTTTTAAACATCACTCAGGATTGTACTTATTGGATGAAGAGATTTATTTAATGGATAATGGAGAAAAAATTCCCGATGAAAAAATTGGAATCAGCAAAAGAATTGGTGTGGAAAGCGCAGGCGCAGATGCATTGTTGCCTTATCGTTTTTATGTGAAAGGGAATCAATATGTGAGCGGTAAAAACTCCTGATTTTTTTATGATTTACAAAAAGCAAATCGTTTTCTTTTCAATAAATAATCAAAATTTATTTTTTTCAGGTGGCTGCTTATTAAAATTTAAAATAATTTTTATCATAACGAATCTTTTACAATGTCGTAAATTTGCACCCTAATTTTAAAATTTTAAAAAAAGATAAATTATGAGCACAGTAAAAGTTGCCATCAATGGTTTCGGCAGAATCGGCCGTTTGGTTTTCAGGCAGATCTATAATATGGAAGGCATAGACGTAGTGGCGATCAATGATTTAACCAGTCCAAA
>JBQCIM010000019.1:0-13321 GCA_051953735.1 Ginsengibacter sp.
AAATATCATTGCGCAGGATATTGGAAGAGTGTTATTGAATCTTTTCAATAATGCATTTTATGCAGTGAACGAACAAAAAAACAAGAATCTTATTTCTTATGAACCAAAAGTTTCAGTAACAACAAAGAAGTTAGAAAATCGTGTGTGCATAGCCGTTAGTGATAATGGAAATGGAATTCCACAAAAAATAATTGATAAAATCTTTCAACCATTTTTTACCACAAAACCTACAGGACAAGGAACTGGCTTGGGTTTGAGCCTGAGCTATGATATTATTAAAGCGCATGGTGGGGAAATAAAAGTGGAAAGTAAAGAGGGTGAAGGAAGTGAGTTTATCCTTACGATTCCTGTTTCGTGATTGAAGCACAGACCTCCTTTTTCATATTTTCTATGTTGCCGAATCATTTAGAGGACTTGCTATGTTTCTTTTGAACTTTCTCCATTTTCTTTTCAACCGTTTCTTTTCTTTTTTGCCAGCGGTCTATTGGCTCAGGACTGTATAAAGAATTTCCTTTTTTATCAACAAGGTGAAATGCTTTGTTTAATTTTTTACTGATCTCACTGATTTTTTTAGATGGTTTGCCGGATTGTTCTTTATAAAATTTTTCAAAAGCCTTGATTCCGGAATTAATGATCGAAAGTTCTTTTTCGTAATTTTTTTCCTGCCGGTATACAATCATTAGCCTGTCGTATGCATGAATTTGTAAAGGATCTGTTTTTAATATCTGCTGATATAATTTTATTGCTGATGAAGGATCCGATTTTTCTGCTTCAGCAGCCTTGTCGCTTAATTCGTTGATGGAAGGTGCGATATCAGATAATTCAGGCATAATTAACTTTTATTTTATGTAATAAAAATATATGCCAATGTCCTGGAAGGGCTATTGGTCTCGGATGCCTTACCGTTACTAAAACTGTATCTTTGAAATTACATTATTAGCAGTAAAACCCAATTGCAATGAACAATATCAATAAGGCATTTCGTGAGTTGTATCAAAATTTCAATGACCGGAAAATTGAACTGGTTATTTCAAAAATGACAAATGATGTAAAATGGGCCAATGGAATGGATGGTGGTTATGTTTATGGGCACAAGGAAGTTGAAAATTATTGGAAACGACAATTTACTTTGGTAAGCTCAAACGTCACTCCTTTAGAGATCACCGAAACAGGCAGCGTTGTGAAAGTTAAGGTTCACCAGGTAGTCCATGATTTGAACGGAAAACTATTAGCTGATGAAATCGTTTATCATTATTTTCACCTGAAAGAAAATAAAATAGCCAAATTTTTGATTGGAGAAAATTCATAAAAAATAATGCTCTTGGATGTCTACGAGAATTGGCTACCGCTTAGTTTAACTTAAGTTGGTAAGTATAAAATTGAAGGGAAAGAAATTAGTAGTAGTCTGGGCTGATATTTTAATAAGATTCTACCTCTGAGACAGAAAAACAATTACCGAAATATGCGACTGTTTAAATCCTTTACAATTCTGATTCTCTCGTTTGCAATAATCATTGTTATAGCTTTTTATTTTTACCAAAAAAATGTTTGGACAGTTTAGATCAAAAAAATAAACATGTAACACAGTTATGGAATAATTTTAAATCCGATTTAAAAACACGTGATAGTTTATTAGTTGTTTCAATTTCAGATCGTGACAGTTTAAAATATTGGTTGCAAAATTCTGTTCATGAAAGAAAAACAAAAGAAAATAATGCGGACTTAGTATTTTATGAGTATAAAGTGAACGAGTTTATAATGACACATTTTCCAGATCGAAGACACGTTTTGGATTTGAACAATAAACTAAATAGCGACATATCAAAATATAATTCTGAGACAGGTGAATACAATAAGTACATTTCAATCTTTCCCAACTTTATAATTGCAAGAAAGCATAATTACCATAAAGCGAAGTATTTTGATATTACTTATGGAAACATTAATAAAGATCCGATACAGGAATCAAAAGAACTACCAGAATGGATGAAAGGAATTGATACAAATTAATATAAAACTTCACGCGCAGCCTTATTTGAAGACGAAGGCCGTTTTTCAGTAACGCCAGCTACCATAAGCCGAACAGTATAAGATTAGAATTTGCGAGGGAACAAAATAGAGGTATTTGTTTGTTCACTATACCATTAAAAAAGCTTCAATTGTATGTCTTTTTTGATTTCTTTTGGCGGTTTCGCATCGCCAAAAACAGTTCTTCCGCCATACTTCCAGGATTCATTTCTTTCCTTTTCGATTAAGGCATCGAAATGATTATTTGGGATAAAATTTTCTTCTGCTCTTGAAGCAATTTCATGCAGCTTTTTGATGGCGGTGTTTTTATCATTGATGCCAAGTTTTGCTCTTTCCACCGCCTTTTCCAAAACACTGATCGTTTCATCGTATACTTTCGTTGGAACAGGGAAAGGATGTCCATCTTTGCCGCCATGTGCAAAAGAAAATCGTGCAGGATCTTTAAATCTTGTAGGGCTTCCATGAATTACTTCACTTACCAAAGCCAGCGACTGGATCGTTCTTGGTCCTACGCCTTTCAATAAAAGTAATTCTTCAAAACTTTCAGGATGATTTTCATGAGCCAGCCATAGGGTAGTTCCAAGCCGCTTTAAGTTTACATCTTCTGCACGAACGTCATGATGCGAAGGCATTTTTAAATGTTGAAAAGCATCAATAATCTTTTCCGGATTTTCTCCGCTTATTTTTAAAATTCCTTCTCTTGATGGCAACGCTTCGGAAGCAGTAAGATTTAAAATATTTCCGAGGTTAACGCCGCAAATGCCCGTGTGTGGCTCTTCTACAAACGAGCGGATATTTTCACAATGCCAATGATAGCGTCGCGCGGTTCTGTCTTCCGCTCTCATTCCCTGTTGCACGACTGTCCATTCGCCGGTGTTGCTCAAAATAAAATTATGTGTGTATAATTGAAAACCATCCTGGATGGCGGTGTTGTCTACTTTGGCGCTCAATTTACTGCATCTTATCAATTCATTTCCATTGAGGCCCGTAGAGTCAGCGATGCGCAATAATTCATCAGGAGTTTGCTTGGAAAATTTTCCTTTGCCGCCGCAAATATAAATCCCTAATTCTTTCGAGTGTGGATTGACGGCTCTTTTCAAAGCTCCCATCACAGATGTGGTGATTCCTGAAGAATGCCAATCCATTCCCATCACTGCGCCAAAACTTTGAAACCAAAAGGGATCTGAAAGGCGGCGAAGAATTTCTTCTTTTCCGTATTCCGTGATGATCGATTCTGTGATCGCAAATCCCAGTTTGGCCATTCTTTCCGAAAGCCATTTGGGTACAGAGCCATAGTGCAAAGGAAGGTCAGCGGACCCGGATCGTTTCATCCTGTAAATTTACAAAATCACTGCTGCAAGATTCGTTAAAAAGAGAAATCAATTACGATATACCAACTCCTTAAAAGCGTTGATAAACTTTTGCAGATCTTCTTTTGTGTGGTTATCTTTAATTTCTCCGTTATCACTGATCTTTCCTTTTATTCCCGGAATCAATAAAGTGGTAGCATCATTAAATTTCGCCATCACGGTTTTCATGATCAATTGCAGTTCGTCATGTCCTTTTTGCCCATTTGCGGAAGCAGTAATAAGTCCCGCTGGTTTATCGCTGAACACAGTTGTTGCCACACACCATTCCAATGCGTTTTTCAATCCTGAAGGGATGCTGAAAATATATTCCGGTGTGCAAATGAGGATGCCATCTGCATTTTCGATTGCTTTTCTGAAATCAATAATTTCCATTGGTGGATTGTCAATTGAAAGCTGCGGATCAAAATGAGGAAGCGTTTTCAGATCATTGAAAATCGTGACATTAAAATCATCTTTAGTGGATTCTGAAAAATAATTCACCAGTTTTTCATTGGCTGAATTTTTACCGGCACTTCCGATAATTATGAAAATATTTTTCTTATTCATCCTTCTGTTGTAACATTCGCTTTTGAAACAGGATTGGTAAAAAACACCCAACCAAAAAATACTGCAAAGATCGTGTATACAACGGCAAGAATTGAAAGAAAACTGAAAGGCTGAAGGACCAATTTGACCAATGCCAGGCCTCCAATCATAAAATGAGCAAAGTTTCCGATAGCAACCGGGCGACTGTAAATGCCTCCGATTAAATTGCCTTTGGCTGTCCAGTTCAGCATGGCAAATGCAAAATAAAGAGCGCCAAGAAGCTGGAACAAAATGGGTGATCCAATCAGCATTAACATCTGCGATATTTCTTGCGGCATAAAAGTTAAAAGGATTCCAATAACGCCCAGAACAATAGCGCTTGCTGACATTAATAATTTTGTGTTCATAATTTAATCTCTGATTTTGGTCTCTAAAAAATAACTTTGATGTTTTGATTCCCTTTGAAGAGCAAGATAAGCGTTAAAAATTTTCAGGAAAAAGTTTGTTCAAAACGAGTTTTGTTGCCACGCTAAAATAAAATTCATCAAAATTTATTTGTTTACTGCAATTCCTTAAACCGTTCATTTTTTTTCTATTTTTATTTAATCATTTAATCATTTAATTTTTCCTGATGAAATATTCAAAGGTTACCAAAGCCGCTACAGTTGTAGCTTTGCTGTTATTCATTTTGTCTTTTCGGTATAAAACAACAGAAGAAATTGAAGTCTACTTCTCGGATTCATTTAATATCAGCAATTTATCTGCAATTCAATCTGATCTTGCAGAAAAGAATATTCAACTCAATTACGATTACCTGAAATTTAATAGTGACGGAAAATTGAAGGAGATAAAATATCGTGTCTGGTATAAAGAAGTGGGCGGTGGTGATGAAACAACGGATGCACACAACTCAATTGGATTTATCATTGACACAAATACAAATCCAAAATATGGAATTATTGGTGAAAAAGATAAAATACAAAAACGCCGGATGGATTTAGAAAGCAAAAAATGATTGATTTAAATGATCTAAATATGAGCCACTCTAAATTGTTGCCACTTCTGTTTATCGTTATTTTTCAAAATGCTTTTTCTCAGGTAAAAATTGAATCTATAACTGTAAAGGTTGACACTCTGAAGAAAGGAAATTCTGTTTCTGATAACGACAGTAACAAAATTACCAGTGAATTAGCTATGTTTCGGAGTAAGGAAGCTCAGGCAGTGAGCGATTTGTGGCAAAAACATGGAAGTGAGATTGGCAAAAATGATTCAATTACGCTGTTGAATAAAAGATTATTTAGAGCATTAAATGATCGCACTATTTTATTTTTAAGAAAATCTCTTAATGATCCTTTCTCATTTAAAATTTTTCGTGAACAGGTAGTTGCGTCTTCGCTTGTATTCATGCGGAAAGACACTGGTTATTTTCGAAGCCTGATTGATTCTTTTAAATCTGTTTTCCCAGATGTTTATACAGAAAGTTCTGAAGGGCAGCAATTGATCAGGCATCTTCAAGGATTAATAAAAGCTTGTGAAGCAAATCAACAACTTTTGCCATTCTCACTCAAAGATACTGCAGGTCATATTGTAAGATCAGCTGATTTCAAAGGGAAGTATCTTTTACTGGATTTCTGGGCGAGTTGGTGTGGACCGTGCAGAGCTAATAATCCTGTTTTAAAAAAGATCGTTGATAAATACCGTCACTCTAAATTTGAATTGGTAAGTATATCGATGGACGATAATGCTGATAAATGGAAAGCTGCCATCAACAAAGATTCTATGAACTGGATCAATATTTCTGACCTGAAAGCTTTAAACAGTAATGTTGTAATTGAATATGGAATAAGTGCATATCCCACTTACATTCTGATTGATCCAAAAGGTAAAGTTATCCTGAGGACAGAAAATGAAATTGACAGAATTGAAGAAAAACTTGAGACTATTTTTGAATGAGAAATTGTTTTCTTGAGAATACAAATCGTCTTTATTCCTTCATTTACTAAGTATCAGGTGAAATGAAAAAATAATTTATTTATCCAAAAACTCTTCGATCAGGTGAGTGGCGTTAAACTTAGGCCAAACGCCGTTTTCAAGCGATTCTATTGCTCCAAGATAGGTTCCATGCGAACCCGGAAAAATCACCAGTTCACTGTTTGGAAAATTTCTGTACATTTCAACACAATGTTCCAAACTTCCGACATCGTGGTTGCCACTGATGATCAATACCGGCGCTTGAATCGATTGAATCTGTTCATCTGTCCAGCCTTTAAAATGCTTCATTCTTTGTACGTCCTTATTGAACATATTTAACAGTAAATCAGGCCGATTATTTACTTGTAAAAAACTTTCTCTTAAAGGTTGCGGCATATCATTGAGTGTCGCGGTTTCAAAACCTTTCCAGAATTCAGGTGTAACCGCATCGGGTTTGTAAAATATTGATGCGAGAATGATTTTGCCAACCAATTCCGGATGTCGAAGGGCGATCTCAATGGTTGTTTGTCCGCCATTGCTAAATCCGAGGAAATCTGCTTTTGATATTTTCAAATGTTTCAAAAGCGCGGCAACATCATCTGCATCCTGTTCAAAAGAAAGATCAGAATCCCTGTCGCCGGTTCTGCCATGGGCCTGCATTTCAACTGCAATAACTTGACGGTGTTTTGCAAGAATCGGAATGATATTTCCAAAACTCGTTTGAATGGTAGAACCCCCGCCATGAATCAAGACTAACGGTTTTCCTTCACCATGAATCTCATAATACATTTTCAATCCATTCACATCAGCATAATCGCTTTCAAAATTTAGATGAATCATAAACAAAAATGTTTGTATAACAGATAAAGAAAAAAGTTTTATTCGTTTTCTGAAATGGCATCCAAAGTTTCAGTTCCGGTTTCCAGAAAGACCATTTCATCATCAGGCAAAAGTTCTATTTCACGCAAATGTTTTTCGGGAATAGCTTTGTTCGTTTTTGCTTCCAGTTTTTTAATGGCTTCGAATTTTCCAATAATGGTGTTGCCTCTCCTGGTTCCATCTTTCAAGGTTTGCATTGCTTCGTGATGCGCTTTGTTTGCAGTTGTCAAAGCAATTCCAACTTTGTCCATACTTTCTAAGAAGGAAACAAATTTGTTGTACAATTCTCCGCACTGCCTGAAGATCTCTTCCACGTTTTTCACCTGGTTTTCTTTTTGCCAAAGTATCTTCACTACTTTCAAAGTAGCTACCAAAGTGGTTGGTGTGATCAGCACTATTTTTCTTTTCAACGCATGATCAAATATTTCAGGGTTTTGATTCAAAGCCAGTGTCAGCGCAGATTCTACAGGCATGAACAGAAAAACATAATCCGGAGAATGCAAGCTGGAAAGCGATTGATAATTTTTGTCTGCAAGCTTATTAATATGAGTGGTGATATTTTTTAAATGCTGTTGCAGAAATTGTTTTTTCTCGTCAGGCAATGAAGTGTTAAAATAATTTACATAAGCATTCAATGAAACTTTGCTGTCGATGATGATGCATTTTTTGTTGGGAAGTTTTAAAATAAAATCCGGTCTGCGGTTCATGTCTTCTTCTTCATCGCGATAGGTTTCTTCGCGATTGTAATCCACATATTTTTGAAGACCTTCTGCTTCAAGGATCATATTCAATCTGTCTTCGCCCCAGTTTCCCTGCATCTTCACTTCCGATTTTAATGCGGTGGCTAAATTTTTCGCATCATCACTAAGTTGCGTGTTTAGTTTTTGCAACGATTCTATTTCTTTTTTTAATGAAGTCAGTTCGCGGATATCTTCATTTCTCGTGGCTTCCACTTTTTGTTTGAATTCAGAAAGATTAGTCTTAAAAGGATCGAGAATCGTGTTCAGTTCTTTTTTATTTTCATCCACGAACAATTGCTTTTTATTCTCTAAAACTTCTGTAGCAATATTTTTAAATTGTTCCTGTGAACGCGAATGCAACGCTTCGAGTTCTTGTGTAAATGTTGTTAGTTTTTCATTCAGGTATTTTTCTTTTTCCTGCAGTTCGGTTAATTGATTATTTAATGAAAGTATCTGGTAATCTTTTTTCTCAAGAACCGATTCTGTATCTGATAATTTCCTGTTGACAAAATCAAAACTTTCTTTGGCAACAATGTTTTGTAATTTCTCCTCCATCTCTTCTTTTGAAAGACGCTTTGCATTTTCCAATTGCAAGGCAATGATTGTTTTTTCAGAATCTTCCAACTTCGATTTTGCAACAAAGTTTTTCTGAAGAAATAATTTCAAAATAAAATAACCGATAAGAGAGCCGATTATAATTCCGGATGAGAGGTAGAGGAGGAGTTGCATAAAAGTTATATCTGGTTCTCTTACAATATTAACTCAAAACTGAAATTTCTCCTAAAAAACCGTTCTTCATTTCCTCAACCCTTTTTTGTTAATTTTTCCTAAAAACAAACTTCCGATTTTGGAATTACGAAAACTTTCGTAGGTTTGTTCTACGAAACTATTCGTAGTAAAGCAACAAATAATGACAAATTCAAAATTTAGCAAACCCACGGAAAGCGAAATGGAAATTTTGCAGGTGCTTTGGGAATTGGGTCCATCCACAGTTCGCGAAGTGCATGATGTGTTATCCGAAACAAAAGATTCCGGTTATACTACCACTTTAAAACTCATGCAGATCATGAATGAAAAAGGTTTATTAAACAGGAATGATGAATCGAAAACACATGTTTATTCTTCGGCAGTAAAAAAAGAATCCGTACAAAAACAAGTGGTCAGCAAAATGATCAATGGATTGTTCAAAGGCTCTTCTGCAAAATTAGTGATGCATGCTTTGGGCAATCATCGCGCATCAAAAGAAGAGATAATGGAGATCAAAAAATATCTTGATGAAATAGAAAATGATACAACAGCAAAAAAGAAAAGTGTTTCTAAAAAATAATTTTTAAGGATAAAAATTTTTGAAAATGAATCAGTTCAGTTTCCTTTTTTCTCCAACTGCTATGGCGCTCGGCCATACATTATTATACAGTTTATTGCAGGCATTTGTTGTCTTCATTTGCCTTCGCCTGATTTTAAAAATGATTCCTCATGCTTCTGCAAAAATTAAATATTCCGTTTCGTTCATTGCTTATATTACCATTGCACTTTGGTTTGTAGTAACTCTTGTTGTTCAATTAAACGCTGCACAAAAAATTTTGGCTTATCAGCAAATCGTTGACACCACTGCATTTTCAGCTACTTCACTTGATTCAATGAATTCTTCTTCTTCTGTTTTCTCTTTTTCTTATCTGAATAATTATCTGCCATTTATTGTTGGTTTTTATTTGATTGGAATGCTATGGTTTGCTATCCGGCTCATGTGTAATTATTTCCAAACGAATCAATTGAAAACCAAAGGCCTTACTACGATCGATGAAGAATGGCGACAGAAGATCATGCAGCTTGCACAGAAATTAAATATTGAGAAAAAGATCAGCGCTTATTTTTCAAAACACATTGATACGCCCATGATGATCGGTTTTTTCAAACCAGTGATATTATTGCCTTTGGCCATGATCAATCATTTGTCAACTCAGCAGTTTGAAGCAATTCTGTTGCATGAACTGGCGCATGTCCGTCGCAATGATTATTTATTAAACCTGTTACAATCCATTATCGATACCATTTTATTTTTCAATCCTTTCACCTGGTGGATCACCAAAAACATTCGCGAGGAAAGAGAAAAATGTTGTGATGAAATGGTGTTGCAATTATCAGATCCTTATCATTATGCCCGCGCTTTGCTGGCGCTGGAAGAACCTTTGCGCAATCGTTCCCTGGTAATGACAGCAGTGGGAAAACGTTCACAATTATTTCATCGAATTAAAAACATTATGGAAATGAAAAACAATCGAATTAATCTCCGTCAAAAGCTGGTAGCCCTGTTGCTCATTGTCAGCGCATCATTTTCTGTAGCGTGGCTTTCACCGAAAGAAAATGAAACTACACAAAAAAAGCAGGATGTAAAATCTTTTGTTGTTGGTGATCCGGGAACAGCACCTTTTATCAACAGCATTTTTCCTTTTCGTTTTTGGATTGATTCCAATCCAAAGGTTGTAGCGCCAATGCCACCGCCGCCGCCGCGACCACCTTTGGCGCCTGTCGCTTCAGTAAATTCTGCCCAACCGCCTGTACCTCCCGTTGCGCCAGTTTCACCTGTTGGCAATCCGCCTTCCCCGCCATTGCCTCCGCTTGCGCCACTCCCGCCAATGATTGGTGATACGCTTCCGCCGGTTAGCAATTATTTCAACAGTAAAGAATGGAAGCAGCAACAGGAAGCGATCAGAAAGAGCACACAGGAAATGCAAAAATATTTTCAAAGTGATGCGTGGAAAAAGCAACAGGAAGCGATCAAAAAAAATTCGCTTGCCATGAAGAAATATTTTAATAGTCCTGCATGGAAGAAACAGCAGATGGAAATTCAGAAGAACGCTGCTAATATGCAGAAATATTTTAAAAGCAAGGCGTGGAAAGATCAAATGGCAATGGTTCAAAAAAACACTACGGAATATTTTAAAAGCCCTGAATGGAAGAAAGCACAGAAAGATATTCAAAAAAATATTACTGAATATTTCAATAGTCCCGAATGGAAAAAAGCACAGGAAGATATTCAGAAAAATGCATCCAAAGTGAATGAATATTTTAATAGTCCTGAATGGAAAAAGCAACAGGAACTGATTAAAAAGTCAGCAGATTCGATGACTCATTATTTCAAAAGTGATGCATGGAAAAAGCAAATGGAAGACATGCAAAAGTCATTCGCCCAAACACAAAAATATTTTCAAAGTGATGAATGGAAAAAACAATCTGCAGATTTGAAGGAGTTGAAAGTAAAAATTCAAAAGCAACAAGCGGAGTATCAAAAACTGGAAAAATCGAAAAAGACAACACAGGATCAGAAAGATTCAATGAAGAATGAATCGAACGAAAAGTAGATGGAAATAAAGTAGTCGTTGCACATTTTTCCAAATATAATTTGATCTATTTCTTCATTTACTGTGTAAAAATATTTTCTTG
Source organism: Ginsengibacter sp. (assembly GCA_051953735.1). Taxonomy (GTDB): domain Bacteria; phylum Bacteroidota; class Bacteroidia; order Chitinophagales; family Chitinophagaceae; genus Ginsengibacter. The sequence goes on from JBQCIM010000019.1 coordinate 10,958, forward strand.
AAATTGAAAAGCACAAAGGGAAAACATCTTTTCCTTTGTGCTTTTTTTATTCAAAAAACCAATTCAGTTTATTTCTTTCTTCACTGCAATTTCATCCTCTAAAATTTTTATTTATGGAATTTATTCTTTTTTGAATCTTCATTAAAGAAATAATGTTTTAACTAAGTTTTAAGTTAAAGAATTTTTTGGCCTTATTTAATTCATTCACTTTTATAAAATTATTTATTCAACTAAAACTACGTTTGATGAAAAAATTCGCGGCTCTTTTCATTGCGGGTCTACTATTCACTTTTTGGAGTAGTGCCCAGACAGCAACTGTTTCAGGAAAAGTAAAAGATGCCGACGAAGATAAACCGATAGCGAACGCTGTGGTGGCTTTGTTCACTCCGAAAGACTCTATTCTTTATTCATTCACCCGAACTGATACTGCCGGAAATTATTTACTAAAAAATGTAAAGCCGGGAAATTATATTTTAATGACTTCTCATCCTTATTACGCAGACCTGCTATACAATATTGATGCGAAGAACGATACCAAACTTCCTGTTACCAGTCTTGTTTCCAAAGGTAAACTTTTGCAGGAGGTGATCATAAAATCAGGAACTCCATTTCGTATCAAGGGTGACACAACAGTCTACACGGCCGATAGCTTCAAAGTAGGGCCGAATGCAAACGTGGAAGAATTATTGAAAAAATTGCCTGGCATCCAGGTGGATAAAGACGGGCAAATAAAAGCGATGGGCGAAACGGTGCAAAAAGTTTTAGTGGATGGAGAGGAATTTTTTGGAGATGATCCGGGAATGGCAGTAAAAAATTTAAGAGCAGATGCAGTAAAAGAAGTTCAGGTTTATGATAAAAAAAGTGACCAGGCAGAATTTACAGGAATTGATGATGGCAAAACGCAAAAAACGATCAACCTGAAATTAAAAGACAATAAAAAGACCGGATTTTTTGGAAAAGCGGATGTAAGCGCCGGACCTGAAAAAGATATTGACAACCGGTATAATAATAACCTGATGTTCAGTTCTTTTAAAGGTAAAAGAAAATTGTCGGCTTTTTTCTTAAATGGAAACACGGGCCAGGATGGCCTAAACTGGCAGGATGAACAAAAGTATAGCAGTGATGAGGATATATCAATTGATGTGAGTGATGACGGAAATCTTAATTTTACGTGGACAGGAAGTTCGGACGACGAACCTAATGTAGATACGCGAAATGGGTATATCACGAACATAAATGCGGGCGTGCAATACAATAACAAATGGAATGATCAATACAATTTGAATCTCTCGCCAAAATACAATAGCCAGCAATATTTGAATCATCAGTCAACATTTACACAATCGCAAATTGGTGATTCTGTTTTGAATACCAATTCAAATGAGACGATGGATGTAAACAGGCACAATTTCAAATTAAGAGGAGTGGTAGATATTAAATTTGATTCTGCCAATTCGTTGAAAATAACTGCCAACAATAATATTTATCATACAGAAAGCAATGACCTTACCAACTCTCAAACTCTTGGTAATACAGGCACACTTAAAAATACCAGCGACAGGCAATTGCAAACAAACAGCGATAAAAATGCTTTGTCGGGAAATTTTATTTTCAAACATAAATTTCATAAAAGCAGGCGCACATTATCTTTCACAGGCAACTGGTATTCTTTGGACAATACCGGAACTGACTTTTTGAAATCTTCTAATGAAGCGTATTTTAACGGCCAGCCTTCAGGCAGTCTCGACCTTGACCAAAGAAAGGATTATGAGCAATCTACTAAAAATTTATCCGCCTCGTTGGTATATACAGAGCCGCTGAGCAAGACCCTTTCGCTGTTGTTGGGTTACCAGCTGAGTTATAATTATGGCACCAATGATCAGCTTACGTATAATTATACGAACGCTTCCGGAAAATACGATAATCTTGTTGACTCATTGTCCAATGATTTTAAACAAAACATTCTCCAGAATATTCCTTCAGCAAAAATTAATTTCTCTTCAAAAAAGTTAAAAATGAATATAGGTTCAGGAATTGGATTTACTCATTTTGATTTGAAGGATATTACTTTCGACAAAGACTATTTAAGAGATTACACCAATTTCTATCCTTCCGCCAATGTCACCTACACTTATAAACCGAACCATAATATCCGGCTTTATTACAACGGAAATACCGTACAACCGAGCGTAGACCAATTACAGCCTTTAAGAAATAATAATGATTACTTTAACCAGGTGATTGGTAATCCTGCTTTGAAACCAGCTTTCAATCATTCTGTATATCTTACTCACAGTTCTTATAATTTCTTACGTGATCTTTTCACGTATCAGTCCTTGAGTGCTTACGTTCAGCAAAATGCTA
>JBQCIM010000020.1:0-7618 GCA_051953735.1 Ginsengibacter sp.
AGCACCTGAAAATATTTAAAATGCTTGAAAGGCCAATAATGGCAGGGGTTTCAAGAAAATCAACTATCTATAAAACTTTAAAGATCTCTCCTGAAGATTCTTTAAACGGAACGACCGTTTTAAACACTATTGCATTATTAAACGGCGCTTCCATTCTTCGTGTTCATGATGTAAAGGAAGCGAAAGAAGCGATCACTTTATTGCAGGCTTACAATCATGCATAAACTCATCTAGTAAAAATAAAAATGGAATTATTTGCTTGTTTACTATGAATTAATTCATTCCATTCGTCTAATTCAGGTAATTCGTATGATTCGTATAATTCGTATAATTCGCATAATTCGTGCAAACAAAAAATAAAAATGGAATTATTTGCTTGTTTACTATGAATTAATTCATTCCATTCGTCTAATTCATGTAATTCGTATGATTCACATAATTCGCATAATTCACATAATTCGTGCAAACAAAAACGCCGGAAAATTTTAATTCCGGCGTTTTTCAAAATTGTTTAATTGAATTTTATTTTCCTGGCTCAGGAGCTGAAGGCCTTTGCTGCTGCTGTTGTTGCATTTTCTGTATTTGTTCCATCATTTTTCTTTGCTGTTCCGCCTGGTTTTGCTCTCTCTCTAATTCTTTCTGATAAGCATCCTGGTTTACCACATCTGTTACTTCAATATCAAAAACAAGATTTGAATTAGGATCTATCCTTGGAGGTCGGCCGGTTTTTCCATAACCGAGATAAGACGGAACAATGATTTTTCCTTTGCTTCCTTTCTGCATTAGGTGCAAACCGTCGATCCATCCTGGAATTAACTGGAATCCGCTCATATCAACATACAACGGTTCAGGATGTCCGAATTTTGGATCTGTGTTCGAATCAAAGGTGCTGTCGTTAAAAGTACGGCCAGTATAATTCACAACTGCTACGTCTGTATCGCCGATCATCGGGCCTGTTCCGGGTTTTTCAATTACCACATAAGTTCCCCATTTGGTTTTGCTTCCTTTCAGGTTATTTTTTGCCATATAATCCTGTATGATTTTATCATCCGCTTTCACCAAAGAATCACTTGTAGCAATTGTCTTTTCTACATTTTCAATAGCTTTTTTTGTATGATATTTTTTTGCAGCAGCGATATATGTTTTTTGAGCGCTGTCTGCGGCTTCTTTATTAGCCAATACTTTAGCGATCTTAAATGTTTGGTAAATATATTGTCCTTTTTCCATGAAAGGCGCTCCCTGTCCGTATTTCATGATCGAATCCGTTGATTGCCTGATAACCAGGCTATCACCTTCGTTCACTTCTTTAAAATAAGCAGGAAGCTGAACGGTATCGTAAGGAATGAATCTTGGCTGGCTTGCTTCTACACTGCTGAAAAGAATGCTGTCCTTACCATTGGTTTTGTATATTGCCGTATAATTCACTTCCATAAAATTTCCTGCAACCGCTTTCTTTCCGTTTGAATTGCGGATAATTTTATATTCCGTGCCGTCCTTATCTTTTTTAAACTTTTGTTCGTTGCATCCTGTTGCGACCAGTATTAGTGCCGCCGCTACAAGACAGATTGCTTTGTTCATGTTTTGTTTTTTATAAATGGTTAATTGTTTAATTGTTCTTTATTTTCTCGCATCGCTTTTTTAAATTTTGCAACCACTTCATCCAGCGGTTCTGTATTTCTTCCACCGGCCGCATTGAAATGCCCGCCACCATTGAAATATTTTCGGGCAAAAGTGTTTACATCAAAACCTCCCTTACTTCTGAAAGAACTTTTTCTTTCGTCTCCCCTGTCGATGATCACCGCCGCAAGTTTAATACCTTTTATGCTCAACGGAAAATTCACCAGGCCTTCTGTGTCACCGGTTTTTACGTTATATTTTACCAGGTCTTTTTGCGGAATGGCAATGAGAGCGGTATTGTATTCATAAAATATTTCCATCCGGTTCAATAACGTATTCCCGAAAAAACGAAATCTTCCTTCCAGAAAATTATCGAATAAATTTTCATGCACTTTACTGTGATCCAGTCCCTGCTCTTTTAATTTTGCTACCATTCTGTGTACATCTGCTGACGTAGAATTAAAACGAAACGAGCCTGTATCCGTCATCACACCGGCATACAAACATTCAGACACCTCAAGGTTTATCTTTTCAGAATAGCCACTGTTTAGAATAAAATCAAAAACCATTTCCGCGGTAGAGCTTTTGGAAGTATCGCTGATGCCATAATCAAAAGCTTCTGTTTGCGGCTGCTGGTGATGATCAATTAAAATCTTCGTGCAGTTTAATTTTTCAATTACCGGTTCCATATTTTTGGTTCGGCTCAGCACATTAAAATCAAGGCAAAAAAGCCAATCTGCCTCATTCAGCACTTTCAAAGCTTTTTCATTCTGAATTTCAAAATCCAAAACCTTTTTGGCATCCGGCATCCAGCTCAAAAAACCAGCCCAGTTAGTTGGCGAGATCACCGTCACTTTATCGTTGAATTGAAGCATGAAATGATACAATCCCAATGCGGAGCCCATTGCATCTGCATCAGGCTTTTGATGAAAAGTGATGACGATGTTTCTTGGCTGTGATAATAATGGAAATATTTCGCTGACAGGTTTCATAAAAGGTGGCAAAAGTATCGATTAATTGACAAAATGAGCAATTTGTCTTGTCCTAAAAACTTTAAAAATGTACAAACTTTTTTACCCATGAACGCGGCTCCCGAAAACAGTACCGAATATAAAGCGCGAAGAAATTCTAATCCCCATTATGTATGCGTAGTGTATGAATAATGCCGGTAAAGTATAGATAGAGTATAGTTTAAGTATTCATCCTTCGCTGATAAAGCACATATAATGTATAGGGAGTGTATATAAACAGTATAGGGAGCGTATGAGGAGAGTATGGGAAAGCAGTTTGCAATTTGGAAATAAAAATCAAACCTGTAAAGCGTATTCAGTATTATTGCAAAACACTGTAAAGCTCTTGTAGTATTATGATTCTAACCTGTAAAGTTTTTTCAGTATAAACATAAAATAGTTATACAGGTTATCGCAGAAAATTGAATAGTTTGCAAAATAAAAATGGCCGAAAAATTTTCATTTCCAGCCATTTCTTTATTTCATTTTCCTTTTTATGGATTGGTTGAAGTCCATTTATTGTTCTCCACATCGACATCAGGGAAAATGTTTTCCGGATCAATGGTTACAGATTTTAATTTTTCTGTTGAATTGATTTTCTGAATCCATGTATTTCCATTTTGCCAGATTTCAACCGGCACTTTTAGAGTATCTGATTTTCCACTTTCAGTTTCATACTGAAGGTACAAAGGCATTGCCATTTTATCCTTATTTACCACGGTTACCAAAGCGCCTTTTGACGGATCGTTGTCCACATATTTTACATCCGTGATGGCCTGGTCAAGCTTGTAATTTTTGATAAACATTCCGGTCCAGAACCAGCCAAGATCTTCTCCCCCAACATTTTCGATGGTTCTGAAAAAATCCCATGGAGTAGGATGTTTGTAAGCCCATCTCTTGATATAAGTTCTGAAAGCATAATCAAATCTTTCAGGCCCAAGAATATCATTTCTTAAAAGTCCCAGAGCATATCCCGGTTTGCTATAAAGTGCAGTTCCAATGTTCCTTTCAAAAAGTGCATCCGGCTCGCTCATTACAGTTTCGCTGTTTGCGCCAAACATTCTTTTGTACATAGAGCCATTATTTTGCCTTTTGCGCACATATTCACCGTTGTTGAAATCCTGTGTCGAAAGTCCGTTGATGAAAGTATTAAATCCTTCATCCATCCAGCCATATTTTCTTTCGTTGCTTCCCACGATCATCGGGAACCAGGTATGCCCAAACTCATGATCTGTAACGCCCCAAAGTCCTGCTCCTTTTGATTTTGCATTACAAAAAACAATTCCCGGATATTCCATTCCATTGATGTTACAAGCGACGTTGGTTGCGTTATCATAAGGGAATTCAAACCACCTTTTTGAATATCCTTCCAGGGCAGCTTTTACGTATTCAGTTGAACGTTCCCATGCATTATTTCCGTTGGATTCAACAGGATAAACACTTTGAGCCAATCCTTTTCTTCCTGAAGGAAAATTGATTTTTGCGGCATCCCAGATGAACGCTTTGGAAGCAGCCCATGAAACATCCCTTGAATTTTTCATTTTAAAATGCCAGGTGATATTTCCTTTCTGCGGACGTGAAGCAGGATCAGTAACTTCTTCAGCGCTGCGGATCACCACGGTCTTATCACTTTTCTTTGCTTCGTCAAATCTTTTGAGCTGTGTGGGAGTTAAAACCTCTTTTGGATTTTGAAGAATACCAGAGCCTACAACGATCAGGTTTGCAGGAGCAGTAACGGTATAATCAAAATCTCCGTAATCCAGATAAAATTCACCGGCGCCGAGATAAGGCAATGTATTCCATCCTTCGATGTCATCATAAACACACATCCTTGGATACCATTGTGCGATTGCATAAATCTTGCCGTTTTGGGTAGGCAAAACTCCGGTACGGTCACTGCCATCTTTTGGTATCAGATAAGAATAATCAATTTTAATTTCAGCGGTTTCTCCGTGAGCCAAAGCCTTGGGAAGACGAATTTGCATTCTTGTATCGGAAACCAGATTGAAAACATCAGATGAAGAACTTTTTCCTTTTTCTGTTGATACCAGTTTTACCGATTTAATATTAAATCCACCCTGAAAAACTGAGCCTACATTGGTGTAGCGGCTTCTTCTGGTTGCCGGTGCTTTTGCCTGTCCACGCGAATCGGGATTGAAAAGATTTTGATCTAAATAAAGCCACAGAAAAGGCAAATCCTGCGGGCTGTTGTTGGTATAATAAATGGTAACACTTCCTTTAATTCCGTCTGTCGCCGTATCTAAAGTAGCTTCTATCTTGTAGCTTGCTTTGTTCGTCCAGTATTTCGGACCCGGTTCGCCGTCAGCCGCACGGTATTCATTCACTGAAGAAGGATAAAAATTGGGAGTAAAAAGATCATGCTCACTATACACTGAACTATCAGTTTGAGCAAATCCAAAAGACCCCATCAACACGAAAGAAAAGAGAAAAAGAAATCTGATTTTGTTCATGGAAATAACATTTTAAATTTTAAGTAAATAACTTTAAGGGGTTCAAAGATATATATCCTGGTTAATAAAGGAATCTGTTGAATGATTTTTCAAACAACAATTATTTGAACGGTAATTGAAAAAACAAAATCAAATTATTTGTTCATTTACTGTAAATCGATTTTTATGAAAAAAATTATAATTGCCTTTTTCCTGATGATCGCCGCAAATATCTGTGTGGCTCAACAGCTTAATTATTTCCACATCACTTCGTCGAATACTTCTTTTCCTGATACAGGACGAATGAACGGTCATCTTTATGACAGCGTGATGTACAACACAAAAGACCATTATTCGGATAGTGATGTATTAATTATTACTCCAAAAAATTTTCGTGCGGGAGCCAAAGCAGATATGATCTTCTGGTTTCATGGCTGGAACAATAATATCGACAGCGCATTAGTCCGTTATGGTTTGTCAAGACAATTTGCTGAATCAAAAATTAATGCAGTGCTGGTTTTGTCGGAAACAGCGAAACATGCACCAGATAGCTATGGAGGAAAATTAGAACAATCCGGCACTTTCAGCAGATTGGTAAATGATGTACTAAAAAAACTTCACGAGGAGAAAGTTGTTTCCCGCAATTGCAATGTTGGCCACGTAATTCTCGCAGGTCACAGTGGTGCTTACAGGGTAATGGCCGGCATTCTTCAAAATGGAAATGTGCCAGTAAATGAAGTTATTTTGTTCGATGCTTTATATGCTAATACAGCTCAATTTTTAAACTGGCTTAAAGCCGATGCTGGCCATCGTTTTATAAATCTTTATACTGACCATGGCGGCACGCTCGAAGAAACACAAAGCATGTTACAACAAATCAGAGATTTAAAACTTCCTGTTGATACATTGGAAGAATCGTCTTTAACTCCACAGATTATATCAGATAATAAAATTCTGTTTATTCACAGTATGCATCCTCACAACGATATTATTCAGCAGCCGGATAATTTTGAGCGCTTCCTGGATGGAAATCCGTTCCTGGAAATAATAAGATAATCGTGGCTGAGAGCCTTCTTCATTGTTATTTTAAGCTAACCGCCTCCGTTCTTCTAATTTTCAAACAATAACGGTAAGAGATTGAAGGTTTTGTCTAATATTATTTTAAGTTTTTGGCATCTGCTTTTATTATGGCATGATGAATTTTTCCATCACCGTTTAAGTTTTTCATTACTGAGGTCTGATCAATGAACATTAAGATCAGGAACACTATAATTGTAATAAATATGATTTTCACAAAAGCAACAGGAATATTTATTGTTATTTTCTTTTCCATAAAAATGAAAATATTTTTTAAATGTGTCTCCAGGAATAATAAATCGTACAACTTCCTGGTTCGACTGTCCAATCTAAAGCATAATCAACATAAAAATTAAGTAAGCCATAGCTATATAATGCTGAACCGTAAGTTGTTCCTGATAAGTTTCCAGTATATGCTGTTGTACCTGTAAGCCATGACCATCCAAGTCCAAAACCACTCAAAGATAATCCAAAATTAGAAATTGATCCGTAATTATTAGTAAATGTTACAATAAAAGAGGAAAACATTCCCCCCATGCTGCCCTAAGTATATACTTTCTAATTAAGAATCGGCTGCTGTGCTGAGTTTTGCAACTCAGGGCAATTAAACCTCAAGAATCGGATGATATTACTCCGTTACAGTTTACAAATACTGTTTTAAACAGAAAAAATTCCTCCAGGAACAAATATTTCCCATTCTTTTTTCATTATTTTCGATAAATAAATTATTTGCGATGACTACGGTATTATTATGGGCAATAATGGTATTATACAGCTTTCATTTTGCGGGACATCTTCACAATGCTCTTACTAACGTTCCAAACTGGTCTTCGGGCACTATGGAGGACATGAACAGGTATGCAAACTTCTGTCATAAAGCTACCAACACACGATTTTTTGCTCCTGTAATTATTGCAACCATCCTCGTGAGTATCATAGCACTTTTCTATGTTTGGAATCAAGGTGATTTTGTTAGAAATATGGTTGCGATTGATTTACTGATTGCGATCCTTGTTTTAATCAGTGTATTTACAGTTTTTAAACCGATGAACGAATATTTTGCACAGCAGCACTATGAGGCTGTACGGTTAAAAAAGATAGTTGAAAAATGGATTACTTACAACTATGTAAGGATGCTCATTATCCTTATAGGTTTCATTCTTTCCATTTGGAATTTGACATCATTCCAGCATGGTTAATTTCCAATTTAAGAATAGGCTGTTGTCGTGACCACTCAAACCTCGAATTTTTGAAAACACTATTTTCATTCAAGCGTTACTCATCTACCTGGAAGATGAATTAAACAGATTGGATTTTCCTAAAGAACCCTCTATTTATCCTAAGAACCGGATATGCAATGAGATTTAAAATCTCTCAATGGAATCAGCGGAATTGAGCGGTTAAAAACAACTATGGAAAGAAATGCAGAAAATGCGTGAATTAATTTAAAAGTTACAAAAAAAA
>JBQCIM010000021.1:0-12219 GCA_051953735.1 Ginsengibacter sp.
ATTATAAAGGCATGTTTTTTCATGATGTAAACAATGATATCGATGCTGCCACTTATTTTAATATGCTCAACAGCTGGATTTAAATTGTAGATAATTGCTGATTGCTTATTTAAAATAAAATTTGATTATTTATCGACCTGCTGAGAAATTTCTGCGTTTTACTACAGAGAGGGTTTGCACTAATGAAACAACTAGTTATCGAATTCAGTATGTGAGAGATCGAAGAGTATAATCTGCCACATCTCTCACCTGTGAATGCTTCGTTATCTTGCCTGGTTTTACCATCAGAGGCTTTTAAAAATAGACCTGTCATAATGTTCGTCAAGACAACCACCCATAGCCAGTCCGTGGTCGGAACCAATGGTGAATTGGATTTGGGGGCTGCACAATATTCTTCGTCAATTTGCAACTTATTACATAACTTGCTTTCAGGCAACAGATTTACCAGATAAATCAAAAATTGAAATGAAATCTCTTAAAGAGTTAGGTCCTAATGGAAAGATTATCTTCAGAAGCAAAGGCGCTTTTTGGATAGGTTTTTTTGCGGTAGTGGCTGGAGTTGCGCTCCAGCTTCCTATGTATATTGATGCAAAAAGCATGGGTTATAAATTAGTGGGAATGCCCATGAGCACGTCGATGGATATAGGAATGGTGCTAGTAGTTATAGGACTTCTGATTACTCTTTACAGCCTGATCCCTCCATCAGGAGCCAATGAAAAAAAGGATTATGACCTGAAAGTTAAAGCTTTGGACGATGCGCCGATCAACGGCACTCATATCGGACTTTTACTTGTTATGGCGGTTGCGATCACGATAGACGTGATGAAGCCGACGATCTTGTCGTTTGTGGTACCCGGCATGGCGCGTGAATATGTTTTGAAATCGCCATTGTTTCCTAATGCTACCATTCCGGTAGCCCTGCTACCCTTATGCGGAATCACAGGAACGGTAATCGGTTCTTTTATCTGGGGATGGCTGGGAGATACGATTGGAAGAAAATCTTCGATTTTGATGGCCGGAGTTACTTTTATTGCCACCAGCGCCTGTGGCTCTATGCCCGGATTCTGGATGAACTGCATCATGTGTTTTGTAATGGGCTGGGGCGTGGGTGGAATGTTGCCCATCATGTTTACGCTGATGGCAGAAAGCATACCTGCCCGGCACCGCGGTTGGATGATGGTTTTGATCGGCGGCGATATTGCAGGCGCTTATATCATTACGAGCGCACTGGCTTCCTGGCTCGTTCCTCATTATTCATGGAGAATTTTATGGCTGATCGGATTTCCAACCGGATTTTTGCTGATATTATTAAACCGCTGGATTCCTGAATCGCCGCGGTTTTTGATCAATAACGGACGGTTTAAAGAAGCGCAAAATGTGATGAAACGATTTGGAGCGGTAGCGATAAAAGAAAAAGTAAATTTGCCGCAGGTCGAAGAAAAAATCAAGAACCAGTTCAAGCAATTATTCCGCCCACCGTTTTTGGGAATCACTGCAACCGTAGGCATCCTCGCGCTTGGCGGCGGTTTTGTTGAATTTGGGTTTGAATTGTGGATACCTTCCAACCTGCAGCATCTTGGATATAGCCAGGGCGATTCATTTGGCATTTTAAGAAATGCCGCATTGATAGGCTTCCCGCTAAATTTTGTAATTGCCTGGATGTACGGCTTCTGGAGCAGTAAACGGACGATTGTGTTATTAACCTTGATTACGGCTGCATCAATGCTCGGATTCATTTTCACCGGAAAATCAATTGTTGAACACCCGGTACTACTTTATATTTTACTAATAGTACCGATATGGGGCATCAGCTCTTTGATCTCTGTCCTGTCGGCTTATGCAGCAGAGATTTATCCTACCAGCATCCGCTCACGCGGAAGTGGTGTCATTGCAGGCTTTAGTAAATTCGGCGGCGTTTTTGTCATAGCGCTTGTAGTTCTTGCGATTGCGCCGCCTTCAATTGCTGCTACGGCATTAATTGGCGCAGTTCCACTGATCGTTGCTGCGATAGCCATTACTTTCTTTGGTGTAGAAACGAGGAAACGCCAATTGGAAGAAATTACTGCTGAGCAATTGGAAAATCTGGCGGTGAATCCAATTAAATAGGAATGAGGAAGAAGCTTTAAATTAAGATTGTAAGGAAAAAGTCGGTTTACTATGCGGCTTGTTTGTTCCTGCTTTTTTCGCATTTCTCTTCAGGTCGATATATTTTGCAACAGGACCCACCAGGAAAAGTGCATAAAAAGGCGCGTAAATAAAGCTGTTGAGCCGCAACACAAATTCTACCAACGCTACGAGAATTACCACGATGATCCTGCCTTTTCTCGTTGATACCGAAGTTCCCGGATCTGTGATCATAAAAAATATAAACAACTGGTACATGGGCCCTGTTAGGGGTGAAACTTCTGCAAGAAAAGTATCGCCGGTGATGACACTTCTCAAGTACGCTAAAATGACAAAACTGATCACGTAAGCAACGGTAACATGAAGTCTTTTTGCGCGGTAAACAATTGCCAATCCTAATACCCAGATCACCGCAAGCGCGATAAAATTACTTCCCCATTGAATGCTCAATCCTGCCACATCCAGCGGCGCCATAAAAAGCATCCACGAAACGCCAAAATTGGATGGATTCCATAAATGCCTTCCTTTATATTTTAAAACATATTTGGACATGATCGAAAGAACAGAAGTGACGATGTAGGGCCAGATAAAAGTAGAACGGATCAAAATGCCCACGCTGATTCCCGTGATGTATGCACTGGAAAGATTTTTCCATTTTCCCAGCAAGATCCAGGCAAGCAGGATTTCTGTCAAAATGGACGCAACTATTGATATGGCTACATTTTCAAAGCTATCAAGCATACCAAAACTCAGCTGCCCGATCAAAAGCAGCAGTGTGATAAAAACAGGAGGAATGTATTGAAAATTATTTTTCAACCACAACGATAAGCCACTGGTCTTTTGAGGATTTAAAATAGTAGTAGTTTCCTGCATTGAAATCTTACTTTTCTTTTTCTTTAATAACATGAAGCTGGTCAACCTGCGGATTCGAAATGGTAGTCACTTCGGCGGATGGCCAGTAAATAGTGACCCTATCTACTTTTTTGCTTGTATTCAAACCGAAATGAAGCCGGTGTTCGTTTTGTGAAGCGAATCCGAGCCCGGCAGTAACCACCTGCACCTGCTTTTGTCCATTCCAGTCCAATACCACTTTTGCTCCGATTGCGTCAGCGTTGCTAACCGTTCCTTTCAATTCAAGCTCTATCCAATGGTTGGAGTTTTGCTGGTCATTTTTATAGATTAGCGGTATGTTGTTTTGATTGGCAACGATCACGTCCAAAGCGCCGGTGTTCCAAAGATCAGCCAGTGCGACGCCACGACTGTCGTAGGTAACCAAAGGGCACACATCATTCGATACATCTTCAAATTCCCTGTTCCCCCGGTTCAGCCAGATCTTGTTTTGCTCGTAGCCCGACTGGCTTTTTCCACGCATATCCGGCCAGTTTTTCGCGTCTTCTATTATCGAACTGTTTCCACCGGTGACTTTAGAATAATCGTACCAATAAGAAGTATTTTTTGCGGCAGAAATAAATCCGTTGGCCACATACAAATCCATGAGGCCGTCATTATTAAAGTCCCCAAACTGTGAACCGTAACTCCATCCGGCGTTATTAATTCCTGCCAGCTGCGCCAGGTTTACAAATTTCGGATAGGCGTTGTTGTCTGGTTGTTCCTGCGGTTGCCAGTAATTATTATCCTGAAGTAAAATGCCGTTTTCAGTAATGGTGGTATTGTAAACACCGAGCAAACCACTATTATCGATATCTCCAAACGACACGCTCATGCCGCTTTTCGGAATATTTCCAATGCCCGATTGGCTCCCCATTTCCGTAAACTTTTCACCCTTTTTATTGATGTACAATTCGTTCACGTTGTAGTCATTGGCTACAAAAAGATCAGGATAACCGTCGCCATTAAAATCAGCAGCAGCGGCGGCAAGTGTCCATTTAGTGGATGTCATTCCATATTGTTCCGTTACGTCTTTAAATTTTCCGTTTCCCAAATTTTCCAGCAGGTAATTTCTTCCGCCGTTGTTGGCGTACCTGAAACTTTCGGGCATTATTTTGGTCGTTGTCAAATTTTGCAAATCCAATTTTTCGCTGTAATACCCGCCGATGAAAATATCCGGCAAGCCGTCATTATTAAAATCGAACCAGATCGCGCAGTTGGAGTTGACCCATTGTGGCAAGCCACTTCCAGCGGTTACATTGACAAATTTTTTCCCATCAATATTGTGAAACAGTTCCGGCCGGCCCCATTTATACAAAAGCACGTCTTTGTAGCCATCATTATCATAATCTGCCCAAACCGCTCCCATTGAACTGCCGGTTCCTTTTTCGTTTAAATCGGCCAAACCCATTGTTGCGCCCACATTTTCAAATTTGCCATTATGAAGGTTGTGATAAAGTGCGTTCAGGCTGCCCGTTTTGCTGTTGGTAAAATAAATATCATTCCATCCGTCGTTGTCAAAATCAACAATGGATACGGAAGCGCCCATAGAAGCGATCTGTGGTGCAATGTTTTTTACTTTCGGATCTACATCAGGCGAAAGATGTTTGAAATCAATTCCGGCTTCGTGGTTATCCGGCTGCAGGTAGAATCCGTACTTTTTTAAAGACAGTTCTTTTTGCCGTGTTTCATTTCTATTGACAAATAATTTTTCCCGTGAAGGTAATGCGGTTGCTATCAGCAAACCGACAAATACAATGACGACGATTATTTGGGCCAATTTTTTTTGCCAGCTCATGAATGGATTAAATAATAGCAATTAAGGTAATTAGCAGCACAAGATAAAAAATTAGCCACACTTTTTCCGATTTGCAAAAAAGATAATTGTTATTTTTATCCTTTCAATTGATTTTAACTCACTTACACTTCCTGATGTATTCATTTTCTCCATTAAAAAAAAGGGATTTAAAAATTATACTTATTATTAGTTTGTTTACTGCCGCATTGATGACTGGCTGCCATCAAAAATCGAAATCCGGGGAAGCAGACAAGAATGTAAATGCCCGGCAATTTGCCTTGCAATATCTTTCTGAAAACAAGCTTGACGATGCGGTTGCCGCTTTTCAGCAGGCGATAAAAATAAACCCTGACGACACGCTTAGCTACATCGGCCTTTCGCGGTTGTATTTGTTGCAAAAAAATTATGATGCTGCCGAAAAACTCTGTAAGCAGGCGCTGAAGGTGCAGCCTGGCAATATTAATTTAAAATTATTGCTCGCCGAAGCCTACGTAAAGAAAAATGAGAAAGAAAATGCTGTTAAAGAATTGAATGAGATCATTCAGCAGGATTCAAAAAGTGTAGGGGCTTATTATCAATTAGCAGAATTGGATACTGCGGTTTCTTCAAGAAAGAATTATTTACTAAAGGTTCAAAATCTTTCTCAGGCCAATATTGTTCCGCGATTGCAATTGGCAGAATTGTTCGCGAAAGAAGGCAAAACCGATTCCTGCCTTTTCTATCTTCAAACCGTAAAAAAAATGGCACCGCAATTTTCTGTTCAGGCAGAAAGCGCTTATAAAAGTGCTGTTTCATCTTTACATGCTAATAAACCTGCCGAGGCATTTCAATTCATTGAGCAATTTATTGGCTTAATGAAAATAACGCCGGAATATGCATCCGGTCTTGATGAAATTACCATTCCTCACATGATAGCCGGCTATTTCAATTTTGACACGAACATCACCATTTCCGGAACCGGTGCCGTGCAGCAAACACAGGCAAATTCTTTTAACTCAGGGTTGGTATTTACCGATTTAGTGGAAGTGCCGGGATCTGTGAATAATGCCAAAGTTGCCAACAGTGTAATTGCGGTTACGGATTATGATGAAGTAGGAAATATGTTTTTGTATTCGAGTTATGTTTCTGACGGCAGCACTGATTCCAAATCATTTTTATCCTATGCACAAATGGGAGTTTTCAAAGATTGCAAAGTGAACGGAGGAATCGATCATAAAGGTCAAGATCTGTTTGCTGCTTTCGCTGATTATGACAACAATGGATACCAGGATCTTTTTGTGGCTACCACGGAAGGAATTCTCGTTTATAAAAATAATGGCGACGGCACTTTTTCAAAAGTGACTGAGAATATTGGATTGAGTGGTGTTTCCGGTGTACATAAAATTCTATTTGCAGATTTTGACCAGGATGGCGACCTGGATATGTATGTATCTCAAAAAAACGGGAACAAATTATTACGCAATAATGGAGATGGCACTTTTTCTGAAAACACTTTAGCTACAGGAATCAGCGGCGGAACTGTGGACATGGATTTTGGCGATTGGGACCAGGATGGCGACAACGATATTGTTGCAGTAACCAATGCCGGGAAATTAGAATTATTGAATAACAACCGTCATTCCAACTTTACGGATATCACAGCTGCTGCAGGTCTTGAACAATATTCAGGCACTGCCGTTTCTTTTGGAGATTATAACAATGATGGAAGACTGGATATACTTGTTGCAGGAGGCGCAGATGGTAAATGCTTTTTGCTTAAAAACGAAGGAAACAATTTTATTCCTGATCAGAAAGCTTCCGATCAGTTATCCAATTCTCTTAAAGGAATCAAAGTACGACAGGCCGCTTTTATTGATTATGATAATGATGGGCAAAAGGACATTATCATTGCCGGTTTAAATGATGATCCTTCTAAAAAAGGAGTAAGATTATTTCACAATGAGGGAACGAAAGGATTTTCTGACGTCACCTCTTTATTGCCTGAAAATCTAACCCAGGCCTTCCATGTAGCGATTATCGATTTTAATTTTGATGGTGACAGGGATTTGTTTTTTGCCGGTGACAAAGGCGCACAAGTTGCCAGAAATGATGGCGGAAACTCGAACAATTATGTGCAGGTGCAGCTTACAGGTCTTTCTTTTGGCAGTAGTAAAAATAATCGTCTGGGAGTCGGAGGGCAGGTTGAAATCAAAGCCGGCGATTTGTACCAGATGAAAACGGTGAAAGGGGCGCTTATTGAATTTGGGCTTGGACAAAGAACGAAAATTGATGCGCTACGGATTATCTGGCCTAACGGTGTGCCACAAACGATTGTAGATCCGATGCGAAAACAAAGAGCTTTGGAAGAGGCGCAATTAAAAGGCTCTTGTCCGTTCCTGTTTACATGGAATGGAAAGGAGTTTGTATTTCTTAAGGATATGCTGTGGCGAAGTGCACTCGGAATGCCTGTCGCGATTCATGGCAGAGATACCACTTTTGCTTATCACCAGCCATCCAAAGAATATTTGCTCATACCCGGAGATAAACTGCAACCAAGGAATGGACTTTACACCGTAAAGATCAGTGAAGAATTGTGGGAAGCGGTTTATTTTGACAAAGCTTCTCTGATTGCCGTTGATCATCCTGATTCTGTGGATGCGTATGTTGATGAAAAATTTGTTGCGCCTCCTTATCCAGGCAAAAAGATTTATCTGGCTAGTGAAAAATACTTACCGGTCTCCGCGACTGACGGTGATGGAAACGATGTCCTTCCTAAATTAAGCAAATATGATTTTCAATATGTGTCGAATTTTTCTTTGGGAAAATTTCAGGGAGTTGCTACAGAACACGACCTGATTTTAGATCTTGGTAAAAATGCGCAAAGTGATAGCTTGCTGTTATACATGCGGGGTTGGATATTTCCACCAGATGCAAGCATCAACACGGAACTGACACAAACCAATCGATACAAATTGGAACCGCCTTCTTTACAGGTGATGAATAAGGAAGGGAAATGGCAAACCGTCATCAAAGATATCGGCTACCCAATGGGAAGAGATAAAATGGATATTGTCAACCTCACTCATAAATTTCTTACACCTCATGACAGGCGCATCCGGATCCGGACCACCATGCAAATTTATTGGGATCACATTTTCTTCACTGCAGGAAATGCAAAGGCGCCTGTAAGATCGTATGATTTGAAAATGGTGAATGCAAATTTGGATTTCCGTGGCTATTCTGCTTCTTACAATAAAGGCGGTCCTTTTGGGCCGCAATGTTTAGATTATTACAAAGAAACCAAGGGACAAAAGTGGAGAGATCTTACCGGAAATTACACACGTTACGGAGACGTTTTACCTTTGTTGCAGAAAGCCGATGATGAATATATTATCTGCAATGGTGGGGATGAAGTAACGATTGATTTTGATGCCAAAAATTTGCCTCTTTTGCCAAAAGGGTGGAAACGCGATTTCCTTATTTACAGTGAAGGTTGGGTAAAGGATGGCGATATGAATACCGCGCACGGGCAAACAGTTGCTCCACTTCCATTTCATAATATGCCGGCTTATCCGTACGGGAAAAATGTTTCTTATCCTAGTGATAAAGCGCATCGCGATTACCTGCAAAAATATAATACCAGGGAGGTTTCAACGGAATCATTTAAAGATGCAATCCGGCTCGGCACTTTTGAAGAAGCTTCGAAATAGGGCCGGTTTAGTTTTCATAATTCAGCTACCGTATGGCGGTACATATTTTTGCAGTCGGGATTCAAAAGATCTGCGGTATTGTACGGTTCAATTCGTTCTTTTATCGTTGCAGTAAAGCTTTTGATTTCTTCGTCTGAAGGATGTTTGGAAGAAATTATTTTCAGCAGATCTTCATAAGAATCGTAAACCATTTTTTGGATTCGTGAGTCATCTGCATTTAAAAAATAACCGGGTTGTTGGTTTTTTATTCTTCTTTGTTCATGAGCAATGGTGGTGGCAAAATACAACATCGACCAGGGATTGAAAAGTTCAAAATAAGGCATGGTTAGATAACATCCTGCGATCAGGCAATCGGTTAATTTTATCTCGGTAAAAACTGCTTTTTCATATTCTTCGAGGTTTTGGTAAAATGACTTTTCATCGTTCCAAAATTGTTGAAATATACCGGCCAGCTTTTCTATTCCTGAAAGAGAATGGGCAATGCCTGAACTGAACAAAGGATCTACAAATCCAATCGTGTTCGGCAACGCTACCCATCCCTTTCCAAAAGTATTTTTCATTTTTCGTTGGAGTCTTCCAGACTTGATTATTTTTCCGGGCTGAGCATGTAATTCAGCGTCTTTTAAAATTTGTTTTATTGCCGGATATTTTTCCTGCAAATTTTTCCAAAGCTCTTCAGCCAATAAATGTTCATATAGTTCATTTTGATCCTTCAATACAAAGCCAACACTGGTGCGTTCATCGTTGAACCGAAGCATCCACATCCAGCCTTCATCAAGGATTTGATGAAGGGCCGACCAATCTGGATTATAGGGAAAATCAGTTGTTGGAATTTTTCTTTCTTTCAATATTTGTGTCCAATGAGGTACGTTATTAAAATGAGAAAATACGGCAAACGAATTCGTCCGAAAATCATCTGCAGAAGAAGGAACGTCGAATAATTTCTCGGCCAAAGCACCGCTTCCGCTGGCATCAATTAAAAAGGAAGAATAGATCGTTTCTGACTCTTCCAAACGCCTGATTTTTAATTGCCATTCTCCATTTCTTTTCGCTTCTGTAATTTCAGTGAGATCAAAATAATCAATGCCGCTTTCTTTTACTTTCGTTACTAAAAAAGCATCAAAATCGCTGCGAAGCCAGTTGGTGTCTGATCCCAAATCACTGGAACTTGCGGCTACTAGCAATTCGTTTTTATGATTTTCATCGGTGCTAAAATCTTCACCAGGATAATGTTTAAAAAAACTAAATCCTCTTTTGATGCCGCAGATAATTTCAGAATGAGACCTTTGCCAGCTTCCGTAGCGGGAAAAGTCGTAAAGCCAGGGCAAATCATATTTTGAGGAAAGCTTTCGTACAATAAGATCGGCAACAGGAGTGCTTGATTCGCCGATTGCAAAACGCGGATGTTTTCCTTTTTCCAGTAAACCAACTTTTAACCCTGTTTTTTGCAATATCAAAGCTGTGAGCGAACCGGCAAAGCCAGCGCCAGCAATTAATACATCATAATGATTCCCGTCTTTTTTCTTCATAACTGAGTGCAGTTACATTTTATTTTTTCGGCCAGCTTCTGTGTCAGATTCATTTGTTCCAAACGATTTTTTCTCGCTTCAAAACATTGATCACAATTAGATAAAAAACCGATGTCCCACGTGTCTGCAAAAACTTTTCCCTGCTGCAATGCGAGTGAACGTTCCATCACTTCTTCCAAAGCATTCAACTTTGGCGGAACATAATCGCCTCTTTTTTCCAAGACTTCCATGATGCCGTTTCCGACACGGGTCGGAATTACAGAACAAATGCCCACGCCACATTCAAATGCAAAGGCAACAGTTTTTACAGCCCAATCCATATTCACCTTTTCATTAATCAGAAAAGGTGGATTTAAAAGAACAAAAGCACGCATCCGGATTTTGTTTCTTTTCAAAAAAGTCGTAGCTTTTTGAAAGTCTTCAATCGTCAGGCGTTTATTGAGTTTCGGCAATACGTTTGGATGAATGCTTTCAAGCCCGAGGGCGATCTCCAATTTTCCATTTAATTGTTCATTGAAATCGACACAGGATTGTGTGCAAAGTTTGGGATGATTTTCTACCACGACCTTTTTAAAATGCCTGACGCGATCAATGATGCCAGAATAATCCGACGACGGAATTGCTTTGGTATCAAAGAAATTGCTGCTGTTGTATAATTTGATCACATCTGCATCCGGAAGGCGTGACAAAGCATAATCTATTTGCTTCAAAATGGCACCGGGAGGGGTAGGATAAGTGAACGTATTCTTCCAAAGGTCACACATCAGGCACTGAAAAGCACATTCTTTTCCGGTAAGAAAAATGGTATTTACCTTTTGAAGATTTCCATTCTCACCCGGCTCTTCCTCCTGTAAAAAATGATAAGGAATTTCAGGGTTTACGTTATTTCGGGGAGGACGGAGTGTTTCGATATCATCAATGTCAGGCATAAAGAGAATTGAAATAAATGCGGTATTCCATCTCACTTGCAGCAAACATTTCCTGAAACGTATTTTCATCAGCAACGCCTTTCTGAAAGCGGCGTTTTTCAAAAACAGGCATGTCAAAACCGGTAATCGCTTTGACGCCTCTCTTTACAATTTCACCTTTTAGTGCGTACAATTGTTCCTGGTCCCAGTTGGTCAGTTCGATGAACGGAATTCCTTCGGCCACTTCGATGACATTAGGCAGGGAGTAAGGACTAAAATCTTTAAATCCTAGTGTGCGTTGCGGAGCATAGGAACGAACATGACCGCGGCTTTGGCCACCTGTGTAAGTAAGTGAATGCTTTATTTTGTCAACGCCCCAGCCTTCCTGGTATAGCATCGTATTGTTCAATACGCTTCTGATAGTTAATTCTGTATTTTCCTCTATCGGGTAGTCTTTGAGGTTTTCATCACCACCTTCTCCATCAGCCATGTATTTCCAATCAGGATAGCGTTTGCGGATCTGTTTGCAAAGCGCGAGCGACATAGTTGCTGATTCAATATCAAGTCGTTTATAATCTTCCACTACTTTAATGGCTTCTTTATAACTCACCTCTAAGGGAAAGACTTCCATCACTTCAAGGAAAAGTGATAAACCCAATTCGTCTAAAAATCGGTGCGCCTGATCTGCATCGGCACCATTATCAATTGAAAGGGTAAACGCCTTCAAACGTTGAGGAGAAAGCCCCATTTTAAGCATCAGATGATAAAGCACAAGAAACACGGAGCCACTGTCAATTCCTCCGGAAAATAAAACGCCAATTGGTTCATTTTCCGGAATCATTTTCAGCCATTTCTGGCATTCATTTGCCAGTGCCCCGATATAAGCTTTTCCAATTTCATCCAAGTCATTGGAAAGACGATTTCTTTGTGGTGCAAAAAAGCGGGTGTAAACAGGGTTGGGGTCAGGGCATCCTATCACTTCAAGTCGCACTACATGATGCGCCGGAACCATCCGGGTATAAGAAGGATGGAATTGAGAATGAAGGTTTTTACTTTTCAGGAAGTTGTAAATTTCATCCATTCTTTCGGCTACGATGAGCAAGGGGCCTGCTACTTGTTTTGCCAGAAAATAGCGCATAGGGCGGCCAAGAGAACGCGCCATAAAAACCTGCTGGCCTACCTTTTCTACAATTGCAAACTGTCCTTCTATTTTTCGAACGCGGCTGGGATCTCCGGAAATGATCGCTTCAGCGACTTCTTGCGGCGACATGTTGAAAATAATG
>JBQCIM010000022.1:0-19727 GCA_051953735.1 Ginsengibacter sp.
TCGGTATACGATGAATATTTTTTATGCGCCTCGCAATGACGTTCTAATGGCATTTGTGTCTGGAACTGTCGGGTGGAGACACCAGCCAAGGAAAGTTTTTTTGCCACTAAGGCGGGAAGGCACGAAGGTTCGCAAAGAGGAGATTGCCACGGCGCAAGCGACTTTTCGGTATACGATGAATATTTTTTATGCGCCTCGCAATGACGTTCTAATGGCATTTGTGTCTGGAACTGTCGGGTGGGACACGCAACAGGAAAGACATTTTCAAAGATCCCGACTTCAATGAGCCACTTTTATATAACCCCATCCGTCGCGTTGCTTTGAGATGATTTCATAGATGCCGTCGGGTACTATTTGCACACCAGGCAACAGTTGGCTGGCATCGACTTTCTGCCTTTTCATTGCCAGGGCACATACTTTGATGGATACATCCTTCATCGCGAGCAAACTTTGGATCTGGGCGGATTGGGAAGACGCATCTTTTGTTATAAGCCCCAGGCCCTGTCCATAAATAACTGCCTCTAATTGTGCATCCGGATTGCCTTCTTTGATCAGGTTCATCTCGTGGAGAAGGGATTGCTGATTTAAAGTGTCTTTACTGGTTAGGTCAAAAACTACTTTATAATCTTTGTTTTGCGCGGTTGAAAAACAGGCAAGTGATGTAAGAATACTTACCATTACCATTATTTTTTTCATGATGTATTGTTTTAAAACAAGTTTTAATCGATTGAATTTTTATGATGATTTAAGAATTGGTCTTTTTATGTGATTGCTGAACAGGATAAAAAGGCCCGTATTTATGCTGCCTGGCTGAAAAGCTGTCTGAATAAGGCCCGAATGGGTAATCCAACGGCTTCGTGGATATATCAGGCCAGTCTTTGCTTACATCTTTTGCTGGCCGCGGCTGTGAGTTTACAAATGCTGCCACGTCCCATGCCTGCTCAACCGTAAGCTGCGGCTTTGAAAAAGTAGCGCCAAAGGGCATATTATTTTTTATGAAGCCCGCAAATTTTGAAAGCTGGTAAATGCCGGCGCCGACGTTATAACTATTGCTGCCCCATAATGGGGGATACAAATATTCTTTTCCATTATCTTCTATTACTCCTTCGCCATTTTTACCGTGACATTTCTGACACATGGACACATACACTATTTTCCCCTTAACAGGATCGGCAGCCCTGTTCAAAAACGGCAGTTTTTCTATGCCCGATCCCTTTGTTTTGATTCCTTTTGCCACATCCTTGCCTACCCATCTGATATAAGCGATCATGGCCTTCATTTCTTTGACTGAATCAGGAAGTTTCCTTCCATTGAGGCTTCTTTCAAAACAATCATTGATGCGCATTTCCACGGTTTCAATCTTGCCGCTCCTGTTCCTGAAAAGAGGATAGGTGGAAGCAACCATGGAAAAATTATTACCCCAGGAACGGGTACCGGCATCTATATGACAATTTCCACAGTTCATGCCATTAGAAACAAGGGCTATGGAACCATGGGGCCCGAAAAAATCAGCGGTGTGCAATATCAGATCTTTTCCATAACGAATCAGATCGTCTTGCCGGGTATGACCAAGCTGGCTGGTATCCGGCGCCTTCCATTCTTTACCTGAAGCAATGAACCCGGAGTTGGTATTTTTGCTATCGTTTTCTTTAGAATGACAAGAATCCATTGTCATCAACAGGGGAACAACCAGGAAGAGCGCCGTTGCCAGGCTGGTAAGAATATTTTTACGCATTGGCTTTGCGTTTATTTTTTATCCTACAAAACAATAAGCACATCCATGCTCCTGTGCACGGCCCACTGCCCAAACACCGGAAGGAACAACCTGGATGCCGGGCAATACACCGGAAAGAAAATCCTTTTTAACATCGGCGGCATCTATACCCGCACCTTGTGCGATGGCTGCGCTGAAAACCGTTATCGCCATATTGCATGCACAAAACATGGCGCCACTTTCCTGTAATTCATTAATTCCGATCTGTACATTTCCAATTCCCGGAACCGAAAAGTCGCCCGGCTTTGGCTTCCAGAACATATTGCGCACAGAGGGTTCTTTGGTGGCCGGATCCGTTATTTTAAACATTTCTCCCAATTTATATTTAGCCCACAAGCGGTCTTCCAGGGCATAGGGAATTGCTTCATGGCGAAGAATGACAACCTCGTTGCAACTTTTTTCCGGTGTTCCTGTCAGTGCGTTAGTCATCATAAAAACGCGTGGCCACGCAAAAGGAAAAACATCATGTGGTTCTGTAACATCGAATACGATCCGATGCTTTCCCTTTATCTGGTTGAACCATGCATCGGGGTCTTCATCAGCGGGAAAAGAAAATTTTCCGGCTTCAGCTGTTGCACGTAATGGCAGAGATAATGATGCAATAGTGATTGCACCGGCGCCCATGGCCAATGTTCCTAAAAAGCCACGACGATCTGTTGTTGGTTTGGAATTGTCTGCTTGCATAAAATTTGATTTTTAAATGAAAAGAATAATGCTCCTCAAAGTTTCGTGTAAGCTTACAATTATATTTTCAAAGGAGGTGGATTGGGTATTTACGTGGTACAGTTTACTGTTATTAGTTTTCAGAAAGGGCAGGAAATAGTTTTAATTCAGCGGCAACTAAGCAGGAGAAATTTTTAAAAAAATTTTCTTTATGCTATAGCGATACGACTCACATCGTGTCACAATAAATCCATTCTTTTACAGAAGGAATACGGTATTAAATTGTAGTGTGTAGGAGATCAGGTAAATTTTCCAGGCAGGAAATATTCAGGACAAATTTAGAATGAATGTTAATATAAAAAAAATATTTTCTGAGGATATGAGAAGTATTTTTTTTGCTGGCGCAAAAGGGTTTTTTTGGCACTAAGGCGCGAAGGCATGAAGGTGCACGAAGAGGAGATTGCCACGACGCAAGGGACTTTTCGATAGACGATGAATATTTTTTATGCGCCTCGCAATGACGTTGTAATGGCATTTGTGTCTGGAATTGTCGGGTGGGGACACCATCCAAGGAAAGTTTTTTTGCCACTAAGACGGGAAGGCATGAAGGTGCACGAAGAGGAGAAAAGGAAGTTGACAAAAAAACCAAGAAGGTTTGATTTGAGATTTTCAAAAAAATAAAGGCGTCGAAAAAACCTTCCTGGTTTGATGAGGCGGGAAGAGATTTTTTTTGCTGGCTCAAAAGTTTTTTTTTGCCACTAAGGCGCGAAGGGCACGAGGGTGCACGAAGAGGAGATTGCCACGGCGCAAGGGACTGCTGATAAACGATGAATATTTTTTTCATGCGCCTCGCAATGACGTTGCAATGGGCATTTGCGGTCGAAAGATCGAGATTAGTTCTTTTTGTCTTTGTTGGCGCAAAAGGTTTTTTTGCCACTAAAGCGCGAAGGCATGAAGGTGCACGAAGAGGAGATTGCCACGGCGCAAGGGACTTTTCGGTAGACGATGAATATTTTTTATGCGCCTCGCAATGACGTCGAAAAAACTTTCCTGGTTTGTACTAACGCCAGCCTAATTCGGGTGCAACGTATTTTAAAACAGAGGACAGCACGTGTACATTGTAATCAACACCCAGCGTATTGGGTATGGTTAAAAGAAGTGTATCGGCTTCGCGGATAGCTTCGTCTTTTGTCAGTTCTTTAATCAGTTGAGCAGGTTCGGCTGCATAACTTCTTCCGAAAATGGCGCGTTTATTTTTTTCTATAAAACCAATCTGATCGCTTCGCTCTGCTTCCTGCCCGAAATAATAACGATCCATGTCGTTTACCAAAGCAAAAACTGACCGGCTTACGGAAATGCGTGGTTCGCGTTTATGGCCAGCTTTCTTCCATGCTTCTTTATATAACCTGATCTGCTCCGCCTGCTGCACATGGAAAGGTTTTCCGCTTTCGTCTTCTTTCAGGGTAGAGCTTTGGAGGAACATGCCGTTTTCAGCAGCCCATACAGCGGTGGCATTAGAGCCGGCTCCCCACCAGATACGCTCGCGCAGTCCTTCAGAATACGGTTCCAGGCGCAATAAGCCTGGCGGATTGGGAAACATTGGATTGGGGTTAGGCTGCGCAAATCCAATACCTTTCAGTTTATCAAGGAACTCCAGTGTTTTGCGGCGGCCCATTGCTACATCGTCCTCTCCTTCAGCCGGTTCATAACCGAAGTAGCGCCATCCGTCAATCACCTGTTCCGGCGAACCCCTGCTGACACCTAATTGCAGGCGCCCCCGCGAAATGAGATCAGCGGCGCCGGCATCCTCCACCATATAGAGCGGATTTTCATAACGCATGTCAATAACAGCTGTTCCGATTTCTATCCTGCTGGTTTTAGCACCGATGGCAGAAAGCAAGGGGAAAGGCGATGCCAGCTGCGCTGCAAAATGATGTACCCTGAAATACGCTCCGTCTATGCCGATCTCTTCGGCAGCCACTGCAAGATCAATTGACTGTAGCAAGGCATCACCTGCGGAGCGGACTTTGTAAGAGGGATGATTTGCCCAATGGCCAAAAGATAAAAAACCGATTTTCTTCATGTGTTATTGCAATTTTTTCCTCTGATGATATTTGTTGTCCACGTAAAAGTCATATAATGTTGATACAAATTTAATGATTCTGCCGGCTTCCGGCGGTTTCTGATCGATCCAATATTTAGATCACGTGTTATCGAGGAGCCAAGAATACTAATCAACTATTGACGAGGTATATTTCGTCGATAAAAAAAATCACTTAAATCTTTGTTTACTGGTAACAATAAAAAAAGCCGCCTCAGTTTATGTTGAGACAGCTTTATTCCTAATTCCAGAATGAAAAAAAGTTGGAAGTTGTAATACTCAGGAAGGTTTCTTTACTAATTGATCCTGGCAGGTGATACTAACCTGCAATATCTCTCCGTTGCCTACTAATGGCGGACCGAAGCCCCAGTTGGAAATGTATAACTTATTATCAGGTCCCATTACCATTGCTGTAGGAAAATTAAGCCCAGAAACAATGGTTGTTCGTATGCCTGACGGGTCGATGCGGATAACGTCGCCGGTGGCGGGAGTTGGAAATGGATTATTGGTGGTTCCTTCAAGCACATATATTCCTCCTGCCTTATCAAATGCAATACCTTGTGCCATGCTAAAGCCTGATGCCACCATAGTGATTTTGCCCTGCATGTTGATCTTATACACATTGGAATTGCCGGTGATCGGAAAGTGGCTCAGGTTTACCATATAAAAATTGCCATCATGAAATACAATTGATGTAGGAACAATATGGCCCTGAGTTGCAGAAATATCTACAAAGCGTGAAATGTTTCCCTTTTTATCGATTTTGTCTATTTCGCCATGATTTGGTTCAACAGCGTATAGATCTTCTCCCACAGTGATCATGCTATACCAGGTTCCGTCTGGCTCAAAATCAGCAGGATTGGGATTAGCAACAGGGTGGCTTTGAATGAAAGCGCTCAGGTTTGCAAACATGCTCCATTGCTGGTTTGGCAACACCTGTACCACGCCATTGGGAATGTCAGGAACACCATGAGAACAACCTGCTCCGCCAAGTACCCCATACAATGTGTTTCCGATAAACGAAACATCGCCTACACCCTGTATGTCTCCCATCGCGTCTGTGGATGAGGGTAAATTATCAGCAACGGTCACGCGTTGCCCATCTGATATTTTTGAAATCCGGGAACCAACATCGCTTCCCTTGTAGGGGCCGACAGGCGGAATAACCTGTGCACATGTATTAACGAGATTAGTGCCACCGATACCCGCTTCGGCCACATACAACGCCCCATCGGGGCCAAATTTTAAGCCGCGGGGAAGATTGAGTCCAGTCGCATACACGGAGGTTGTTGCTACCAAATCATTTGGGCTACAGTTGCAATCGCAACCGAGACCCGGAGGAAAGTTCTTTTTGCAGGAGGAAACAACGATTGCCCCTGCGAATACACTTACTAAAAGAAGGAGATTTTTTGTTTTCATAAAACAATTTTAAAATGTTAAGAAAAAGTGTTTATGTTTTTATAGAGACCAATCCGGTAAATCTTTAAACAGGATGGATAGCTGAGTGATTGCATTCAAATGGGTGCTGACAATTTTTAAAGCAATTGAAATACGAGGCAATTTTATACTAAATAGCAATTTTGGAAAACAGGAAATCTTTGTACAACTGAATTGACGGATATATAACCGGCAAGTAAATTCAAACGCCTTTTATCCGAAAATGATGTAGTTGGTTGGCAAAAATTATGTTTTCGTTGAATAACCGGTATTTTTTTATTTATGCGCTTTTTATAAAGTAGTAAATTGCTTAAGATTGTTTGTTCTTGATATGCTTAGCTTCTTATGGTATTTTGTTTCTTATCAGTTAAAAAAGAGAACTTTTTCTTCGTTTACTGATAAAAATAAAAAAGCCTATTCAGTTCTTTTATTTTGAGGCGCTTTACTCCTAAATAATGAAAGGAGAGCTTAAAAAATAAAAGGAAGGTTTTGGCCTTCCTTTTATTAAATTTTTATAAGGTAAATAATGCTTCAGCTGTGTTTTAATAAATAAATCCGGTCATTGCTTCCTGATTTGGAGGCATAGTAGTAGAGCCATTTCCTTTGAGGTTGGAATAAGCGCCTGTGCCACTAACAATTTGCCAGCTTCCCCGTGGAATAGGTGTCATAAAAACACATTCCTGATGGATGGTAATAGTGCCGCTTCCATCATATGGAGTTAATGTTACCACGCAATGAGCTATTACATCATTAACGTTTTGACTGATATCCATTGTGGAGGTACCTGAAATGTTTAGAGCGCCTGTTGTAACAAAAGTTCCGGTTACATTTGGATAGGTGGAAAAGTCATACGTTCCTGTAATGGTAACTGCAGTAGGGCTATTAACCGGTGGTTTGATAACCCAACTCGACGTGGAAAATGCAATAAGCAAAAGTCCGATCGTAGCATAAAGAAATTTGTTTCGTTTCATAATTTGTGTCTCCTTTTTTTGTTTAGTGAATGAATGATTATTATTTAAGAAAAAGGTATTACGATCTATCTCTCATTGGTTATGGAACAATTACCGTCAAGTAGTTATGAGGAAGTACAACATCCTTTGAAGCAGGAATTGTAAAGTTTAAGATCCCAGGTTATTATTTTATCGCATCGTTATTCTGCCACAACCTGAGGTAGTCAAAAACCTGAATACAATTTTAGATAATAGAAACAGCTGTGACAACAGGAAATCTTTATACAACCGAATTGACGTAAATATAACCGGCAAGTCAATTCAAACGCCTTTTATCCGGAAATGATGCAGTTGGTTGGGAAAAAGTATGTTTTCGTTGAAAAACCAGAATTTTTTATGCATCTGCTTTTTATAAAATGTAAATTGCTTGTATGTTGGAAGCGTCCTTTTTAAATAAGCTGATATTTAAACGCAACTACGCGTGGCTTAGGCATTTGTTATTCTGGATAATCTATTTAATTGTGTTTTCCGTATGGGCTGGCTTAGATGTTGTGCATAATCTTAGCGAAGGGCTACAAACCACTCTTTCTTTTATGCCAGCCAATCTGATTTATGCTTATGGTATTATGTATTGGCTTGTACCAAAATTTTTGCTTAAAGAAAAGTACTTCAAATTCTGCGTGATGTTTTGTGTGTGGATGATTGTTGGGCTGATATTGAATTTTGTTAGCCGGTACATTTTAGTGTCATTCAGAACTGGCCGCCCTGATAATTTACCAGATAACGGTTCTTACAAAGAAATTTTTGCCTTCGGAAGTTTTGTTGTGATGAATACTATCGGCATGTTTGGCGGCTTTATCAAATTTTTCAAATTATGGAATAAGGAGCTTCAGCAAAAGCAATTTGCAGAAAAAGAAAAAATAAGCGCTGAGCTGGAATTGCTGAAAGCTCAACTGCATCCACATTTTCTGTTCAACACGTTGAATAATCTGTATTCTCTTGTTTATGCAAAATCGGACCGTGCGCCAAAAATGCTGATGCGTTTATCAGGCTTATTAAGCTACGTATTATATGAGTGCAAGGCCGATGAAGTTTTATTGTCGAAAGAGATCAGTATCATCAAAGATTATGTATCGCTTGAAAAAGAAAGATATGGAGAACGGCTGGATGTGTCACTTAATTTTTCGGGCGACATTGAAAATAAGATGGTTGCGCCGATGTTGTTTCAGCCGTTCATTGAAAATGCATTCAAGCATGGAACTTCAGAACAATTAGGAAAAGTGTGGATGAGCATTGATTTGTCTGTAAAAGAAAATCAATTGTATTTTAAGATCATCAATAGTTGCGATAACAATGCTGCTGCTATTTTAGAAAAGCATGGCGTTGGAATTGGAAATGTAAAAAAAAGACTGGAGCTGCTGTATGCAGATAATTTTAAATTGCAAAACGGGGTAGAAGATGATGTTTACATTGTATCGCTTTCACTTGAACTAAAAACAGTTAAACCACAGGAGGCAGTTGCTCCTGATATGGCTGTATTAAAACCTGCATCATGAATATCCGTTGTTTGATAGTAGATGATGAGCCACTTGCTGTAAGGCTGATAAGCTCTTACATTCAGCAGGTGCCGGGGCTTGAAATTGCCTCGGCATGCAACAATGCTATTGATGCCTACACCATTTTAGGAGAGCAGAAAATCGATCTGTTGTTTCTGGATATAAAAATGCCGAAACTAATAGGCACTGATTTTCTTCGCAGCATTCCAAATCCGCCGAAAGTAATTTTTATCACCGCTTACCGCGAGTATGCTTTGGATGGTTATGAGTTGGATATTGTTGATTATTTGCTAAAACCGGTTTCGTTTACCCGCTTTATGAAGGCAATTGCAAAAGCCACCAAACTGATTTCTATTGATCATAATTTTTCGTTAACAAATAGCGAAACCAGTAGCAGCAAAGATTCCTTTTTGTATTTCAAGATTGATAAGGAAATGCAGAAAGTGTTGCTGCGTAACATTCTTTTTATTGAAAGCAGCAAAGAATATGTGAAGCTGCACCTGGAAAACGGGAAGTCGCTTTTAGTAAAGCAAGGCCTCAGCTCGCTGGAAAAATTACTTTCGCCACACCGGTTCCTTCGTGTCCACCGTTCTTATATTGCGATGATAGAAAAGATTTCTTCCTTCAACTCAACGCATATTACTGTTGGCGATCATAAAATTCCGATCGGCAGATTGTATAAGAACGAGGTGGAAAAAGTTTTGAAATATTGAGAGGGGTAAACAGCAACATAATGACAGGCGAGTGATAAGGCTCGTTGCATTTTTGCCTAAATAGAAAGTTGACTTAAACTTCGTTTACTGGTTACCTTTTGCCGTTAAAAGAGAAACAGCTCAATTTTCAGTAAACCCGGTTGCATTGTTTTGAAGATCGGCCATTTTCGCGAGCAGATCGGTGCGTTTTATAAATTCGTTCCAAACATTGTATAACGCAGTACTTTCATTATTGAGATTGGTATAGTTGGTCATCGCTGATTCAGATTCACTGACGAGTGATTCCTTGTAGCTTTCCATGGCTGTTGTAAATTCCCTGAACTGATCAAACTGCCGGTCGAAATCGACAATATTGACCGTATTGTTTTCCCAATTTTGTGCATGATCTGTTACGAGGCCGGAGAATTCTTCATACAAAGCCTCTGCCTGGTTTTCAGAGGCATCATGATATTCATTAATCTCGTCCTGTATCACTTTTGCTGTTTCATATACAGCCAATAATTTATCATGGTAATCTTTTAATTCTTCTTCAGTTTGCTGTCGTGCTATCGCCAATTTTTGCAGGCTGGTTTCCTGCACTGAATAAGTTGGTTCAGAAAGTTTATCCGCCAATTCACAGCTATTATCAAAGGTGGCGCGCACGGTTTTTAATTGTTCACGCAGTTCCTCTAAGGTTTCATTTACTAACACAGATTCACGATTCAGTTTCTCTGCAGTCGTTTTCATTTCGTGCTCAAAGTCGTGTAGGCGGATATATCCTGCTATCAGTTCTTCATCCTGTGCAGTAAGAATTGTTTTTCCCGTCTCATAAACAATCTCAATATTTCTGAATGGATGTTTAATAACCTCTTTTTTGATGTCTTGCTGTAGTGGTTGCATATGATTATCCTTTTTTATGACAATAAAGTTACAAACGAACCGGGAATCTCTTTAGTATGTTTCGCAGGAAGTAATTTATTTTTTCTGCCTACCAGCAAAAGTGATTGTGAGCGATTTACTATTTTTATGCGATGATTGAAAATGCTGCTTTGTGGTTTTGTAAAGACCGAAAGGAGAAAATCATACAACAAATCTGCTCATCAGTTAAAAAAAGTTTATGAAAGAAATTTTATTATATCAACTTAAAGCCGTGTGCAAACAGGCTGATTGGTTTGTGCCCCTGGAACCTGCCATAGAAGGTATTACTCCATCACAGGCTGCTGCCAAACAGAATGAGAAAAATAATTCCATCGAGGAAATAGTACATCACCTTATTTACTGGAACCAATTATATCTGAACCGTTTTAAGGATCCCGGGTTTTCTTTTCGTGAGATTTCAAATGATGAAACGTTTAAAAATCCTTTTGGATTAACATGGGAACAGGCATGCAAAAAAATTAAGCATATATTCGATGAATGGATCGACTGTATTGCTGCTTCCGAAGATGCAAAACTTGATTCGATTATCTCCAATAAAGGAAAAAGCTGGAGTACGATGATCTGCAATCTTATCAGCCATACAGCTTATCATACCGGCCAGATAATTACATTAAGAAAAGAACACG
Organism: Ginsengibacter sp.; assembly: GCA_051953735.1. GTDB lineage: Bacteria > Bacteroidota > Bacteroidia > Chitinophagales > Chitinophagaceae > Ginsengibacter. Next base: position 10,739 of record JBQCIM010000022.1, read on the forward strand.
ATTGCTGGGATGCAGCAAAAGGAGTGAATTGAAAAAAAGTATATCTTTTATTAAAATGTATCAAAAGAAACTACATGGCCTAAAGGCCACATTTTGGGCGGCGTATTTATTCATTGTGATGGCCTTCCTGGTTTCAGGTTGCAGTACAATCCAAAAACAAGTAAGATCAGGCTGGGCTACGAAAGAACTGAGTCCCGGGGTACAATTATCAAATAAATATTTTACTTCTTTATTTCACGCGCCGGAGAATGTAAATGTGATCCATGTTAATTTAGATGATACTACTTTTAAAATAATGATCGCATACAACGATTCTGTATTGGAACCTGTCAGTGAATTCGGAAAAACAAATCATGCGATTGCGGGCGTCAATGGCAATTTTTTTAATACGCACATCGGGGGCTCCGTTTGCTTTTTAAAAGTTGACGGGCGCGTTGTCAACCATACTCATGATGAGCTTAACGGAACATTGTTTCTCCCGTGGCTGGATACTGCTGCTTTAGCTATCAGAGGAAATAACGTAGCCATTATTACCAGGCCGGCCGGTACGCACTGGGAGCAGAACCACTATAACTTTCCAACCATCATTTCAGCCGGGCCATTATTAGTATGGGCTAACAGGATCGTGCGTCAGCAGGCGCATAAATTTAATGATACGCGGTATAGCAGAACTGGTGTCGGAATTACGAAAGATCATCACCTCCTGATAGTAGCAGTAGATGGAAATGCCAAAGAATCCGCCGGCGTCACCATTCCGGAATTTGCACAGCTTTTCAAGGCACTGAAATGTGTATCGGCATTAAATTTTGATGGCGGCGGTTCTACTACCATGTGGGTAAGCGGAGAACCGGAAAATGGGGTAGTAAGCCATCCGACAGACAATAAAAAGTATGACCATTCAGGAGAAAGGAAAGTTGCGAATGCGATTTTGATAATCAGGAAATAATTTTTTTGCTAATCTTTCAAATACATAAAGGCGCACAAGCGTTTTAAAAATAAAAACCGGTATTATTAATTCGTTTACTGGATTTTTCGTTTATGAAATCAATAGAATCCGGGCAATTTTTGCGCATCCTGTTTATTTTCTAAAAATTCGTTTGGTTTTTTGAGTATAAACCATTAGAGAAAAGAACTGGCACATTTTTATATGTGGATGATTCATGAACTTAAAAGGTTTCAGTAAAAAGGTCGTAATTATATTTTCTGCTTTGCTGCTGGTTATAGCCGGTGGTTACCTGTTCATCAAATATTATTTTTTAAAAGCGAAAAATTTTAAACCTGATAATTCCAAAGCTAAAAATATATTAGATCTGACACCGGCGATTATTGCAAAATTGCAACAAGTGGTTAAAGACGGTTCCAATGGCTTGTATATTTTATCGGTACAAAAATTAAATATTGATGTCCTCGCTTCCAAAGTGGACGCGGTCAATGCGAGTATTACCGTTGATACTGCGGTGATGCATCAGCTTGATAAATTAAAAAAGCTTCCTGACGACATTTTCAAAATAAAGTTTGCAAGCCTTCATATAGATGGACTTGGAATTGAAGATTTGATTCATAAGAAACAAATTGCTATCAACACACTTTACTGCAACAATCCTGTGATTGAAGTATTTCATAAAAGCCAGCCGTATAATGCGGCGGAGAGAAAAGCAAACGATACTTTATCCTTTTATGGCAGAATAAAAGGACAGACAAAATCGATCCAGATCGGTCGGATTAATATTGGCAAGGGTTCATTTATTGATCATGACAGGGATAAAAAAAACCAGGTTACGCGGTTTAATGTGGTTTCTATCATCATGAAAGATCTGCTGATAGATTCTGTTACCCAATATGATAATAAAAGGTTTCTTTTTACAAAGTACACGGCAATAGAATGCAATAATTATTTTTTTCGTACTCCTGACAGCTTATATTTTTTTAAAGCAGGCTCCTTGCATGTGTCAGGAGAAAGGCATGAAATTATTGCCAAAGATGTAGAATTAACGCCTCGCGGCGATAAACAGCAATTTGAAAGTAAACTGAAAGCAAGACAAATCATGTATCACCTGACCTTTCCTGAAGTGACGCTCAGCCACATTAACTGGTGGGCATTGATCAATCATGAAAGGTTGGTCGCAAAAGACGTTGACATTACGGGTGGTATTTTTTATGCCTACATGGATGAAACTTTGCCACCGGCGCCGTTCAATGCCGATAATTTTCCGCAGCAGTTGTTAATGAAGATATCTGTTCCCATATCGGTGAAGAAACTTACATTCCATCATTATAAGGTGGCTTTTGAAGAGAAAAACCCCGACAGTAAAAAATCGGCGACACTCTTTTTTGATGACATAACCGGTACTGCACGTAATATCTCTAATGTTGCTTCAGACATAAAAAAAGACCGGTATCTTACTATCAACACGAAATGCCTGTTCATGCATAAAGTGCCGCTGACAACCACGTTCAGATTTGATATGGCTAAGGTACATTCCGGGGCATTTACCGCTGATATCTTTATGGATACACTTCGCAAGGATATCGTCAATCCTGTTGCCGGACCTCTTGGACTTTTTTATGTAAAGAAAGGTGAGATGGAAAGTGGTACCGCTCACCTGGAAGGGAATGATCTTACTATTAAAGGAACCGTTTCATTTGACTACACCGATCTTCACATAGATCCGCTTAAAAAAAGCAAGGGCGATGAGAGCAAATTAAAAAAGAAGACATTCACTTCTTTGTTTGCCAACGCCTTCGTCATCAAAAATTCGAACCCCGAAAAGGGTAATGATTTGCGCAAGCCTGTGTTTTCTGTTGCCAGGGGAAACAACACTAATTTTTTCAGTTTTGTATGGGCTTCCGTTCTCACGGGAGTTTTAAAAACCATAGGGATACCGGTTAAGTTTGTATTGAAGTAGCATTATAACAATTCGTGCTAGTTTAATATTCGAATGGTTTAGTGCAACAATACCGTTATTCTTTTCCTTTGTAAAAAATACAAATTCTTATTTTTTGTTTGGTCACTGTTTGGAAGAAAATCACTGTAAATTGTTAGGTGCCTGAGACCTTTCTTCGGAAAAGAAAAAGCAATGGTAATTGCACAGAAGGCGGCTACTGCTTTTCTAAGATAATAGTCGCGAGAACCGATTCAACCATATGAAAAGTTATTCCGGATTCCTGGAACGTGGAATCTTTTGAACCATTTTGTTTAAGCGTAAGTAAATTACCACTTACGGTATATCTTCCGCCATTACCGGCAAATTCGCCAGCAGTTAGTCCCGATGTGATGCTGCCGTTTTGAAAATAAATCGAATCGGTGCCTATCAGTTTATAAGGTGCGGAAGAACTGGTTGCAGGAATTACTACATGAAAGGGACTGCTCATGGAATCTACAAACTCACCGTCCTGGTAGAAGGAAGAAGTAGAGGTAGCGTTTACTTCATAGCTCAAACCTGTTGTAGTGAACTTTGACGCATCAATTACAACAGTGCCCGCATTATTAATACTGGTATAATCAGCAACGGTTACTGCTTTTTCTCCATCCGTACCGGTTATGGTGCTATTCGTTTTTGCGGAAACTGATTTCAGTTTATAAGTACCCTGGATTGCGGTTGCATTAGAATTGGCATCATCTTTTTTACAGGAAACGAGCAGGATAGCAATGGATGAGAACATCAACAGGAAATTTCTTTTCATGGTTGTTTTTTTGGTGAATATTGTTACGGTTATCTTCAAATATAGAAAATTGAAATCATATTATCAAGGTTTTAGCATGTTGATGTTCGAAAAGATAAATTTTCTTTCTCCAGAAGCAAAAGGTTTTACGCATGAAGAGACAGAGATTCACTAAGGCGACCATCGGCCAATGAAGCTACTCCATTATTTAACTCCTCCATAAGCTGCGAAGCAAATATTCTTATGCAATACTTCTACGCTTTTGAAGCCGACCTTTTTCATAAGGTTGAGCTGGTAATTTAAGGATCTGGGTGAATCTTCTTTTTCTACGTAAGCCAACACCTTTTTGCGGTAATCCACGCCGCCCAGTTTTTCTAAATAATCTCCATATTTCTCCCACATATAATTGTTTAGCACCTCCGTATCCTGCGTTACCAGGTCGGAGATCATCAGGCATCCGCCGGGTTTTAAGATATGAAACAGTTTTGTAAAAACGAATTCCCAATCGGCGTCATCCCTCAGGTGATGAAGCACAGCGCCTGCCAATATGATATGATACTCATCGTTCTGCAGACCGGCATCGCGTATGTCTGCATTGATGAGGCTAATCTTTTTATCAGTAACTTTTGTCACTCTTTCATAAGCCCTGTTTAGCATCGGCTGACTGATATCTATCAATGTGCAACTTAGCTGTGGTAATTTGGAAAGCATCTTTAAAGTATAGTTGCCTGCGCCGCAGCCTATGTCTAATAAACGGAGGGCTTGCGGACAAATCCTTTTTGCTGATTCAGTGATCAGTTCCAGTGATATTTCTGCATCTAAGGTTGATTGTTGCCCTGTTTGAAGATTGGAAAAGCGTTCCACGTCTTTGTCAAATCTCTCCCTGATCTCTGTGACGGTTGATTTATTCATTGTTTTTTTATGATGATTCCTTACAAAAGTAGGATGATAATAAGGATTCGTTTTGAAGTTATATACATAGTAAACGGATAATATTCCTGATTCCTTTTATAGGACTTCGCTTCACGATGTTTTGAAAAATATTTCTCTTTCCTTGTAACAATTCTTCTCATCTTGCGACCTATCATTACAAAAATTACCACATTGCAAAAGCGGGAAGCGGAAAAGGAGTTTGAAAAGCATATTAGGAACCATGAACTGCTGCTTTACAAGATTTGCAGGATCTATGCTTACAGCGACGCTGATCGTGAAGACCTTTTCCAGGAAATCGTTATCCAGCTTTGGAACGCATACCCGAAGTTTAAAGGCGATTCAAAATTCAGCACGTGGCTTTACAGGGTGGCAATTAATACGGCAATTTCAGGATTGCGGAAGAAAAAAAATTTTATCAGTTCTTATGAGCCGGCAAGTATACCTGAACAGGCAAGTGAGGCCGAAGAATTTTCTGAAGAAGAGAGGCTGCAGCAGCTTTACCAGGCGATTCAGCAATTAAATGAAGTAGAAAAGGCGATCGTTATGCTATATATGGAAGACCGCACTTATGAGGAGATGGAAGAAATACTGGGCCTGAACCAGGGAAATCTCAGGGTAAAAATGAACCGGATCAAAGAAAAATTGCGTCAGCTAACAAAAAATTATTAACCATGGAACTCGATGATCTTAAACAAACATGGCAGCAAACTCAGTCAACAAAAACTATAAATACTGATATTATGGAACTGATACAACACAAAAGCTACGGCCCCGTAGCGGCTTTAAAAAAAGCATTTAGAAAACAGATCATTTTAATGACCATCATCCCTGCCTATTTTATTATCAGCAATGCAGATGATCTTCATCACGTGCTAAACAGTGTAATGCTTTGGGCTTATGTTGCTTTTTGCCTGGCAGTGATCATTTTTACTTATTACAATTATCTTACTGTCAGCAGAATGGAAGGTATGGACAACCTGGTAAAATCGAACGTGGAACAACAGGTAAATGTTTTGGAAGCAAGAATGAAATGGAAGAAAAAAGGTTTGATGTTCGCACTTCTATTCTTTATTGTTTTAGCTGAAACGGTGCCTTATTTTCAGCATTACCGTATGCTCGATAAGTGGCATTCACTGACGCCGTGGATACGGTATGTTACGTATGTTGTATTATTTGTTGTGCAGTATTTTGCCAACAGTTTGGTGAATCAAAGAAGGTATGGCAGTCACCTGGATTATTTAAAGCAACTGCTAAAGGAAATGGCCGATTGAGCGAAATGAAAAAATGAAGTTTAGCGCACACGGCTACATGATTTATTTATCCTGTTATTTAATTTTCTTACACGTGATCTCGCGGCCAGCCTGTTTATCTTTCTGTTAATTGGACGTATTATTTCTACTGCAGGTTACCGTGTTTTATTCCTTTTAAATAAAAAACTAATTTATTTGTGTGTTTACTGTCGGGAGGCAGATTTGCTAAAAGCGTCACAGAAATATCATTTAATGGGATTAAAGGATATCAACAGGAATCATTTGTCAAAAACTTATAAAGAAAATTTAATTTGTAAAAGAATTCAGATAATCAAAATGATTTTATGAAACTAACTTTTCTTTTCTTATCCATAATCAGTATTTTTCTTTTTCTTACCGCGTGTAATACCGTTTCGCGAAAGAACTTTTCTTCAAAAAAAGAGATCACAGAAGATTCAATTCATGTAAAACTGAAGCTGGTGTCTGAAGTACCCGAGCTTCCGGTTGAACTGAATATGCCTGATAAAAGCGGGAGATCTTTTATTACAGACAACCATGGGAAGATATGGATCCTAAAAAATGAGTCGGTGCTGCCAAAGCCATTTTTTAATATTTTTGACAAAATAGGGAAGCAGCAAAAAAATTCTGTTGTGGGACTGGTTTACAGTGTAGCCTTCGATCCGCAATTTGCCAGCAACCATAAATTTTACGTATGCTATAATCCACCCTCAAAACCTGGTGCCGACTCAAAGCTGGTGGTTGCTCAATTCAATTGTTCACTTAAGAATCCTGACGCGGCTGACCTGGCGTCCGAACAAACTGTGATTGAATTTAAAGGAACTACCGTGCCGTATGAAGGTGCGCAGATGGCTTTTGGACCCGATGGTTATCTGTATATTTCTGTCGGTGATGATCGTGCAAATGATACCAACTATCATTACCACTCGCAGGATCTGCACTATTTTAATGGAAAATTACTTCGCATTAATGTAAAAAAACTCCCTTATTCCGTTCCTCCTGACAACCCGTTTATACACATAAAAAATGCAAGGCCAGAAATATGGGCTTATGGTTTCCGCAAGCTTTGGCATTTTTCTTTTGATCCGCGAACAGGTTTGCTTTTGGGCGGTGACGTAGGGCAGGACAAACAGGAAGAAATTGACATCGTAAAAAAAGGCGCCAACTATGGATGGCCTGTTATGGAAGGAGATAGTGTTTATGAAAAAAACGATCAAAGCAATATGACGGCATTTGTACCTCCTGTTAATACGTATTCTCACAAAACGGGTATTTGTATTATCGGGGGAAACTTTTATTATGGAAATGAAATCCCCGGTTTAAAAAATAAATATGTTTTTGCCGATTGGAAAGACAAGCTTTTTGCGCTCACTAAAGACAAATATGGCAATTGGGAAAGGCAACCTGTAAAGATCATCAACCAACCGGCCGGTTCATTTTTTATTTGCGGTTGCAGCCAGGATCTGAAAAACCAGCTTTTTGTGATGGGATATACGGTAACTGATTCCACTGAAAAGGGAGCGATCTATAAAGTACTAAAAGGTTGAAACAAGGGCAACGAACTTTTCTTACAAAAACATTTTCTCAGCCACTGCCTTATCGTGTCCATAAATATCATCTCTGAAGTTCAATACGCCATTATCATCGACCCATGCGGTGTAATAAGTAATAAATACTGGAACAGGATCTTTTAGTTTTACAAATTGCTCATTGCCGCTGTTCATTGCTTCATTAATTTTTTCCGGTGTCCAGTGACTGTTATCTTTCAGGATATAATCGGCCAGCTTTTCTGCGTCTGCAAGCCTTATACAGCCGTGGCTATACGCTCTCACATCTTTATTAAAAAGCTCCTTGGCGGGTGTGTCATGTAAATAAATATTGAAAGTGTTGGGAAATAAAAACTTTACTTTCCCCAATGAATTTTCAGGTCCGGGTTTTTGTCTTACCACCGGCAAATTATTCTCTGTGCCGGTGATTTCCATCTGGTGTTCATCAAGGTAATTTTTATCAGAATCCATCCCGGGAATGATTTCTTTTTTTACGATGCTTGGGGGCACATTCCAATACGGACTGAAAACAATTGTTGTCATCAGGTCGGAAAAAATGGTGGTGTTGTGTCCATCTTTTCCTACTACAACAGGCATAGAAAAAACTTTTTGCTTTCCATCATACACATGCAAGAGAAAAGCAGGAATGTTTACTTCGATCAATCTTCCCTGCGGTTGCTGAGGCAGCCATCTCATACGGTTCATGTTGATGAGAATTTGTTTTACGCGGTCAATTGCAGGGACATTCATTTGAGCCAGAAGTTTGTCATCGATCTTTCCGTCAGGAGAAAAACCAAACCTGGTTTGAAAACTTTTGATGCCGTTTTCAAGTGTGTCATCAAAAACATCTGTAGTATCTTTTCCCGGAATATCGCCCGTGAGCATCAACATTTTTTTCACCGAAAGCACCTCCGGCAATGAATGATTTTTTTTAAATTCTTTTTTGTTGATCTTCCCAATAACAGGCCAGCCGCCGCTTTTAGCGATCGCAACATATTTTCGTAACTGTTCTGAAAGCGCTTTATAAGCCGGATTAATGTCAGCATAATATTTATCGTCTTTGTGCTTTTTATTCAGAAGCGAGTCTGCCAGTTCAATCGGATCTTTTTTCCTGAAGGGAATAAATCGCTCAAGCTCCTTTCTTTTTACATAACCTTTTGGAAAATTAGTAAGAGAATACCTGATGAGGCTTTCCGTTAAAAATAATTCTGTACTGCGAATGGATTTATTATCTTCTGAAACCTGTAATCCGGTATCAGCCATCAGGTCGTCCATCTTTTTCTCCAGCTTTTTTTGCCTAGCAGAAGTGTCGCCTGTAAAATTTAAAAGGCTTGAAAAACCCATTGCCTGTTCAGACAAACCATCGGATGCAAACCATGCGTATTCATAGTTGCGGGTGTTATAAAAACTGATGATGCGGCGTGCGATTGAATCAGGAATGGCATTTTCTGCAATGTATTTTACAACATCTGAACTATCCAAAAAAAGATCATTGTAAGAATCTTTTTTTGTAATGCTGTAATCTCTTTTGCTGATCTTTTTTTCTTCTTTTTGTTGCTGTTTTTCCTGTGAATGGCA
>JBQCIM010000023.1:0-9381 GCA_051953735.1 Ginsengibacter sp.
GTTCAGCAAAATGCTATCACTACCAATAGTATTGTGAACCTTGATTCAGGAAAAACAATTTCGCAACCGATAAATGTAAATGGCAATTATTCATTGAGTTTTTATGGTGGAGTTGGTTTTAAAATTAAAAAGATCGACACTCGATTTAATTTCAATCCGTCAGTTCGTTTCAACAGGTTTGCACAGGTAATCAACAATGAAAAAAGCTATTCCAAAACTTTTGCCCCCGGTATTTCTGTTTACATCAACAAGTCGAAAGAGAAGAAATATGATTTGTCAGTATCCGACAACATAAGCTATAATAGTAGTACTACATCACAAAACAATACGAAGATCAATTACTATACGAACGATCTCTCATTCTATGGAACTGTTTATTTCAGGAAAGTGTGGTCCTTAAGTACTGATTATGATTATTCTTATCGTCAAAAGACACTTCAGTTAAACGATAATCTTGTCACTCATTTATGGAATGCACAGTTTCAGCGAACTTTCAGGCATGATGAATTTACAGCGTACATTAAAGTGCGCGATATTCTCAATCAGAATATTGGTATTGACAGAAGCTTTTATGGAAACACTTATACAGAGCAAACCAATGATCGGCTTAAAAGATATTTTATGATTGGCTTTACCTGGAACTTTAAAAATAAAGGAACTAAATAATTGATGTTTAAAAATAACAGCATGAAGATCAACCTATTTTTGTTAGCGATTCTACTCTTTTTGTCAACAGCTTCGAATGCGCAAACTTTTATCAATAAAGCAACAATTGAGTATGAAGTAAAATCAGATATCCGGAAAACAGCGCTTTCTGAGGATGATAGCTGGACGCAAATGTTGAAAGATCAATTGCCAAGATTTAAAACCGCCTATTATACACTCACTTTTGCTGATGATAAAAGCATTTACCGGTTTGATCATTGGGACCCAACAGCCAACAAACTTCCTGTTTTTTTAAAAGGGAGCGATGAGGAGAATCAATATTTTTACAATTTCAACAAGGGCGTTTGTGCCATTCAAAAAAACATTGACGGAAGTAATATTAATATTTTTGATTCCATCCCAAAATTGAACTGGAAAGTAGTAAATGAAAACAGAGTTATTGCTGGTTTTAACTGTCGCAAGGCAGTTGCAGTAGTGATGGACAGCGTTTATGTTTTTGTTTTTTATACAGAAGAAATGACGCTTCCTGCCGGCCCCGCATCTTTTAATGGTTTACCAGGAACAATACTGGGAGTGACTGTTCCACGCTTATACACCTCATGGATTGCTACAAAAGTAGAAGTGAATGGAGTAGATGTAAAATCGATCAAGCCAATACAGGCAAAAAAAGAAATCACAAGGTCTGAATTAAAAAATATCATTGCTGATCGCACAAAAGACTGGTATAGCGATGACCCTGCACAAAATAAAGAAATTCAACAACATAAAGCGATGTTCACCTGGCAGTCGTTACTGTAAAAGAAAAATCATTCTTAAAAGTTGGTTTACTGCTTGTATAACAACCATGCTTATCCCAAAATAAACACGTGCTTATTCTCATGCCTTAAATCCTTCTTTCAAGGTTACAGTTCTGTTGAAAACAAGATGACCGGGTTTTGAATCTTTGTCAATGCAGAAATATCCGTTTCGCACAAACTGAAAGTGAGCGCCGGTTTCCGCATGTTGAATGTTCGGTTCAATAAATGCATTAGTGATTGTTTTTAAAGAATCGGGATTGACATATTCTTTAAAATCGCCTTCTTCTGCCGCAGGATTTTCTACTTTGAATAAACGATCGTATAATCTTACTTCGGCGGTTGCGGCTTTCTTTGCATTTACCCAATGAATGGTCCCTTTTACTTTCAGGTGGCTCATATCATGTCCACTTTTGCTTTCAGGAAGATACGTTGCATGAATTTCTGTTACATTTCCTGCTTCGTCTTTTTTAAAACTTTCACATTTGATAATGTAAGCGCTTTTCAGGCGAACAATTTGCCCTGGAGCAAGCCTGAACCACTTCTTCACAGGCACTTCCATGAAATCTTCTTTCTCGATCCATAACTCTTTTGAGAAAGAAATAGTTCTTGTATTGTTGGGATCGTTTGGAAGATTTTCTGTAGTTAGTTCTTCAGTTTTATTTTCATCATAATTATCAATAATGAGTTTTACAGGATTCAAAACAGCCATCACACGATTAGCTGTTTGGTTCAATTCTTCTCTAATGCAAAATTCTAAAAGGCTGATGTCAATTAAATTATCGCGTTTGGCAACGCCGATCTTTTCACAGAAAGTTCTGATGCTTGAAGGCGTATATCCTTTTCTTCTAAAGCCAGACAAAGTGGGCATTCGAGGATCATCCCAGCCGGAAACGTAACCTTCATTTACGAGTTGCAATAATTTACGTTTACTCATGACTGTATAGGTCATATTCAGCCGCGCAAATTCATATTGGTGGGAAGGGAAGATTTCTAATTTTTCAATAAACCAATTGTACAATTCGCGGTGAGGAACAAATTCTAAAGTACAAATGCTATGAGTGATGTGTTCGATGCTATCACTTTGTCCATGCGCAAAATCATACATCGGATAAATGCACCATTTGTCTCCTGTGCGGTGATGATGAGCATGTTTAATTCGATACATGATCGGATCACGCATCAGCATGTTCGTATGACCCATATCAATTTTTGCGCGCAACACTTTTTCTCCATCCTTAAATTTTCCATTTTTCATTTCTTCAAAAAGACGAAGATTTTCTTCAACACTTCTGTTGCGAAATTCATTTTCTTTTCCAGGCTCGGTGGGTGTTCCTTTATCAGCTGCAATTTTTTCTGAAGCGCTGTCATCAACATACGCAAATCCTTTACTGATCAGCCTTACAGCGAATGAATATAATTCCTCAAAATAATCGCTTGAATAATATTCATTGCTCCATGAAAATCCAAGCCAACGAATATCTTCCTTAATGCTATCGACATATTCTGTCTCTTCTGTTACCGGATTGGTGTCGTCAAAGCGGAGATTGGTAGCGCCTTTATATTTTTGGGTTAAACCGAAATTCAAACAAATGCTTTTAGCATGCCCGATATGTAAATATCCATTCGGCTCAGGAGGAAATCTTGTCAAGATGCTTTTATATTTTCCAGTTTCAAGATCTTCCTCAATAATTTCTTCTATAAAATTTAAATTCTTTTCTTCGGCCATTTTTTAATTTATTACACTAATTTTTAAACACGAATTATACGAATTAAGCGAATTTATCAACGCTCAACTTCCCATTTCTAAACTCTGAACTTCTTAACTCATTCTTCCATACTTTCAGCAATCAATTCTGCCAGATCTATCACTTTTACTTCTTCTTCTTCTTTCTCATGAAGCTTTACTCCATCAGTAAGCATCATCATACAAAATGGGCAATTGGAGGCAATGATCTTAGCACCCGTTCCAATTGCTTCGCCTGTTCTTTCTTCATTAATTCTTTTGTTACCTTTTTCTTCTTCTTTAAAGACTTGTGAACCGCCTGCGCCACAGCATAATCCATTGCTTCGGGAACGTTTCATTTCTACTAATTCAACATCTAGAGCTTCCAAAACTTTTCTTGGCGCTTCATAAATATTGTTGGCGCGTCCGAGATAACAACTATCGTGATAAGTAATTTTTTTTCCTTTAAAATTTCCTTTTTCTTTCATCCTGATTTTCCCTTCGTCAATTAATTGTTGCAGAAAAACAGTATGATGAATTACTTCATAATTTCCTCCCAAAACCGGGTATTCATTTTTTAAAATATTAAAGCAATGCGGACACGTAGTTACAATTTTTTTGACGCCATATCCATTCAGTAATTGTATATTTTGATATGCCATCATTTGAAAAAGAAACTCATTGCCGGCGCGTCTTGCAGGATCGCCATTGCAAATTTCTTCTTTTCCAAGAATTGCATAATTGATCCCGATCTTACTCAAAATTGTAGCAAAAGCTTTTGTTATTTTCTGCGCCCGTTGATCAAAACTTCCGGCACAACCTACATAAAATAATACGTCCGGAGTTTTGCCTTCTGCAGCTAATTCAGCCATTGTTGGAATATGCATCTGCTGTTAATTTTTGCGGCTAAAATACAACAAACAATTTTGATTGCCGGGCTTCTTGTTCAACTGATTCCACTTATTTTTGCCGCGTGAAAAAAATGAATAAGATTGATTAAGAAAATCAAAAATTGGGAGCAATGGCCTTTCAAAGTTTTATACGCACCAATCGTTCCTGTCTGGCTTTGGTATATCATTCGCTCGCGAGCTGTTTGGTTTTTCACACCAAGCAATCCGAAACTAACTTTTGGTGGGATGGAAGGCGAGCCTAAAAAAGAAATGCACGATCTTTTGCCTCCCGAATTTTGCCCTGTTTATTTTAATGTAAAACCTTCAGAAGATTTTTCAGAGCTAACAAAAAGACTGGAAGAATCTGGCATTCAATATCCATTAATTGTAAAACCGGAGATAGGAGGACAGGGAATTTTATTTAGAAAAATTGAAAGTGAAGAACATTTAAAAGAATATCACACAAAAATTCCTGTTGAATATTTTATCCAGGAATTTATTAATTATCCTGTAGAAGTAAGTTTGTTTTATTATCGTTATCCTGATCAAAAAAAAGGAGCGATCACCGGATTTCTTCAGAAGGTTCCTATGCGTGTTACCGGCGATGGAGTTAGTACGCTTGAGCAATTACTGCTGAAGAATTTAAAAACAAAAAAGCGCCTTGCTGAATTGAAATTAAAACATGAAATTAATTTCAATAAAATTATTCCTGACGGCGAGGTATATATCTTGAGTTATGCCGGCAATCACAATCGTGGTGCTCATTTCATCGATCTTAGTTCTGAAATCAATGATGACCTTGTAACTATGCTTGATAAAATTAGTCTTGGTATTGATGACTTTTTTTATGGACGGTATGATATTATGTGCTATTCAATAGAAGATTTAAAGCAAGGGAAAAATTTTGCTATTCTTGAATACAATGGTTGTGGTGCAGAACCGAATCACTTTTATGATACCGGTTATACTTTAAGAGGGGCTTACAAAGAAATTTTGAAGCACTGGAAGATATTATTTGAGATCAGCAGATACAATTATCGCCATGGAATTGGATATTGGCCTTTGATGAAGGGAATCCGTTTTAGAATAAAAACAAAAAAATATTTTAAAATAATTAATAAAGCGGATAAGGAAATCTCCTGAAATTTAAACATCTTGCTAAAATAAAATTCATGAAAATGTTGAAGAATCTTTTGGTTTGTTTATTTTTTATTTCTGTAAATGCGACTGCCCAGGATTATACTCCTGTGGATGAGGGAAGTAAAGTTCATTTTGTAATTAAGAATTTTGGAATCAATACCGGTGGCGATTTTTCAGGCTTAAAAGGCGATATTCATTTTTCGCCTGAAACCCTTTCTGCATGTACTTTTAATGTAACCGTTTCTGCAAAAACTGTTGATACTGACAACGAAATGAGAGATAAAAATCTCGTTAGTGATGAATATTTTGATGCAACAAAATTTCCTGTTATAAAAATTGTTTCCACTAAAATTGATAAGACAAATCAGACTGGTTCAGGCTTTTATTATTTCACAGGAACACTTACTATTAAAGGCGTTACAAAGAATATCGCTTTTCCTTTCCAGGCAAAAAAAATTGATGACGGATATTTATTTACCGGCAATTTTGGAATAGATCGCACTGATTTTGGAGTGGGTGAAAAAAATATGGTATTAAGCAGCAATGTAGCGGTGACGCTATCGGTTACAGCAAAAAAGAACTGAGTTTATGGCATTAGCAAAAGTCTTTTTCTGGGGATTGATCGTAAGTTTTCTCGGTTCACTTCCTTTAGGGACTTTGAATGTCGCTGCAATGCAAATCAGTGTTCAGGAAAGCATTCGCAATGCCATTTATTTTTCTCTTGGATCATTATTGGTAGAAATGCTTTATGTGCGTGTTTCTTTAGTTGGAATCAATTGGATACGAAAGCAAAAAAAATTATTCCGTTGGATGGAATGGATCACTCTCGGAATCGTTGTCGCTCTTGCAATCGGAAGTTTTGTTGCAGCAATGCAAACGCATCATGCAAAAAATGTGATCCTTCATAATAATATTAATCGCTTTCTCTTAGGTATCATGCTCAGCGCCATCAGCCCGATGCAAATCCCTTTTTGGTTTGGATGGAGCACGGTGTTATTTACCAAAAATATTCTTCAGCCCAAAAATTCTTTTTACAACATTTATATTGTTGGTATTGGATTAGGGACGCTGTTTGGAAATTTTGTTTTCATTTTTGGAGGTAAATGGATCGTGGAAAAATTAAATGGCAATCAAACTTTAATGAACTGGATCATCGGTGGAATTTTTGCAGCAACGGCGATCATATTTTTAATAAAAATTCTGATGCACAAAGATGCCGCGAAGAAGATAGGAGAGATAAGTAGCGAGCAGGACGCAATAAGGAGTAATTAATCAGCAGATAACAGTAAATGAAGAAATAATTTCTTTTTATTTTCTGTTTTTCATAAATCAATGAAATTTTTTTGTAAAAAATAAAAAATAAATTTGGTGATTTGAATTTCTCACTTACTTTTGCTCCCGCAATGACAATCACAAAAGCAAATACCGGTTTCTTTTACTTTAGCTACTATTTTAGAAATAGTCCGGGATGCCTTTGTTAAAACTGAATGAATCAGAATTAAAATAAAAGAATCCCGGCAAAAAAAGCCGGGATTTTTGTTTTGTATAAATGAAAAAGAAAATAGCGATACAAGGTTTTGAAGGCAGCTTTCACCAGGCAGCCGCAAGAAGATTTTTCGGAAATGATGTTGAAGTAATTTGTTGTTCCACTTTTCGGGATGTTGTAAAAATTGCAGACGACAAAAGGAGCAGCGACGGAGGTTTGATGGCAATTGAAAATTCAATCGCCGGAAGTATTTTGCCAAATTACAATCTTCTTCAAAAAAGTAATTTGAAAATTATAGGCGAAGTCTATCTTCAGATCGATCAGAATCTTCTGGTAAATCCTGGAGTTACACTTGATGATATCCGTGAAGTGCATTCTCATCCGATGGCATTGTTGCAATGCATGGATTACCTGGAAAAACATAATTGGAAATTAATTGAAACAGAAGACACTGCGCTTAGTGCACAACATATTCATCAGCATAAAAGCAAACATATTGCAGCGATCGCAGGAGAATTAGCTGCTGACCTTTTTGATTTAAATATGATTGCTCCAAACATTCACACACAAAAAAATAACTACACACGCTTTTGGGTTTTGGAAAATGCAGAAACTGCGAGTGAAGTTGAAGATGCAAACAAGGCCTCTGTTATTTTTCAAACAGACCATTCGAAAGGAAGCCTGGCAAAGGTTCTGACCAAAATTTCTGAAGGAGATGTGAATCTCAGTAAACTTCAATCAATGCCAATTCCCGGCAGCGATTGGAAATATTCTTTTCATGCGGATTGTGAATTTACGCACATCAATCAGCTGAATAATGTGTTGGAAAAAATAAAACCATTTACTGCGGATGTAAAAGTCTATGGAGTTTATAAGAATGGAAAAACACCTCGTTAATAAAAGAACAGGAATTTAAAATGGAAAATATACACACAAATAAAAAAATTGCGACACTTTCAAATCGTCTTTCAGGAATTGAAGAATATTATTTTTCAACTAAGCTTCGCCAGATTGATGAAATGAATAAAGCCGGTAAAAATGTCATCAATCTTGGTATTGGCAGCCCTGATCTTCCTCCTCATCCTGATGTGATCAAAGTTTTGGAAGAAGAGGCTGAAAAGCCGAACCAGCACGGTTACCAGAATTATAAAGGAAGCCCTGTTCTTAGAAATGCGATTGCGAAATGGTATCAGAAGTGGTATAATGTAACACTGAATCCTGATACAGAAATTTTGCCTTTGATTGGCAGTAAAGAAGGAATTATGCATGTTTGCATGACTTACATCAACGAAGGCGATATTGTTTTAATTCCGAATCCTGGTTATCCAACTTATAAAAGTGCAGCAACAATCGCCGGAGCTAACGTTCATGCATATACGCTGACAAAAGAAAAAAGCTGGTGTCCTGATTTTGAAGAATTGGAAAAACTGGATTTGCAAAAAGTGAAATTGATGTTTGTAAATTATCCACAAATGCCAACTGGACAATTGCCTACAAAACAAATGTTTGAAGAGCTGATCGCGTTTGCTAAGAAATACCAGATTCTTATTGTTCATGATAATCCTTACAGTTTTATTCTCAATGATCATCCAATGAGTTTGTTGAGTTTGCAAAAAGCAAAAGATGTGGTAATAGAATTGAATTCTTTTAGCAAAAGCCACAACATGGCTGGCTGGAGAGTTGGTATGCTTTGCGGAGCAAAAGAAAGAATCAATGAAGTTTTAAAATTTAAAAGCAATATGGACAGTGGTATGTTTCTTCCGCTGCAACTCGCCGCTGCAAAGGCTTTGGAGCTTGAGCAGGATTGGTACGATTCAATAAATGATGTTTATAGAAAGCGAAGAAAAAAAGTTTTTGAACTGTTGACTTTGTTGAATTGTTCTTTTGATGAAAACCAGGCAGGCTTGTTTGTTTGGGCCGAAATTCCGAAAGAATACAAAGATGGATTTGAATTAACAGATAAAGTTTTAAATGATTCAAATGTATTTATTACACCCGGAGGAATTTTTGGAAGCGCCGGTGAAAAATATATTCGTGTGAGTTTGTGTGCGACAGAAGAAAAACTAAACGAAGCAATCAACAGAATTAAAAAATAGCGTATCAAATGTTTGAAAAAGTAACGATAGTTGGTGTTGGTTTGATCAGCGGTTCGTTTGCGCTTGCATTGAAAGATAAAGGTTTTGCAAAGAAAATAATTGGCGTGAGCAGAACTGAAGCGAGCGCTCAAAAAGCAAAAGAACTGGGGATCATTGATGAGGCGTTGCCATTGGAAGAAGCAGTGAAACAGAGTGATTTTATTTATGTCGCGATTCCTGTTGATGCAACAATTCCGGTGATGAAACAAATCATGGATTTGATAACAGAAAAGCAAATTGTTGCCGACGCTGGTTCTACAAAATACGTTTTGTGTGAAGCGTTATCTAATCATCCAATGCGTAAAAGATTTGTTGCAACTCATCCGATGTGGGGAACTGAGTATAGCGGGCCCGAATCTGCTGTACACGATGGCTTCACTGGTCGTTCATGCGTCATCTGTGAAAAAGAAAAGAGCGATGCGGAAGCTGTACAGATTATTGAAAATATTTACGAAAAACTTGGAATGAATATCACGTACATGAACCCTGAAAATCATGATGTTCATGCCGCGTATGTAAGTCATATTTCTCATATCACTTCTTT
>JBQCIM010000024.1:0-35920 GCA_051953735.1 Ginsengibacter sp.
TCTGTTGTTGATCATGATCATTCTTCATTTTCCCGACAATTAATTTCAAAGATTACTGCGTCAGGATATTTCAAATTACAATCTTATGATGCGTCTTTTAACGATGCTTTTCGATTGATAGAATCAGACAAATCTGATTTGATTTTAGAAATTCCTGAAGGATTTGAAAGAGACCTAATTCGCGAAAATCATCAAAAACTTTTTATTGCTGTAAACGCGATCAATGGAACAAAAGCGAATTTAGGAGGAGCATATTTATCGCAGATCATTCGAAACTTTAATGAAACAATTCCAGTAAAATATGTACCGGAAGCGGCTTTCGATCAATCTTCGGTGATACAAATTACTTCTTCGAACTGGTTTAATCCTTTCTTAAATTACGATCTTTATATGGTTCCCGGAATTCTTGCGATCCTTGTCACAATGGTCGGAGGATTTTTGACCGCACTAAATATTGTAAAAGAAAAAGAAGTAGGAACGATAGAACAAATCAATGTAACGCCGATAAAAAAACAATATTTCATTTTAGGTAAATTGATCCCGTTTTGGATTTTGGGAAATATTGTCTTTACAATTGGTTTAATAATCGCACGACTCGTTTATGGAATTATTCCACTTGGCAACTTGTTGGTTTTATATGGATTCATCTGGTTATTTCTTTTGGCTGTTCTTGGCTTTGGATTGCTCATTTCTACTTATTCAAATACTCAACAACAAGCCATGCTGATCATGTTTTTTTTCATGATGATCTTCATTTTAATGGGCGGACTATTTACGCCGATTGAAAGCATGCCTTCGTGGGCAAAAACGATAGCACGATTCAATCCTTTGAGTTATATGATTGATGTGATGCGAATGGTAGTCCTGAAAGGAAGTGGATGGAAAGATATTTTTCCTCAGCTGTGGAAGATTGCGTTGTTTGCAATTGTGTTAAATACCTGGGCAGTTTTGAACTATCGAAAAACTTCTTAAAAGCGTTTTTTATTTCGCATATACATGGATGTTATATATCAGTAAACAAGGAAATAAAATCATTTCTTATTTTCTTACAGCTAACCCTTTTCGTAATTTTACGATTTTGCACTTCCGTTAATTTACGATTTCAACCGTAAATACTTATTGAAAAAAAGAGGCATAATTGCTATTGTGTAAAGTATCAGGTGGGCATATCTTTGCTCCAGAAGTTGATTGATGTTCAACAAACATTAATCTCAAATCCAAATCCATTGAAAAATAAATATTCCTCTAATCCGGGAAAAACCAATAATCCGATATCAGTCAACTTCTTGTTTTTTTTTAAATCCGATAACCTGAGAAAATAACCATATCCAATTGAAAAACCCGGCCGTAAAAAGCCTTTAAAATTGTACGTGGAAACTGAAGCCCCTGGGATGAAATTTTTAAAACTTCTGCAGAAAAATGCAGAAGTTTTTTTTTATTCAAAAAACTATCTGGAATTTCCATTGGGAAATAAAACCTTGTCAGGTGCTTTATTAAATTCTGCAAGAATTTTTCTTATAATTTCTGTGCGAATTGTGGCAGCTTTTCTTGGAGGAACCAGATAAGTTACCGTTACTTCCACCCACGTATTTTCATCAATGCGAAAACTAACGTAAGGGTATTCTTTGATCTCCATTTCATTAATCGGTGAATCTTCCACCATTTTTTTTAATTGCGTGATCCTGTCAGCCATTTGAGGGCCCAATTCGCCGGAAGTAACTTGTTTGATTATTTTTTCTACAAAATCCAAATCGCTTTCATAAGCGACATGAAAAGGAATTTCGTTCCAGATGAATTTAAAGTTCTTCCAGGAATAATTGAAAACTGCCGATTGAAGAACCATGGTATTCGGAAATCTTATTAAACGGCCGCTGGGCAAGTCATTGGTAAGATAATCACCTGCAAATTCCCAAAGAGTTGTATCTACATAACCGATCTCAATTACATCGCCTTTAAATTGATTAATCTCTATTCTGTCGCCAATACGATAAGGATTTCTGATGATAATGTAAATCCAACCAATGAATGACGAAATGGGAGTTTGAAGAGCGAAACCTAAAATCAGTGAGATCAATCCGAGCGAAACTGCTGCTGCATACCAGTTTGAATTGAGGAAAGAAATAATCACCATTGCAACAGCAATAAAGCTTATGAATTTTGTAAGGTGAATGAGATTGTATCTTGTATATCTTCCCTTTGATCTTTTTTTAATTCTGATTTCAATAAATTTTGCAAAGATCAAAATCAGTACGCCAACAAAAACAGCAAGTGAAAAATTTTTAAGCTTCAACCGGTAATTTCCGAACAGATCAAAAAAATGAAAGCCGAAAAGGAAGTAAAAAACAATAGCAATAACAGCAATGACAATATAAGTACCGAGCCAGATGAAAGAACTTTTATTTTTCATTTTTTCGGCCTTTTGGTGAATATCCTTTTTCTGGTCTTTATTGAAATCCATAAATGAAGACGAATATCAAAGGATTTTACAATAATAAAGCCAAACCAAGATGAAGTTGCGAAATAAAAAAAGGCAACGGGAACGCTGCCTTTTATAAATAAACTGCAAATCTGTAAGCCGGATTTTGTAGTCCATTTTTAAAATGGATGGTTATCATTTATCTTGTTGTTGCATCACTGCAACAATCCAGCTGCCTACCCTTCAGCATCGGACGAGCAGCCCTCAAGCGCTGATTTACGTGGCATTGCAGTACACAAGGTTTACCCATATTTGCAATTACTTACAAATATTGTGAGCTCTTACCTCACATTTTCACCCTTATCCCGAAAAATCAGGACGGTAATTTTCTGTGGCACTTTCTTCCCGCTTTTCAGCGGGACCGGCAATTAACCGGTGTGTTGCTCTATACTGTCCGGACTTTCCTCCCTGCCGTGAAAAATCGCAGCAGGACGATAACCCGATTTGCAGCGGGATTGCAAAGTTATCAATTTTAAAATTGGCTTCTGAGAGTGAAAAAATCAATAATTAATATTGAAAAAAAACTTCTGTTGCTCCAAACCCAAAGTCATGATGATATTGATTGGCAAAGGTTCTTACTTCTTTTTTCGTTTTTAAAATTTCATGAATTTCATTGCGCAATTTGCCGGTTCCAATTCCGTGAATGACAATAAGATTTGGCTGACGATGCGCAATAGCAAGTTGATAATATTTTTCAAAATTTCGTAGCTGAATAGTAAGAATTTCAAAGTTGCTCAATCCTTTCCAGTTGTCTGTTAATTTTTCAATATGCAGATCAACAACAGAGCGCGCTGGCTCCAGCTTTTGTTGCGCGTTTGAAATTTCATAAAACCTTCCCTGCGAATTATTGTATTCCGGAATTACTTCTTCCATTTTATCAGGATAATCTTCAAAAAGAATGAATGCAAATGTTGGTTCATTTTTCAATTTCATTTCTTCGATCTTCTGAAATAGTTGTTTGGCTTTAATTTTGAAAGCCGCTTCAAAATGCGAAACTTTCTTTTTATCAGGATTTAAAAGTGAAAAATCAAACTCAAATTTTGGCGAATCGTTCATCTCTTCAAAAGGAATATCATGAAGGTAAAACTCTTTGAAAGGCAATACAGTATTGTTTAAATGAAAATCAGGTGAACCTTTAAATTTTATCTGGTACAAAAAATTATACGCATCAGCAGTTTGATTGATCAGGTAAATTTTAATTTTTTCTACCACATCATCATCAAAAATATTTTTATCAAAGACAGGCAAAAAAGAAATCCAAACGCCGGAATGAACATGATATTTTTTAGAAACTTCTTCCCTTTTTAAATTATCTATGTAAACCTTTTCGTTTTTTGGGGCAACGATTTTTTTTGAAGAAAAATTATGGAAGTAAGGAAAGTCAATCTGATCACTGTATACAGGGAAACGAATTCCGTTCACATCTACCAGCACCATTTGCTCATTAATAATTTCAACGACTTCGGCTTCTTCTTTTGAATGTAAAATTAATACTCTATCGCCCGGCTGGTATTTCATTCCTCAAAGGTAACCTTCTTTGGTTTTTTAAAAATTCATTGCAATTTTCAGAATAATGAAAAATGATCTAAAATGCATCTGCATCTTCGATCATCCATTGCCATTATTTTTCCTTTTCTTTTTTATGTAAAATTCCCGGTAGAGAAGAATCGCAATGATTACCATTATCACAAATGCAACGCTGATGACTGTAAAAAACATGATCGTTCTTTTAATAAGTTTTAAAAATCAATTACTAAAAATCACAATTATATTGCCAGAATGAGCATGGAAGGATAATATTTAATTCGGGCTTTTTTTATTTTTAAATCCTGGAATCAGCATCGGCACTTTTAAAATATACTCTTCATAATTTTTCCCAAATTCTTTGACCAACTTTTTTTCTTCAAAAACAATTCCGGTCAAAACATAAATAATCAGCAATACAACTGCAATTAAATTGCTAATCGTTGGAAATAAAAAAAACAATCCGCAGACAAATAAAATAGTGCCGAGGTATAAAGGATGACGAACGAAACGATGAATGCCATTGACTTTTAATTCTGAGGGCGGTGTTGCAATAAATAATGATCTTACCCCGCTTAGCAACATAAAATATTTCTTGATGGGAATAAACATGATAACAAGTCCGGGTAAAGCAAGAAATAATATCGAAAAATATTTTAGAAAAACGGATCTTATCAACAACGGGCTATAAAAAGAATATTGAAAAAATAAAAGAAATATCAAAGTGATGGTAGCAAAAACAGAATACGCCAAACGATAATAACGAAAATATTTGCCAGTCTTTTTTCTGAAAAAATCTTTTACTATCGTAGATGCAAGAATGCTATGAACTGCATAATAAATGATCCAGAATAATATGAGCAGGAAATAATTCATGGTTCACAATTGGCGCTTTTTCCAAAAGTAACAATAGTTTTTTCATTCAACTTTGAACTTTCAGCTTCCTCTTTCTGCTTCCTTCAATATTGGGTAAAAATCCCGTTATAATTCCGATCAATGGAAGGAACGAGGTTATATGATAAACATGGATGATGCTCGTTTTATCGGCCAGTTCACCAAGCAAGGCCGAGCCGATTCCTCCCATTCCAAAAGCGAAACCGAAAAACAACCCGGAAACCAATCCGATTTTGCCGGGAATTAATTCCTGTGCATAAACAAGGATTGCAGAAAATGCTGAAGAGAGAATGAGTCCAATCGGAACTACTAAAACCACTGTCCAGAAAAGATTGGCGTAAGGCAGCATTAAAGCAAAAGGCGCGGTGCCTAAAATTGAAAACCAGATCACATATTTTCTTCCAAAACGATCGCCCAAAGGACCGCCAATCAAGGTTCCCGCTGCCACAGAAAATAAAAAAACAAATAAGTAGATCTGTGAGGTTTGAATGCCTACATGAAATTTATTGATCAGGTAAAAAGTAAAATAACTGGTGAGGCTCGCGAGATAAAAATATTTTGAAAAAATTAAAACAAGCAGAATTACAACAGAGAAAATCACTTTCTTTTTTGAAAAAGCCGGATGAAAAGTAACCGGTTTTTGCTTCTGTCTTGCCTTTATTTTTATTACAACTCCTTTGTACCAGTTGCCGACTTTTGTCAAAACAAAAATGGCCAATAATGCAATCAATGAAAACCAGATAATGCTTGTTTGTCCGTGTGGCACAATGATCCAAGCTGCTAACAAAGGGCCGATCGAACTTCCCAAATTACCGCCCAATTGAAAAATAGATTGCGCCAAACCCCTTTGATCGCCTGCAGCGGCATGCGCCATGCGCGAAGATTCCGGATGGAAAATAGAAGAGCCAATCCCGATCAAACCAACTGACAAAAGAACCATATAAAAATGGTGAGATATGGATAAAACAATCAGGCCCGATAACGTAAAACCCATTCCTGTGGCGAGAGAATATGGCTGAGGTTTTCTGTCGGTATATAATCCCACAAAAGGTTGCAACAAAGAAGCTGCCATCTGAAAAGTAAGTGTGATCAGGCCAACCTGGGCAAAAGTGAGCTGATAGTTTTGTTTTAAGATCGGGTAAATAGCCGGTATTAAAGATTGTATCGTATCATTTAGCAAATGAGAAAAACTGATTGCGAATAATATGGGATAAACGGTTCTTTCGAGTTTGTTTTCTAATGTGTCGGAAGGATTCATTTTTTAGTTTAAAAAAGGTCAAATTTAAACCACAGATAAATCATTTAAAAAAGAAATAAAAAAACAAAGAGTTATAAACTGTAACGGAGTTTTATTCCCGCTTTCAATTTTGATTTTTTGTTACAGTAAATCAACTTTTAATTGCTTTTTCTACTTTCTTTTTTTGAAAATAAACTTTTCATCTGGCAAGCAAATTGTGGCTTTGTTAGCAAAATATTTTTATCATGTATCCACTAAATAATTCAAAAGATTTAGATGCTTTATTGGAAGACATTGGTAACCGACCGATTGTAATGTTAGGTGAGGCATCGCACGGAACGCATGAATTCTATACATGGCGAGCTGCCATTTCCCGAAGATTGATCACTGAAAAGGGTTTTAATTTTATTGCGGTAGAAGGTGATTGGCCGGATTGTTACAAAATCAATCGTTATGTAAAAGGATATAAAGATGCCGGCGATGACATAGAAAATGTTTTGAAAAACTTTGACCGCTGGCCTACGTGGATGTGGGGAAACTGGGAAGTGGCGGGCCTTGCAGAATGGATGCGTGAGTTTAATAAGAATTTATCTGCTGATAAAAAAGCAGGTTTTTATGGACTGGATGTTTACAGTCTGTGGGATTCGATGAAAGCGATGATGAGTTACCTGGAAACAGAAGATCCGCAGGCTGCAAAATCTGTAAAAAGAGCGATACATTGTTTTGAACCATTTAATGAAAACGAGCAACAATATGCGCGATACACTTTAAATGATTCCGGTTGTCGTGATGAAGTGCTCGCTCTTTTAAAAGAGATTAGAATGAAAGCACAATTTTTGGATGGAGATCGCGAAGCCGGTTTTAACACGGAACAAAATGCATTGATAGCAGTGAACGCGGAAAAATATTATCGCACCATGATTGGCTTTGATAACGAAAGCTGGAATGTGCGCGATCGCCACATGATGGAAACTTTAGACCGGCTGATGAAATTTCATGGAACAAAAGCGAAAGGAATTGTTTGGGAACACAACACACATATTGGCGACGCACGAGCCACTGATATGAGCCGCGCAGGAATGGTGAATATTGGTGAACTGGCGCGGGAACAATATGGAGAGCAAAACGTTTACCTGTGTGGATTTGCGAGTTTTGAGGGCACTGTAATAGCCGGCGAAGAATGGGGCGCTCCGATGGAAGTGATGGAAGTACCGCAAGGCCGGAGCGGTAGCATTGAAAGAAGATTGCATGAGGAAAGCAATAAAAACCGGTATCTTCTTTTCAGTCAGGATATTGATGAAGCCTATTTTAATAAAATTCCCCACCGCGCAATTGGCGTGGTCTATGATCCGGCGATGGAAAAATATGGAAATTATGTACCATCACTGCTTCCAGAAAGATATGATGCGCTCGTGTTTATTGATCAGACAAAAGCTTTGCATCCATTGCCTTTGCATCCGGATAGAAGAAAGGTACCGGAAACATTTCCTTCTGATTTTTAAATGGAACTTGCAATTATGGAAATGGATTTGCGAATTGCATTCCTGTAAGCATTTTATTTCTCTCTCCTTTTTGCTGAATGAAAACTTTAAATTTATTTCCCATCTCCACAAGCAATTTATTGATGTGTAAAATAGAATCGCGATTGTTATCTTTATTTTCCATCTCTAATTTTCTTAAATAATTCATCAGTCCGAGTGAACGTAAAAAATTCGATTGTGAAGTAAAACCACAACTTTTCAATCCAAATTTCTCTCCCCAAAAATTTAAAGCAGAAAAATTTACATGAGCTGTAATGTCCTGTTCACCGATACTTTGGAAAGGCGAACTGTTGATCTGATGACCTTTGTAACAAAGTACGGTTCCTGCATTTCGTTTTGCAGAGTATAAATCTTCTGCAGAAAATCCATAATCAATGGTTATTACAAAACCACTATTTAAATTTTCCGCAATCTCTTTTAACCAATCAATTGCCTGCAAATTAATCTCTGTACAATGATTTTTAGGCAGAATAATTTCCTGCTCTATGAAATAATTTTTCAGTTTTTCATCAGCCGGTTTTAAAACTTCAACAAAATTATTTTCATAATCGATAAAAACTTCCATCAGTTCATCTTTCATTATCACTTTATGAACTGGAAAATTATCCAGCAATTCATTGGACAAAACGCAACCGTTTATCTCTCCTATTTCATTGATAGAATTATACCAGCTAACTTTTTCTTTCAGTAAATTCTTTTGCCTTTGCTGCATCATTTCTCCTTTTTCGATGATGCAATATTTTAGTTCATTATATAAAGCAGAATTATTTTTCAGATAATAAAGAATATCAAAACAAAGCGCGCCTGTGCCAGCACCATATTCAACGATAGTAAAAGGTTTTTTGCCAAGCAGTGACCACATTTCTTCTAATTGCCTGCCAATCATTTCTCCAAATAATGAACTTAAAACCGGGCTGGTATAATAATCGCCACTTTCACCGATTTTATTTTTTTGAGAATTATAATAACCAAGTGAAGGATAATATAGCGCCATGTCCATAAAATCACGGAAAGAGATGGAGCCTTCTTTTTTAATCTTGGATCTAATAATTTCTTCTAATTGCATCTTGCAGTAGTATTAAAAAAAACGTAGCCCTTTGCAGGGCTACCTTTGGTAAGCTTAATTTCTTAATTCCTTTCGACAGTATTACCTGTATCAAGTTATGTGGGTATGATCTCAGCTTTTTACAAACACCCCGTAAGAAATAGTTTTTACCAAAAGTAAATACAGTAATTATTGTGCCATAAATTTTCCCGTTTACCGGGCAAATGTTGCAAAAAAATGTGAGAAATGAATTCTACTATTTTAAAAAATAACAGAATAACAGTATCTATTTTTTCGTAGATTTTCCTTTTTTGTTGCTCGTGTTTTTACTATTCAAACAGTAAATCTAATAATCAAAAAAATCAGCAATATCGCGCTTGTCTGAAGATATGTGCCGTTATATCTTTGTGTCAGAAGTTGATTGATGTTCAACAAACATTGATCTCAATCCAAATCCTTTGAATGCAAATATTCTTTATCCTTAGAAAACTAAAAATCTGATATCATTCAACTTCTTTTTTTAATAAATCCTTATCCAATAAAAGCCGTAACCTGGTGAAAAACTAACCCTTTAATGTTCTTAAAATTTAAGCCTGAAAAACCTTGAAACCCCAGGATTAAATTATTAAAAAACTTCCCTCTAAACCGGGAAGTTTTTTATTTTATATCACTAGTTTTTAGGAATCATTTGAAGACACACGGGCCTCGGAATCGTAATTTCTTTTTGCGTTTTGGTTAATAAACCTGTTTGTTGATTTCTTTTAAAAATGACAATATTTCTTGAATCCTGATTAGCGACCAATAAATACTTTCCGGTTGGATCAATAATAAAATTTCTGGGACCTTTTCCAAATGTGGATTGATATCCCTTCTGAGTTAGTTTTCCTGAAACCGGATCGATAGAAAAAATTGTTATTGAATTCAGATCGCCTCTTTCAGAAACGTATAAAAACTTTCCATCTGGAGAAATCATAATTTCTGCGCCATCTTTTCGTCCAACGAAATCTTTAGGAAAGGCAGGCAGATCCTGTACTTGCGTCAGTTTCCCATTATTGTATTTATAGAAAGTTACATCTCCTCCCATCTCATGCATCAGATAAACAAATTTTTTGTTCGGATGAAAAACAAGATGTCTCGGACCGGTTCCTTTGATCGATTGCGCAAACGTTTGCGTGGATAAAATAAGCGGCTTTTTTATGGAATGATCAAACTGGTAAACAATCACTTTATCCAAGCCTAAATCCGGAGTCAATAAATATTTTTCATCAGGAGAAAAAACAGTTTCATGAACATGTGGAGTTGCAATCTCTCCGGCATTTTTATAAACCGAATCATTGATCAATTGTGAGTATGGCTCTACAGTTCCGTTTTTATTAATGGGAAAAACTGTGCCTGTCCCGCTTGTATAATTTGCAACAGCCAACCATTTATTATCAGTTGTTGTAGTAATGTAACAAGGATCGTCGCCACCCGAAGCAGTGGTGTTCAAAAAATGTAATGTTCCATTTTTTTTATCAAAAGAATACGCTGTGACTCTTCCGGGATTAGCGCCGTCTGTTTCATTAACAGCATAAACAAATTTTTGGTTCTTTGATACGGTAAGATAAGACGGATTGGTTACGCTGTCCGTGTTGCTGATCCATTTGAAATCCCCATTTGCAGAATTAAAATCGTAAATATAAATGCCTTTACTGTCAGTATTCGTGTAGGTTCCAATAAATAAATAGAATTTTTGAGCAGAACTGCAAACTGATAAAAAGAAAAAAAACAAAGAGAATGAAATGGTCGAAAAAACTTTTTTCCTGTTCATTTATTAAGTATTAGTTGTAAAAAAAAAGTTGAATTATTTTTAGAAAAATCGTCAATAATGTCTGATCACTTTAAATTTTTCAAAAGAAGTTTCTGGTTGCTGTGAAACAATTACCTCGGTTACTTCTGCTCTTTCCGGGCCGGTATGACACCAACTGACAAAATCATTCACATCGTTTTCATCGCCGCTGATCAATGCTTCTACCTTTTCATCATTCCTGTTTTTGATCCACCCTTTGATGCGTAATTGTTCCGCAAGTTTCCTTGCAGATTCCCTGAAAAGAACTCCCTGCACTTTTCC
The DNA here is from genome assembly GCA_051953735.1 of Ginsengibacter sp. GTDB lineage: Bacteria > Bacteroidota > Bacteroidia > Chitinophagales > Chitinophagaceae > Ginsengibacter. The sequence goes on from JBQCIM010000024.1 coordinate 10,828, forward strand.
ACTGATTAAAAGATGAATCGTTTTCATCTTTCAAAGATAACGATAGGATTTTTTCTCATGGCGGTTCTTCCAGAAAGCAGGAAAATTTATCTGAAGAAATGATGAAGTCTGGGGAATTAAAGAATGACTTGCATTAATTCAATTGCGGATCTATCGGATAATTGATCAGCATTTTATAATCTCCACCAAGATAATTTAAAGATTCTTTCCAGGTTTCCTGAGCACTTGTACCAAAAATTAATTTTCGTGTAGCCTTTACTGTTAGCCAGCTGTCTTCTTTCATTTCATTATCCAGTTGTCCTTCTGTCCAGCCGCTATAGCCGATAAAAAAGCGAATCTTGTCACTGCTAATGTCGTTATTTTTTAAATGTATCTGAAGACTCTCAAAATTGCCGCCCCAATAAACTCCATCAAAAACTTCTTCGCCACCACTGATCAAATCTGGATACTGATGTAAAAAATGCAAAGAATCAGGTTGGACCGGGCCGCCTAAAAAAACAGGAAAATCTGGCATGTCCAGATCAGGGATTAGTTCATTTAATGTTTTTGGAAATTGTTTATTTAAAACAAAACCAAAAGTTCCTTCCGGCATATTTTCGCAAATAAAAATAACGGTGCGGCTAAAGTTCGGATCTTTTAAAAAAGGGTTGGCGATTAATAAAATTCCTTTTGCTGGTGAAATCATAATTCTAAATTAATTTTATTTGCCCAAAAAAAATTAAAATTGCATCTCTTTGTCTGAAAAATAAAAGATAAGAGATAGTTAAAAAACAAATCTTAACTCGCTTCTGTGGCTAATTAGCGGCATTGAAGTTTAAATTTGCCCGCATGAAAAAAATTTTCCCAATCATTACTGTTCTTGTTTTTATCTCGCTGTTGGGAATTATTTTTTTTCAGATCGTTTGGATCAAACAGGCTTTGCAGGACAAAGAATTGCAGTTTGAAGAAACGATAAAAATGGTCACAATCCAATCAGCCAAAGATCTCGTAAGTGAGAGAGCAAAAATCTCTCCGTTTGATAACAGAAAGAATGCAGATCTTTTATTTCCACTCAATGTTTTCCCCGCTACCATCGCTCATAATTTTTCAAGACATGAGATCAGAACGATGATCAATAAGGAGTTTGAGAAGAATCATATCAATGATCTTGACTTTGAATTTGCCATTACCACTACTTCTATGATCGGTGACGATCTTCAATCAAAAAACTTTTATTCTGCTTACAGTGATACCATAAATAATCTTTCTTTTGTTTATCCGCTTGATCCTCCGGGCGGAAGTTTGGCAGAAGGCCTGGCTCCTCAGGAACTTTTAGTGGTAGTTGTTCCTCACATTAAAAACCTGGTGTGGAAACAAATGGTCTGGATGCTGATCGGTGCAGTGGTTTTCACTTTTGTGATTTTTGCAGCCTTCTTTATAACGATCAGAGCATTATTGAATCAGAAAAAACTGAGCGAGATCAAAACTGATTTTATCAATAATATGACGCACGAATTTAAAACTCCGCTCGCCACAATTTCTCTGGCAGTGGATGCTTTAAAAAATGAAAAAGTGGTGAATGATAAAATAAAAATGGATTATTTCTCAGGCATCATTAAAGATGAAAACAAGAGAATGAACAAACAGGTGGAAACCATACTACAAGCTGCATTGATGGACAAACAAGCGCTTCAGTTAAACTTGATTCCACTTCATGCAACGGATCTTATTAAAGCTGCGATCAATAATATTGAACTTCCTTTAAAAGAAAAAAACGGAATTTTAGAAACACACTTTAATGCTTCCAATGACCTGATCCTGGCTGATGAAGTTCATTTTACCAATATCATTAATAATTTGTTGGATAACGCCGTAAAATATTCAAAAGACAACCTGAAGATTAAATTATCTACTTCCAACTTTAATAGTCATATCCGTATTAAAATTGAAGATAACGGCATCGGCATGAACAAAGAAACGCTGAATCGTGTTTTTGAAAAATTCTATCGCGCGCATACCGGCAATATTCATAACATTAAAGGATTTGGCCTTGGACTCAGTTATGTAAAATCGGTCGTAGATGCTCATCATGGAAAAATAAAAGCAGAAAGTACTCCTGGAAAAGGAAGCTGTTTTACCCTTGAATTTGCCGTGATTAAAAAACCTGCTTAAACTTCGTTTACTATCATTTAATTTTTTCCAGCAATTTTCTTTTCCATTATCCATCAATTATTTGCTGAAACAGTAAACGAAGAAATAATGATCATTTCTTTTTTTTCTTTTTTTGAAAATCCGTTTTCACATCACTTTTACTCTTTTTATTCCTTCTTTTTTTCCACATTAAATTAACATTTTCTTAAAAAAAGCCATTTTTTATACTTAAAGGCATGATTTACCTGCTTTTTTTATGTGTGGATAAAAAAGTTTTTTATCAAAGTGTTTGCAAAGTGGGAAAAAGTGTTATTTTGTGGTGAATATTGAAAATTCTCTAAATAATCAGGTTCATAATGACAGGTTTTATAGGTGAATACGAAGCCACATTAGACGCAAAAGGGCGCTTTCTTCTTCCGGCAGGTTTTAAAAAACAATTGCCTGAAGGAGGAGTAGAACTTTTTGTGATTAACCGTGGTTTTGAAAAATGTCTCAGTTTATACACTGCAGAAAGCTGGGAACCTATATTTTCTGAAATAGGCAAATTGAATGATTTTGATCCAAAAGTAAGGCAATTCAAACGGTATTTTTTAAACGGTGCCACACAGGTTTCGCCGGACAGCGCAGGCAGAATTTTGCTGCCAAAAAATCTTACCGAATATGCTTCGCTTGAAAAAGATATAGTTCTCGTTTCGGCAATCGACAAAATTGAAATTTGGGATAAGAGTAAATATCAACAGTTCTTTGAAACTTTTTCACCGGAAACATTCAGCGATTTGGCAAAAGAAGTAATGACAGGTGATAAACCATCAAAACAATAATCATGCAACAGGCATACCATGTGCCGGTTTTGTTGAAAGAAGTAATTGATGGGTTGAAAATAATTCCTTCGGGAATTTATGTGGATTGCACTTTTGGCGGCGGCGGGCACAGCAAAAAAATTTTAGAGCAATTAAACAATGATGGTAAACTGATCGTTTTTGACCAGGATGAAGACGCCAAAAAAAACGTGCCCGACGACAAACGTGTCATTTTTGTTCCTCACAACTTCCGGCATTTGCAACGCTTTCTTCGTTTTCACAAAATTTCTAAAGTAAATGGCATTCTTGCTGACTTAGGCGTTTCCAGCCACCAGTTTAATGAAGCAGAACGAGGTTTTTCAACAAGATTTAATGCGGCATTGGATATGCGGATGAATCAAAATGAAAAAATAACGGCAGCGGAAATTGTAAAAAATTATCCGGAAGAAAAACTGCATAAAATTTTTGAGCAATATGGCGAAGTAACGAATTCAAAAACATTAGCGAAAACAATTGTGGAATTAAGAAAAACACAATCATTAAATACCATCAATGAATTTAAAAATGCTGTTTATCCAATTGTAAAAGGGAATCCTGAAAAATATTTTGCGCAGGTTTTCCAGGCATTGAGAATCGAAGTAAATGACGAGTTGAACGTACTTAAGGAAATGCTTTTACAAACGGTAAATGTTTTGGAAGAAGGAGGAAGAATTGCAATCATCACGTTTCATTCGCTGGAAGACAGGATCGTAAAAAACTTTTTTAAGAACGGAAATTTTGAAGAAGAACAATCGAGTGATGTTTTTGGGAATACAACAGAAAGTGAATTAAAGATCATTACCAAAAAACCAATCCTTCCCTCAGAAGAAGAATTAAAAAGAAATCCAAGATCAAGAAGTGCAAAACTAAGGATCGCAGAAAAAATTTAAACAAAAATATAAGCTCATCAAAAATGATGGCAGAAGAAAACATACAGGAAGAAAAGAAAAGCGCATCAAAAAAGAAGCGCAGGAAACTGAAGTATAACAAATGGATTGTAAGCAATATTCCTTTCTATTTTTTTATTTCTGCTATTGCCATTGTTTATATCGCAAACGGACATTATGCCGACAAAACGATGCGCGAAATAAATATGACAGAAAAGAATCTGAAAGAAATGGAATATCAATTTAAAACAATAAAACAGGAAGTAATATTCAGAAGTAAAGAAAGCGAATTAGCAAAAGCTGTCGAGCCATTAGGGCTGAAACCGTTGATGGTTCCGCCTGTGAGAATTGTTGACACATTGAGTGAAAAGTAAGAAAAGTAAAAGTTATAAGAGCCGGTTAACAGTAAACAAAGAAATAAGGTAATTTCCTAATCGCCTCACTGATAACTGATCTAATAAATAAGAACAAAATTGGATATCAAAAAAGACATATTGTGGCGCGTTCATCTTTGCTTTCTCATTATGATCATGTTGGGAGCGATCATTTTGGGGCGCGCAATTTATATCCAAAAGGTGCAGGGAAAATATTGGAAAAGCATGAGCTACAAACAACATCTTAAATACATTGACATCGACGCTGAACGGGGAAGCATCTACAGCGAAGATGGAAATATGCTCAGTACTTCCATTCCTGTATTTGATATCTATGTTGATTTTGGTGCAGATGGACTTCGTGAAAAAGATGGCAAAAGATTTTACAAAAATCTTGATTCATTAAGTATTTGTCTTGCCTCTCTTTTCAAAGATGGCAATGCAGCTTATTATAAAAATTTATTGAAAACAGAATATAAAAAGCAATCAAGATATTTTGCTTTAAAAAAGAAAATCTCTTTTGAGGATTATGAAGCTTTAAGAGATTTTCCGTTGGTAAGAGAAGGAAGAAATAAAAGTGGATTTATTATAGATGTAAGAGATAACCGCGTCAATCCTTATGTGTTGCTTGCCAATCGTACGATAGGTCTTTCAAGAGGCGACACCAGCAAAAATGTCGGACTGGAAAGATCCTATGACAGTGTGCTGAAAGGTCAGACAGGACAGCGTTTGATGCGATACATTTCCGGAACTTATGTTCCTGTTGATGGTGCAGAAATAGAACCAGAAAATGGAAAAGATATTGTAACAACTATCGATACTTATATCCAGGATGTAGCAGAAAATGCTTTATTAAAAATGATGAGTGAAAACAGTTCTATTCATGGAAGCTGCATTGTGATGGAAGTAAAAACCGGGACGATAAAAGCAATTGCCAATCTTGGAAAAAGACCAGACGGAAGTTATTGGGAAGATTATAATTATGGATTAGGAATGAGAACAGAACCTGGTTCAGTTTTTAAAATCGCCACGTTAATATCGCTTCTTGAAGATAAATATGTTGATACAGGTTCAATCGTTGATTGTGAAGGAGGAAGAAAAAATTTTTATGGTTTAAACATTACCGACTCGCATTTGGGAACAGGAAGAGTTACCGTAAAGGAAGCTTTTGCGATGTCTTCCAATGTAGCTTTTGCAAAACTTGCTGATGAATATTATCATAATCAGCCTTCTAAATTTTATCAGCATTTGCATGCATTAAGACTTGACACAACTTCCGGAGTTGATATTGTCGGGGCAGCAAAACCTTTCATTAAAAAACCAACAAGCAAACATTGGGCAAAAACAACGATTCCTTTCATGGCCCATGGATATGAAGAACTGGAAACTCCTTTAAACCTGCTGATGGTTTATAATGCTGTAGCCAATAACGGAAAAATGATGAAACCTTATCTCGTAAATTCTATCAATGAGATGGGAGAAGAAATTCAAACTTTTAAACCGCAGGTTTTAGTGGATAAAATTTGCAGCGATGACATACTTGGAAAATTAAAAGGTTGTTTGCTTGCTGTCGTTCAAAGCAAAGAAGGAACTGCACATGGATTAGAAACTGACGTATATCAATTTGCAGGAAAAACAGGAACTGCTGTTTCAGCAATGGATAACCGCGGATATAATAAAAGTGCAAAGATTTACCAATCAGCATTCATGGGATACTTTCCGGCAAATAATCCGGAATACTCCATTGGAATTGTTATTCAAAACAGTAGCGAGTCTAAACATGTTTACGGAGCTTCTGTATCCGGGCCAGTTTTCAGAGAAATAGCAGACAGATTGTATGCATTAAGAGTTGCTGACAAATCATTTGATCCGAATTCTATTTCAAATGACAATGACATGTATAAATTTTATGGAATGAAAAAAGATGTAAATAAAATCTTTGAGATGTTCAAATTCCAGAAGACTGACTCTGCCACTTCCGGCTCCTGGCGCACTACTGTTTTGCAGGATGGAAAAGCAAAATTATTGGCAGATAATATTTCTACATCTGCCCGCAAAATTCCGGATGTAACAGGAATGGGATTAAAAGACGCAGTGTATTTATTAGAAAATATGGGATTGAAAGTTGCGGCATCAGGAAAAGGGAAAGTAATCTATCAATCATTGGCACAAAATTCAGATTTTAATAAAGGTCAGTTGATAAAACTACAATTGAATTAATGGCATCATTGCAACAAATATTGTATAAAGTAAACATTCATTCTGTGGTTGGTTCTACAGCGATAGAAATAAATGATTTACAGATTGATTCACGGAAAGTAAAGCCAGGAGCATGTTTCATTGCCATCGAAGGAACTGTTTCTAACGGTCACGATTATATAGACACCGCTATTGCAAATGGCGCTGTTGCTATTGTTTGCGAAAAAATTCCTGAAATTATTAATGAAAAAATTCATTATACAGTTGTAGATAACAGTGCTAAAGCAGCAGCGATTATGGCACACAATTTTTATGGCCGTGTTTCAGAAAAAATAAAGCTGGTCGGTATAACAGGAACGAATGGAAAAACAACGATTGCCACTTTGTTGTTTAAATTATTTTCTTCTCTTGGTTATCAATCTGGCCTGATAAGTACTGTGCAAAATCAGATTGGAAATGAAGTGTTACCATCAACACACACAACTCCTGATGCAATCAGTCTGAATCAGCTTTTGGCAAAAATGTATGAACAAGGATGCTCACATGTATTTATGGAAGTTAGTTCTCATGCGATCCATCAGCATCGCGTAGATGATCTGCAATTTACAGGAGGGATTTTCAGCAACATCACTCATGATCATCTTGATTATCACAAAACATTTGACGAATATATCCGAGTTAAAAAATCTTTTTTTGATTCATTGCCTTCCAGCGCATTTGCATTAAGCAATGCTGATGATAAGCGTGGCAGCATCATGCTTCAGAATACAAAAGCGCATAAATATTTGTATAGCCTGAAAACAATGGCCGATTTTAAAGGACGGATCATTGAAGACTCTCTTTTAGGATTAGAGCTAATGATCAACGATGTTGAAGTTCATTTCAGATTGATCGGCACTTTCAACGCATACAATTTATTAGCCGTTTATGGCGCAGCGATTTGTCTCGGAGAAGATAAAGAAAAGGTTTTGCAGGATCTGAGCAATACATCCGGTGCCGAAGGAAGATTTGATTACATCGTTTCTCCAAAAGAAAAAATTGTAGGCATTGTTGATTATGCTCACACTCCGGATGCATTATTAAATGTATTGGCAACAATAAAAAATTTAAGAAAGGGACAGGAAAATATAATTACCGTAGTGGGTTGTGGCGGCAATCGGGATAAAACAAAACGGCCTGAAATGGCGGAAGTGGCTTGCGAGTATAGTGACAAAATTATTTTCACTTCAGACAATCCGCGTAATGAAGATCCTGAACAAATTATTCGTGAAATGGAAACAGGTGTGCCGGTTACAGCAAGAAAAAAATGTATTTCTATAACAGATCGAAGAGAAGCAATAAAAACGGCTGTAACTCTTGCTAATAAAGAAGATATTATCCTGATAGCAGGGAAAGGACATGAGAAATACCAGGAAATTAAAGGAGTAAAAAATCATTTTGATGACAAAGAAGTTTTGGTTGAAATGTTTCAATTAATGGATAAATAAAAAAAGGAATTGAAGAATGCTGTATCAACTATTTGAATGGTTTGCTAAAAATGGAATCAAATTTCCGGGAAGCGGGTTGGTTCATTTTATCACTTTCAGAGTGTTGGTATCTGTATTGCTTTCACTGATCATCACGATGATCTATGGAAAAAAATTAATCCGGATTTTAAAGAAAAAACAAATTGGCGAATCGGTAAGAGAACTTGGATTGGCGGGAGAGCAAATGAAAAGCGGAACACCAACCATGGGAGGAATTATTATTCTTCTCGCAATCGTAATACCTACTTTATTATTTGCCGATCTGCATAAAGTTTATGTAAGACTAATGCTTTTATCCACAGTATGGCTGGGTATTATAGGATTTGTTGATGATTATTTAAAAATAAAAGCAAAACGAATTTCAAAAGAAAAAGGTATTCCTTATAAAAAAACAAATGCTGATGGACTGGCGGGAAAATTTAAAATTTTCGGGCAAGTGATTCTTGGAATTGTGATCGGCGCAACGCTTTATTTTAATCCAAGTGTTGTGGTGAAGCGTGAAATTATGGGATCAAAATCTGGTAATACTGTTGTTCAGCGCGGCGAACATAAGGTAGGTGAAGACACTGTCGTGTCCAATGGAGAAGTGCATCGTTTTGTAACAGTGAAAACACCAATCACAACAATTCCATTTGTAAAAACGCATGAATTCAATTATGCAAAATTGTTGCCTGCAAGTTGGGAAGATTATACCTACATTCTGTACATCATTATTGTAATCTTCATTGTGACTGCCGTTTCAAATGGTGCGAACATTACTGATGGACTGGATGGATTGGCAACAGGAGTGAGTGCGATAATCGGGTTGGGCCTGGGAGTTTTTGTTTTTGTTAGTGGCGATGTAAGGATTGCAGAATATCTGAATATTATGTACATTCCTAATCTTAGTGAATTGTCCATTTTTATAGCCGCATTTGTCGGTGCCTGTGTTGGTTTCTTGTGGTACAATGCTTATCCCGCACAGGTTTTCATGGGTGATACAGGAAGCCTTGCTCTCGGTGGAATTATTGCATCGCTCGCCATCATTGTAAGAAAAGAATTGTTGATACCGATTTTTTGTTTTGTTTTTCTGATAGAAAATTTAAGCGTGATGATACAGGTTTCTTATTTCAAATACACAAAGAAAAAGTACGGCGAAGGAAGGCGTGTGTTTTTAATGAGTCCATTGCATCATCATTATCAAAAACTCGGATATCATGAAAGCAAGATCGCCGTAAGGTTTTGGGTAGTCACAATTTTGGCAATGGTGCTTGCAGTAGTTACTTTAAAATTGAGGTGAGATTTAAAAAAAGAAAATAGAAAGATTATAGCGTGTAGAAATTATTAAGGATTTGTCTTTATGAAAACCAATTTTTAAGATTAAAAAAAAGAACCGGACAGAGGCGAAAAGAAGTTATTCGGATTTGTCTTTATGAAAACGATTTTTTTAAGATTAGAAAAGTATTAACCCAATTCCAATACCTGTGATCAGCTTTTCTAGCCTGTTAAATTCATACCGTTGAAGAACCAATTTTTTTGATTTAGGAAATCAAGCAGAAGAGGAATGGAAAACAAACTTGTAATTCTTGGAAGTGGCGAAAGCGGCATTGGTGCTGCATTGCTGGCAAAACAAAAGGCTTTTGATGTTTTTGTAAGTGATGGCGGACCGATAAAAGAAGTTTTTAAAAATGAGTTGCTTTCTCATGCAATAGATTTTGAAGAAGGCACGCATTCAAAAGAAAAAATATTGAATGCTTCACTCATTATAAAAAGTCCTGGCATTCCTGAGAAAAATGAAATGGTAAAAGATATCAGGAAAAAGGGAATAGAAATTATTAGTGAAATAGAGTTTGCTTATCGTTTCAAAGGAGAAAGTAAAATAATCGGTATCACAGGCAGCAATGGAAAGACAACGACAACAGCATTGATCTATCACATCTGTGAAACAGCCGGGCTTGATTGTGCATTGGTAGGTAACATTGGTTTTTCATTTGCTAAGCAGGTAGCAAAAGATCCTAAAAAATTGTATGTAGTAGAAATAAGTTCTTTTCAATTAGATGATATTAAAACTTTTAGACCTGATGTTGCCATTTTGACGAACATCACTGAAGATCATTTAGACCGGTATGATTACAAGTTTGAAAACTATATAAAAAGCAAATTCAGGATCATAGAAAATCAAACAGAAGAAGATGTTTTTATTTATAACGATGATGATGAAGTAACAAAAAAATATTTAAATCAATTTTTAAACAAGTCTAACCCAGTACCAATCAGTATGAACCACGAATTACCAGAAGGAGCTTATATCGTAAATGCTGAAATGCATTTAAAATGGAAAAATGAAGAGATGCAAATGAATGTAGAAGATTTTGCGATAAAGGGAAAGCATAATCAATATAATACAATGGCAGCAGGTATTTCAGCCTCTGTAATGGGAATCAGAAAAGAGAAGATCCGCGATGCGATTCAAACTTTTAAAAGTCTCGAGCATCGCATGTCAACAGTGGCAACGATTCGTGGAGTTGAATTTATCAATGACAGTAAAGCAACCAATGTAAACAGTACATGGTATGCTTTGGAATCAATGACAAAACCTGTAATTCTTATTCTTGGTGGTGTTGATAAAGGCAATGATTATTCTTTCATCAAAGAGCTGGTGAAAGAAAAAGTGAAAGCAATTGTTTGTATGGGAGTTGACAACACAAAAATTCATGAGGCATTTGGAAACGATGTTCAGTTGATGGTAAACACACAGAGTGCTAAAGACGCCGTTCAGTCAGCGTTTCATTTTGCAGACAAAGGTGATGTGGTTCTTTTGTCACCGGCTTGTGCAAGTTTTGATCTTTTTAAAAACTATGAAGATCGCGGAATCCAATTTATCGAAGCAGTAAAAGATTTATAAAAATAAATGATCGAACCGAAGCAAATATTATCTGATTCCTTTTCTCCTTCTTACAAGGTTACAGGCAATCTATTGAACCGCACAAAAGGCGATAAAGTTATCTGGGCAATTGTGATATTGCTTACAATGGTTAGCATCCTGGTAGTGTATAGCAGCATTGGCTCCCTTGCATACAGAATGAATAAATCAACTGAAAGCTATTTGTTGCGCCAGGTTGGATATATCTGTCTCGGCGTACTGATCATTTATTTTGCACACCGAGTAAATTATACAATTTATTCACGTGTAGCTTCAATTCTGTTTATCATTTCAATTCCTCTTTTGCTTTATACATTAAAATATGGGAGCCATATAAACGATGCAAGTCGTTGGATAAAATTACCAGTAATCAATCTCACTTTTCAAACATCAGATCTTGCGAAACTGGCGCTGTTCATGTATTTGAGCCGCTTGCTAAGCCGTCGTCAAAATGTAATTAAAGATTTTAAAAAAGGATTTGTTCCCCTAATTATTCCGGTGGCCGTTATCTGCTTGCTGATAGCACCGGCAAATCTTTCAACCTCCTTATTAATAGGTGGTACAGCTTTGATGCTGATGTTTATTGGAAGAGTTCGTTCACGTCACATTTTGATGGTTGTGGGTGCAGCTTTGATCCCAATTATCATTTTGGTTTCTGTTGCCAGGCATTATTATAACCAGGAAGAACACACCTCAGAAGATCTTCCGGCAGTATTGTCTATCGGCCGTATTCCAACATGGGTAAAGCGTGTGCAGGATTTTATGTATGCAGATAAAGCAGATGCATCTTATCAAATTCAACAGGCAAAAATTGCAATCGCAACAGGAGGATTTTTTGGAAAAGGACCAGGAAAAAGTGAACAAAGAAATTTCCTGCCACATCCATACAGTGATTTTATTTATGCAATAATTATTGAAGAATACGGGCTTGCAGGAGGGACGATTATTTTACTAATCTACCTTCTTTTTTTGTTTCGAAGTATCAGGCTGTTTCAAAGATGTCCTTATGCATTTGGCGCATTCCTGGCGGTTGCGTTAAGTTTTACATTGGTGATACAAGCGCTCGTAAACATGGCGGTGAACGTAAATCTTTTTCCAACTACAGGAGTGACATTGCCATTAGTGAGTATGGGAGGAAGCAGTCTTTTATTTACGTGTTTTTCAATAGGAATTATTTTAAGTGTGGCACGAAACGTAGAACAGGCGGAAGGTAGAAGCGCTGTGCTTGCAACACAACAAACAGAAGAAGCAGCTGAAACAACCGAAGAAGAAGCATAGGATGGAAAAATAAAAAACAACTTATTTGTTTGTTTACTGAAAAAAATAATTAGAAAAAGAGAAGATGTTGAAATAAAACAATGACAGGAAAAAACTCAAATATGAAAATTATTATTGCTGGTGGCGGCACTGGTGGACATATTTTTCCTGCATTAGCGATTGCAAATGCATTAAAAGCAAAAGTCCCTTCGATGGAAATTTTATTTGTAGGTGCAAAAGAAAAAATGGAAATGGAAAAAATTCCAGCAGCGGGATATAAGATCATTGGAATTGATATCGCAGGTTACAACAGAAGTTCTTTGTTTAAAAATATCTCACTTCCTGTAAAGTTGGTTCAAAGCTTTTTCCAGGTAAGAAAAATCCTAAAAGAGTTTCGGCCTGATGCAGTGATTGGTGTTGGAGGTTATTCAACTTTTCCGGTTTTAAGATCGGCACAAAACATGAAGATTCCAACATTCATTCATGAGAGTAATTCTTTTCCGGGGAAAAGTAATATTCTGCTTGGCAAAAGAGCAACGGAAATTTTTGTGCCTTCTGCAGGAATGGAAAAATATTTTCCTACTGAAAAAATCCTGCTAGCAGGCAACCCTATACGAAAATCTTTTTTGCAAAAAATTTCCCGAACAGAAGCACTGGAATTTTTTGGATTGAAGCCGGAATTGAAAACAGTTTTTGTAATGGGCGGAAGTCTTGGCGCAAAAAGCATCAATGAAACGATAGAGGCTAATATCGATGTTTTTAAAAAGAATAATCTTCAGCTTATCTGGCAAACAGGAAAAAATTATGCAGCCAATGCAGCTAAAGCTGAAGAAGAAAGAATGAACATCTGGACGAATGCTTTTATTGACAAGATGGAAAATGCTTATGCCGCGGCAGATGTAATAGTGTCAAGATCTGGAGCAATGACCGTTGCAGAAATGTGTGTGACAGGAAAGCCGGCAATTTTTGTCCCGTTTCCTTTTGCAGCAGAAGATCATCAGACTGCGAATGCGATGGCTCTGGTAAATAAAAATGCTGCATTGATCGTTCCTGATTCAGAAGTGAAAGCCAGATTGATTCCTGATCTGTTGGAGCTGATCAATCGCGAGCCGTTGATGAAAGAATTATCTGAAAACATTTCGAAGCTAAGCAATACAAATGCAGATGAAATTATTGCAACAGAAATTTTAAATAAACTAAAGCAAGAACAATAAAGTTTTTTAAAATAAAATGAAGGATTATAATAACATAACAAGAATTTACTTTATTGGGATCGGTGGCATTGGCATGAGTGGCCTTGCAAGGTATTTTCTTCATAAAAATGCAATCGTAAGTGGCTATGATAAAACACCTACACCTCTTACAAAGCAAATGGAATCAGAAGGCATTTCAATTCATTATGAAGATAATGTTTCATTGATCGACAAAGATGCAGATGCTGTGGTTTACACTCCTGCCATTCCTGTTGATCATAAAGAGTTGAATTATTATAAAGATCATCATTATGAATTAGCAAAAAGAAGTGATGTACTTCAGCAAATCACAAAATCGTCTTATAATATTTGTGTTGCCGGCACTCATGGAAAAACAACAGTTAGTACAATGATTGCTCATATTTTAAGAGATTCCGGGTTCGGTTGTAACGCTTTTCTGGGTGGCATTTCGGTAAATTATGAAACTAATTTCTGGAGCAGCGACAACAATGTTTCTGTCGTTGAAGCTGATGAATATGACAGAAGCTTTTTGAAATTGTCTCCTGATATCGCCCTGATCACAGCAATGGATGCAGATCATTTGGATATTTATGGAACAAAAGAAAAAATGGAAGAAGCCTTTGTTGAATTTGCAAATCAATTAAAACCGGATGGGCTTTTATTGACAAGATATGGTTTACCAGAAAAAGAATTTACTGCGTCTATGCATCTCCGTTATAGTCTTCAAAATGATGCCGCTGATGCTTATGCCTGCAACATTATGATGAAAGACGGAGGTTATGAATTTGACATAAAAAATGGTGTTACAGAAATTACCAACATCAGATTGAATATGGGTGGAATGCATAATGTTGAAAACGCAGTAGCAGCAATAGTTATAGCAGATTATTTAAAGATTGATCCGCAAAGGATAAAAGATGCCGTTGAATCATTTAAAGGAGTAAAAAGAAGATTTGAATATATCATCAGTCCTGATGAAGCCAGTAAACAAAGAAATAACGTTGTTTTTATTGATGACTACGCGCATCATCCACAGGAATTAAGCGCATTGATAAAAGGTGCGAAAAGTTTATTCAGCAATAGAAAATGCACAGTGATCTTTCAGCCTCATCTTTTTTCGAGAACAAAAGATTTTGCAAAAGAATTTGCTGAAAGCCTTGATATGGCTGATAGAGTTTTGCTTCTTCCGATTTATCCTGCAAGAGAAAAACCAATGGAAGGAGTAACAAGTGAATTGATTTTGAAAGAAATGAAAAATGAAAATGCAACGGTTATTTCTAAGGAAGGATTATTGGAATATTTGAAAGATGATTATGTGAAAATAATTGAAACAAGCAGTTATGGAGAATTATTGATAACAGCAGGTGCGGGAGATATTGACAAATTGGTGCAACCAATCAAAGAAATTTTACAAAATACTTTTTAAAATAAAATGTCAACCAATAACAAATACAAGTTCAAAAAAATTCTGGTGATCTCGGTATGGATATTACTGACATCAGGACTTGTTGTGTTATTGGTTGCTGCGATCTCTAAAAAAAATACCGCACATCTGTCCCAGGTTGAGATCCATATTTCAGGAGTTCAAAATAATTATTTTATAGCGCAAAAAGATGTGCTCAATATTTTACAAAAAGTGCATGGACACAAATTAGACCAATCGTCCGTAAAATCATTGGATCTGTCAGCGATGGAGGCTGCACTTGAAAAAAATGATTGGATAGGAAGAGCGGAAATGTTTATTGACAATAACAATGTGTTGCAAATAAAAATTACGGAGCGAGAACCGATCGCCAGAATTTTTACCAATTCCGGAGCATCATTTTATATTGATAGTTCTTTGACAATGCTTCCTTTAAGTGATAAATTTTCTGCACGTCTTCCGATCTTTACAAGTTTCCCAACTGAAGTAAAAGTGTTGAAAAAACAGGATAGTATTCTTTTAAACGAGGTAAAAATTTTAAGTGAATATATCAATGCTCATCCATTCTGGATGGCGCAGATAGATCAGATAGATATCACGCCAGCAGCGACTTTTGAAATGATACCGAAATTAGGAAACCAAATTATCCGTTTTGGAAATGCCAACAATTGTGCACAGAAATTCAATAAACTTCTGGCGTTTTACCAGAAGGTTCAGACGAAAGTTGGATGGAATAAATATTCTGTTGTAGATGTTCAATTTAAAGACCAGGTAATTGGTGTAAACAGAAATGCAGCAGAAGTAAAATCAGATTCATTGCGCTCTGTTCTCATTATGAAAACGCTTATTGCAGAAGCAAAAAGAAATTCAAACGATTCTACAAAAATTCAATTGCCGCAAAATGAAAATAACAATAATGATAATGATAACATAAATAATTCGCCCGTTTTAAACGTACCAACCCAAAAAACAGATGAAGATAAAATCCAGATGAAACCCTCTGAAACCAAAGTTAGTGCTGTGGCCCCTATCCAAGATCATGAAAAACCATTTATTAAAAAACATCTCTCCACCGGGAGTAAATCGGTAATCAGACATCCATCATCTAATGAAAGACCACATCCTACCCCTGCAAAAAAAGCAGTTGTAAAAAAAGAGGAAAAACCAAAGGAACAAACAAATCAGGTACCTAAGGCAGTAATGCCGCCGAAAAGCGATTATTAAAAAATTAAAAAAAACAACAAGTAGTAACACAACCTTTTCAAAATTTATTAGCGTCAATGCTGATAAATAATGAAGAAAAAAACAAAACTAAAACATGAACAACGAACAACCCATTATCGTCGGGCTCGACATTGGTACTACCAAGATCGCAGCCATTGCCGGAAGAAAAAATGAATTCGGCAAACTCGAAATCCTTGGCTTTGGACGCGCTAACAGTAACGGTGTTCAACACGGAATGGTGTTGAACATTGATCAAACGATTAAAGCTATCCAAACCGCTTTGGAAAATTGTTATGCAAGCAATCCTAATTTGCCGATCACAGAAGTGTACGTTGGCATTGCAGGGCATCACATCAAAAGTCTTCAAACCCGCGGCGACATTGTAAGACAGAACACGGAAGAAGAAATTATGCAATCTGAAATTGATCAATTGGTAAATGATCAATACAAAACTTACATTCCGGCCGGTGATCAGATCATTGATGTAATTCCACAGGAATTTACTGTTGATAATTTCCAAAATATTCCAGATCCAATCGGATACAGCGGCGTAAAAGTTGGTGCCAATTTTCATATCATTACCGGCGATAAAAACGCGATCAGAAATATTAACCGAAGTGTTGAAAAAGCAGGATTAAAAATTAAAGATCTCGTGCTTCAACCTCTTGCCTCTGCGGCCGCAGTGATGTGCGATCATGATTTGGAGGCTGGTGTGGCAATCGTAGATATTGGAGGTGGAACTACCGATCTTGCTGTGTTTTATGAAGGCATTTTAAAACACACTGCTGTAATTCCTTTTGGTGGCGAAAATATTACCAATGATATCAAAACAGGACTGGGCGTTTTAAAAACCCAGGCAGAACAAATGAAAGTTCAGTTTGGTAGTGCCTTAGCTGATGAAGCAAAAGCAAACACTTTTATCACCATTCCCGGATTGAGAGGAATGGCCGCAAAAGAAATTAGCGTAAAAAATCTTGCCGCTATCATCCAGGCACGCATGAGCGAAATAATGGATTTTGTTTCTTATCATTTGAAGCAGGTTGGTCTTGATAACAGAATGTTGAATGGAGGCGTAGTGCTTACTGGCGGCGGATCACAGCTTAAGCATCTGATCCAGCTTACCGAATATGTAACAGGATTAAACGCTCGCATCGGTTATCCAAACGAGCATCTTGCCTCAGGACATATTGAAGAACTGGCAAAACCAATGTATGCTACTTGTCTTGGGTTGATTCTGAAAGGTTACAACGATTATGAAAATAAGCGCAAACAATTTGAACAACAATTTGCAAAAATTAATGTTCCCGAAGGACTACAACAGCCATGCATAGACGAAAATGAAACAGTAGAAGCAGAAGAAAGAGTGAATGTAGTAAAGCCACGAAAAACATTAAAAAGTTTTTTGGATTCCTGCAAAATTGGATTGATTGAAATGTTTAAAGACGACGGCGATTCCGAATTATAAATCAATCCAAACTCAGCAATAAATGATTATAAAAATTAACACCATTAAAAAAATTCTTTTGTTTTTCCCAACAAAAATTAAAGAACAATTACTAACCCAATAAAAAATTACCCTTCGGGGAAAGGAGGAACCTTACTATGATTCAATTTGATTTGCCAAAAGAACAATCCTCTATTCTGAAAGTGATTGGAATAGGCGGCGGTGGCAGCAATGCTGTCAACCACATGTTCAGTCAAAATATTGATGGAGTAAACTTTATTATTTGCAACACGGATGCACAGGCAATTACGACAAGTAAGGTGCCAAACAAAGTACAACTTGGACCGCATTTAACACAAGGACTTGGTGCCGGCGCTAATCCGCAAATCGGCCGCCAGGCTACGGAAGAAAGCCTGGAAGAAATAAAAAAGATTTTGGAAGTCAATACAAAA
The DNA here is from genome assembly GCA_051953735.1 of Ginsengibacter sp. Taxonomy (GTDB): domain Bacteria; phylum Bacteroidota; class Bacteroidia; order Chitinophagales; family Chitinophagaceae; genus Ginsengibacter. Next base: position 28,699 of record JBQCIM010000024.1, read on the forward strand.
ATGGCTTTCATTACAGCAGGAATGGGGGGTGGAACCGGAACTGGCGGAGCACCAATCATTGCCAAAATCTGTAAAGACCTTGGCATCCTTACTGTTGGAATTGTAACTACACCATTTGCTTATGAAGGCAAAAAAAGAATTGCTCAGGCTGAAGAAGGAATTAATTTATTGAAGGAGCACGTTGATACTCTTTTGGTGATCAGCAATGATAAACTGCGCCATCAGTTTGGAAATTTAACGATGAAAGCAGCTTTTGCAAAAGCAGATAATGTTTTGGCTACTGCAGCAAAATGTATTACTGATGTTATCAATAGTACAGGACAGATCAATGTTGACTTTGCCGATGTATGCACCGTAATGAGGAGCGGCGGAGTTGCCATTCTTGGAAGTGCGGAATGCGAAGGCGAAAACCGTGCGCAGAAAGCAATTGAATCTGCGCTTAATTCTCCGTTGTTGAATGACAATGATATTCGCGGAGCAAAATGGATTCTTATTAATATTAATTCTGCGGAAGGCGAAGCAGAATTTACCATGGACGAAGTTGAAACGATTCAAAATCATTTGCTGGGTCAGGCAGGTGAAGATTCAGATGTGATTCTTGGGCTTGGATATGATAATTCTCTGGGAAAGAAAATTGGTATAACACTGATTGCCACCGGGTTTGAACATAAAGAACCCTTTGATAAAAAAGAAGAACCAATTACTGAAATAAAGAAAGAAAATGAAAAAGTAGTAATGGTGTTGCAGGAAGAAAAAAAGAAACCCAGTCAGCCTCTTTTTCTTTTTGATGAAAAAAATGAAACTCTGGTTCATAAAGAAGAATTACTCAAAGAGAAAAAGATTGAAGAAAAAAATTCAATAGAAGAAACAGATTTTAAAACTGTAAGAGAAGAAGATGTATTTGTTTCATTAAATCACCAGGATGAAAATTCAGAAAACCTGGCACCTACAATCGTAGAAATACCACAGCCTGAAATCGTAGATTACGCAAAAGCGAATGAGAAAATTACTGTTGATAAATCTTCTGAAAACATAGTTCATTTCGAATTATCTTCGGACTACAATCCAATTCCTTCGAAGGCTAACTTGCTACAGCAGCATGATGCTGAAATAATTACTCAAAAGAAACAAACAGAAATTAATAAAGAGGCTAGCACCGCCCCAACGTCAGGCGGATATTTGTCAAAACCAAAGCATATTTATGCTGAGGAGAAGACAAAACCTGAATCCGAAACTATGGACAAACTCGCCCCTTTGTCAATTTCCATACAGGAAGACGAGCCTGTGGAAGAAATGAAATTGGTGGTGAAAAACTCCATCGACGCGGTGGAGGAAAGCCAGGAAAAGAAAGTACACCAAACGATGCCCATCATGATGTCAACTGTTGAGGAACCGCCGATGGTGGACGAAGCAGAAGAACTAAAGCGCCGGGCTATGGATCGTATTGCCAAGTTGAGGAATCTTTCCTTTAACGTGAACGCTGCGGATCCTAACAATGAGTTTGAGTCTGTTCCCGCATACCTCCGCCGCAATATGGAATTGCACAATTCCATTGCGAATGTAGAAAGCTTTTACAGCAATTATACCGTCAACTCAGACGAAAATAATAAAGCAGAAATCAGTACGATCAATACTTTTCTTGATGGTAAAAAACCTGACTAAAAAAATTCAAAGTTTGAAGGTTGAAGGTTCAAAGTTAAAAAGCAACCTTCAACTTTGAACCTTGAACTTCTTGTTGTGTGTGTACTATTGTAATGTTTACTTCCCCGGAGACTGAAAAAGTTAGCCGGGGTTTTTGTTTCTATCTTCAAAAAAAACGACAAAGAATATTTTTCGTTTATGCATGGATGTTATGTTCTAAAATAAAAATTGATCTTATTTGTTCGTTTACTCACTATTGTGTTTCCTGCAAATTTTTATTTTCATCATCGATATGTTGAGGATCAAATTTGCGATACGCTCTCTGAAAGAAAAGTGGAAATATCCAGATTGAAAAGAACATTGCACATAAAACTCCTCCAATGATCACACGCGCCAAAGGCCTTGAACTTTCTGAACCTATGCCGGTTGAGATCGCGGCCGGAAATAAACCGATTGCATCCATAAAAGCCGTCATCATTACCGGTCGCACTCTTGAATGTACGCCTGCTCTGATAGCTCCTAATAACGTTTGGTGATGCCCGTTTTTTGGTGTTTCAAGATTGTGTTTTATTTCTGTAATGATCAACACTCCGAAGAGGATACAAATTCCAAACAAAGCGATGAATCCAATTCCCGCAGAAATACTGAAATTCGTTCCGGTAACATAAAGTGCAGCAATTCCACCAACTATCGCAAAAGGAACATTCAAAAAAACCAACAACGCATCTTTAAAATTTCCAAACATGGTAAACAACAAAAGAAATATGAGCAACAAACTGATTGGTACTACTTCCTGCAATCTTTTTGTCGCCCGCTGTTCATTTTCAAAATCGCCTTGCCAAACCATAGAATAACCGTTTTTTAATTTTATAGCATCCTTCATTTTCGTCTGCGCTTCCTGTATTGCGCTTCCCATATCTCTTCCACGAACTGAAAATTTCACCGCAGAATATCTTTCATTATCATCTCTGAAAATCAGGCAGGGACCAGTTTTGGTTGTAATATTTGCAATTTCCTTCACAGGAACTTTTGAGCCACTTTGCGTAGGCACCATCAGATTTCCAATGTCAGATTCAGATTTCCGGTATTCTTCAGGAATGCGCAACCGAATATCAAATTTTCTGATTCCTTCATACAACTGAGTCGCCGCTTTTCCTCCAATCGCCATTTCTATTACCGCGTTTGCATCGGCAGTAGCAACTCCATACAACGCCATTTTTTGCTGATCCAGATCAATGTCTAATTCCGGCTGCCCAATGTTTCTGATCACTCCAAGATCTGTAATCCCTTTCACGTGTGATAAAACATTAGACACCTTATCCGCTGTATTTTCCATATAATCTAATGAATCGCCATAAATCTTTACACAAATAGAACCTTTTACTCCTGAAACAGCTTCTTCTATATTATCTGAAATGGGTTGTGAAAAATTGAGTTCAGCACCGGGAATCACAGACAGTTTTTTATTCATGCTATCGATCAATTTCTCTTTGGAAATTCGTGGTTTCCATGATTTTTCAGGATAAAGAATTACATCAAATTCATTGTTGTAAAATCCTGTTACGTCGGTTCCATCATCTGGCCTTCCGGTTTGTGAAACAATATTTTTTACCTGCGGAAAAGCAATCATTTTTTCACGAACCTGCTTTGCAACCTCAACCGATTTTTCCAAAGAAATACTATAAGGCAATTGCACACGAAGCCAGATTGAACCTTCGTCCAATTCGGGCAGAAATTCAGTCCCCAAAAATTTAAATGAATATAGCCCAACAATAATGATCAATATGGAAGAGATGACAGCGGCCTTCCTGTGTTTTACACTAAAATCAAATCCTTTCAACATAAAAACATTCATCTTATGAACGATTGGATTGTGCCTTTCCCGAACATTTTTTCGAAGCAACATGCTGATGAGAACCGGCACTAAAGTGAGAGTAAGGATCAAACCGCCAAGCAAAGCAAAACCTAAAGTATAAGCAAGAGGAGAAAAAAGTTTCCCCTCTACTTTTTGAAAGGCGAAAATGGGAACAAGGGCAGCAATGATGATCAGTTTTGCAAAGAAAATCGCTTTGCCTAATTCTGCGCCGCTATTTTTTATTAATCCAAGTTTGGTTAGTTTATTAAAACGAGACATCCCAAAATCTTTTGCTCTTTTATCCAGCATCACGAAAATTCCTTCTACCATTACCACCGAACCATCAATAATAATCCCAAAGTCTATTGCTCCGAGTGACAAAAGATTGGCGGACATATTCATCAACCGCAAACAAATAAATGCAAACAACAGTGAAAGAGGAACTACGATCGAAACGATCAAAGTAGTTCGCCAGTTGAACATAAACAACGACACAATCAGAGTAACCAGCAGAATACCTTCCACCAAATTATGCAAAACCGTTCCGGTCGCATAATTGATAAGATCTTCGCGATTATAATAAGGAACTATTTTCGTATCAACCGGTAAAATTTCTTTATTTACTTTATCTACTTTTGCTTTCAACGCAGTAATTACATTACTTGGGTTTTCTCCTTTTCGCATCAGAACAATTGCTTCTACCACATCGTCTTCATTTGAAATAATTCTCTTTCCTGATGAATCAACAATTGCATCGGTTCTTCCTACATGTCCCAATCGCGGCAGATTGGAAATTTTTACATCAGCGATATCTTTTATTAAAACAGGAACACCATTTACATTTTGCACAATGATGTTTTTTATTTCATTGATGTCATTCAATAATCCAATTCCGCGAACTACATAAGCCTGGTTGTTTTTGTTGATAATATCGCCACCAATATTGATATTACTTTTCGTAACAGCGTTGTAAACATCTAAGGAACTAATGCCCAGGGTTGTAAGCTTTCCGGGATCCACTTGTATTTCATATGACTTTGTTTCTCCTCCAAAACTTACGACATCTGCTACGCCGGGCACTGATCTCAATTGACGATCAACTACCCAATCCTGCAATGTTTTCAGCTCTCTTACATCGCGCACTTTACTTCGGAGAGAATACCTGTAAATCTCTCCTGTTGGCCCTGTTGGCGGTTGAACAGATGGAGAGATTCCTTGTGGCAGGTCTGCATTTGCCAATAAATTATTTACCTGGATCCTTGCTTCTTCATACGTTACATTATCCTCAAAAATCAGTTTTACATAAGACAACCCAAAGACACTTGTCGAACGCAAGCTTGTCTTTTTTTGTACAGGATTCATTGCTATTTCAATCGGAATGGTAATGAATTTCTCTATTTCCTCTGCGCTTCTTCCAGGCCATTGTGTAATAATGGTGATTTCTGTATTAGTTACATCAGGAAAGGCTTCTATTGGCATATTTCTGAAAGTAATAATGCCGCCTACCAATAAAACTAAAGTAGCAAACAAGATAAAATATTTTCGCTTTAATGAAAAAGCGATAATTGATTTCAGAATCTTTAACATGAATATTTTTTTACCGGTTAAGAATTTAATGCGCTATAAATCAACACGGCGTTTGAGCCAATCACTTTATCTCCCGGCTGTACAGCGCCGGAGATATAGCTTTGATTTCCATTGCTGCTTATTATCTGAACCGGAGTAATTTTTACATCGGACTGGTTTTTATAAATGAGCAGAAAATATTGACTATTTTCAAAAATTAATGCGCTGGAAGGAACGCAAAGTGATTCCTGATCAGTTTTGTTGATCACTCTTACACTGGCAAACATTTCAGGTTTTAAAGCATAATCAGGATTTGGCAAAACAATCCGCACTTTCATTACTTTGTTTGTCGGATCAAGTACATTCAAAATCTTATCTACTTTTCCATGGAATACTCTTCCCGGATAAGAGAGAGTAGTCACATCTACATTGTCTCCAAGATGCACCTGGCCTATGTTTGATTCGTACACATTCGCCATTACCCAAACGTCTTTCAAATCAGAAATGGTAAAAAGATCGTTCGTGTTATCAGGGCGAATAGCCATATTATTGTTGATTTGTTTCTCAACAATAAAACCACTTATTGGTGCCTTTACTACAAATTGTCCTTGTGTATTTCCACCATTTATCTGCAACACTTCATTCGACCTGTTTAATTGGGATTCTGCCTGTTTGTACATTTCCTTGGAGGTTACAAAATCCTTTTGAGACATCAGTCCGCTTTTATACATGTCTTCAGCAGCATCAAGATTTTTTTTTGCAATCAGAAGATTCGTTCTAGCAGTAACCAGATCATTGCCATAACCAGCCATTTCTCCGCTTCTTATTACTCCTAGTTTTTCTCCTTTATTTACATAATCTCCTAACTGTGCTGTCACTCCTGTGATATTGCCACTTACCATCGGAAATATTCTTGCTACTTTGTCTTCGTTAAATGTTACTTTTCCCGTTAGCGTTAATGCGTTCACCATCGGGCATGTTATTACGCTGTCAATTTGAATGGTTTTTAATAAAGAATCTGAGATCACAAATTTTTGCTTCTGGTCAGAAGTTTTTGGATCCGTTTTACAACTTGGAAAAACGATCATTCCAGTTAGTAAAAATGAGAGGAAATTTATTTTCGACATTGTATATTATTTAGAAATTATTGATTAAAAATTATTTTTCCAACCGAAAAATTCAGTTGTTCCAAAGCGCTCATTTTATTAAAGCGCAATTGATTTATTTGCAAAACATTTTGTTTATAAGAATTATAGTAATCCAAAAATTCAAGCATTGTAATATTCTTTTTTTGAAAATTGATCGTCACCTGCGTGATCAGATCTTTCATGTTTTCTTCAAATTTTGGATCAAAACCGAGTAATAATTTTTCTGCTCGCAAGGCAGTGATATAATTTGTCGTCACTTCGCTTTTGATTTTATCTAACCCGCTCTCATAAAGGGTTTTATTAACCTCCGTCTGAATTTTTGCATTCTGAATATTTCCCTGGTTCCTGTTAAACAAAGGCAATGGAATAGAAATTCCAATGCCATTATAATCCTGAACATAACTTCCGAGGCGATCATAATTGGCACCGATGGTTATATCAGGTTTTGCATAAGCTTTTTGTAATCTTAAATTGTAATTACTAAAAACAATGTTTGCATTTAATGCTTTTAAATCAGGGCGATTTACAGTTGCAGAATCTATCAAAGACTGATAATTAATTTGAGAAACAACCTGATTATTTAAATCAGAAACTGGAGCAACAGGAAGAAAGTAAACAGAAGGATTTGCACGAATCAAAACCTTCAATTCACTCTGAACATTGTCAATATCGGTTTGTAGATTATCATACTCAGCCTGCAAAGTATAAAGCTGCGATTGTATTCTCAAAACATCCAGAGGCGCCATGAATCCTTTTTTTACCTCGTCTGCAAAAGCAGGAACTATTTTTTGAAGAGAAGCAATTTCAAGTTGATATAATTTGGAGGATTGTTCTAAAAAATAAATATTATAAAAATCATTTCTCAACACAAATCGTATTTTTCTCAGCAGATCATAAAATTGATATTGCGCAATATCAATTCCTGATTTCGCAACATCAATCGATTTATTCATTTTGCCTGCAAGCCTGATCAGTTGCGAAACCTGCAAGCTCATTTCCGGATCAAAAAAAT
>JBQCIM010000025.1:0-29771 GCA_051953735.1 Ginsengibacter sp.
AATTAGCTTTGAAAAATGGAAGCAAAAAAAGTGATTTTAGTAATAATGGACGGTTGGGGATTGGGCCAGAAAAAAGAAAGTGATGCAATCCAAAATGCACAAACCCCTTTCGTAAGTTCTCTTTATGAAAAATATCCTCACAGCACTTTAGTAACCTGTGGAAGAGCGGTTGGTTTGCCCGAAGGACAAATGGGAAACAGCGAAGTGGGCCACTTGAATCTTGGCGCGGGAAGAATAGTGTACCAGGAATTGGAACGGATCAATGTAGCGATTGAAAACGGCGAATTTGAAAAAAATCCAGCGCTTTTGAGCAGTTTGAATTATGCCAAGGAAAATAAAAAGCCTTTGCATTTGATGGGTTTGGTAAGCAACGGCGGCGTTCATTCACACATTGATCATTTAAAAGCGATCACTACGATTTGCAAAAAACATGGATTAGAAAACGTGTACATTCATGCGTTTACTGATGGCCGGGATACTGATCCCAAAAGCGGTATTGGTTTTTTAGAAGATTTGCAGCAACATTTGGATAAAACAACCGGAAAAATTGCTACGATTGTTGGCCGCTATTACGCAATGGATCGCGATAAAAGATGGGAACGCATCAAAGTTGCTTATGATGCAATTGTGCATCGCAAAGGCGAAATAACCACCAACATTTTTTCTGCCGTAACCGATTCTTATAAAAATGATGTAACAGATGAATTTTTAAAGCCGATCATTAATGCAGAAACTCCCGATTCTGAAATGATGGATGGCGATGCGGTGATTTGTTTTAATTTCAGAACAGATCGTTGCAGGGAAATCACAGAAGCACTTACTCAGACGGCTTTTCCGGATTGTGATATGAAGCCGTTGAATCTTGATTATACAACTATGACACTTTATGATCATACTTTCAAAAATATTCACGTTATTTTTCAAAAAGATGATCTGATCAATACGATCGGCCAGGTGTTTTCTGATCATGATAAAAAACAAATCAGGATCGCTGAAACGGAAAAATACCCGCATGTTACTTTCTTCTTCAGCGGAGGAAGAGAAGTTCCTTTTGAAGGCGAAAGAAGAATTATGATTCCTTCTCCTAAAGTTGCAACTTATGATTTGAAGCCTGAAATGAGTGCTTATGAAGTGACGGATGCATTGCTTCCTGAGATCAAAAAACAATCTGCTGATTTTATTTGTTTGAATTATGCAAATGCAGATATGGTTGGCCACACAGGAGTTTGGGATGCAGTAATCAAAGCGGTGGAAACGGTAGATAAATGTGTAAAAGAAATTGTGACAGCAGGTTTGGAAAATGGTTATACAATTTTTCTTACTGCTGATCATGGAAATGCTGACTATATTGTAAATGAAGATGGAACGCCTAACACAGCGCATACCAAAAACCTGGTTCCGTTTTTTATCATTGATAAAAGCTGGCGCGGAACTATTCATCCGGGAAAATTAGGGGACATTGCTCCTACTATTTTGAAGATGATGGATTTGCCAATTCCAAAAGAAATGACCGGAAAAGTTTTAATTGATACTGAATAATTTTTACCAATAACCTTAGAAAGTGGGAAAAGTAATAAGAATAATCGTTATCGTTTTATTGATCATTTTTGTTGTAATCCAATTCATCAGGCCTGAGAAAAATTCGGGAATCGAAATAGCGCAAAATGAAATCACAGCAAAGTTTTCTGTGCCTGAAAATGTGCAGCAGATTTTAAAAGTTTCCTGTTATGATTGCCACACCAATACGACGCAATATCCATGGTACTGGCATGTACAACCTTCTGCATGGCTTTTAAGCAATCATTTCAATGAGGGTAAACGCCATTTGAATTTTTCAATCTTTTCCACTTATCCTGCCTACAGGCAATATAAAATGTTTAAAGAAATTGATGACCAGGTTAAAAACGGTGATATGCCGTTAGGTTCATATACTCTTATTCATCGCGATGCCATTTTAAATGCAGGTCAAAAACTCGCAATTGAAAACTGGGCACAGGCATCAATGAAAGAGATGGAACAAAAATTTCCAGCAGACAGCCTGAAAGGACCAAATAATTTAAAAAAAGGCCTTTAAACCGCCCAAAAATTAAAAACTTTCTAATTTTTATTTTAGAAAAGAATTTTCATGCAGCATTTTTAGTAAATAATTGTCCTATCTTAGTAGGGTTAAACAAGCAAACTATGACAGAAGAGATAATGCTTCAAGGCTGTCTTGATAACCTTTCTATTGCGCAGGAGGCTTTATACAACCGGTTTAGTCCGCGCATGCTTGGTGTTTGCTATCGTTATGCCCGCAACAGAGAAGACGCTGAGGATATGCTTCAGGAAGGATTTATAAAAGTATATTCCCAGATCCATCAATACAAAGGCTCAGGAGCCCTGGAAGGATGGATCAGAAAAATAGTCGTTCATACCTGTATCAATATCCTCAAAAAAAATAAAAAGTTCTCTGATAGTGTTGATCTTGTTCACGCTTCGAGTATCCAGATCAGCGACAACAATATTCCATCTTTGTTGCAGGCAAAACAAGTGGTGGAATGCATAAGGCTGTTGCCCATCGGATATAGAACCGTCTTGAATTTATATGCGATTGAAGGATTTTCTCACAAAGAAATCTCTGCTATTTTAGAGATCGAGGAAAGCACCAGCCGGTCGCAATATACCAGGGCAAGAGCCTTGCTTGAAGAGATTTTGATCAAAAAGAAAATACTGCAAAAACCTAAAGAAAGCACCAGGATGATAGTCGTCAACAATTAACCGTTTATAAAGTTTACACCCTTGACTACTAACTGAAATAGAAAAAATGGAAAGAAGATTTGATATGAGTGATTTCGAGCAATCTCTTAAAGACCATGCAGATCAATTTAAGTTGATGCCTTCCAAGCGCGTTTGGAATGGAATTTATAATAACCTGCATCCCGGCAGCAGGTGGCCTTCCATAAGTATTGGAATCATTTTTTTAATCACTCTTGTTACTATCGGAAATCTGAATAATCATTCTAATAAAACAGTAAACAAACAAAAGACTGCGCTTTTATCTTCATCAAAAACAGAATTGAAAAATTCAGAAGCTGATAAAATTAATTCAGAACAATCTTTGACAGCAGTCGGTTTTGAGAACCATTCAATTGAAAAAAACAGCGGTAGCGGATCAACAAATAATCGCATTTCTTCTTTTGAAAAGCTAAAGAATAATAATAATGCAAAAAACAGTGGAAATGAAGTTGTGAAAAAAACTTCTGCTAATAATGGTTTCAATCATTCAATAGCAAAAGCTACTACTGCAAACGCTGTAAATAGTTCTTATGAAATCTTTGCTTCAGATAATCATAATCAAAGTTTAAACGAAGGAAATACAAGCTTTATTTTGGCACATGATGATGAAATGCTTCCATTGACAGTTTCAGCAGTTCAATCAATAAGTTTCAAAACCGAAATACCAGAACCATTATTATCAATTGAAAGTATTTCAACTCCTGTTCAGGAATTAGATTTATCTGGTGAGGAAATTGTTCAAAATAGCCTTGTTGGAAAAACTAAATGTGTGACTCTGACAAATCAAAATAAAGCCATTAATATTAAAAAGGCATTCAGGAAAAATAATAAAAACACAGAATGGATCTTCTATGTAACTCCGAATGTTACAACTGTTACATTTGATCATAAAACAATTCATCCTTCCGTTTCAGGAAATTCATCCTCTATGGTGATTTTGCCAAACCAGCCGGCTTCTTCTCTTGAATTAATGCCTAACCCGAGAATAGGTTTTGAAACCGGTGCGGAAGTAAAAACACTGGTGGCAAAAAATTTAAAAGTGGTGAGTGGAATTAATCTCAATTATTCTTCTTATAATACTATTTCAAACATTGTTCACCCAACAATTGCGACGCTGATATTGACTAATAGATACGGCACTTATTCTAAAGATTATATCACTTATTATGGAAACGGACAAACAGAAAGTCACACTGTTTCTCTGAGAAATTATAGCGTTCAGCTTTCAATCCCAATTGGCTTTGAATATACGATTTGGGGGAATAAAAAAGTTGCAATTGATGTTCAGTCTGTCCTAGAACCTTCGGCTGTTTTGGCAAGCAATGCGTATCTGCTTTCCTCAGATGGAAGATACTATTTGAAGGATCCTTCGTTGATGCGTAAAATAAATTTGGGAGGCAATTTTGGTTCTTTTGTTTCCTTCTCTTCCCACAAGATCAGATGGCATATCGGACCTGATATTCGCTACCAGTTTTTATCAAGTTATAAGAATAATTACACAACCAAAGAGCATTTTCTGGATTATGGCATAAGAATTGGATTATCGAGGGTAAAGTGATTAAGCTTCTTTTGTTAGTTTAATTTTTTAACTCATTTTTATTTAAGTCGTTGCTTCGTACCCTGCAACGGCTTTTTTTATTTGTAATTTTGCAAGATGCAAAAATTTTTTTCGGTTTCACTGCTTGTTTTCATTGTTATTTTTAGCTCGTGCCGCACAGAACAAAAGCCGGATGCTGTTGCGGCACAAAAAACTTCTGATACAACAAATATTTTTGCTGTAACGAGTTTTTTAAAAGGGCAGTTAAATAGCTTAGATACCTTGCCCGTAACGCCACTGAGAGTAATTTCGGAAAATGGCAAAACAGATTCTACCTGGCTGAAAAGAGCAGACATCAGAAGAAATGCAACCCCGTTTCTTACTCCGGTAATCGATTCTGCCAATATGACTTCTTTATTTTCCGAAAAATCTTTTTTAGATCAAACGATCAATGCATACACTTTTTCTTACGACGCGAAAGTAAAACTTCCGGATTCCATAAGGCTTACTCATTGGGATGTGTATATGAATCCACAAACCAATAATATTCTACGGATTTATATGGTGAAGGAAAATGGGGATACTACAACACAATTGACGTGGCTTATAAACAAATCTTACAGCATCAGAACGATAATCTCAGAGCCAGGCAACGAAGCGAAAATTAAAGAAGAAAAAATGATTTGGGATTTTGATGATTGATATAAACAAATGACGCAGGAAACTTTCCATACCATAATTAAAACCTTACCTACTCATCCCGGAATTTATAAATATTTTGATAATCAAAATGAGCTGATCTATGTGGGAAAAGCAAAAAATATCAGGAAGAGAGTAAGCTCGTATTTTACCAAAACTTTTACGGGATATAAAACGCATGAACTGGTAAAAAGAATTGAGCGCATTGAGTTTACTATTGTTGATAGCGAGCAGGATGCTTTTCTTCTTGAAAATTCTTTAATCAAACAATTTCAGCCAAAATTCAACATCAATTTAAAGGACGACAAAACGTATCCTTACATCGTGATTAAAAATGAACCTTTTCCAAGAATTTTTTTAACTCGAAATAAGATCAATGATGGCTCTGAATATTTAGGCCCATTCACTTCTGTTGGAAGAGTGCGCGAATTGCTGAGCTTTATAAAAGAATTTATTCCGCTAAGAACCTGCAAACTCAATCTTACAGAACAAAATATTTTAAAACAAAAATTTAAAGTTTGTCTTGAATATCATTTGGGAAATTGCAAAGGCCCATGCGAAGGTTTTCAAAGCACAGAAGATTATGCAGAAGGATTGCAGCAGATCAAACAGATGATTAAAGGAAATCTTTCGCCAGTAATTCAACGGTATAAAGAAGAAATGAATTATTACGCGAAGCAACTTCAATTTGAAAAAGCTGAAATAATTAAAAAGAAAATTGAAGGATTGGAAAACTACCAGGCACGATCAGTTATTGTAAGTAAAGCTCTTTCAAACGTAGATGTATTCTCGATCCTGCGCGAAAAAGATACCGCGTATGTAAATTATTTGATGGTGCAAAATGGCTCTATCATTCAGACACACACTATTTCTTTAGAGCCAAAACTGGATGAAACTGATGCGGAAATTTTAAGCCTTGTCATCACTGAATTAAGAAAAAGATTTAATAGTGAAGCAAATGAAATTATAGTTCCATTTGAAGTTGAAGAAGAAAGTGAACAATTAATTTATACCATTCCGAAAACCGGTGATAAAAAGAAGCTGCTTGATCTTTCTGAGAAAAATGTCAATTTCTTCATGGAAGAAATGAAGCGCAAAAAGCTTCTGCGGCTTGAAGGAAAAACAGAAAAAGAAAAAACAGAAGTGTTGGTTCAGTTGCAAAAAGATCTTCATCTTCCTGCTTTGCCAACGCAAATAGAATGTTTTGATAATTCCAATTTCCAGGGAAGTTTTCCGGTGGCTGCGATGGTTTATTTTAAAAACGGCTTGCCGGATAAAAATGAATATCGAAGATTTAATATTAAAACCGTAACGGGAATTAATGATTTTGCAAGCATGAAAGAAGTGGTTACAAGAAGGTATAAACGATTACTGAAAGAGGAAATTGATTTACCGCAATTAATAATCATCGATGGAGGGAAAGGCCAGCTGAACGCTGCTGTAGAAGGCCTGGAAGAAATTGGAATGATGGGAAAAACAACCGTTGTCGGACTTGCAAAAAATGAAGAAGAAATATTTTTTCCGGGCGACAAAGAATCCATCAAACTTCCATGGAACAGCGAAAGTTTGAAATTAATCCGGCGTGTAAGAGATGAAGTGCATCGTTTCGGAATTACATTTCATCGCAACCAGCGAAGCCGCGGCACTTTTGTAAATGAATTGGAGCAAATAAAAGGTATCGGAAAAAACACGGCCGACATGTTGCTAAAAAAATTTAAATCAGTAAAAAAGATCAAAGAATTACCGAGACAGGAGCTGGAATCCGCTGTGGGTAAAAGTAAAGCGGGCATTGTGTTTGAACATTTTCATTCTTAATAGTAAACGAATATTTACGAACGATTTCTATTTTCCATTTTCTATATTTGGAAATGAAACTTTTTTTAATTTCCTCACTTCTCCTCTTTTCAAATTGCATCATGGCGCAAAGCAAAAATGAAAACCTTATTGAAACAGTTTTACGAAATAAAAATGTACCTATTCTCAATGAGATTTTAAATCATCCGAATGAATATCGCTGCCAGATTATTTATGTTCAAATCAATCGTGATGAAAAAAATATTCCTCATTTCACCAACTATTATTACCGGCATTTGCCACATGAATATTGGAATCCCGCTTCAACAGTAAAACTTCCGTTAGCAGCGCTGGCACTCCAAAAATTGAATAGTATAAATATTCATGGCGTGAATAAATTCACGACGATTCAATATGATAGTAGTTATGAAAAACAAACAAAGGCTTATAATGATTCAAGTTCTGAAACCGGCTTTCCTTCGATAGCACATTACATCAAACGGGCATTTCTGATCAGCGAGAATGATCCGTATAATCGCCTTTATCAATTCATTGGTCAGCAAACGATCAATCGGGATTTGCATAAAATGGGATATAAAAATGCAAGGATTATCCGGCAGTTTGTACCGGGCCTTACTGAAGAACAAAACCGGCATACCAACCAGATTCGCTTTTTGGATAAAAACGGAAAGCTAATTTACACTCAACCTCCTGCTTACAATAAAGATTCATTTGATTTTAGCCAAATTGTAAAGCTCGGAAATGCTTATATGACAATGGAAGACAGCATCGTGAATGAGCCATTTGATTTTACAAAACACAATCGCCTTTCATTGCAAGACCTTACAGATATTTTACGTTCTATCATTTTTCCGCAATCCATGCCAGAAGAGAAAAGATTCAAATTGACGAAAGACGATTACGATTTTCTGAGAAAATATCTTTCTCAATATCCTTCCGAAACCACCTATCCCAAATATGATACTACAGAGTTTTATGATAGCTATGCAAAATTTTTCTTTCGCGATAGTGTTCACCATTCAATGCCTGCAAATGTGAGAGTATTCAATAAAGTTGGCTGGGCGTATGGCTTTCTGAGCGATGTATCTTACATTATCGACAAGAAAAACAAAATAGAATTTTTTCTTGCAGCAACGGTTTACACGAATAAAGACGGCGTCATAAACGACGCGAAATACGATTACGAAGAAATCGGCCATCCGTTTTTATACCAGCTTGGGCAGGCAATGTATGAATATGAATTACAGAGAAAATATAAAATTCGGCCCGATCTTTCAGATCTTATTATCCATTACGACCATCGCGATCCCAACGATAAAAGACCTTCGATAAAGGAAGTGGACAATTAAAATTAATCGCTATCAGTGGTGTGCTTGTATAAAAAAATCCCGGAAAAATTCCGGGATTTTTTTTGGTTTAAAAATTACAAGTTAATTCCGATTCCTAATTTTATTGCATTGTGATAAGCATTCACACTTTGGTTGGCATCAGCTCTTGATAAACCGTAATCGTACGAGGCAGAGATATTCATTCCATTACTAAACTGGTAGCCAATACCTCCTGTTACTCCTGCGTCCCAGCGATTGAACTGTGAAGTGGCGTCCATTGTTTTGTTTAATAAATTAATTCCCAAAACTCCGGCTGTTGTTTTTAAATTGGCACTTGCGAGGTAAGAAATTTGTGGTCCTGCAAAAATTTGAAAGCCACCAAAATTTCCTTTCAGTAAAACAGGAATATCAACATATTGAGATTGCAAAACTGCTTTTGCATTAGCGCCTAAAAAATCAAGACCTTTCACATTTAAAGCGCCATCTAATTCGTAACCTTTCAGAGAATAATAAATTCCTGGTTCAATGGAAAAATTTTCACTTACGGGAATATTGCTGTAGCCTCCAGCGAAAAATCCTGTATAATCTTTGGTAGTAATTCTTCCGTTGGTAAAGTCTAAAATGTTTTTGAAATTATCTACCGCATCGCCGCGGAAGCCGGAAGATAATACGCCTGCTTTTATGCCAAAAGAAGGAGTGGTTTGTGCAAAACTGACACTTGAAATAAGGACAGAAATGATGAGTAAAATTTTATTTTTCATATTTTAATTGGAGCCGGATTTTTCAGCCGTTCACAATTAATCAGAAATAAAAAGCAGACGAAAGATTAATCGAAGACCGATAAGATTTTGTTAAGGAATTAAAATAAGAATTGAAGTTTTTTGTTTGTTTACTCCAACAGTTGCATAAAATTTTTTTGCGAAAATCGCTTGAAAATAATTGTTATTATTTTCCTGAAAATTGTTTTACAAAATAATTTTCAAAACAATTTCTAACTTTATGGAATGAAATTGTTCCTGTTTTTTTCTGTGATTTCGTTGACTTTTTTTACTGCTTCTGCACAAAGTAATTTTTCTGAAAATGACGGAAGTTATATTAATATTCCATCTTCAGAAACCAATACAAGCGCGGATATTGCCAACTATATCAATAAACACTTTGATTCTGACAATAAAAAAGTTGCTGAGATTTATAGCTGGATCACGAGGAATATAACCTACAATGCTGATAGCATTCATTATGTTATTTTGGATGAAGATAATGAAGAGCGTGTTACTTATGCGTTGAGAAGAAAAAAAGGAGTTTGTGAAAATTTTGCAGCTATTTTTAATGACCTGTGTTCCAAATGTGGGATACCATCTTTTTACATTGAAGGATTTACAAAGCAATTGGGAGCGATAGACAGAACGCCGCATGTTTGGTGTGCTGCGTTTGTAGATGGCGACTGGAATTTCTATGATCCAACATGGGATGCGGGATATGTCAGGAGCGGTAATTTTTTCAATAATTCTCAGACAAAATTTTTCAAAATTTCTCCGGGCGAATTTATTCAAACTCATCTTCCGTTTGATCCATTATTCCAGTTTTTAAGTTACCCGGTTTCTTATAAAGAATTTGTAAAGGGAGATTATGGTCAGCATGATCCAAAACGATTTTTCAATTATAAAGATTCGATTGATGTGTTTAAAAACATGGATAAGCTATCGCAATATCTTTCAACGATTTCAAGAATTAAAAACGAAGGCTGGCCCGCATCAAAAATTGATACAAAACTGAAGCGGGTTCAGTTGGAAGTTGAGGTGATCAGCCAGGATTCGGATATGTCTTTATATGATTCTGCAGTTGAAGATTACAATAAAGCTGTGGGACTTTTAAATTCATTTATTGTTTATAGAAACAACCAGTTTCAGCCGGCAAAAACAACTGATGAAGTAAAGAATGATTTCGAAAATATTTTGAAATTAATTACTTCGGCTGATTTAAAATTAAAAAAAGTAAATCAGTCAAAAGCAACGCTGGTGCTTGATACAGGAGATATTCAAAAAAAATTAGATAATCTTTCTTTAAAACTGAAAGAACAGGAATCGTTTTTCAAAAACAATTTCACGGAAGCAAAAACTACTCAAAATATATCAAAATAAGAAAGAGAGATATTTGTTTGGTGACTACAAAAATTTGCTCTTCCGTAAATCAATCGCGTAAAAAAATCGCTGTTGTCAGGCAGCGATTTTCATTTAAACTTTTGCGTTATTAAGCAAATGCTTTGTCTCCTTTTTTATAAGGAAGGTTCCCGTCATAGTGACCGGGAGTTTCAACATAACGGCGCGCTTGCGTACATCCTATTTCTGAAGTAAAATAACCAAGCATTGTCAGTTCTTTCATCATTCTGAAATAATGCGAAGGGTCATCTTTCTTCTTGTTTTTCATGTATTCTTTTTGCTCACTATCCAGTTTTACCAAAAGATCATGACGCTGCTGAGGCGTAATTTTTACAAATGAATCACTATAGGTTTTTTTAGAAAGATCATTTAGTTTTTTCATGCCCTCATGAAAAATTTTCTGATCTTTTTCTTCATAACAATCATTTACCATTACGGTCATAAACTGTCCTGTTTTAGCGGCTTTCGCCCCAGGGGTTTTTGTCGCAGGTAAAATAGTATCAGCTACTTCATCAAGATATGCAACATCCTCAGGCGTAAACGTCATTGATATGCCAGTATCGCTTTTGCATCCTGATAAAAATGCGGTGCCGCCTACTAATGTTCCTCCTAAAAGGAGCGAAATATATTGAACTGCTTCTCTTCTGTCCATGATTAATATTTTAAAAAATTAAACTTTATAATTTACGCCAAATCCCTGCCGATAATCACGTTTGATGTATTGATTTACTTCAGGAACATTGGTAACTTTCATATCATTATTATCCCACAAAAGCTCTACATAACGGGCAGGATAATTATAGCCTTGTCCGCTGGCTTTTGGAGTTCTGATATCAAACCCGCGAATGGCCAAATTGCTCATTAACAATGCCTCCGTGAGCGGTCCTGCAACGGCAAAATCGGAATCCATCTTCATTTTTCCATAGCCTGCAATGGCGCCTTCTACCCATTGTGCGTAATGACCTTCAGCGCTTCCCGGAATTCTTGGATATTTCTGCGGAACTTTTACTTCGTTAGTTCTTGATGTTGGCAATAATTTTGGATCAGCCCCATAAGTTCCGCACATCATTTTTCCTTTTGTTCCAATAAAATAAGTTCCGTTTCCGCCATCACCAAAAGTTTCGTTCGGCCCTAATTCGTCCGGTCTTTCAGGCTGAATTCCACCATCCATCCAATGTACTTCAACCGGCCCGTTGGTTTTATTGGTTTTCGGAAATTTCATAATTACATGGCTTGATGGAGGACAGCTATCAGGGAAATATCCTCTTTGAAATTCTCCCACGTAAACACTTCCAACACTTGCCTGAACAGAGTTGATATATTGAAGATCTAAAACTGCAAAAGCCGGTTGAACGATATGGCAACCCATATCGCCCAGAGCGCCGGTTCCATAATCCCACCATCCGCGCCAGTTAAATGGTACAAGGTTATTAAAATAATTTTTTTCAGGAGCGGTGCCCAGCCAAAGATTCCAATCTAATTCAGGAGGAATTGGCGCTGCTTCTGTCGGACGTGGAATTCCCTGCGGCCAAACCGGTCGGTCGGTCCAGCAATAAACAGTATGTACATCGCCGATAATTCCTGCGTCGTACCATTCCATCAATTGTCTTACGCCATCGCCGGAAGCACCCTGGTTGCCCATTTGAGTAACCACTTTATATTTTTTTGCAGCTTCAGTCAACATTCTTGCTTCAAAAACATCATGCGTCAACGGTTTTTGTACATAAACGTGTTTGCCCAATTGCATCGCAGAATATGCGGCGACCGCATGCGTATGATCGGGAGTGGAGACGGAAACTGCATCAAAGTTTTTCGCGTCCTTATCCAGCATTTCGCGGTAATCTTTATAATATTTAGCTTTTGGAAATTTCTTGCGACTGCCCGCGGACTGGCGATCATCCACATCACATAAAAATGCAATTTCCGCCTTGCCACTTTGATAAAAATGATTGATATCATCAGCACCTTTTCCGCCTACTCCAATGGATGCGATTACCAGTTTATCACTTGGGGCAATGAAACCTTTTCCGCCCAAAACGTGACGCGGAACAATCATAAATCCTGCCGCTGTGATAGCGGTGTTTTTTAAAAATTCTCTGCGAGAAGTACCCGAACTTTGTTTTTCTGTTTGATCTTCCATGATTATTTTTTTAAAGAGATGAAAAAATTAGTTTGAAATCGGCTATATATTTCCTTTCTTCAATTCGCCCACAGCATGATCCACAGCCCGGGCGGTCATTGCCATATAAGTTAATGATGGATTCACACAATTTGACGAAGTCATAAATGAACCATCGGTAACAAAAACATTTGGTGCATCCCAAACCTGGTTCCATTTATTAAGGACAGAAGTTTTCGGATCAAGTCCCATGCGGGCAGTTCCCATTTCATGGATTCCCCTTCCCATTGTACCATCACCATCAAATCCCTGAACGTTTTTTACGCCTGCAGCCTCCAGCATTTCCATCGCGTCGTTTTTCATATCAACGCGCATTTTTCTTTCATTATCTCTCCATTCTGCATCAATTGCCAACACGTTCAATCCCCATTTATCTTTTTTATTTTTATCGAGCGTAGCCTTGTTTTCATGATATGGCAATATTTCTCCAAAACCGCCCATCCCCATTGTCCATTCGCCCGGTTCTGCCAGCGCATCTTTAAAATCGCCGCCGATATTCATTTCTGCAATTTCACGGCTCCAGCCTTGCCTGCTTGCGCCGCCCTGGTAGCCAAAGCCGCGAATGTAATCACGTTTATCGCCAAATAAGTTTCGGAAACGTGGAATGTAAATACCGTTCGCACGACGTCCAAAATAATATTTATCATCGTAACCATCGACCGTTCCTCCTGCACCTACGCCAAGATGATGGTCCATAAGATTGTGTCCAAGTTCGCCGCTGCTACTGCCTAATCCATCTGGCCAAATATCTGTAGCAGAATTCATCAAAACCCATGCGCTGTTTAAAGTGGAAGCATTCAGAAATACGACCTTAGAAAAATACTGATAAGTTTTATTTGTTTCGGCATCTAACACTTCAACACCTTTTGCCTTTTTTGTATCCTTATCATACAAAATTTTCGTAACGATAGACCATGGACGAACAGTGAGATTTCCAGTTTTCATGGCGGCAGGCAAAGTAGAAGACTGTGTGCTGAAATATGCGCCAAAAGGGCATCCGAGCCAACATTTATTTCTGTATTTGCAATTAGATCTTGCCTGAATTGGTTCGGTGATATTCGCACAACGACCAATGATCATTGCGCGTTTATTTTCGTAATGTTTTTTAATTCTGTCAGCCACATCTTTTTCTACCACATTCATTTCCATAGGCGGCATAAAATGACTGTCTGGCAACTGAGGCAAATTTTCTTTGGAGCCACTGACTCCCGCAAACTTTTCAACGTAAGTGTACCATGGCTCAATGTCCTTGTAACGAATTGGCCAGTCAACGGCGATGCCATCTTTTGCATTTGCTTCGAAATCAAAATCGCTCCAGCGGTAAGTCTGGCGGCCCCATAAAAGTGAGCGGCCACCGACATGATAGCCTCTGAACCAGTCAAAACGTTTTACTTCGACATAAGGACAATCCTGTTCGTTTACCCACCAATCGACGTTCATTTCGTTTAAAGGATAATCTCTTTTCAAAACCGGATGATCCTGGATCATTTTCTGTGTGCGGCCACCGCGGTGCGGAAATTCCCATGGGCCTTTTACTGCATTTACATAATCTTTTACATGCTCAATATTTTGGCCGCGTTCGAGCATGATAGTTTTGAGACCTTTTTCAGTAAGTTCTTTTGCTGCCCAGCCGCCGGAAATTCCGGAACCGATCACAATTGCATCATAAGTGTTGTCTGCCATTGATTTTTTTATTTTAGGTATTAGGTTTTACGTTCTCATCGCTATGCTCTCCACTCTTCACATCGAAGTACTTCGTACTTCAGTAAAGCAACAAATAATTCTGATTTTTATTTTCTTAATCAGGATAGTTATTACTTTTCTCTGATTATTTAACACTAAATCATACATCACAAATCTTTATTGCCTCTTTTAATGAGTCCAATTTATTTTTATACGTCGGCACAAATTCCTGCGCTACATATCCTTTGAATCCCGTTTCAACAATCGCACGCATTACAGCCGGATAATATAACTCCTGTGAGTTATTTATCTCATGCCTTCCTGGTATGCCGCCGGTATGGTAATGAGCAATGTATTGATGATAATCACGAATGTTTCGAATGATATCGCCTTCCTGAATTTGCATGTGATAAATGTCAAAAAGCAATTTGAAATTATCAGAATTAATCCGCTTGCACAATTCGGCTCCCCATTCTACGTGGTCGCATTGATAGTCTTTGTGGTCGATTTTGCTGTTGAGCAATTCCATCACCATAGTAACGCCGTTTTTTTCAGCAGTTGGCAAAATTTTTTCCAATGCGATTTTGCAATTCTTCATTCCTGTATCGTCGTCCATTCCATCTCTTGTACCCGTGAAACAGATAAGATTTTTATAACCGGCTTTCGCCATTATAGGAATTACTTCAAGGTATTCGTTAATAAGTTTATCGTGATATTTTGGGTTGTTCAATCCTTTATACAAATCATTATCTCCATTAGTATAGCACATGGAGCTGTAAATACCGTGTTTTTGTAAAGTAGGCCAATCTTTAGGTCCCACAAGGTCAATGGCACCAAAGCCTATTTCTTTCACTGCTTCGCATAAATCATCTAAAGAAAGATAATTAAAAGTCCATCTCGAAACTGAGTGATTGATATTTCCCTTCAACTTTCGTTTTTTTCCCTCCATAGATTCTGAAACGAAAGCGAGAGAACTTACCGGCGTTAGTGCCATAGCGGAGGCACCCAATGCAAGATTTTTAATTAACGTCCTACGTGTGTGTTTTTCATTCATCATTTCTTAAATATTCACAGTCTGATCTACGGGTTTTTCATTTTTATCGTGAAAGGCTAATGCAAATAATATAAATACAACAAGGGCAATAAGAGAAGGAATGATCCAAACCATTTTCCAATCAGAAACATTGGCAACGGTATAGGCGTCTTTTATCAATCCGGCAATCCAAAAACCAATCAGC
The DNA here is from genome assembly GCA_051953735.1 of Ginsengibacter sp. Taxonomy (GTDB): domain Bacteria; phylum Bacteroidota; class Bacteroidia; order Chitinophagales; family Chitinophagaceae; genus Ginsengibacter. The sequence goes on from JBQCIM010000025.1 coordinate 15,414, forward strand.
ATTCCAATACCATAAGTTGCTAAAGTGATCAATCCCTGTGCGGCGCTTTTAAATTTAGGACCGGCTTTCGCGTCTGTATAAATTTGTCCGGACACAAAAAAGAAATCATAACAAATGCCGTGTAGAATAATGCCGATGATGAGCATGAAAGCTAAATTATCTGCATTGCCATAGGCAAATAAAGCATAGCGAATTGCCCACGCAAGCATACCGGCTAAAATGGTGATTTTGAATCCAAATTTTTTGAAAAAGAAAGGAAGCAACAACAGGAAAAATATTTCAAAAAACTGGCCAAGGCTCATCTTCGCTGTCGGATTCGTCATTCCGATATCCTGAAGAAAAGGATTGGCATATTGATAATAAAATGCCAGCGGAATGCAGATAAGAATTGAGGCGATAAAAAAGATCAAATAGTTTTTATCCTTTAATAATTTTAAAGCGTCTAAACCCAGAACTTCTGAAACCTTTACCTGCGAACCTTTTGAAACCTTTGGAGGAGTTTTTGGCAATGTAAAACTGAAAATTCCCAAAACCAGAGAAGCTATAGAAGCTAATAAAAAAGTATTCTTCATCAGGCCTGCTTTCACGCTTTCGGCCGAATCCCAAAGAAAAATAAGACTGATAGCAAGTCCGGCAACAATCCATCCAATCGTTCCCCAAACTCTGATGGGCGGAAATTGTTTTTCAGTATTGGTCATTTGATTGAATGAGATGGAATTGACTAACGCCAGCGTTGGCATAAACAGGATCATATAAATTAAGAGGTAATAAAAAACAGCCGGAGGATACACATTGGTTACTGCGCCGATAGAATAAACCTGGTACAATAAAAATGCGCCAATAAGATGTAACACACCAAGGATTTTTTCCGCATTGAAATAGCGATCGGCAATTAAGCCGATGATAAACGGAGCAATAATAGCGCCCCACGATTGTGTAGAAAACACAGCTCCGGTCTCTGCGCCGTTTGCGTTAAGATTATTAATCAAAAAAGTGCCAAGTGTTACAAACCATGCGCCCCAGATAAAGAACTCAAGAAACATCATGGCAGAAAGCTGCAGTCGGGTGGTAAATTTCATTTACAAAAATTTAATTTTTGAATTAAAAAAGGGTTTATAAAAACGATATGAAGATTCAATTTAAAATTTTGAATGATTTGCAAAAAATATTCCTCAAAAAAATCCGGTAAACAATAATTTGGAAGTTTAAATGTACAGATTTTATGAATAAATCAATTTTTCTGAAAAATATTTTTTTAAAAAGAATAGATAAAATTGACAGAAAAAATTTACAAAAGAAAAAAATCGTTTTCGAAAACATTAGAGGAGAAAATAGGTTTTGCTGAAAATAAAAATTGCAGCAGACAAAGAAATAATGACGATTTTATTTTTTCCCTTAAATGGAAAAAATCAATGATTTAATGAAGGTTTTGGAAGAAATTCATTAACCAGTAACCAAAGAAATAATTTCATTTTTTATTTTGATTTTCAATACAAATTATCGGGCAATTTTAAACAAAAATCATTTCTATTTTTTCATTTAATTAGGTGAAAAAATCGGGTTCATTCTTTCTTTAACAAAAAAAATTGAACACAATTAAAGCAAGAATTCCTACATTCATGCCCGATTTAAAAAAAACATCTTACCATCACTATGGGAAATTTTCAAATAAAAGTTCAGGCCAAAAAATATGATGCAATCATTGTCGGTTCTGGTGCCGGAGGTGGAATGGCAGCATACGTTTTGGCTAATGCAGGCTTAAAAGTTTGCCTGATAGAAGCAGGTCCCAATTTTAATCCTGCCGTAGATTCGAAGCAATTACAAAATCCATGGGAATCGCCTCGAAGGGGCGCCAGTACTAAGTATCGGCCGTTTGGTGATTTTGATGGATGCTATTGGGGCTGGGAAATCGATGGCGAACCATATACCAATGCAAAAGATTCCAACTGGGAATGGTGGCGTGCGAGAATGGTTGGTGGCAGAACCAATCACTGGGGAAGAATTTCTTTGCGTTTTGGTCCCGATGATTTTAGAAGAAAAAGCATCGATGGCCTTGGCGATAACTGGCCTATTGGATATGACGACATAAAACCTTATTACGATAAAATTGATAAACTGTTAGGAATTTTTGGTACCAATGAAAATATTCCGAACGCCCCTGATGGAATTTTTCTTCCTCCTCCAAAGCCGCGTTTACATGAATTGATGATCAAAAAAGCGGGAACAAGCATAGGAATTCCTGTTATTCCTTCTCGGCTTTCTATTCTTACCAAAAAAATTAATGATACCCGCGGCCAATGTTTTTATTGTGCACAATGCGGCCGTAGTTGTAAAATATTTGCTGATTTTTCTTCCTCTTCCGCTTTGGTTCTTCCAGCATTGGCAACAGGAAATGTAGATCTTGTTGTGAATGCAATGGTTCGGGAAGTATTGACCAACAGAGACGGACTGGCTACCGGCGTGTCTTATGTGAACAAAGAAGATATGCAGGAATACCAGGTAATGGGACGCACCGTTATTCTCGGTGCGAGCGCCTGCGAATCTGCTAGATTATTATTGAACTCAAAATCGCCTCGTCATCCAAATGGATTAGCGAATTCCAGCGATGTAGTTGGCCATTATCTTCATGATTCCACCGGTGCGGATATGGGAGGAATTATTCCTGAATTGTTCGACAGAAAACGCTACAATGAAGATGGTGTCGGCGGTATGCATGTTTATACTCCGTGGTGGCTGGATAATAAAAAGCTTGATTTTCCACGTGGTTATCATATTGAATATGGTGGTGGGTTTGGCATGCCTGTATATGGTTTCCAATGGGGAATTGAAAACCTAAACGGCACGTATAAAGTAAAAGGAAAACAAAAAGAAGCAGGCGGATATGGTGCTTCTTTGAAAGAAGATTATCGTTATTTCTTTGGTGCGCATGTGGGCATGGCCGGTCGTGGCGAAGCAGTTGCGATGTACGACAGCTATTGTGAAATTGATCCTGACGTGGTGGATGTTTATGGAATTCCGGTTTTAAAATTCCATACCAAATACACTGATTATGAAATCAAACAGGCCAAGCACATGAAAGAAACTTTTTCTGAGATTCTTCATGCGATGGGAGCCGTAATTACCTGGGGCGGCGATGATGGTCCTGAAAATAATTATGGTCTTCACGCGCCTGGAAATATCATTCATGAAGCGGGAACGATCAGGATGGGTGATGATCCCAAAAAATCTGCTTTGAATAAGTATGCACAAGCGCATGATTGTAAAAATTTATTCAATGTAGATGGAGGACAATTCGTTTCGCAAGGGGATAAAAATATTACCTGGACGATTCTTGCATTATCAATGCGTACATCAGAATATATTGTTGATCAACTAAAGAAAAATCAGATTTAATTGTTCGTTTACTGTAATTGTTTTTATAAAAATTAAAAAATTATGGACAGAAGAAAATCACTGAAGGTAATGGTGCTGGGAACTGTTTCTTCCGGTTTGATGTTGGATGCGTGCAAAACTGCGGATAAAAAAACAGTCCTGAAAAAGGCGCCTGCAAGCACAGAAAAAAAACACCCGGGCTTGATGAAAGAAGAAGTGAAGCATTTGGAAGAAGTAAATGCTTATACTTTTTTCACCCCTCACGAAATGCAAACAATCACCATTCTTGGCGATATTATTATTCCAAAAGATGACGTAAGCGGAAGCGCTTCTGACGCTAAAGTGCCAGATTTTATTGAATTTATTGTAAAAGATCAACCGGAGCACCAGGTGCCCATGCGCGGGGGATTGCATTGGCTGGATATGCAATGCCTGAAGCGTTATAATAATGCTTTTGCAGAATGTAATCATCAGCAACAAATGGAAATGGTAGATGAAATAGCATGGCCTAAAAAAGCAAAACCGGAAATGAAACCAGGAGTAAAATTTTTCAACCTGATGCGAAATCTCACTGCAACAGGATTTTATACTTCTGAGATTGGAGTAAAAGACGTTGGATATGTAGGTAATACGCCGAATCAATGGAACGGAGTACCGGCCGATGTTTTAAAGCAATACAATCTTGCTTACACTCCAAAAGAATTGAAAGAGTGCATCAGTTTTTAAGAAATAAATTATTCAATGATTTCATTATTAAATTACTATGAGAAAATTAAGAATGGGAATGGTTGGCGGAGGAAAAGATGCTTTCATTGGCGCTATTCACCGCATTGCCGCAAACATGGATGGCCTTATTGAATTGAGTTGCGGAGCATTAAGCATTCACCCGGAAATTGCAAAGGAATCAGCCGAAATGTTGTTTCTTCCAAAAGACAGAACGTATTTGAGTTATGAAGAAATGATCAGCAACGAAAGCAAGATGCCGGTCGATAAAAGGATTGATTTTATCACCATCGTAACGCCAAACTTTGCTCATTTTGGCCCGGCAATGATGGCTTTGGAAAATGGATTTAATGTCGTTGTTGAAAAGCCGATGACTTTCACTTTGGAAGAAGCGAAAGCGCTGCAAAAAAAAGTGGATGAAACCGGTTTGCAACTTTGTCTTACGCATACTTATTCCGGTTATCCAATGATAAAACAAGCGCGTGATATGGTTCAGAGCGGAGTCCTGGGAAAGCCAAGAAAAATTGTTGTAGAATATCTCCAGGGCTGGCTTAGCAAGCTTTCAGAAAGAGAAGGAAATAAGGGAGCGGCTTGGCGTACAGATCCGAGTAAATCAGGAAAGGCAGGTTGTATGGGGGACATCGGAACTCATGCAGCTCATCTTGCTGAATATGTTTCCGGTTTAAAAATTACACAGCTTTGCGCTAATTTGAATGTGGTGGTTCCAGGCAGAATGCTTGATGACGACGGAAATGTTTTGTTGCGTTTTGAAAACGACGTGAATGGTGTTTTAGTCGCTTCACAGATTGCTGCGGGCGAAGAAAACAATTTGAAATTAAAAATTTATGGAGAGAAAGGAGGAATTGAATGGGCACAGCAGGAGCCAAATACTTTGCTGGTAAAATGGCTGGATGAACCGGCACAAATCTTAAGAGCAGGAAGTAATTATCCGGGTATTTTGAGCAAAGCCGCGATAGACAATTGCCGCACTCCCGGCGGTCATCCGGAAGGTTATCTGGAAGCATTTGGTAATATTTATAAAAACTTTGCGCACACGTTAATCGCAAAACTGGAAGATAAAACTCCGACAAAAGAAATGCTTGATTTCCCGAAGGTAGATGAAGGGGTTCGTGGCATGGCATTTATCGAAAATGTAGTCGCTTCTTCTCAGTCCAATGAAAAATGGACTAACTTTAAGGTTTAAAAAAATTAATTTTATCGTTGAAGTAAATATTCCTTTTATGTCTTTTAAATATATCTATTTTAATGAAAAAATACTTGGCGGGAAGCCTATAATCAAAGGCTCTCGAATAAGTGTTGAATTTATAATGGAATGGATTGCATCAGGAGGAACTGTGGAAGAGTTTTATAAAGAATATTCTTACCTGCCAAAAGGTTCGGTTGAGGAGGCTGTTTTATATGCAGCACAGTTTTCAAAAAATGAAATATTAATCGAAGAAGATATTTCAGAAGAATGAAGAACCTTTCTTTTTTTGCTGACGAAAACATTCAGGAATCCATTATTAATTGGTTAAAAGAAAATGGGTTTAATGTTTCTGGTATCAGATTAGAAAATCTTTGCGGTCTCGAGGATGAAGCAATAATTGAAAAGACATTTATAGAGAAAAAAATTATCATTACTCAGGATAGTGATTTTGGCAAAATTGTCTTTACAAAAAAGGCAAGGTTTTATTCCATTATTTTTTTAAAGCCAGGCCACCGCGATTCTAATTTTCATATCCCGACGCTTAAAATTATTTTAAATCATTTAGATAAAATTAAAGAAGGCTCGATCATTATTGGCTTGAGAAAGGATGACGATATTAAAATTCGCTTTCGCTTAATCAATTCCAGCTATTAAAACAACCGCACAATGACAACAATCAAAGGTCCCGGCATTTTTATCGCTCAATTTATCGGCGATGAACCTCCATTCAATACTTTAGAAAGTATTTGTCAATGGGCAAAAGACAAAGGTTTTGTAGGAATTCAAATTCCAACTTCCGACACACGCTTTATCGATCTTCAAAAAGCGGCCGAAAGCAAAACGTATGCTGACGAATTGAAAGGAACTGTAAATAGTTTTGGTTTAGAGATTACAGAACTTTCTACTCATTTGCAAGGTCAATTGGTTGCCGTAAATCCGGTTTATGATTCTTTATTCGATAGTTTTGCTCCTGAGCAATTTCGCAACAATCCGAAAGCAAGACAGCAATGGGCAGTGCAACAATTAAAATACGCAGCAAAAGCTTCTGAAAATTTAGGACTTACTGCACACGCAACTTTCAGCGGCGCTTTGCTTTGGCCAATGGTTTATCCGTGGCCGCAACGTCCTGAAGGTATTGTAGAAGACGGCTTTAAAGAATTGGCAAAAAGATGGCTTCCGATCCTGAATGTTTTTGATGAATGTGGCGTGGACGTTTGTTACGAAATTCATCCGGGCGAAGATCTTCATGACGGAATATCTTATGAAATGTTTTTAGAAAAAGTAGATTTTCATAAACGCGCTTGCCTGCTTTATGATCCTTCTCATTTTGTGTTACAAGCCCTAAATTATCTGGAATATATTGATTTTTATCACCAGCGGATTCGTGCGTTTCATGTAAAGGATGCCGAGTTTAATCCGACAGGAAAACAAGGTGTTTATGGTGGTTACCAAAGTTGGTTAAATCGCGCCGGACGTTTCCGTTCTACCGGCGACGGGCAGGTTGATTTTAAAGCCATTTTCAGCAAGCTCGCGGCTTACGATTATCCGGGTTGGGCGGTTTTGGAATGGGAATGTTGTTTAAAAAATTCAGAAGACGGAGCAAGAGAAGGAGCGGAATTTATCAAAAACCATATCATTCGGGTTACCGAAAAAGCTTTTGATGATTTTGCTGGAACCGCTCCGAATGAAGAATTAAACCGTTCTGTTCTCGGCCTCAAATAGTTTGATCTCAAACTATTTTTATTACTTTTCAATCTCTAAAAAATAAAATCTTATGTATAAAATTTTAGCGCTTCTCGTTGGCTTTATTGCTTTTATCAGTTTCACTTCTTCAAAAAATCCGCCTATGAATCATTCAGCAAATTCTTTAAGCAATAAAGAAAAAAATGAAGGATGGAAATCATTATTTGATGGAAAGACAACCAATGGCTGGCATACTTACGGAAAACAAACTGCAGGCAATGAATGGAAAGTAGAAGATGGTGTCATTCATTTGGATGCTTCTACAAAAGATGCCGAACATGGCGATCTGGTTACCAACGATGAGTATGAAAATTTCGATCTGAAAATGGATTGGAAAATCTCAGAAAAAGGTAACAGCGGCATTATTTTTTATGTTCATGAAGATCCGGCGAAGTATCCTGAAACTTATGAAACCGGAATAGAAATGCAGGTTTTGGATAACGGAACTCCTATCAGAAAAGGACAACCGGATGGAAAATTTTATACTCATAGGGCCGGCGACCTGTATGATTTGATGGCGTCAAAAGAAGTAGCAAAACCTCTTGGCGAATGGAACCAGGTAGAAATAAAATCAATGAACGGCAAACTGGATTTTTATATGAATGGACAGCATACTCTTTCTACTCATCTTTGGGATGATTACTGGAATAAAATGGTTGCAATTAGTAAATTTAAAACGATGCCCGGGTTTGCAACTTTCAAAAAAGGAAAGATCGCATTACAGGATCATGGTGATGATGTTTGGTTCAGAAATATCAGGATCAAAACTTTATAACATGAAATAAAAAATCGAATTTTTTCTTTGTTTACTCCACTGCAAAATCTTTTTATCGTCATTCAAAAATGAATCAGAAGAAATTTATCCGGCTTGTTATTTTTTTGTTGCTGTTTTCTTTTTATTCAGTTACAATTAATGCCCAAATGTTGCCTGATTTTAAAATGAAATTAACCAACGGAACTATTTTTTCGTCTGCACAGGTTTCTCATCAAAAACCTCTGATCTTAATTTATTTTGCTCCGGATTGTGAACATTGCCATGTGTTGATGAAACAGATTTTTTCGCAAATCAACACTTTCAAAAACACGCAAATGGTGCTGGTGACTTTCGAACCGCTGGAGATGCTTCCGCCCTTTGAAAAGGAATTTCATACCGCTAAATATGCAAACATAAAAGTAGGTTCTGAAGTTCAGCCTTTATTCTTACAAAAGTATTACCAATTGCAGCATACGCCTTTCTCAGCGCTGTTTGATAAACATGGAAAGCTGATTGTTTCTTACAAAGATTACACGCCACTTGATGATCTGATCAAAAAATTAAAAGCATTGGAGAAAAAATAATTCTTCATTCTTTTTGAAAAAATAATCCTCTTGAAAACTTTCGCTGATAAAATCATTTCTTTTAATAAAAACATTGAGTTTAAAGGAGCGTTGCCAAAGAATATCGGCATCATGAATCCTTTTAAAGAAAATAAAGAGGCGCTGAATATTTCGACCAAATTCTATAAGAAATTTTACAACGACAACAATAAGCGGCATCTCATTCTTGGAATTAATCCCGGCAGATTTGGCGCGGGAGTTACCGGCGTTCCTTTCACAGACACTAAAAGATTATTGAACGAATGTGGGTTGGAATTTTCAGGGAAAGCAACTCATGAACCATCGGCAACTTTCATTTATGAAATGATCAATGCTTATGGAGGAGTTGAAAAATTTTATGGCAAATTTTATATTCATTCCATTTGCCCGCTTGGCTTTACGATCATAAACGACAAAGGAAAAGAGGTCAATTATAATTATTATGACAGCAAAGAACTGACCGAAATGGTTTATGATTTCATGATTGAAAATATCAAAAAGCAAATCAGTTTTGGAATCAGTACTGATGTTGCTTTTTGTTTCGGAACAGGCAAAAATGAAAAATTTTTAAGAAAAATAAATGATGAATTTCATTTCTTTAAAAAGATAATCGCTTTGGAACATCCACGGTTTATTATGCAATACAAAGCGAAATCAAAGCAACAGTATGTTGATAAATACCTGGAAGCATTCAGCCATGTTGATTAAAAATTTTCAGTAAACCAACAAATAAAACAATTTCTTTTTTTCTAACTTTTTCTCGTGATCAGGCTGATCAATTTATTTCCACGAACTAAGATCTTCAGTCCATGTCTTCTTAACGAAATTGAAGGACGTTTCTTCACATAATTATCAATATCAGATTTGTAAGCGGAGATAATGTCTTTGTATGAAAGAATTCCGATGATCGTATTTTCGTTGGACACGACAGGAAGAATATCAATGTTTTCTTTTGCCATCAGTTCTACCGCTGAGCGAAGAGAATTATCAACGCTGATAGAAACATTGTTTCTTTTGATCAATGAGCCTACCAAACGATCCGGCTGGTGATGATTGCTGAATAAATTGGACGAACTAATGATGCCTCTGAACTCGTCGTTATTACTTACGATAATAAAATAATTACTGTTGTAATCGGTCTCTTTCTCAAGCCAGTCGCGGACTTCGCCGATTGTGTTGTCTTCACTTAACATTAGGCCGTTTTCGCTCATCACTTGTTTTACATTGATCGTTTCTAAAATATCTGGCTCATAAGAATCTGGTGTTTTCACACCGCGTCTTGTGATTTTTTCAGTCATGATCGTATTTTCCATCAGGAAAAAAGAAACGACATACGAACCAATGCAGCCAGCCAAAAGTGGCAACAACGCATTGGATTGTCCTGTTGCTTCCAAAGCAAAAATGATGGACGTAAGAAGCGCTCTTGATGCACCTGCAAACATTGCAGACATGGCAACCAACGCGGCTAAAGACAATGTAATTCCTGAATCAGGAAAAAAATGCAGGATCAAACTTGCCAATAAAATTCCTGCGGCTCCTCCAATGGTAAACAAAGGGGCAAGAGTACCCCCGGAAGTGCCGCTTCCAAGCGCAATCGCCCACGAAATAAATTTGAAAATGCATAATGACCAAACCACGTTTAAGGTTAGATTTCCCGACAAAACATCGGTAATATTATCATAGCCGACACCCAATGTTCTTGGCGCAAAATATCCGACAATTCCTACTGCAAGGCCGCCAATAGCAGGCCACCACATCCAATGAACCGGTATTTTTTCAAAATGGTCTTCGATAAAATAAACGATCTTGGTAGTAAACACAGAAATAAAGCCCATCACAATTCCCAAAATGCTGTAAACAAACAAGCCGGTATTCGATGGAATTTCTATCAAATGGCCAACGGGAAAAACAGGTCCGGCTTCAAACAGGAAATGATGGCCCGCAGCGCCAGTAATACAAGCGAGCGCAACAGGTATGATAGAACGTGGAGAAAATTCAAAAAGTAACAATTCGATCGCTAAAAATATTCCTGCTATTGGCGTTCCGAAAATAGCCGCCATACCCGCCGTCGCTCCCGAAGCCAATAAAATCTTTCGTTCATTATGAGAAATCCTTGCAATTTGCCCAAGTGCGGAGCCTAAAGCGCCGCCGGTTGCAATGATCGGTCCTTCAGCACCAAATGGGCCACCAGAACCGATTGCAATAGCAGAAGAAATTGGTTTTAGATAAGTTATCGTTGGTTTTATTTTACTTTGATTGGTCAAAATTTGTTCCATCGCTTCAGGAATTCCGTGTCCACGAATCGCTTTGGAGCCATAAAGCGCCATGAGTCCGACGATAACTCCCCCAATAGCCGGAATGATAATCACCCATAAACCTAAATGATTTCCGGCCGGAGTAACATGATCAATAGAAAACTTTTGATAAAAAGAAACATTTGTAATAAAATAAATCAGGTAAACCAAAAATTTTGCGATAAAACTGATCGCAATTGCAATTGCAACTGCCATTGCTGCGATGGTAACGAGCCTTTTTTTGTTTTGACTGAAATGTGGTTTTATGTCTTCTGCTTCTAAGGTAGGTTTTAGAGATACTGAAATTGGGATACCGCTTTTTAAATACTTTTTATTGATCATTCAGCTTTATAAATTATCGAAATATAATGTAAGCAAAATTATACGCTGAAAGTATACTACCCAAAAAGTATTTAGTGAAAATGCCCATTACACAAGAAGTAAGACTCTTCCTGGTTCAGAAAAAAAGATATTGGTTGCCTTTCAGATAAGGCTTTTTGATGAATTGCTTCGGTAATGTTCGATTTTATATTGAAACATCACTGCCATTTTATTGGCTCGCCACATCGCTTCATCCGATATTTGGCCGGAAAATAATTCATGTAAAGTTTGAGAAAATAATGAAAGCCATCTTTCAAAATGCTCTTTTTCTACCGGAAGATTAGCGTGAGGAGGAAACGGGCTTCCATAATAGGTATGCTCGCCTAATAAAACCGTTTGCCAGAAAGTGTACATTTTTGCCAGATGCTCCGGCCACCGATTTTGAATTCGTTCGGCAAAAATCGGCCCTATTAATTGATCTTCTCTCACTTTATCATAAAAAGTATCTACTAATAATTTGATGTCATCAAGATTGAGGATGTCTTTTTTTTCTTCCAAAATAAAACCTGTTTAAAAAGATGGAATGCAAAAATATTATTTCACGCTGTTTTTATTGAAACTTATGAGCAAGATCATATCCGTTACAAACATGAAGTTTTAGGAAGCAGGCTCAAAAATTGCATTGCACGAAACTGCTATCCTGTTCCATGAATTAATGATAACTACCTGCATGATAATCTGAGCTAATTCGTTTTCACCATAAATTTTTAAAACTTTATCATACGTTTCATCGCTCAAACCGTGTGTTGAAATCATCGTTACTTCTTCCGTTAATTGCAAAACCGCTCTTTCTTCTTCTGTAAACAACGGCGATTCTCTCCACGCAGATAATGCAAAAATCCGGCGTTGAGTTTCTCCAAGTTTCAGTGCTTCCTGAGTATGCATGTCAATGCAATATGCACATCCATTGATTTGTGATGCTCTGATCTTTATCAATTCGCGAAGCTTCGCAGGCAGTTTTGAATGCCTGATATAGCTTTCTAAACCACTCATTGCTTTATATGCATCCGGTTCCAACGTTGTGATATTGATTCTCTTTTCCATAATCTTTATTTTTTTACAATTAAATTTTTCAAATAATCTGAAGTAACAGGATTGCCGGTTATCTCTTCCATTCCTTCATAATTCAATAATTTTTCCGCAACATTTTTCATCGATTGAATTGCTTTTTTCAAAAAACCAGGCCCCAAACTTATTCTTGCAACACCCATTTCTTTTAATGTAGTAAAATCGGGGACTCCGCGAATCATCAAAATATTTACAGGCAATGAAACTTTTTTGATGATGATTTCAATGCTTTCTTTTTCTTTTAGCAGGATCGGGTAGAAACAATCTGCGCCGGCATTTTTATAAGCGTTTCCTCTTTCTATCGCTTCATCCAATTTTTCTTCTTTCGATAAAGGACTTTCTTTTATAAAAACATCTGTCCGGGCATTGATAAAAAGATCGCTTCCATTTTCTGAAGCAGTTTTTTTGATCAGATTTATTTTTTCTGCTTGCTCTTCTTTTGAGACTAAATTCGTTTGATCATGAAGACTGTCTTCAAAATTGATCCCGACAATTCCGGTGTCAATTAATTTTTTAATGTTCTCCTTTAGTTCCGACTTGTTTTTTGCATAACCACTTTCGATATCGGCGGTAACAGGAATTTGCACACTGCTCACAATTCTTTTTAGAAGAAATAATAAGTTGTTGAAAGGAATTTTTTGACCATCATCATATCCATTGCTGAAAGCGATGGAAGCGCTTGCTGTTGCCACAGCTTTATAACCAATTTCTTCCAAAAGCTTTGCTCCCAAAGGATCCCAAATGTTGGGCAATACTAAAAGTTGTCCATTGTTATGAAGCTGATGAAATTGTTTTTCTTTTCGAGAATAGAGATTTTCTGAAAGCATTTTTATTAATTCTAAGACTTTTCAATGCTTTACAAAAGTAGTTTTTAAAATTCCAATTGAATTTCTAAATGAGAAATAAAAAAGAGGATTAAAACAGATAAGCAGTAAACCAATAAAAAAATTAAATTTCTTTTTTCATTTCTTATTAAAATGAATGCGATCACTTGTTATTTCTTTTCCGCCTTTTGATTTAAAATTTTCAAGCAATTTTTTGAAATTATTTTCGTCAATTGCTTTAGTAGCATCGGTGATAATGGCAGATTGAAAACCTAATTCCAACCCGTCCAAAGCAGTAAAATAAACACAATAATCAGCGGCCAAACCACAAACATAAATCGAAGAAATTCCTCTGCCTTTTAGATAATCCGCCATTCCTGTAGATTTCTTTTTTCCATTATCAAAAAAGCCGCTGTAGCTGTCAATAATTTTATCCATTCCTTTTCTAAAAATGGCTTCAATATTTTGGGTATCTAATTGAGCAGAAAATTGGGCACCAAAAGTTTGTTGAACACAGTGATCAGGCCACAAAACCTGTGGCAATCCATCTAAAATAATTTCTTCGAAAACTTTTTTGCAGGCATGAGCAGAAGCGAAACTTTTATGATCAGCCGGATGCCAGTCCTGTGTGGCAACGACAAGATCAAAGTTATTTTGAAGATTATTGATCACAGGAATTGTTGCATCTCCATCTTTTACCGCAAGTGCTCCGCCAGGAAGAAAATCATTTTGGACATCGACAATGATCAATGCATTCATTACTGATATTTTTGACAAAGATAAATTGGGAAAATCTATCCCTTTTCAGCGGGCCTTCCATAATAATCATAAAGATTTCGTTCGTAAACTTCGTTTACTGGTTGTGATGGATCGAACTCGGGGCTATTTTTTACAGCTTCTGTAGAAATATTTACAATTACGATTGAGTTATCCCATTTCACTTCTGTGATCCATTTGGTAGATAGCAATACTTGTCGGCTGTTGAGCCATGTGCCGGTATCAACTACCAAAAATTTGATTTGCCAGGTTGTGTCATCAATTATATAATCTACCACTTTCCCGATTTCTCCATCAGTTGTATGGATTGAATAACCGGTTACATGAGCAGTGCTCTGCAAATGCTGATCGCTTTTTTGCTGTGATGCCTCAACATTTTCTACACTTACGTTTTCGCTTTCGTACAAATCGCTTGGCATCATTCCAAAAATTCCTGCACCGTGTTCATCAGGCTCGGCGCCCCAATACACTTCCCATGGATAATATCCTGAAAGCTGTTCTTCCTGCTGCCGCGAAACGGGTTTTACGTATCAATATCCGGACATTTTTAAATATGAAGTTTGGTAACTTTTAACGGGAATAATTTATTTTACCAAAAAGGCATTTTTAAAGC
>JBQCIM010000026.1:0-7259 GCA_051953735.1 Ginsengibacter sp.
CTGGAATATGTGTTGTTTTTACTACCATATCCATATTTGTACTTGCAACTACAACTATTTTTTTTGATACCATATTTCGTTTGATTTTTTTTAATGCTTTTCAAGATATTTTTTGATTCACAATACGGGTCCATAGAAGCCGCAATAAATCTGTAAAAAAATGACATGAGAGTGCCTGCAGTTATGGATAAGAAAATCCCTCAGATAAAATCCGTATTTCCTTAGTACTAATATAGATCCTTTAGAGTATCGTTCCTGTTATTCCTTCTGTGGAAGCTTCATAAATGCCAATTACTTTGTTGATACGATTCACGGGAAGCGTATTATATTTGCCGGCAAAAGGTAGTAACTCTTTTCAGGCGAACCCATTTGACATACTATTAACTAGTAAGCAAAGGTGTCAATTTAAAAAGGAAATACCTATGGCAAATCAGAAAAAATCCTGGAAAGTCCAAAAGAAATTGAGGTGGTTTAGCATGCAGTTTTCCCATTATAGCTTTTCATTAAAATAATCTCAATTAGTTATCTTTATAAAAACAAATTAAGATAATGACATAAATTTGTTAATGAATGAATTTAAATCTAAATGAAAAAGTAATTATTGTTACTGGTGGAGCTAGTGGAATTGGAGAAAGTGTTTGTAAAAAATTAGCTGAGGAAGGTGCTATTCCTTGTATTTTGGATAAGAATGAAAAAGATTTGCAAAAAGTAGTTTCTGAAATCAAGAAAAAATACCTAATAGACGTTTTTTCCGGTTGTACAGAACTAACTGATCCTTCTGCCTGTCGGATATCTATTAATCAAATAGCTAGTAAGTTTGGTAGAATTGATGGTCTTGTTAATAATGCAGGAATAAATGATGGTGTGAGCCTGGAAAATGGAAATTATGAAAAATTTATTGATTCAATAAATAAAAATGTCGGGCATTATTTTACTGTTTCTCAATTCGTTTTACCGGCTTTGAAAAAATCTTTAGGATCCATTGTTAATATATGTTCTAAAACCGCAATTACTGGGCAAGGTGGAACATCGGGCTATGCAGCGGCTAATGGCGCAAGAATTTCTCTTTCAAAGGAATGGGCAAATGATTTACAGCCTTTTGGCATTAATGTAAATGCAGTTATTGTTGCAGAATGTTGGACGCCCCAATATGAGCGGTGGATAAATCAAAATCCTAATCCAGCTGAGAAATTAAAGCAAATAAAAAATTTAATACCTTTAGGAAACAGATTGACCACTCCTGAGGAGGTAGCTGATACAGTGTTATTATTATTATCCCCTAATTCTAAATGTATAAATGGTCAGCTTTTTTTCGTTGATGGTGGTTATACCTTTTTAGATAGAAGCATTAATAAGATTTAGATGAAAAGTGATGGAGAAAAGGAAATTACCCAAGTTTGTAGGGAAGAAAGTCTATAGAGATTAGAAGGGGCCACGCTCTAATTTTTTTTTAAAGTATATTTTCGAATTCCTTTAGCAATTTCCTGCAGTCGCTGCTAACTGTATATGGGGTAAAGTTCCTTAATAACCAAATTTGGAAATGTAACTGCTTGCTTCAAAACCGCTTTTGCTTTTTTTCAGCTACATCATAATTGAACAATTAATGTAACAATGCTACTAACCAAATCAAAATCCAATTTCCTCATTTGAAATAAGCAATTTTTAATTTAAAAGTTTGAAAGGACCGGCGCGTTAAAAGTAATTTTTATAACAAGCCTTTTTCGACAGCAGCTCAATACTGAATTATTCTGTTTACCTCTGCAGTCGAACAAATTATCGCTATTTCTATCAAATAAGAGACTGCAGGATAGAACAGGATAGTTCAAATAAATTAACCGAATAAATTTACTAATGAGTAATTTATTTTATCCTGTAAAAAAAATCATGTACTAATTTAATCACGAGATTTAAAGTCAGTTGTAACTACATATTGGATTTTCTTTATTCTGAAAAAAGCGGTCGATATTTTTAATAATAATTTTTTTACGGAATACGCTTATGTATTACAGAATACAGCATAGTACAGGATAGTTAAAATAAAGTTAGTAGATAAATTTACTAAATTATTAGAAGGAGAAATTCAGCGATTTTTTCTAATTATTACGCAAATTTTTTCAAGACTTAAATTCAACTGATTTAGAAACATAACGGCTTTTTGATTCATTAAAGAAAAAAGTAGGAACTTTTTAATAAAATAAAAATCTTTTATAAAATCTTCTTTTTAAAAATCTAAAACAACAGCTATGCTAAAAAAAATAAAACCTTTTTTTAAACAGAAAAAAGCATTAATATTTATTTCCTTCCTGTTTTTTTCATCCCTTGCTTTTAGCCAACAAAAGATAATTGTTTCTGGAAACATTGTGTCTGACAACAATGAGCCTTTAGCGGGTGTATCAGTAAATGTGAGAGGAACAAATACGGGTACAATTACAGATTCCAAAGGAGATTTTAAAATTGAAGTAAATAAGGGAGCCACCCTTGTTTTTTCATTTGTTGGATATAAAGATAAAGAAGTGAAAGTGAATAATTCAAATAGTGCAAGTAATATTCAATTGACGAAAAACTCTTCAACCCTGGGGGAAGTTGTCGTTGTAGGTTATGGAACAAAGAAGAAGGCTGACCTGACAGGTTCAGTCAGTTCCACATCGAGTAAAGAACTTGAAAAAAGAACCGTAACGCAATCTTCTCTTGCAATGGAAGGTTTAATGGCTGGAATTTCGGTAAGACAAGGTTCTGGAAATCCAGCAGACAATGGGGCATCTCTTCTTATTAGAGGAAACGGAACTTTTAGTAGCGCCGGTACTGCTCCTCTTGTTTTGGTGGATGGAATAGAATCTTCTGTGGATAATGTTGATCCGAATGATATTGAGAGTATTTCGGTTTTAAAAGATGCAGCTTCTGCCTCTATTTTTGGTTCAAAAGCTGCAAATGGTGTCATTTTAATTGAGACAAAGAAAGGAAAAACCGGGAAGATATCAGTCAGATATAACAGTTACATTAGTAAAGATAATCCAACATTTGTCCCCAAAATGATAAACTCTTGGGAGTATGCTGAGGTTATTAATACGATTAATCCAGGTACTTATTCCGATGCGGATATTCAAAAATTTAAATCAGGCTCTGATCCAAAAAACTTCCCAAACTTTGATCACATAAATTATTTGTTCGGCTCTGGTAAAGGTATAGAAACGAAACAAAATGTAACTGCAAGTGGAGGCACAGCTGCAACCCGTTATTTGTTTTCTTTTGGTTATTTTAATAATCAGGGAATAATTAAAAAGAACAGTGCCGACAGATTTAATTTTCGATCAAACTTGAATAGTAAAATTAGTAATAAACTCAACTTCAATCTGAGCTTATCCGGATTCTTAAATAACAATAAGCAACCTGGTACTGGTGTCGCCGGCTTAACAAGTGGAGCGATGAGAAATTCGAACATAATACCGGGTCCGACTGGCGACGGCTATTATGGAAGAAATGAAACGCTTCATCCGGAAGCTGATTTAGACAGTAAATCATTTTTAAAAAACCAAAATTATCATTTTTATAGTAATGCAAGTTTGGTTTGGGATATTACTAAAGAATTGAAAATTACAGGTCAGGCGGGATATACTTTGCTCTCTTCACGAAATCTGACTTTTCAAGCCAAATATAATGTTACACCTGATTTCGCAGTTACTCCGAATTCTCTGTCTGATTCATGGGCTCAGGTTAATTCCTTAACCCTGCGCACTCTTGTTGACTATGATAAAAGAATTGGAGATCATTCATTCCATCTACTTGGTGGACTTGAGCGCCTTTCAAATGGATCTATAAATATCAGCGCTTTCAGAGATAATTTTCCCAACAATGAAATTTATGTGATTAATGCAGGATCAACAGTTGATGGAACTCAGGGGGGCAGTGCATCTAAAAATACATTAGCTTCTTATTTTGGAAGGGTAAATTATAGTTATAAAGATAAATATTTGTTTGAGGGAAATATCCGGGATGATGGTTCTTCTCGTTTTCCTGCGAATCGCAGATGGGGTACATTTCCTTCATTTTCTGCAGGATGGAGAATGTCCGAAGAAAGCTTTTTCAAAAATGCTTTTCCGTGGATCAATGAGTTAAAGATTCGTGGCTCCTGGGGTCAATTGGGAAATCAGTCAATTGGGGATTATCCATATGAAGACCTTTTGACACTCGGGCAAGATTATCCGTTTGGAAATGCAATGTCTGCAGGTGCGGCTATAACTACCATTCCCAATAAAAATATTACATGGGAAACCACTACGATTACTGACATCGGTTTAGATATGTCTTTTTTGAATCATAAATTGACTATGTCTGTTGATTACTATGATAAAGTGACATCTGATATCCTTTATAACATTTCTGTTTCAGGCATCTTGGGTGCTTCGCCTTCCGCAACAAATGCTGGGAAAGTTGGAAATAAAGGATTAGATCTTAATGTTTCATATCAAAAATCAGCAGGCAAATTTACCTATGGTGCTTCTGCAATTTTTTCTATTAACCATAATAAAGTATTGGCCTTGGCCAATGTAACTAAAGACATAAGCAAGGGATTATTCATTGGGTATCCAATTGGTAGTTCCTATGGTTACGTTAGTGATGGTTTATTCGCGAACGCCGACGATGTTACTAATTCCCCGACTCAACCGTTTTCAATTCTGGCAGTCCCTGGTGGAATAAAACTTTTGGATTTAAGTGGCCCAGATGGTAAACCTGATGGTAAGGTGGATGCTACTTATGACAGACGCGTAATTGGAACGCCACTTCCCATTACAACTTATGCTCTTACCCTTAACGCAGGATATAAAAATTTTGATTTATATATAATGATGCAGGGCGAGGGTGGCAGAAAGGCGCCCGTAAATTTAGGCCAGTTTTTCTATCCAATAGAGAATAACAGCAATGTACAAAGAGCAATGTATGAAAACGCCTGGACAGTAGCAAATCCTAATCCAAATGCTGAATATCCTAAAATTATACCAACCGCCTCGGGCTTTTATGGCTCCAATCCAATAAGTTTTTGGTATAGAGATGCTACTTTCTTAAGACTAAAAAGTGTTCAATTAGGATACACTCTGCCGGAAGGGATATTAAAAAAATCTATTTTGAACCGAGCTCGTATTTTTATTAGTGGAGAAAACCTAATCACTTTTACAAATTACTATGAAGGGTGGGACCCTGAAATGACTACCGCCGGCTCCTTCTACCCATTATTAAGAACATATACTGCAGGTTTGGACATTAAATTTTAATTCACCAAAATAATAATAAAAATTATATTATGAAACTGTTTAAAAAAATAAATTTCAGCTACATTGTTCTACTACTTTCAGTTATAGGTTACGGATGTACTAAGGATTTGTTGAATCAGCAGCCATTGGCTGATTTATCAGAGTCAACTTTTTGGCATTCTCCGTCAGATGCGCTACTGGCATTAACAGGAATATATTCCGGCAGTGATATAGGGGATAATACCGGTGGTAGCAATCTGGATTTAATTTTGGAAGGCGGCACTGATGATTCCGGTTATAAAAACGGCTCCGTTGGGTCACAGTATAGTGGATATTTTCTACCGAGTACTACCTCTGTAGTTCTAACGGTATGGAATAGAGCTTATAAGACTATTTTTAGGGTCAACTATTTTCTGGAAAATATTGATAAGGTACAGGGCATCGATACTGCCGTAAAAGCTCAGTACATAGCTGAAGCTAGATTTATTAGAGCTTATGAATATTTTTATATGTCGGTTCTGTATGGTGGCGTTCCACTGGTAACAAAGACATTAACAATAGCTGAGGCAAATAATCAAACTCGTAATACTTTACAAGAGGTGCAGGATTTTGCTATTAGCGAATGTACAGCAGCTGCCGCAGATCTGCCTGCATTGAGACCTGCTAGCGAAAAAGGCAGAATTTTGAAGGGTGCAGCATTAGGAATTAAAGGAAGATTATTGATGATGCAGAAAAAGTGGTCAGAAGCGGCAGCTACATTTAAAGAGATTATTGATTTAAATGCTTATATCATTGATCCGGATTATGATGCTATATTCCGTGAAGCTGGTGAAAACAGCAAAGAAATTCTTTTATCGATTAATTGTATAGCAGGTCTTCGTGGAAATGCAAAGAATCAAAGAAATTTTCATCCGGATTTTTATGGAGGATTTCAGGAAGATAATATATTTCAGAATCTAGTCGATGCATATGAGATGACAGACGGTTTGCCAATAGATAAGTCTCCGCTTTATGATCCACAAAATCCTTTTAAGAATCGTGATCCACGACTTTATTCTACTGTATTTTTACCTGGATATACAGTTTTTAGAGGAAAATTATTTCCAGCAGATCCTGTTTCTACGAAGATATCTTCTTTAAGAGGGGCAACAGGATATGGCTGGAAAAAATTTGTAACAGAGGGGTATACCGGAAATCCTTCATCCTCTGGCGATGATTTTATTCTTATGCGTTATGCGGAAGTGCTTCTCAATTATTTGGAATCTAAAGTGGAAAGCGGTGATCCTATAACTCAGGATTTATTAGATGAGACAATTAATAAAGTCAGAGGAAGAGCATCGGTTAATATGCCTCCTATCACCGTGACTGACCCAGATTCACTAAGAGAAATTGTGAGGCATGAAGACAGAGTTGAATTTGCTACCGAACGGCTGATTAGATATATGGATATCCGCAGATGGGGAATTTACTTGCAAGCCACTGATAAAGTGTTTTACGGAATGAAACTTACTGACGACCCAGCCAATTATAATACTTATCCTGTTGCAAAGACAGGACCGATGGCAGGACATTATATCGCTATTGATAAGACAGGAACTCTTAAAGCCGGATGGGCTCTTTTACCGATTCCCTTGTCTGAAATCGATCTTAACCCTAAATTAACGCAGAATCCAGATTATTAATAATAGCCCCTGGAGCTTAAACAATCTTTTTAATAGGTTGCTTTCATAGAATGTAAATTTTATAGTAGCTAAAAAATAATATTCACAAAAATTCAAAGGAAGCATTTAATTTTTATTTCCATCTTTTTGCCTTGTATTTTGAGGACAAACAGCGAAAAAAATTTATAAATGCAGAGGCCAATAATTTACCAACAAAAGAAAAACTATTAAACCATGTCTAAAAACAACATTTCACGCAGAGGCTTTGTTCTTAAAACAGCAGCAGGGATAGGAGGGATTGCTGTGTCGGGATATGTAACGAAAGCTGCTGCTATAGGGAACCGAATAAAAA
>JBQCIM010000027.1:0-4813 GCA_051953735.1 Ginsengibacter sp.
GAACAAAATCCCATTGTGTACCTTCTTTTCTTTGAGTAAGTTGATTAGTGACCATGGGCATGAAAGAAATAAAAACCGTTCAACGAAACAAATGCAGGAACGATATTTTAAAGACAGATCTACAATCTTTTTTAACCGCTGCTGTTTTAGAAACGTCGATCATTTTTCAGATAATGCTGCCACTTACTGACCTGGTCACAAATCCACGCTGCCACAATGAGTACTATCCGCCGCATCTGCTTCATCATTGCTGAGAAATCCCATCCATGTTTCTGCTGTTTCACCTTCCATGCCTGATGTTTCCAACAGCGCCTGCCCGTCCTCACGCATTGCGGCACCAATGGTAAAAACAGCCCTTTTGCTTTGCGGAAAATAGGCTACAAGGATCACTTTATCGTTGCCTTTTGCGGTGCCCGTTCCGGTATTATCTTCCCAGCCAAAGAGAATGGTGCCATCGCTGCTTACCGCTATTGAAGCATTCTTTGCGCCAGGCAAAGGACCTTTGGAAATCAGCACCTGTTCATAATCAATTGCCGTATTTGGATAAGAGCCCACAATGGCGAGATTCATAATGGCGCTGGTTGCCCTGTTGAAGCCCGTGCCGGAATGTCCATAAGCCGGAAAGGTTTTATTAAAGAAACCCGTTCCACAGAAGGGCCGCGTGAATTCATTACACACTTTTATTTTCTGCTGTTGCGCCAGTCTGTTTGGGGTCATGGGTGAAGTCGATTTCCTGCGCCTGCTCCTCACGAAGTTTTTGCCATTTCTGATATAACCGGAAACCGGTCCTGCTGTTCCGGTAAAAGGGCCAAGTATGCCATTAGTGATAGTTGCCATAATAGATTATTTAGAATTTATAAAGTACTGTTTGCTGGTTTAGGCGGTTTTCTTTTAATCAATAACGTTATTTAAACAGGTTTATTGCACTTGTTATTCGCTTCCTCAGAACGAATAACAACCGAATAACAAGCGAATAAGAAGCGGGTTATATGGCCGCCAGGTATCCTACTAGTGGTAGATGTACATTACAGGATTAGGTGGAAGATACATCATCTGTGGTTGGAACATACGGAAAGCATGCTTTTTATTTGAAAGATTCTCAACATAAGAGGTGGTCAACCGGATTCTGCACAATGTAATTCATTTGTCTTGCTTTTTCTAAAAGCGGTGGCAGCCCTGAATTTTTGACCTATTATAATCCGTTTATCGGGTAAATTCTTCCAACTACCGGTTGTTTTGCGTCATCCACCGAAAATATTTTATAGTTGATCGATTAAGAATAAATTTAGTGAGGTATTTGTGATTCAGGAACGCTGGTAGCAACAACGGCAAGGGAAGCGGAAGCGGGTTATATGACCAGGTATCCTTTATTTACTCACCTATATAGCTATTTTAGGACGTGACAACTGGTGGTAAATGTAAATTACAGGATTAGGTGCAAGATATCAGATAATCCGTAGTGGAAACTATTGAGAAGGGTCGCGATCTTTTGATAGATGATTGCACCCTTTTATCAAATGATTTCCTTTTTTTGGTCTGTTCAACCAAATATGGTGGTGACGCCGGTTAAAAGTAAAAGGAAGAAACAGTGAACGAACAAATAATCCCATTTTCTATTTTTCTCATCCAACTTTTGGCAGATTCTCATATATTTGATGATAGAAAATTTTTCATTCTGAAAATATTCTGACTGCTACCATTTTTTAAAAGAAAACTTTACTAGACTAATTGCCGATGCCTTTAAGCTGGAACGAAATAAAAACAAGAGCTGTAGCATTCTCCAACAAATGGAAAGATGAAGAAAACGAAGATGCAGAAGCAAAATCTTTTTGGGATGATTTCTTTAATGTACTTGGAATCTCACGACGCAGGGTAGCCACTTTCGAGCAAAAAGTAAAAAAGATTGATGATAAGACAGGTTTTATTGATCTTCTGTGGAAAGGCGTTATCCTAATTGAACACAAAAGCCGTGGCAAGGATTTAATAAAGGCTTACAATCAGGCCAAAGATTATTTTCCCGGCCTTACAGAGAAGGAATTGCCGCGTTATATATTGGTAAGTGATTTTGAAAGGTTTCATCTTTATGACCTTGAAGAAAATAGCTCTCATGAATTTTCTTTGGAAGATTTTGTTAGCCATGTTCAGCTTTTTGGTTTTATAGCCGGTTATGAAAAAAGAACTTTCAGGGAGCAAGACCCCGTAAATATTGAAGCGGCGGCGCTGATGGGAAAGCTGCATGATAAGCTGGAATCCATCGGCTATAGTGGCCATGCATTGGAACTGTACCTCGTGCGCCTGTTGTTTTGCCTGTTTGCAGATGATTCCAATATTTTTGAACGCGGCATTCTCTATGATTATATCGATCAGCGTACCAATGAAGATGGCAGCGACCTTGCCAATCATATCGCCCAATTGTTCCAGGTGCTCAATACACCAAAGGATCAACGCTTTTCCAACCTTGATGAAAGTCTTGCTGCATTTCCTTATGTAAACGGAAAGCTGTTTGAAGAGTATTTGCCAATTGCCAGCTTCGACAGCCGGATGCGTAAACTGTTGCTGGATTGTTGCGCACTGGATTGGGGCAGAATCTCTCCGGCCATATTTGGCTCTCTCTTTCAAAGTGTGATGAACCCGGAAGAAAGAAGAAACCTTGGTGCGCACTATACGAGTGAGAAAAACATCCTGAAAGTGATAAAGCCATTGTTCATGGATGAGCTGTGGAAAGAATTTGAAACTGCAAAAGAAAGCAAGCCGAAGCTTCAAAAGTTTCATGATAAGATAAGCCACTTGCGTTTTCTCGATCCGGCCTGCGGTTGCGGCAACTTCCTGATAGTGGCTTATGGTGAACTAAGGCTTTTGGAAATTGAGATCATAAAAGTATTGTTGTTCCGGTACGAGAAACTAAGGCCTGAAGTGGCTTTGGACGCCCGGATAGATATTGGGCATTTATTAAAATGCGATGTGGACAGGTTTTATGGAATAGAATATGAAGAATTTCCGGCGCAAATAGCACAGGTAGCCATGTGGCTGATAGACCACCAAATGAACATGAAAGCCAGCGAAACCTTTGGCGAATATTATGTGAGATTACCATTGAAAAAAAGTGCAGTTATCAAACACGGAAATGCTTTGCGGATTGACTGGCAAAGCCTGATTGAGCCATTGCCATGGGAAAAAGGAGAACAAAAGTTTGATTATATTTTTGGAAATCCGCCGTTTGTGGGAAAAAGTTTGCAAAATGCAGAACAGAAGAAAGATATGGAAATGATTTTTGCAGGAGTGAACGGTGCTGGAGTAATGGATTATGTGGCTGCTTGGTATATAAAAGCCGCCCAGTATTTAAAAGAAACCAGTCATATTTTTAAACGCGAGAGTAATTTGTTCGGAAAAATTGAAATTGAAGAAAATTTTACACTTTGTGCCTTTGTAAGTACGAATTCTATTTCCCAAGGTGAACAAGTTGGAGTTTTATGGAATGAGTTATTTAATAAATACCACATTAAAATTTTCTTTGCTCACCGAACCTTTAAATGGGGAAACGAAGCAAAAGGAAATGCTGCTGTACACGTAGTAATAATTGGCTTTGCAAATTTCAATTATAACCCAAAGAGTATTTATGAATACGAAAATATTAAAGGCGAGCCGCATGAGATTAGAGTCAAAAATATAAATCCTTATTTGGTGGAGGGAAAGGATTTTGTTATTAATACAAGAAATAACCCCATATCAAATGTTCCTGAAATGTTTAAGGGAAGTCAACCAACTGATCGAGGAAATCTCTTACTTTCTGATGAAGAAAAAAATGAGTTTTTGAAATTAGAACCTCAAGCAGGTAAGTTCATAAAACCGTTTGTAAGCTCAAGGGAATTTTTACATAATTTAAAAAGATGGTGTTTTTGGTTAGTTCATGCAAATCCTTCCGACTTACATGAATGTCCACACCTTTTAAAAAGAATTGAAGCCGTAAAACAATTTAGATTAAAAAGCACAAAAGCAGCCACAGTTAAATGGGCGAGTATGCCATCTCTATTTACCGAAAACCGGCAGCCAAATTCGGACTATATTCTTATTCCACGACATTCCTCTGAAAATAGAAAATACATTCCTTTTGGCTTTTTTAGTCCTGATTTTATAGTTGCGGACAGTTGCAACTCTATTCCAAACGCAACAAAATATCATTTTGGAATTTTATCTTCTGAGATGCATATGGTTTGGATCAAAAATGTTTGTGGGAGATTAGAAAGTAGATTTAGATATTCCAATGATATAGTTTACAACAACTTCCCCTGGCCGGAAAATCCATCTGGAAAGCAAAAACAAACAGTAGAAGCGGCAGCGCAAAATGTTTTAGATGTAAGAGCCAAATTTCCTGAAAGCAGTCTGGCAGATTTGTATGATCCCAACACCATGCCGCCGGAATTGGTAAAAGCGCATCAGGCTTTAGATAAAGCCGTTGATCTTTGTTACCGGCCTCAACCTTTTATCAATGAAACGAAGAGGATAGAGTTTTTGTTTGAGTTGTATGATAAATATACCAGTGGAATGTTTGCGAAGGAGAAGAAGAAAAAATAAGTTATAAATATGAAGGAGAAAGATACTTTACTTGACTTTGAAATAAGAGATTCAGAAAAAAGCAGGTATTTTATTGCTCTTATCATTTTATTCATTTCAACAATACTCGTTTTATTATCAGATCTTGTTTTTGACTCAGATTACGAATTTGCAATTAAGCAGAACGTAGATTGGAACTTTGCTTTTTTAATGTTAGCTCTTCCAACAATAGGCACTTTCTTATTCGTAAAAAAAAACAAGT
>JBQCIM010000028.1:0-43874 GCA_051953735.1 Ginsengibacter sp.
AAAAGGGACATCATGCTTTTGTGTCCATTCATCAGTAGCTGGATCATATTCCCAAAAGTCTGCTCCTTCCGGATTCAGACGGGAAGGATCACCGTATCCTAATCCAAAATAGCGCTTTCCATTAATAGAAAAAGCGATAGCAAATTCTCTTCCACTGCCGGGGGAAATCAGCCTTTCTTGTCCATGAATTTGAAAGACTATCGTGCCCAAAAATCTTTAGGCCATATCCTAAGTTCTAAAGTCAAAATTGTGTAATTCGATTGTAATCTATCTAATGAGACTTTTCTTAATAGTTTGATCGTTTTCTTAAAAGCAATCTGAATTGAAGATAGCATTGTTTACACAGGAATAAAAAAAATTATTTGCTCGATTCTGCAGACATCAGTAGCAGTTCACGCAAAAAGAACATTATTACAACAGCAGAGCAACGAGCCTTGCTGTTCTTTCCGCATACAGGCGCTTATCTTTTCATTTTGATAATTATTTGATGAAATAAAAACCCCATCAAATTTCATTGACAGGGTCGTTCCATAGTAAGCAAGAAAGCAGCAAATTCTTTGCAATTAGCTATTAATCTCCATTTTTCAAATACTTACTATGTTCTGAGGGCATGTTCAATACTCTCTTATTAATAACGCTTTTTCTTCCCGATTTATTACAGGCTTAGAACAAATAAAAACAACCTATCAAACACCCTAATAAAAACATGAAACCCTGGTCTATTAGCAATATAAAAAGAGGCTGTCTCAGAAGGACAGCCCCTTTAAGTTCTTTCATTTTTTGACTACAGAAGAGTAAGCAAAAGAATCACAAGCCATAGTCCAAACCAATTTAGAACTACCGTAAAAAATATTCGGTCTTTTAAATAAGTAATTGAACTAGAACTATGGATGTTTAATTATAAGCTTCGCCAAAGTTCCCCCATTAAAAGTTACATCATTCTTTAACTTTAAATGTATAATTACGGTAAATAAAAACTTCTTCCTTATTCAACCTTTATGAACTTCATTTTGATTTTATTTCCGATCAAAAGAATATACATTCCAGGATCTAAAGTTGATACATTAATTCTGTTGCCTTTACCTTTCAACATCAAATCGCCTCTATTATTATATATCATATAGGCACCATCAGTCCCCGTTATATGAAGTATATCCCTTACCGGGTTTGGAAAAATAGTAAGATTGTTTTCTTCTTTTTTGTCAGAATTCACAACAGAAACAGGTGTATTACCAGCGCTCTTTCTTAATTGAGAACCACTCATCGTATTATAGTCAGGTATAAAAGTAGGCGTATTGAGATATTGCTTTTGAATTCCTGTCAAAGTAAGCCAATCCTTTCTTCCAACCTGGACTTTATCCAGGAACACCCATGCAGTTGAATATAGTTTGAATTTAATTTGGTAATTATCAGAAGTACTTTTATCTACCGTAAACGTGCTCGAATACCTTTGGTAATTGGTTGTAAGCGATTCCTCGGTAAAATATTTATAATCAAGAGAGGTAGCATCCTGTACAAAAGGCTGAATTAGTTTTCCGGCAGCCGTTGCTCTTGCCCAGTAACTAATAGTAATCACTTCATTATTATCTATATGAAAAGGCTGCGTACATGCAATAACATAACTTGGCTTTCCATTCATATCGGTAGTCACAGATCGTAATCCCCATCCACTTCCTGTCCCATAGGTGGCCCCAAGAGTCACCGTCTGATCGGTTCCGTTAGGAACACCTATCCAGCCCGAGTTATCCATTTCCCCGGTAGTAATGCGGTTTTCATTGGTCATCAGTCCATTGTTATACCGCACACTGTCGAAAACAAATCCTGAGAAATAATCACTAGAATCTTCGCCTTTTATTTCATTTACAAATCCAAGAGAATTATCCTGGTGAACGTCCCAGTTTTTTAATGTCATCCCATGAATATGAACATGTGTACTCGCTTCTTCCGGAGTAACATTAAAAACCAGTGGAATGTCATTTTCCGTTATTACATCCTCTATTAACCAATCCTGAAGTAAATCACTTTTAGTCATGTCATCTTTATAATGGTTTCCAACACAACCCAAAAGGCCTACATTAAATCGATCAACATCCCATTCAGCAAGCAAGACGTCCACCCTGCTGATCTTCACTCCCTTAGAAGTAGAACCACCCGAAGCTCCACCCCAGCTGGTTTGTATAATAGCTCCATTATTCAGCTGCCAACATACAATATCAGACCAGGTTAAAGAATCCCGATAGGCTTTTATTGCATCATCATTCGCCCATATAAAACATTTTGAAACGGTTGAGCCGGCAAATGCAGAAATTCCGTCACAATTATATACCCAACCTCCAATTACTTTTGCATAACTTATCGTATTGTGTGTCCCAACCAACCGGATGCCATAATACTTTGGATCTGCAACAACAAGCCCGTCTATTTGAATATTGTCACTTCCATTTTCAGCATTTACGCAATAGGTTTGTCTGTAATTAAATTTGTAAGAAGATAGTACTCCTCGTCCATAAATCCTGACATTAGGATTGCCGGAGAGCTCCAGAGCACCATAAACCCATGACCCATCTTCAAAATAAATATTTTTAATGTTCGAGGGAACATTGAAAATACCAATATCATGAACTCCTCTTCGGAAATAAATACCTGAATAAGATGACGGAATTGAAGCTAAATCAGAAGCTGAAGCATTATAAAGTACAAGATAATTTGAATCGGACTGGCTCGGAATATCCGTTTCTACTGGATCGGCAAAAAACATTAATCCATTTTTATAACCATTATCACCTATCTCAACAGAATATTGCCCGGGTTCATTGATTGTAAATGTAACCACATCACCATCAGTAGTTGAGGTAATTCCAAATCTGGAAGGCAGGATACGAACGGTTTGTCCTGCAACCGGCACCTTATCAGTATTGTTCACCTTAACATGAACAGTAATAGGGTAAGTGCATGATAATTTTGTCCAGTTAATGGTCCTTCCTGCAAAAAGATCCAGTGGATGCTGATCCTTTGTTTGCATATTTTGATAGCCGGCTGAATAAACAGGACAGGCGTTTTGAAACACATTCAATGGCCACACCTTATTATTCTGACTGACTGTTACATCATAGATTCCGGATTGAACTACACCCTCATAATCAACAGGCCCAATTTCAACGTCATCAATGTAAATAGTACCCGTATTATATCCTCTGAATTTCAACTTGTAATTATCGGAAGTCTCGGTAGTAATTGTAGTGGTAAACTGGTACTTCTTCCACCCAGTACCCAGGTAGGCATCTCCCATATTCATCCATTGTAATCCATCCGATTCCTGAATCCACGGCTGAAGCCTCATATTGTCCAAAGACGCTTTAGCCCAAAAACTCACCGTAATTGTATCTGCCTTTGTGAGATGGAACAATTGCTCGCACCTTGAAATGTAATAACTATCACCTCCCATATTGCTTATAGTCAATTTCAATGATGTAGTGCTGTCGATACCTGTACCCGCTTCGAATATGCTATTTAAATTCGTGTTGCCCGGAATAGCTGTCCATCCTCCTGATTCCATGTCCCCTGTAGGGACAAGATTATATGTTTGTCCCTGGGTATGTAAAACCATTAAAAAAGAAATAGCAAAGGTTGTCACCCGCATAAAAAGTGAATTTATTTTCATAATAAAAATTTTAATTTTATAGAATATTTTAGACTAATCTTTTTCCAAGTATCATTATCGTTTGAAAAGGTAGCAGTAATCCATAAAAAGATTTTACCATCTTTTGTCTATTAGTACAATCTTAAAAGGGAAAAAAAAATCAGCAGGTTGTTTATCTATCTGTTAATCAATAAAATAAAAACTAAAGAAAAGCTAATACTCATATTCCCAGAATGGTATCAATCAGATCAGGTTGTATTAAGAATTTGTAAACCAGTTTTTCCGGCAGGAAGAAAGTAACTGAAAGAATCTGTTTAAAAAACCTTTGAAAAATAGTACTGAAGTGGGTGGAAATAATAGAAAAAATATGGGAGATGTAGAAACACCTCCCCTTCTACTTGGTTATGGAATTAAAAAGAATAATGTAATAAAATTAAACTGTGATTAAAATTGTAAACAGATTAATCCTTGATGCTATTTTGAATCCATGTCAACCTCCACGTTCCCGCCTGACGTCCTCCGGCTTCATAATATGGAACAAATACCAAGGGCGGCTGATTGGCTATATTCAGTTGGTAGGCAGTTCCCTTCATACCTACAGGAACTGCTACTGGCTTAACAATCTCCGGTATTTCTTTAGAGGTAACTGAATATACCATCTCCCTGTTTCCACCTCCAATTAGTCCATTTGATGAATAAACCAAAGGCCCCCTGGATAACGCAAACCAGTTGATTCTATATATATACGCTTTTCCCTGAGGAACAGTGGCACTTTCAGATTTCTGATGAATCTTTAAGTCAAAAGGGAAATTCACTTCCAGCTCGTCATCTTTGTCCCATTCACGGTCAATCTTCAAATAGGTTCCACTTATGATATGGTCCTTTTCAATAGCCTTTCCATTAATAGTGATATTGGCTGTTTTGGCCCATGCAGGAATACGCAGGAATATCGGGAAATTTGATTTTTTTCTTGCTGATATATTAATTTTTATATTTCCTTCAAAAGGATATTCTGTACGCTGCGAAATAGTAACTTCATTTCCTTTTAAAGGTATCATTACTTTACTGTTAGTATATAAATTGCAGGCAATACCATTTTCTCTCACAGAATAAATTAACGAGGGTAATTCCTCTAAAGCCATTGCACCACTTGAAGGGCAGCAATCATTAAAATGAGCAATATGCCTTCGGCCATTACTAAAGGAATGATAACTCCAGTCTACTCCATTTGGAAACTGTGCTCCCTGGAGGGCATTATAGGCAGATTTCTCAATTTCATCAGCATACTTCGATTCTCCTGTAATTTCTACTAACTCTTTATTTAATTGAATCCATGACATGGTACTGCAGGTTTCAATAAACCCATAAGGATCCCAAAACCCCTTCTTATTGAAACATTCATAATGCTTGCCAATCCCTCCCCATGGACCACCAGTAATTGTTAAGTGATAATCTACTATGTTTTTCCAACTGTTTTCTACTGCTTTTAGAATAGCAGGATTTCCTGTTATCTCGTATAATTTCGCTAAAGCAGTAAGATTCCAAATTATTTGGTATGCCTTGCCATCACCGATACTTTCCATATCACCATTTTTCAATCCGACAGAAACAAAACGAACACCTTCCTTTTCTTCCATTTCCTTCAAAACAAGTTCTGCAAAATTACGGTATCGCTCATCGCCTGTAATCTTATATAACTCCACAACAGGATCAAGAATGATCGTAGCGGAAATGCCATCTCTTGTCCCGTAATCGGTAACAAGAGCACTCCCGTCTCCAAATGTTTTAAGAAATAGCTCGCCAATCTTTTTGGCTGCTCCCAGATATTTTTGATCAGGAAAAAATTCATTGACCTTTAGTAGACCCAGAGTCATATAACTCATTCCCCACACATCCCATGACTTGTCTTTGATTTTATTATTTTTATTGGTCAATCTTAAAGCAGGTGAATAAGACCCAAGATAACCATCTTCTTCCTGTGTTCCCACCAGGAAGTCAGCAGTACTGAGTAAAAGCCGCTTAAGATCCTCATCATGGGTCCTTGCAACTGCCAAAGCGGTAGCATACATCCATTTACCTGCATGCTCTCCATACCAATCCTGTTTGGTATTTTGATTCCTGGCCTCTTTTGTAAACATCTTGATAAGCGCACTATCGTCCCACGAAGGCAGTTTTCTCAATCGTCCATGTTCACTTATTTCTATTGCGTGCCCCAGTTCTCCTCCTACATATACAGAAGAAGGATCAATAAAACGGTCTGATAATGATACCTTTAAACCATTGGAACTTTGTCCAATAACATGGCTGGTAATTATCATGAATAAAATTAAAAGAACACTTATTTTTCTTGCAATCTTTCCCATATGATAGTTTGTGATTTTTTGGCTGTTGGTACAAATCAAAACAACCTTATAAAGACAGGTAAATCTAATTCTTATGCCAGCCCTAAAAAAACCTTAATCTAAATTTTTATAGAATCCTAACACACGTTATTTATGGAATAAGTAGGCAGTTCCCCTTCATAAATTCAAATAAATATACTATAGTTCGTTAATCTTAATAAAAGGAATTTTTCATATAGACAATCAAAAATTGCTAGTGGTCTTCAAGGTACCCGAGTGACACTAAAAACTGATCAGCCTGAAAAAGGGTTGCTTCACGAAACCCTCCTTTATTAAAAAAACCATGCCCGACACCATTATATAAAACCAAATCACACCGGCTCCCGACTTTTTCCATTTCAGTTTTATAATATTCCATTGTTGGAACAGGAATCAAATGATCTTTGGTACCTAAAAAAATAATGGTAGGAGGAGCACCTTTTTTGATGTTATGTAAAGGCGAAAAGTTTTTATAAGCTTCACCAATACGGTCATAACCATAGCCCCCGGGGCCGTTGTCAATTACGGGGTTAAAAAGAATAAGGGCATCAGGTTTTGCATTGATGGTTGTGTCATCACTCGGATCGTTGTACTTATCAATGACAGCAGCTGCAGCTGCTAGCTGACCACCCGCAGATCCACCGGAAGCGACAATGGAATCTGTATAAATATGGAAAACATTTGAATTTTTACGAATAAACCTGATAGCAGATTTGGCATCCTCTAAAGACTCAAACGGCGTTGTGCCTTGTCTTGAATGTACCCGGTAATCCACTAAAAAACATACCAAACCTCTTTTACAAAAATAATTCGCCTGATATTGAAACTGTGTAGTATTCCCTTTGATCCAGCCACCTCCAAAAAAGAAAACAATACAAGGGTATTTTTTTACTTTTGTTATATTATGCGGGTATAAAACATACATACTTAAAGGACCTGTCGGCGTATTTTTATATACCACCGAATCCGGCATATCCTCCACGTGCTGCGCTTTTACAGTACCGAAACAAAAAAGTACTACCACCGATAAAAAGAGTTCCCGTATCATTTTCATTTTATATCATTAATTTAAATGCTTCTTTATTTAAATTCAGGAGTAATGATATTTTCAACTTGAAAATTTCCAACACTTATCCAGTTAGAAGAGGTTAATTTGGTTCCATTGAAAATAAAATTATCAAATACCAGCCCATCAAACTTTTTTGTTGAATCACTACAAATAATATAATTGCTATAACCATCGCCCATATCCATTTTAACCTGCCAGTCCTTAAAAACCATCCCATGTATTTCATCCGGACTTGCGGCGTTCGGGGATAATCTGAAAATCAACGGAACCGCTGTTTCAGTGACTACATCCTCAAACAAAAAGTTTTGCTGTAATCCATACATTCCACCGGCAGCGAATTTATCTCCGACACAACTGACAATTCCCCTGTTAACCTGGTCGTTATTCCACTCTGCATGAAGAATATCAATATGGCTGATGCTCACATTGGTGGAATTTCCATTTCCCCAGCTTAATTGAAAAATACCTCCATTGTTCAATTGCCAGCATACACAGTTAGAAATCGAAATATTATCTCTGTAAATTTTTAAATTATCATCATTTGCCCAAACAAAGCAATTAGAAATAGTAGAGCCTTCATAAGCTGCAATACCATCACAATTATACGTCCAGCCACCAACGGTTTTAATCCATTTCACAATATTATTTTTCCCAATGAGTCTTACAGCAAAAAACTTTTGGTCAGCAATTACTATTCCCTCCAGATCAATGTTATCACTCTGATTAATTGCTTCAATACAATGAGATTGGCGATAATTTAATTTTGCAGAAGAAAGAACACCCCTGCCAAAAATTTTTACACCTGGGTTTCCATCCATAATCAAAGCACCGTATACCCAGGAACTATCTTCAAAATAAATATTTTTAATGTTTGCAGGTACATGATAAACACCGATGGAGTGAACTCCCTTTTTGAAATAAATTCCACTATAGCTTGAGGGCAGGGAATTCATAATATCTTCGGTGCCATGATGAATTACTGCATAATTTTGTGTGGTTGTATCCGGAATATCTGTTTCCACGGGATTTGCAAAAATCATAAGACCATTCTTATATCCGTTATTCCCAATTTCAACAGAAAACTGCCCGGGTTTGTCTATGTTAAAAGTGATAATATTGCCATTTACAGCTGGCGTAATCCCGTATCTGGAAGGCAATATTTTTACAGTTCCTGCCACTGGCACCTTATTTTCATCCAACACTTTAACTTCTACCTGAACACTGCCGTCTATCGAAAAGTTCGCCCAACTAATACTTCTTCCTTTAAAAATTCCAAGAGGATAAGCATCCTTGGGATCCATGTTCATAAAACCAGGATCGTACACAGGACAGTCACTTTCAAAAACAGCCATTTTTTTCTTTCTCCCTCCTTCAGTAATGGTAACTTCGTAAACGGTTGATTGTGGCACACCCGGAAAGCCATCACTATTTAAAGTCGTGCTGTCCTTTGGTACATTTCTGGAGGAATTCACCATCTTTTTATTGCAGCTGATGAACGCGACAGCAAAAATGGTAAAAACTATGGTCACTCTTTTCATATTTATTGCATTTGAGTAAATCTAAATTTATATTCCCCTGACGCCAGTTCAATCATGGTACCCTGACTAAACTTATTTGGCACCTTACTCCTTTTCACAAAGTGATTTTCTAAACCTTTATTCCTACCTTTTACCCTCGCTGAAGGCAAGAAAATTCTCGCGGTTGAATTTGCAGGAATTTGTACTTGTATTCTAACTTTTCTACGTCTTTTGCGTCGCCAGCATACACGAACAGGCCCATTAATGGAATTATAATAACAATTGACATGATCAATCCTTTTATCGAATTGGGGAGCGATCATTATTTTCCTATATCCAACACTTCCATTCTGCTGACTTATACCTGCAAGTCCTCCGTAAAACCATTCCATCAACTCCCCAAGCATCATGTGATCATTAGAAACATTTTTAAGGGCTGCCCAGGATTCTGTAAGGGACGTCGCTCCTTGTCTCAATTGATAGCCGTACCCTAGTAATGAATCATCGTGATTCATTTCATAAATCATGTGACTCTCTCCACCCTGCTCAAGTGATTGGATTACATATCGGAGGCCGATATCTCCGGCGGTCAAGTGCATTTGATTGTCCTTAATTGTCTTAATAAAATTCTGAAACACTTCCTTGTAAAAACTACTATCTACCATTCCAAAATAGAGAGGTACAGCAAATGAAGTCTGGCTTCCCGTCCCATAAACTTTCCTAGTGGGATTAAAATATTTTTCATTAAATGCCTCACGGATAGAATCAGAAAGAAGTGTATACTTTTGAACTAACAGAGGTTTATGAAGTAAATTCGCCACTCTACTTATTATAATTGCATCGTAATAGAAATACGCCGAAGCAGTGAGACCCAGAGGAGTTAATTGAGAAACGCCTGGAGGATTTACACCAATATCAAACCAGTCTCCTAATCCATAATCAAGTAAGTGCCCTCTTGATTTACCCTCTAAATAGTCAACATATCTGGTCATCATTTCAAAGCTCTTAGCCAAAATTCCCTTGTCCCCATACCACCGGTATAAATACCAGGGCAATAGCACACAAGCACTGCCCCATTCAGGTGAATCTTTGAAGCCACCTTGAAAAATAACATATTCCGGAGCAATATCGGGAACCAAACCGCTGGTTAGCTGCGCGTCCTCCATGTCCTGTATAATCTTTTGCCCGAATGAATTAAAATCATAATTGTAACAAACCGAATTGGCCATCAGATAGGATTGCTCAAGCCAGCCCAGTTTTTCACGGTGGGGACAATCCGTTGAAATATTTGACAGGTTGTTGCGAATCCCCCATTTAATCAGAGAATAAATTTTATTAAACAAGGTGTCGGAACAATTAAAGTCTCCGACATCAGGAGAAGCGTTCTGGGTATGAAGCGATAATAGGGATAATGACGCAATACCTTCTGAAATTTTAACTTGATCACCTTCTCTATTAAACACTTCTAAGGTGGCATATCGAAACCCATAATAAGAAAACATCGGTTGCCATATTTCCTTTCCTTTTCCATTGAGTATGTAATTCCAATAATAGGGTGAGCCAGACCCCCTCTGATCAGCAAGATTTCCATCCTTTAAAATTTCCGATGGGGTAATACGAACCCGATATCCTTTTTTGCCAACCACCTCTAACCGGATGATCCCCGAAATGTTTTGCCCGAAATCAAATACAAACCTTTTCAGATTGATGGTGTCCCTCCTTTCCGGAGCAAAAACCTGGTTGATGTGAACACTATAGTTCTTTTGCGCTTCCATTTCTCCAGCCGGCCCGCTAACAACAATTACCTTTTTCCATCCCACATCATTAAAATCCGGTTTCTGCCAGCCATCAATTTCTTTATTTGCATCAAAATCTTCTCCTCCATAAATGCTGGAATAAGTAATAGCAGAGTTAGTGGTTTTCCAGCTACTATCTGTACCAATTTTATCATAGGAACCATCGGTATAACGGATGATCATTTGCATTCGCAACATTGGATAACCCTGCGCAATTACCATCTTCCTGTACCTTTCACGGTTAACATACAAAAAGCCTGTTCCCACAATCGCTCCTATTGTATTGGAACCCTTCACCAATAAAGCTGAAATATCATAAGTATTATAATAGCATCTTTTAGAATAATCAGACCAAGCGGGAGTCATAAAACTTTCCCCCACCTTGGTTCCATTTACAGAGAAAACGTATTGGCCAAGACCACAAATAAAAACATAGGCATCTGAAATATCTTTTTTTACCTCTAGTTCTTTGCGGAAACATGGTATGACAGCTCTTTTAACGGCCAGGTCACCTAACCCGTTACCTTTACCTGCAACGCCAGGATACACTCTCATACTATCGTCCAGTTTTTCAAATGCAATCCATTTTGAAGCGGTCCATTCTTTTTTAGTTGTAATTCCCGTTATAAAGTAAGATGTCTTAGAGCAAAAAATAGCTGATTTATGAGTTATCCATACTTTTACCTTCCAATAATATTTCCGTCCGCTTCTTAAAGGTATCCCGCTGTAATGAACAAAAGTATTTCGACCTGAAACTACCATACCGGAATTCCATACATCCGCTTTTTCGTTCAGCTTTTCAGGATCGGTAGCTACTATAACCTGATACGCCTTTTGAAAAATACCATGTTTTTTCGATGATATTTTCCAGCTAAAATAAGGTTCTACACCAATGCCTGCCGGATTATTCATAGATTGACAATAGGCATCATAAATCTTAACTTGATTTTCTTTTTCTTTCCAATGTGAAACACCATTTGCTCCTGCATAGAAATAAAAAAAAGTAAGCAGAAAAGAAAACCAAAATTTATAAATTCTCTTTATTCCCATTACTATTAATCAACTCTTGTTTTAAATTATTCACCATAAATTTAGCTGCTGATCCTCCCGGAACTGTTTCTATCTTTTATTCATTTTATAATGATTGTTCATCCATGACAGTTCATTTTTCGATGAAATTATAAATACGCCTTTGTCTTTATTGTCCTTCAAAAACTCTAATAATTCCTTTATCTTCCCTTCTATGATTGTTGTATTCTCAGAAGCAGAAATCAACTGCTGAATTTCAAGATCATAATACACGTATTGCATCATTAACAATAGCCTGGAAAAATTTTCCTTAACGTTACCATCACATTTTTGCTGAATTTTTTGAAGCGCCTGAATTTGTTTTGAAACTCCTGACTTAGCCTTAGTTATTTGGCCAACAGGTTTTAAATTTGAAAACGGAATACTGCAATAATCAGGGACAACGTTCTCTAAAACAGAATAACCAGCCCTGGCAATTTTATTAAATCTTCCATAGCGAAAAATACAATATTGGTTTATGAGAGAATCTACATTAATGGCAACATTCCAGCATAAGTGTCCTAAAATGTAATGATTCAATTCGTAAGTGAACCAGTCACCTGGTTCGGCATAAGTAGAAATCCCCTGTAAGGGCATATTACTATACCATTGAAGATCTCTTTGAATATAATGAGGAATTACATTCGGTAAAGAATGCCACGCATATTTCCTGTAATAGGAATATAATCCGATATCACCTTTAAAAGTCTCTCTCCATAATTGTAAGGCCTGTTTATAAGAATAATTATTTAGTGATCCCGGGTCGTAAATCTGCTTTTCAAAACTTTGGTTGATTGGGCAAAAATCCACCAGAATATTTTTATTTAACTGAACCTTTTCCGGTGGCATTAACACAGGTTGGTAAGCGATCATTTCCAAAAGTAAATCCGGCTGAACTTTTTTAATTGCCGAATCTACTTCGTTCACCAGATTCGCTTGCCTATCAACAGGAGAACCTTTTTCTGTAAGCTGCGGACAGTCATTCCATCTGGCACCATCCGGAGGCCAAAAGTCGAAAATATCAATTTCAGGATGTTGCTCAATATACTTGATAACATTATCTGTCAGATATCTGACAGCATCCTTATTGGAGGTATTAAAAACAAGATTTTGCTGGGAACTTGCCATGCAATTTTTATCTTTTCCAAACCAATCGGGATGCTCTTTAAATAAAGTTCCATTCTCCATTCCCGCATTTAAATAATTCTGGTAACCATGCCCTCCTACTTCTATCATCAATCCTCTCTTTTTTAATTCAGGGGTCAATTCTTCGGTCCAGTTATCCCATTTTACGCGACCTGCTCCCCCATAATTCAACGGCACCATCAGAATATTATAACGAACTTTTGGCATCCACTCAATAATTTTTCTGAGGTTCGCAACATCATGAGTCCTACCTTCTTCCACATCAAGTTTCCGATAAGCAAAAACCGGATGCGCATAAATATCGGTTGTATAGTGATAGAAAAGAATTGATTTCCTTGGAATATGCTCACCGGAACCATTATATATTGCTAAATCAGGAGCGAACCATTCACAACCGAGAGAATGTAGAAAATCGTATACTGAATAAAGGACTGCCCTGTCTGAACCTGCGGAGAGTACAATATTCCTGGATTCTGTAGAAATAATATAATCTTCGGTTGCTAAATCTTTATTTTTTTTAATGATGATGTGAGGTAGCAAACTATTTGGAATAGTTTGTATTGAGAAATAGGCACCACAGATTTTATGAAGATAACTCGAAAGTTCCTGCGCTGCAAAGCGCGAAATTTCAGATGAATCATAAGGTTGAATAATGTCAATACATGATTTTCCACCTTTGGCAAGCAGTATTTTATTCAATGATCCACCATAAACATTCCTACACATTCCCACATAGAAAAGCACTATGCATATTTTACCGCATATCAACCAAAAAAAATGCTTTGCATTTGAATAGATCTTTTTAATAATTAAAGTCATGCTATTATTTAAAGAATACAACCAAATCACTCGCAAGTCACCTTTGACCTCAGATCTGCTTTCGCTTTTCGGCCCTGGAAATTTTTTTATCTATTTTAATTACCTTTTTTTACTTCGCTAAATAAAAAGGATTTCAGTGGCTGTCTTTTCATAAAAGAACTGCTCCACGCTACCTTTAAAAATGGAACTCCATTTTCCTTCTTACGGTAATAATACAGGCTGAAAGGATGAAGGCCGGCTTTTAAAAAAAGTGTCTGTTGCCTTGTAAGATTCCCTGAGTAGCTAAAATCCTCATCTATAACTTCAATATCATGAATACGCAGGTAAGCCTTGGTATCTGTAGCCATATAAAAGTTATACATTCCATCGGCAGGTACTTTAATATACCCATTGAAAAAAAGTATCCCGTTTTTTTCTTTCTCAGCGAAACTAACGTCAATATTTCCAGAATGCCCCTTTTCAACAGGTATCATATTCTTTACGTTTGGAATCCAGGGAAAATTTCCTTGATAGATTTGCCAGTCAACACCAGACAACACCTTTCCTATCTCTATTTGTGGTATCAGAGCAGAATCATAGGGACGAGGAGCAGAAATATTTGAATGGCGCACCTGCAACACCCGTCCTTTCATAAAATCTTCAAGGCCGTTTACAGTGAATTCCTTAATTCCGTGATTTGTAAAGACCGGAATGTCTTTGCCGGCAGTTACATTCTGATGATCATTCAAATTGAATTTTTCTTTCGGGTCAGTCTTTACATTGTAAATTTCAAAATTATCGTCTGCGGATTTAATATCGTACCGAACTCCTACATAATCACCAAGTCTCAATAACTGCATCTGCCGTCGAATCCGCCCCCGGTGACTCGGCTCGAATTCCTCAAAATCCGGTGTGTTGCCATCTGCAA
The DNA here is from genome assembly GCA_051953735.1 of Ginsengibacter sp. Classification (GTDB taxonomy): domain Bacteria; phylum Bacteroidota; class Bacteroidia; order Chitinophagales; family Chitinophagaceae; genus Ginsengibacter. The sequence continues at coordinate 14,344 of JBQCIM010000028.1, forward strand.
AATATTCAATGTAGATAAGACCTTTCTGTTGTTCTCCAATGCCAGTGAGCGCCGGTTTAAGGGAAACTCCGTTCATTCTGACAGGGCTTGGTATTCCGGCAATATCAAAAAAAGTAGGTGCCCAGTCGTACGAAATAGAGGGTTCCGAAATTATTTTACCAGCCTTAATATGCCCAGGCCACCGGGCAATGGTAGGCATTCTAACTCCTCCTTCCCAGTTATCACGCTTAATACCATCAAAGGGGCCGTAACTACTGAAAAAAGTGGGATGATTAGCTGCATATTTTTCGGGCAGATAAGACTCAATGGAAGGGCCATTGTCTGAAGTATAAATTACAATTGTATTGGAATCAATATGCAAATCTTTAAGTAATTGCCTAACATCTCCTACCCCGTCATCTATTCTTCTGTTGGCAGTAGCATAACGTTTAAAAGTTTCCGGCCATGGAATAAGTTGTCCGGTTGAATCATTTTTATAAACTGCATGAGCATACTCCGGATAAATGTATGAATCTACTTTTCCTTCTGCAGTATTAATAAAGTGACCAGGAGTACCAAGCCATTTCATTCCCCCATTTAAACCTTTTCCTGCAGGATACTTCTCAGTAGGTAACTCTAGCACTGCATGAGGAGTGTCAAAAGCAAGATAGAGAAAGAAAGGCTTGTTTTTGTCCCTGCCTTTCAAATGATTGATAATATACCTTTTTGCGGCAGCGATCCATAAATCTGCAGTATAACATTTGTCAAGAACCGGAGTAATATTTTTGTAATTCTGCCATACCTCCTTTTCCTTCTCAGCCCAATAAAGGCGGTAAAGCCCGTTCTTTGGGTAATGTTCATGTCCATCGCTATGCCTCATATAACCAAAGAAGTAATCAAATCCTCTTTTCAGTGGATGTCCGGGCCATTTATATCCGTCAACGTCCCATTTGTCATTACCTTCCAATCCCCATTTGCCAATAGCAGCAGTGCTGTAGCCAATTTTTTTTAAACAAAATGCTATATTGTAGTTGTCTTCAATTGCTTTATCAAACTGGTTGTCCCGGACATTTGCAATACCCTGGCTGACACCTAACAGGAGTGAAGCTCTTGAAGGGGCACAAACAGGAGCTGCACAATAATGATCCGTTAGTATCGCCCCTTCTTTTGCTAAAATATCAAGGTTGGGGGAGATTTCATACGGCTTGCTAATATCATGAAGTGCCGCCCTTTGATTCTGATAAAAAACTCCCAGATCTCCATACCCCTGATCATCTACCAAAATAAAAATAATATTCGGTTTACCTTTTACAGGTGATTGACTAAAAGTGTTATTATAAAAAAGTACAATCACCATGATAAGGAAGCATCTCCTGTAAGACAGTTCACCTGCATTCATACTGATAACTTTAAAATGAAAAGGAATATTATTTTTGAGGGATCCTTATAAAAATTTCAGCTTTCTCCAATAGGCATTTCCAGAAACCTTACCCGGTACCAATACTTTTTGATAAAGACGTATTCTAATACTTTGACCTTTATAAGGTTTAAGATCTACTTCCTCATTATACCACTGCCTTGTCCCTTGCGTACCTTCTAACTTTTGGTCTATTACTTTTTGATTATTGATGTATACCATCAACTCCCAGGTTCTTGCGGAATCGACACCTGCATCAAAAATGAATTTCTTTTCAGTGGTGATGGTTAAAGTTCTTGTAAGTTCCACACCTCTTACCTCATCGCGTGGGTAGGTAGATAATACATCGCCATCCAAATAAGTAAGTCCTCTTATTCCGGGCATTCCTCCTCCGGCACCACCAAAGCCGGCTCTTTCCAGCTTCCATTCAGGGTTCCAATACAATGTAAAATCGGACAATTGGAACAATTCTGCAGCCTGTTGCACAGGCCTTTGTACTTTGATGGTTAATTGCCCATTTGAAATCCCTGCACCATGTTCGCTCAATATGCGGACACCTATATCGGCGGTCCTCTTAGCCAGGAACTTATACTTTCATTAACAGGAGGTGTAAGGGTAACCTTACCCATTTTGTCACCTTCAATTTTATCTCCCAAACTATTTACCAGTTTCTCAGGTAAACATTTCATTCCTTTCATTGCTCCGATAACTGCGCCGGCATTGGCAGCATTACAATCAGCATCTGTAAAATCAGCAGCACTATAAGCAAGATTAACAGTCTTCAAAAAATCACCCTGGCCAAAAAGGAGACTGGTAGCAACGATACCACCATTTGCTACTGCATTGTTTGTAGCGGGGTAAATAAAATGCCATTTATCTTCTATCGCGTTATATATTTCACCGGAATTTTTACCTTTATCAAACATCGAAAGTACCATGTTCAAACACTGTCTGTAAGGAGATCGGGGATCAATTAATCTGGAAGCCTCCCCCACTATTTTCCTGACATTATTTTCCATAAAAGCGATACTTATCATGCCCGCAATAAAAACACCTCCATCGGCACCTTCAGCAAAACCATTGATATGACCATATTCCCTTGCAATTTTTGCCGCAACATTTGGCATTCCTGGAGCAATAGCGCCATAAACATCGGAACTGAATTGACTGCCAATGGTAAACCATAACTTATTATAACGCGGCTCGCCGGTAGAAGGTGGCACAACGCCTTTCAACATTAGTAACCTAGCCTGCTCACTGGATCCCCAGGTGCCGGCAGAATTTTCCAGCCATTGTTGTCCAAGTTGTTTAACTGTCATGTTAATTCCGTATTTCTCAAATGCACGAATTGCCACCATTTCATAATACCAATCATCATCAACAGGAGCATGCGAATACTTTTTGGGAAACGAATCGACCCAGGATACAGAAGCCACCTTATGCTCAAACGGCCAGCCCATCATAGCTCCAAGCATTTGAGAAACCCAAACAGCCTGCACCCTGTCTTGATAATCTTTAATTGAAAGCCTCAGGACTTTCGCTTGAGAAACACCTAACAGGGGGGAAAAAAGGAGAAAGAAAAATAGACTTTTGCTTATTCCCACTAATTTTATTCGTCCAAAAATTCTATTCATTAGTTTATTCAAATCAAATGAAATCAAAAAAATACCGGTAATTCGAAAAGGAAGCCCAGAACCTGATCAATTATATTCACTTCGCATCCTTCACACACCGGAAGCCAATAAGTGCGGATCTGTCAATAGAAGGCGCCATAAGCAAATATTTCCCATATTCATTCAGTTCTTTGACACGTGGAAAATACCACTTGGAAGTAGTAGCTCTGTAATAGCCCCCACCTTTTAAAATCGCATTTCTTGTGTGCTCATCCACATACTCATCTGTCCACTGCCACACATTCCCTACCATATCGATGATGCCAAAAGGGCTTGCCCCCTGAGGGTAAGCATTTACATCAGTTGGAGGTCTCATGGAACGGCTGCTATCGGCAGAAGGTAATTTTGTTGAATCCATTTGATTTCCCCATGGATATGGTCGATTGTCATTTCCCTGAGCCGCATACTGCCACTCCCACTCATGAGGTAGCCTTTTATGAGCCCACACCGCATAAGCCCTGGCGTCCTCAATAGACACCCATGTCACTGGTTTATTATCCCATCCCTGCGGGTATTTTCCGTCTTTCCAGTCCTTTAAAAAATTGTAATCATCCTTTGGATGATAATGTGTTTTATTAATAAATTCTTTATATTCCTTGTTAGTTACAGGATAAATATCCATATAAAAAGAAGGAATCGTCATACGGTGCTTTTGGGATCGTGAGGGATGGTCCTGCCACGGATGTTGAACACCTACAGCGTCAGGAAGAGGATTCCCTTCTATCATAACTCCTTTTGATTCAAAAAGGTAATTTTTAGTACCTGGAATTAACTTCATTCCTTTCTGTGAATTCGCAGAAACGGACGTTTTAACTATTGGTACTATTTTTTGAGGCAATGGTGTCCAGGCAGCACTGTACTGTGACAAGGGTATTTTTGAAAGTGAGTCCATTGCAATCACAAAATCAGTCAACTCCTTTGTTACAGCAGACTTCTTAATTTCAAGTAATGAACCATAGCTGTTGGCTCCAATTGTAAAGGCAAGCGAAATTTCATTACCCTCTTTCTTCGGAAAAATTTCACGACCGTGCCACAGATCAAAATATCGCACATCATTTACAAAAGGAAGTCTTAATTGAATCCCTTGTTTTTCCACCGAATCCCGGTTAATAATAGTAAAAATGGTTTGGTCGAAACCCGGAAACTTACTGGCAAAAACGCCAGTATTCACACAGGGAATTCCAGGCTCCCATTCAGCACTATTCCATATCCCAGGAAATTGCCTGTATATTTTCGAAATCCTCCTTATTGCTTGTTCATATCTCTTTGGAATCTGATTCCATATGCCCCAAATATTTTCCCACGCATTATAGCCGACACCATTAAAAAAAGCATATTGCAAATCATTTGTTTTATCAATTTGCCAACGATTCGTCTCAAAGACCTGATGTCGTGGTTCAAGCCATTTGTAAATACTTACTCCTGGTGTATACTTATAGTTCCAATAATACCCCCAACTGCTTAGGTTCCATTTTACGAAATTCAAATCTTTTATGGCAACTTCCGGCTGCAGGACCAATGGGTAATGAAGGCTATCATAAGCATCCCGAAAATCTTCAGTCACTCCCCACATCGTATCGCCATTTAGACCATCAGCACCGAGAATTTTCATTTCTTTGACCAAGGCGACAGGCATAGATTCATTGATAGGGCGCGTACCTCTGTCCCAAATCATAATGGGAAAAAAAACGTGTACTCCTCTTTTTTTGAAATCAAGAATCATTTGTTTAACCGCCTTAACTCCACCCGGCATAGCAGCAACAAGATCAAATTGATTTCGATTATCAATGCCGATATTAGGATAGGTCGGCCAGATCAAAACTGCATCGATTCCTCCATATCTTTTTTGTAAATCATTCAGGTAGCGGTCTACGGTATATTTATGAGCTACCGGATCATAAAAATACCGGTCATGGGCCATCATCTGCACATAAATAAATGTACTTTTCAACCAGTTCAACTGAGGACGCCTGTATTCTGAATCATTAAAGTCTATACTTTTTCTTTCATTAGATCTCCACGATCTTAAATTTGAAATCCATTCATCTCTTTTTGCTGCAGGAGGCCCTTGAAACAATTCCTTAAGAGCCCCCTGAGTTTGAGGAGTTTGGGCTAAAAGGGAATTCACACAAAAAATGATAACGGATAAGAAAAAGTATTTTTTTTGCATTGAAGTAAGATTTAATACGTAAATAATACTTGCAGGAAGATTATACTCCTGAATAAATTATCAACCCGATGCCCACCAGAAACAGCACAAACATAGCCCCTATTAAGCCATTGGTTCCCTTGGGAGCATTTTTAAATTCTTTCCATATAAATACTCCCCAAAGAGCAGCTACGAGAGTCGCCCCCTGCCCCAGACCATATGAGATAGCAGCTCCTGCCTTTCCGGCTGCAATCAAATTGAAAGAATTACCTAATCCCCAAATTAACCCTCCGAGAACCCCGACTAAATGGGTTGGAAATCTGCCATTAAAATAAGCACGATATCCTGTTGGAGCGCCTTCAAAAGGATGTTTCATTAAAATAGTATTAAACAAAAAGTTACTTAGAAAAATACCACAGGAAAAAATAAAAACAGCTGTATAGGGGGTCATTTTACCAACAGCAGGATGAACAAAATCATTTAGGTCCATGGAAGCCGCAATAAATCTGTAAAAAAATGACATGAGAATCCCTGCAGTTATGGATAAGAAAATCCCTTTTGAGGAAACCTTACCCCCGGCAGTTGAAGATTTTCTGTAAGCGATCGCGTTGATGACTATAGCAAGGGTAACAAAAGCCACCCCGGAAAATAATAACACAGGATCCCCTTTGGCATCTCCGAAATAATTTATAAAAACACCCAAAACAAGAGCCAGGCCAATTCCAATAGGAAAGGCTACCGCCATGCCAGCAATTGATATGGCAGCGGAAAACAAAATATTTGCGGCGTTGAAAATAATGCCCCCAAGCAAGGCGCTTCCAATATTAAGAATGGTCGCCTGAGATAGATCATCCAAAAAACTTCTGCCCTCAGTGCCAATGCTTCCAAGAGTAAGAGCAGAAATAAGGGAAAATACAAGAATACCTATTACGTAATCCCAATAAAACAATTCAAAACGCCAGTTTTTACTGGCGAGCTTCTGTGTATTAGCCCATGAACCCCAGCAAAGCATTGTTATAATGCAAAATACAATGGCAACAGAATAATTTTGGATAATAAACATTTTGAAGTTTTTAGATTAATAGATAAATTTTATTTTATTTTCTACGGTTCATCAGCGCTAACAGACGGTGTCGGCCATTTAGCCTTCGGATCATATTTCGGATTTGGATAAGGCATAACTGCATCGACGCTTTTTCTCCACTTATGCAACATCTCTTTTAGTTCCTCTGCCTTTTTAGGTTCAGTTTTCGACAAGTCATTATGTTCCCCGGGATCATCTTTAATATTGAACAATTGTACAGTCCCATTCTCATAATACTCAAGTAATTTATAATCCCCATAACGAACGGCTCCTCCAGGGCTTTGTGCCCCATGATTACTGTAGTGAGGGAAATGCCAATAGATCGCACGCTTGGCAATTTTTTCCTTTCCCTCTTCCTGGTTTTTCAGAATTGGAACAAGGCTCATTCCGTCAACCCCATCTTTACCGTTGGTAAGTGGTAAACCAAGAATATCCATAATGGTAGAATAAAAATCTGTACTGATTACCGGTGTATTAACAACAGTACCATTTGTAGCCGAATTTGGAATATAGATAATAAGTGGTTCACGAATACCTCCTTCATATAGCCACCCTTTACCACCTCTTAGAGGAAGGTTAGAGGTAGAGTAAGCTTTATCCAGGTTAAATGGAGAAATATTCCTATGAGGGTTCCCAAAATTCGCTGCTGACATTCCGCCATTATCAGAAAAAAATATAATTATGGTATTGTCCTCCAGCCCAAGCTGCTTTAGTTTCTGAAGAACAGTAGCAAGACTTTCATCTACACTTTCTACCATCGCTGCAAATACAGGATTGGTTTGTTGCTGCCGTACCTTAACAATCCTGTTTGGTAACAAACTAAAACCACTGTACTCTTTATCTTTATTCAACGCGTCAAGCGCTTGCCTCGATAAAGGATTAGGATCGTCTGGATTACCCTCAAGAGTAAAGGCATTCCCCGCATTAGGATTAAAAAGATTGGTGGATGAAACGTTCCCCTTCATATCTCCCGACTCTTCTTTTGCCCTCATCTGATTTAGCTTCTTTTCATATTTTACTACCAGATCGCCTCTGCCCTGTATTGGGTCATGAACTGCAAAATTTGCCAGATAAAGGAAAAATGGATGATCTTTATTCTTTGCAACCCATTTCATTGCTTCATCGGTTAGCCTGTCAGTAAGATACTGTCCTTTGGGACCACCTTCCAATCCTTTCAAACCATAAGGAGAAAAATACGTACCATTAGGCCAACCCGCATCCCAATCAGGAATATGAATGTCAAACCCCTGTCTTTGCGGTGAATTGGCATAAGTGGTATCATCCCAACCTAAATGCCACTTTCCAAATATAGCAGTTTTATAACCGTTGTCCTTTAAAACCCTTGGCAGAGTAGGCTGATTATATGGCAGATGCTGAACTGTTAATTTACGGGATTCAAGTTTTTGAAATGGAAAATCCTTCCTTCCAGGCAACCAATCAGTCAAATGAAGGCGCGCAGGATATTCTCCCGTCATGATACTTGCTCTGGTTGGTGAACAAACATGACATGCAGCATAGGCCTGCGTAAATCGAACTCCCTTTTTAGCAAAACTATCAATAGTAGGCGTCTCGTAAAGTGAACTCCCTTCATAACCAAGATCACTCCATCCCATATCATCTACCAGGAAGAAAATTACATTATACTTTTTGTTTCCCTCTTTTAAATTACCCTTTTTTGATTGAGCATTCGCACCTGAAATGAGGCCAAAAGTGATAAGAAATAACAGAATTGTTTTCATATATAAATGTTTAATGAAGTTGTAATGAAAAGCGACTTTTACCATCCTGGATTTTGTGTCAGATGCGGATTTAACTCGATTTCTTTTTCGGGGATGGGCCACAGAGCGTCTTTGTCCAGCCACACTTGTGTCCACCCGGGAACCTCTACAGTCTGAAGTGCTCCCGAATCATCAGGATAGGTTATCCCGAGAACCTTACCCGGCATCACCTGATCGGCAATTTTCCAGCGTCGGATATCAAAAAAACGCATTCCTTCAAAAGCTAACTCTACGGTTCTTTCATGGCGCACAATCTGTCTCAATTCATCCTGCGTCTTGTCAGGAGTAATTGGTGGCATATCTACATCAGGCCTTTGCCTTACTGCGTTAATAGCATCATAAACAGAACCATCGATCTGATTGAGTTCAATTTTCGCTTCAGCATACGTTAATAATATTTCGGCATATCTCAGTAAAATAATATTAATTCCACAATTCGAAGGGTCTGCAAGATCTTCTTTATTGACATATTTTTTGATGTTAAAACCAGTAGGTGAAACAACAAAAGATGAACCCACAGCATCCCCTGTTTTACTATCAGGATAAGAATCAAAAATTTTATTGTTTGGCAGCGTATCACCGGGAACAAAAACCGAATATTCAAGCCGTGGATCACGGTTAACATATGGATGATACGGATCAAAACCACTGGCAGAATCGGAAATAGGAAGTCCGTTATTCATATCATACATATCTACCATCCTCTTCGTAGGAACCCACTTACTGTTGGCATTTACGCTTTTTGGAGCAAACAACTGAAAAATATTATTGGGAAATACATCAGGAATATACTCAATATCCATGAGCACCTCCTTATTGTTTTCCGCCGCATAACTAAATAGATTTTTATAAGAAGGATACAGTTGATATACGTGTAAGTCCATTACGGCCTGCGCGGCATCAGCAGCTTCCTGATACCTTCCGGCAAACAACATGGCCCGTGCTTTTAAGCCCAAAGCAGCTCCCTTGGTCATTCTGCCCTTATCTTTTTGGGTAACAGGTAACAATTTGGCAGATTCCGTAAGTTCTGTTGAAATAAAATCCCAAACTGCCGAAACAGGATCCCGTGTTAAATTCTTAGACTCTTCTAAAGTAATTTCAGTTTTTACAATGGGTACATCTCCAAATAAGAAAGCAAGCCGGATATAAAAATATGCCCTAAGCGCTCTCACTTCTCCCTTTAATTCATTGATATGGGCAGTATCTGAGGTTTGAATTTCATCTACATGGGTCAAAAAAGAATTCGCAGCCCTGATTCCTGCATAAGCATTATTCCAATCATTGGAGACTCTGCTGTTTAATGTTGTGAATTGTCCCTGAGATATTGAGGCTTCTGAGGGACCGGTTGGATTGGTAAATACAATATCAGACATTCCATCCCAACCAATAAAATGTTCTGCACCTTGTGACAGGTATGTATATACCGCATTCGCTGCAAGTGTAGCATCATTATCGGTTTTCCAAAATATGGTCGAAGAGATGCGATCATTGGGAATGGTATTTAATAAATCTTTTTTACAACTAGCAAAAAGACTTGTTATTGCCAGGATTGATATTATTTTAATTACGTATCGCATAATTTGCAATTTTTTTTTTGAATAATCAGTACTTAAAACTGGACATTTAAACCGACTGTATAAACAGCTGTTTGAGGATAATAGTTTTGAACTCCCGACATTGACTCAGGATCAATATGCCACTCATTCAGCTTTGAAAAAGTAAGAAGATTGGTGCCGGAAACATAAATACTTGCATGGCTGATGGAAACCTTATTAATTATCTTTGAAGGCAACTGGTACATCAGCTGAGCATTTTTTAACCTTAAATAAGAGGCGTCTAATACCAACCTGTCATTGTTGGTTTGATTGCGCAAGTCTTGTTTAGTAGGTCTCGGAAAATAAGCGCCGGTGTTTTCAGGTGTCCAATAATTATTGGTCACAATATCGGCTACCATACCTTCATAATTTCCCTGTTGCCCCAAAGCACCTGCCATCCTGATACTCGCCTTAGCTGCTCCCTGCAAAGCAAGATTTAGTGAAAATCCTTTGTAGCTTAAATTAAAATCTCCGCCAAATGTATATTTGGGAAAGGTATTTCCTAAATACGTTTGGTCTTTGGCATCTATTACACCATCCCCATTGATATCAACATAGTTTACATCTCCTGCTTTTGCCGGCCTGATATATTCAGGTGCTTTTGCCGCAGCCTCATCGGTTTGAAATAAACCATCGGTTTTATAACCCCAAAAGGCATAAATAGGATATCCTTCCTGAATGGTATAGCGGGGATTATAATCTGTGCCATAATAAAATGGGCCCGTGCCGGCCAGGTCAATAACCTTGTTTTGATTTATGGCCAAATTAGCTGTTGCGTCAAAGCCAAAACTACCGAACTGATTGTGGGATCCCACCTGAAATTCAATACCCGTATTATCAACAGTACCGGCATTTTGAGGCCCCGGATCTAAACCCAGAGTCCCCGGGACAGGGAGAGTCAGTAATATTCCATCCGTTCTTTTCTTATAATAATCCACAGTAAGCGAAAACCTGTTATTTAATATACTGGCGTCCAACCCTAGATCTGATTCTGTGGTGGTCTCCCAGGTTATGTCAGAATTTGAAATCTGCGATTGAACATATCCCTGCACAGGATTGCCATTGAAATCATAGTTGACCAGATTTAAAGTAGGGAAATAGCTGTACAAAGCCACTGCCTGGTTACCCGTTTTACCCCAAGATCCTCTCAGCTTAAACTCATTAACAATATCAGAAAAATTACTCCAAAATTTTTCCTGTGAAATACGCCAGCCCGCAGAGAAGGAAGGAAAGAACCCGTACTGATTTTTGCCGGTAAATCGGGAAGATCCATCATAACGGCCATTTGCCTCGAACAAATACTTATCCAGGTAAGAATAGTTCAACCTGCCAAAATAAGACCTTAGCCCCCATTCGTTGTCACTGCCGCTGTTATCTTTTGTGTCATCATTGGTGCCCGCATTAATGGATTGGACATCGTTATTGTAAAAATTCTGGCGATAAGCACTTAAGGAACTAGAGCTGTGATAAATTTGTGAGTAGCCACCCAATACTTTTAAAGAATGTTTTCCAAATCTATGTGAATAGTTTAATAAATTATTGAGGGTAAATTCCCTGTCATTATTCCTTGATTCTGTTAAGTTGTTAATCAGGTTACTTTTTTTGACCTTGTTAGAATCTTTTGTTTGCCATGTGTTCTCGTATAATTTACCAAAAACAGAGGTAGATCTTGCTGCAAACTGGGTACTAAACTTTAAATCTTTGAAAATCTCCCACTCTCCCTTGAGGTTCCCTATAATGTAATCGGAGGCATTTTTGTTATAGCCGCCCTTATCGATCAGCAGCAAAGGATTGTTGCCCTGCTTTCCACCTCCGTAATCACCATTCGGGTACCTCGGAACATCCCAGATTGAATTTTGAGTCATAAACTGAAAAATTGAGGCCAGACCATAAGGATTTTGATCCTTTTCATAACGATAATCAATGTCTGCAGAAATATTTATTCTAGATGAAACTTTGAAATCGGTATTCAACCTCGCTTGACTGAGTTGTGAACTGGTATTATCAATGATACCCTGCTGATCCTGGTAACGAACGCTCATACGGGCTTTAAAATTTTCATTGCCGCCGCTTACCGATAATGAATGACTTGTTTGCGGAGCAGTGTGAAAGGCAAGATTATAAAAGTCAAACGGCACAGGATAATGTAACGGATCCACCTTATTGCCTTCAATATAAGGCTGGATGTCCTGATCTCTGTATGGGTAGGGAGGATTCGATCCAACATTCTTATAAGCAAGGTTTTCCAATTGAAGGTAACTGGCCAGATCCATGGCCTGAGGCTTGCTGACAGATTTTTGTCTGGCATAAAAACCATTATAAGAAACGGTAACTTTGCCTGATCTTGCCCTCTTTGTAGTAATAAGTATTACGCCATTTGACGCTCTTGAACCATAAATAGCAGTAGAGCTCGCATCCTTTAGTACAGAAATAGATTCAATATCATTAGGATTAATATTTCCATAGGGTTGTTCAACACCATCTACCAGTACAAGAGGTGAAACGGAAGAACCAGACAAATCTTCTGACGTGTATAAAGTGTTGACCCCCCTTACTAAAATTGGTGTGTTGGATGAGCCAGGTATTCCTCCCTTATCAAGTATGGTTAGCCCCGGTATTTTTCCTTGTAAAGCCTGCTCAATAGTTGAAACGGGTCTTCTTACCAATTCATCCCCTGAAATCTGACTGACAGCACTGGTAAGGCTTACCTTTCGTTGGGTACCATACCCAACATTAACCACGACTTCATTCAGGCTTTTTGTAGCAAGGGATAAACTAACATTAATAGTTTGCTGCCCTGAATAAAGAACTTCCTTTGTTTCAAAGCCAACAATCGAAAATACAATCGTCTGTCCGTTATCAGCATCAATGGAATACCTCCCTTTAGCATCTGTCGTAGTTCCAGTATTGGTCCCTTTAAGTAGAACACTAACACCGCTTAGTGCATTACCTTCCTGATCCGAAACTTTCCCGGTAACTTCTTTTTGAGAATTCAAATCCTTCTTTAAGGAGATTTTGTCCTTCATTCTTAAAGGATGCGCGAAGACACCCTGATCTGCAAAACCGGTTAACAGAACAAGGCAGGCGCTGAAAAAGATAAAGCGGCAATTTTGTTTTATAATCATAACAATCGTTTTTGATAACTAATAATGATTTAGAATTCAATTCTTTAATATGGTGAGCTCTAAAGAGCAACTTTTGAAGCAATTAATTCATTGCGATAAGGAATAGAAGATTGGGCTCCAAGTCTCATAACTGAAATTGCCGCAGCTTCACAGGCAAATTCAACAGCATTCACAAATGGTTTTTCTTCAGATAAGGCTACTGCTAATGCCCCATTGAAAACATCTCCTGCAGCAGTCGTATCCAATGCCTCCACTTTTTTTACACTTACAACATGAATCTTGCCCTCATGACAAATAACAGCACCCTGGGAACCCATGGTTACGACCACATTCTTCACTCCTTTTTCATGAATAATCTTTGCAGCCTTTTTTGCGCTTTCAATACTATTTACCTTTATACCCGACAACATTGCAGCCTCTGTTTTATTAGGAGTAATTATATCAATATGGCTTAATAATTCAGCGGATAATAAGTTGGCAGGCGCTGGGTTTAGTATTACTCTTACACCTCGCGTGGCAGCATATTGTGCTATAAAAAATACTGTATCAATTGGAATTTCAAGTTGCATTAAGATGATACCTGCCTTAGCAATTTCGTCCAGCGCACTTTCAAGATCCGGTGGAAAAAGATTTGCATTAGCTCCTGAAGCAACTACGATACTGTTTTCTCCAAACTGGTCAACAGTAATCAAGGCAACGCCAGAAGGCAGTTCGTTATCTGAAAGGATGTAAAAAGTATTAATGCCTTCCTCATCGAGCAATTGAGCAGACTGTTTGCCAAAAATATCATTTCCGGTTTTTGAAATAAAAATAACTTCACCTCCAAGACGGGCTACTGCAACAGCCTGATTAGCGCCTTTTCCTCCCGGATTCATAAAAAAAGAACCTGCAAGAACTGTTTCACCAGGGACTGGAATATGTGTTGTTTTTACTACCATATCCATATTTGTACTTCCAACTACAACTATTTTTTTTGATACCATATTTCGTTTGATTTTTTTTAATGCTTTTCAAAGATATTTTTTTGATCCACAATACCTTTACCAATGTTTAATTATAAATGTTTTCTCAGATATAAATTAATTTACCTAATAAAAATATAAGATACTTATAATCAAATAGTTACTTTGACTTTTTTTTCATAAATATTAGAATCCTATTTTAAAACTTTTCAATTAGCAGTTTTTTGCAGAAAATCAATGCCATCAAATAGTGTTATAAGGCGGCTCTTTTAGTAGATTTGAAATGATTTCAGTTGATGATAAAACAAAGCAATAGATAGAAAATGTTTTCAGTCAAAAATCAGTCGCTTTAATTCAATTGAATTTCAAAAGCACCGAGATCCGGTTTTTTACCAGCAGGTATAATTTTGTTATCGAAATCTCTAGTGTATCCTAATTCGAGTCCCTTATCTTTGGCGGGACTATTTTTTAGGAGGGAATAATCTTTTGCACTTCTGCTTTTTGAATAATTTATGAAAAGAGGATCACCATATACAGGTGATTCACCAGGACCCTCATTTCCCATTCTTAATACTCCTGAAGCAGCATAATATAAATTATTTTTGATAATACTCTTCGGCTTTCTTTGCATGCCAAGTCCGGTATTAAAAATTGGAATATCCTTTTCAGTAACTATTATATTATTGCAGATTTCATTTTCAGAGCTATCAGAAGCGATATTAAAAACACCCCAGTCATTTACATTCTTCTTCCGACGTATTATGGTATTATTATTTATTCTGCAATGTGCCCCGTCCCACAAAGCAATGAATTGTTGATAATCATCGCTTATATTATGATGAATTTCAAAATTTTTATAAACAGGATTGGATTTGACGTCGTGTTCCGTTACTTCCAAAAAGCCCTGGCAATCATTTGTATAATTGTGGTGAATTGAAATGTGCGCCTTGTTATAGCGGGCATCATCAATTTCGAAAGCGCCTCCGTCTGCTCCGCCTTTTCCTGACTTCCAATGAATTCTCGGATCCTCTACCCGGTAATTAAATATTCGATTATAACAAGCTTCCTGATAGTCCCCTCCAAACCAAATCCCTATAGGCCCCCATCCCCATTGTTCTAAAATCCTGTTACAATCATGAATATAATTACCTTTTATTAAAGTGAAAGGCCCATAACTTTTTATTCCAACAACGCAATTCTTGATTTCATTATTAGTAATAATACAATGTAAAGCTGTTTTATCTACATATATGGCTCCCATTTCCCAAACTGTTATAAATGAATTTGCAGGATAGCCTTCCGGTACAGAAGAAGTATTGTAAAAATACAAATGTGAAACAATAATGTAACTGCCCTTTAAACGTATGCAATTCCCATAATTATCGGACGTAAATACCGGATTGGTAAAAGTTGGTGCCGGCTGAAGTGAATCCCCGTAAGCCGTTAAGGTAATATAGTGATTTTGCGTACCTGAATTTTTAATAATGAGCGGTCCCAGGAAATGAGATCCTCTTTTAAAAAGAACAGTGTCTCCGGGATTCAATGAAAGGGTCTGCAGTTTTGCCAATGATTTGAGTGGCGTCTCCTTTGTAACTCCGTTATTATCATCATTCCCGGCTTTCGAGTCTATATAATAGTTTACAAAATTATTTTTGTGAATTACCTTTACTTTAGGAGAAGGAATGATAAATAGGGTAAAAAACAAAAGTACCGATTTGAAAGTATCCATTCTGAACGGTTTAGGACTCATTATTGGTAAGGTGTGATATGGCTATCATTGCAACGACAGAAATATCGGGGAGTTGATAAGTGATACTTTCCCTCTTACTTCTCCTTATTCACTTAATAAACATGACTTTTACATAATAGGCACCACATAGTGGCATTCCTTTCGGATCATTAAGCCATGCCTGAAGTTTGACCGGGCCTTTTTTCAGATCAATTTTAAAATCAATCTTATTTGCTCCTACTAATGCCGTATGCTCACTTGGCGGGCTATTATTGATTGACAAACTTCCCGAGGCCACCGGAAGTGCTTTTCCCTCTCTGATTTTGGTACCTCCGACCGCATGTTCAGGCCCACGGACAGTTAGTTGTCTTTTTAAATGAAAAGGCCACCTGCTAAGAGAAATTTCATAAGTTCCTGACTTTTTCACATCTAGGCTCCATACACCACCTTCTTTTTCACCGGCAGCCTGCGCTACCTTCCATTGCGTGTTAATGTAAGCACTATCTGCCCAAAAGTCGGAAGTCAATATCACCGGATTTTCCTTGTCAGAACCGACAAAAATCGGTACAAACCTGTTGATTCCAGGGGCGACTTTTTGCCACCAATCATTATAATAAGCACGCATTTTGGTTACGACTGAAGGAAACTCAGTAGCAACATTAGTTCGTTGTCCGGGATCTTTGCTTATGTCATACAATTCATCGTTACCGACCAAACGCCATGAATTCCACACTACACAACTGTGATACTTTTCAGGTTTCACAGCACCACCATATTGAACCACAAACATTCTGTCAGATTCAGATTTTACTTTCGGGTCAAGTATCAATTGTTTAAGGCTTTTCCCGTCAAAATGATGCTTTGCTGCTACCTTCAGATGCAATAAATCAATGAATGTAGGAAGAAGGTCTTGTATCTCTGAGGTATAAGTAACTGTACGAGGAAGGCCTATATGACCATCTGGCCATCGAATAAAACAGGCAGCACGATGGCCGCCATCATAATAATCTCCTTTCTTACCTCTCATGCCGGCATTATAGACTTTCACCCCACCTGTTCCGCCATTATCATTCATAAGGACTATTAAAGTATTCTTCTTGATGTGCTTCTCTGCAAGCCATTGATCCAGGCGTCCAAAATTCTTATCAATGTTTTTTATCATTCCAAGAAATTCAGCAGCACTGCTGTCTTTTACTTTATCTTTATAATAATCATAATCATCTTTCAGGGCGTAAAACGGACCATGCGGTGAATTGGTAGGTAAGTAAACAAAAAAAGGCTGATGCTCATCCGTTATTTTGTCCATCCATTTTATAGCCTCATCAAACCATAAATCAGTACAATATTTTTCAGATTGTACGGTTTTCAGACTATCCAAATACCTGGTTTGATAATAATCATTATCGTATTCAGCTTCTGATAAAAGTCCCCACCCTTTAAACCAGATACATTTTTCAAACCCCCGGTCCATCGGCCTGTCAGGATAGTTATCACCTAAATGCCATTTTCCAAAAATTCCAGTTCTGTAACCATTCTCTTTAAAAACCTCCGGCATAGTAATGATGTCTCTTCTCATCATATCCCGACCGGTACCAACTGTAGCGGCTTTATTGTACAATGCATCCAGCCCTGACATCAATTCTCCACGCGTCGGCGTGCATAAGGGTGCCACATGAAAATCACTAAACCTGATACTTTCTGCATAAAATTTATCTATGGCAGGAGTTTTCAAAATAGGATTTCCATTACAGGAAAAATCTCCATATCCTTGGTCATCAGTCAATATTACGATAACATTCGGCCTTTGTACCTTTTGTGCTGGCAATAATTGTACTCCCAAAAGTGCTACAATTAAAACCAGATATGACTTTACCAAAAATTTCATCTTAATAACCAGGATTTTGTGAAAGATTTGGATTCGATGGTAACACATTTGAAGGAATCGGATAAATCTCGGTATGTTTATCACTTTCTGCCGGCTTACCAAACCATGCATTTTCCCATTTCCCAAATCGAATTAGATCCTGCCTGCGTAATCCTTCCCAGGCCAACTCTCTGCCCCTTTCATTTAGCAATTCATCAAGGGTTAAAGTAGCAATCGTATAATCATGATCACTATTGCCAAATGCGCGTTCCCGTACCATATTAACTAAGTTAACCGCTGTCTGATCGGGAACTCCACCATTCAAACGCATAATCGCCTCAGCTTTCATTAGTAAAATGTCTGCGTATCTGAAAATAACAAGGTCATTATCCATACTTTCATTTTTAGTTTGAAGGCCGTGCGGAAATTCCCATTTTTTACAGCGAACCCCGTCACCTTCCCCTGCAGTTTTAAGACCCCCTATCGATGGCGTAAATATTAACGGAGTACCTGTTGTTGTAAGCAATGGCTGGCCACTTTGATCATATTGAGGACCTTCCATCCATGAATTAATTCTTAGATCGGAAGAATCATATGAATCATAAAATGCCTCGGTAGCGGAGATTCCATTCCACATTGGGGCTGTCATATCATATACCGGCCCAAAGGCAGGATGCAACGTATATTCATGCATTTCCCAACCAAATCCTAATTTACGATCATATGGAATTACAAAAATATTTTCCTTGGAATCTTCATTTGCAATCATAAAGTTTTTGAAGTAATTACTCTCGAGGTGATAGTATCCCAAATTGATGACCGAATCACACATATCTATTGCCTTCTGCCACATTGGTGTACCTAACCATACCTGAGCATTGAGATACATTTTAGCAAGCACTGTAAAGGCTAATGCTTTCGTACAACGTCCATAATTAAGCGGAGAAGGTTCTGCATCCAGAAGTGGCAGATTATCCTGTAAATCCTTTTCAATTATTTTGAATGCCTCAGCTCTGCTATACTGTTTCGGAAGAGCAGTATCAGCAAAATCAAGCGAAATCGGGATATTGCCAAATAAGTCCATAGCGACATAATACGAATAGGCTCTCAAGGTCTTCAGTTCTGCTATCATGTTTGCTTTTTTATTGAACTTCGCAGGAGATTTATCGATTTCGTAAATTACCTGGTTGCAGGAAGCAGCCGTTTTAAAAGAATACTGCCATGAGGATTGAATAGGATTGTTATTGGGCTTGAATTTATGTTGGTGGAGGTCTAACCAGATACCATTATTGCCCAAAAACGGTCCTGTTAATCTGTAAGGAACTACGGCTTCATCTGTAGGTATTAATTGAGTTCCAAAAATACCCCAAAGATTTCCACCCTGATAGGCTAACTGGGAATAAGAGTCGCCCATGGCCAAAATACATTCCTGCTCGTTTTTATAAAAATTTTGAGAATCCAATGTCGAATACAGGTCTTCATTTAGCTTGGTACATGAAGCAACAGATATTGCAAATGTCAGAAAAAGCCAAATTTTTAAATTATTTTTTTTCATAACCTTAATTTTTAAAAGTTAATATTAAATCCAAAAAGAAAAGTTCTTGTATAAGGATAGTAATTTAAATTCTCTGCCCCATTCACTGCAGGCCTTAGATCAAAATTAGAAATAGGCTCTTCAGGATCAACTCCCTTATAATTGGTGATGGTTAAAAGATTCTGACCTGTGATATAAACTCTAAGCGTATTTTGGTTTTTCAATTTAAAGTTATAGCCCAGTGTTATATATTCTAACTTGACATAAGAGGCTTTTTCGACATACCTTGAATCAAATACATTGATTCCCTGATAATCGGGATTATCCAAAACAGATTTTACTATGTTCCTTCCATTCAGCAAGGACTTCCAGTTTTCATATAATGCCCTTTCATAGTTCACCAGGCTTTGTCCAAAAACCCCACGGAAGAAAAAAGAAAGATCAAATTGTTTATACCTGAACTCATTGGTCCACCCTAAAGTAAATTTAGGATACGCATTTCCAACAATGGCTCGGTCGTCCTGGGAGCCTATATCAATCATTCCGTCCTTGTTGAAGTCTTTATAAACAGCTTCACCGGCAGAATCAAGTCCAATATAAATCGGGGTAACAAAATTGCCTACTGGTTGACCTTTTAAAATAAGTTGGGACCAGGTACCATTCACCGGATTAACTTCCAAATAATCAAGCTTGTATCCCCGAACTGCATCAGAGAAGGAAATTAATTTGTTTTTGTTTTGGGCATAGAGTATTGTTGAATTCCAAAGTAAGTTTTTTGTTTTTATTATATCTGCCGATAGAGATAGTTCAATTCCATGATTTGAAAGTATGCCCACATTGGCAAAAGTGGTTGGATAAACATTAGGAGGCACAGGAACGTCGTAATTCCACAAAAGATCTGATATCTTTCTGGAATAATAGTCAAAAGTACCCGTAATTCTATTTTTAAAAAACCCAAAATCCACACCTGCATCAAATTCCCCTTTCTTTTCCCATTTCAAATCAGGATTAGGATTACTGGCTGGTGCATATGTATTAAGCCATTCACCATTATAATAAAATAACCTGTTGGTGGTTTCTATTCTGGAAAGAGATAGATAATTATCAATGTCTTGATTACCCGTAACACCATATCCTGCCCTTAATTTCAAGGAAGAAATCCATTTTAAATTTTTCGCAAAATTTTCTTCTGTAACACGCCAACCGACACTTACTGCAGGAAAAAGTCCCCATTTATTATTAGCTCCAAAACGTGAAGAGCCTTCATATCGAGCGGACGTAGATAACAGATATTTTTCCCGGTAATTATACATGATCCTGCCATAAAAGGAAATCAATTTATTAGAGTTTTTATTAGAACCCATATCTGCCAATCCGGATCCGAGGGCAGAACCTGCGCCAATATTATTGTAAGAAAAATCTTCAACTGCGAAGTCATAGTTATGGGCGCCTAAGCTTTCATTCTGATTTTCATAATAGGAATAACCTGCCATAGCGCGGATATTATGATCACCAATCATTTTGTTGAATTCAAGTCCGGGCTCAAATAAAACATTATGATTAAAAGCTGTTGACACAGTAGCATCGCCATTTGTTCCTAATTCAGGATAATATCTTGTATAATAAGTTCCCTCGTAGTTTTGATTACTATTAAAAGAGTAATGGACATTTAGTTTGAGGGTTGGCCATAGTTTATAAGAAGCCATTACATCTCCTGCAAACGCCTGTTCTTCAATATTGTTGGTGTGTTCATTGATCATCGCTACTGGATTCAATTGCCCGGAGGAGGTTATTTCGGTATAATAACCTCCATGAATCATATCGGTAGAATCATATACCGGTTCAGTTGGATTTCTTACTACAGCCTGAAAGATTGCATTGTTGTTATCTGCTCCTTCTCTTTTAATAAAAGAATACATCAGTCTGGCATCTATTTTAAGCCGGCCATTCAAGCTGGTACTACTAACAAATAAGCTTGGAGTCATTGTTTTAGCGCTTGTCTTTTTCACGATGCCTTCATCATCCTTATAATATAAATTGGCTCTGAAATTTATGCTTTCAGTCCCTCCTGAGGCGGAAAAACTATAGTCCTGTCTTAATGGGCGTCTGGTAATTTCTTTAAGCCAATTGGTGCTATAGCCTTTATCCAGCGTTTGTACAAGATCCGGATAATACTTGTTTACCACTGTACGGTATTCATCTGCGGTAAAAAACCTATTATGTTCCGATAAAACCTCTGTCGAAAGCTGGTTTGAAAATTCATAAGAAACTTTTCCAATTTTAGGCCTTTTAGTTGTTATTAAAATGACACCGTTTGTTGCACGGGTTCCGTAAATGCTGGCTGCCGAACCATCTTTCAAAACATCAACTGACTCTATTTCATTAGGATCGAGCATATCAAGGGTATTGGCCCCCACGATGCCATCTACAATTATCAAAGGTTGTTTGCCCCCTGCAAGTGTATTCAGCCCTCTAAGTAATATCTGAAAACCTCCATTCGGATTGTTTCCTTCAGTTCTGGTTATAGCTAACCCTGGCACCTTCCCCTGAATTAAACCGATGGGATTTAATATGGCTCCTTTATTAAAATCATTTGCTTTTATAGTGGTAACTGCACCTGTAACTTCTTTTTTAGTAGTTGTTCCATATCCAATTGCTACTATATCATTGAGAGACTTGTAAGAAACGTTTAATTGTACATTGATGACCCTCTGACCTGTATATTTGATTTCCTGCTCTTCATACCCAATGTAGGAAAATACCAGAGACTGTCCCTTTCCCACCTCAATACTGTAATTACCTTTTGAATCAGTAGATGTTCCTTTAGCAGATCCCTTAACGGTAACGGTAACATCAGCTAGTGGAACTCCCTTCTCGTTGGTTACCAGTCCGGTTACCTGATTTTGAGAGTTATAATAATCCTTCATGGAATTTTTTTTATTCACTCCATTAATAGAGTGGCCAAAAACGGCAGTATCTGCCGTACACATAAGAAATAAAAGGCAGGCGCCGAATAAAATGTAGCGGCAATTTGGTTTTCTTATCATAACAATTATTTTTAATAAATTAAAAATCCGTTTTTATTTAATTCTTACTAATGGTATACAACCTAATCTTGTACAAGTAATTAATTCAATTCTGTTATGATTTGAAGATTCTGCTCAGACCTAACAGAAATTTAGACGTGCTCAAAATGCAATGGCTCAGCAATAGTCTTTCTTGGATAAAAAACAGTCAGCACTCCTTGAAAACCATCTCTTCAGCTGTAAGGCTATAAATCCTTTGATTCGTAAATTTAATCCCAACAGCATCGCTTCCCGCTATATTGGATAAAACAACTATGAATATGAAAAATTAGCTACGTCAGGATCACTAGAAAGAGATTCCTGTAGTTTCCGAACTCTACCATCTAATGCTTACCAAAGATATTTTGTTGATTGACTATACCTTTACCAATCTTTAATTCATTATTTAATTTCAGGAATGTATTTTAGAATGATTCAAATAAATAAATGGTTAAAAATCAAAAAGTTATTTCAAAACTTTTTTATGAAAAATCATAATCTTAGTATTTACTCCGTCAAATCGCCTTTTTTAATTTGAAAATATTTTAGGAGCATAAGCAGTAATATTGTTTAACCAACAAAAATTTGTCAAAAGCCAAACGTGCTGAATTAGCATGCTGTTCAAATAATATAAAAGCTGTTCTGAAAAACTATGAAAAGATTTTTTTTGAAATTGCCGTTTCTGTTTCTTCTGTTACCAGGCATAGTGCAGGGACAATTTTCACCAGCCTCTTATGTGAATCCGTTCATAGGAACAGCAAATCAAACAAGTTCATCAGTTAACTGGAAAAACGGCGAAACTTTTCCCGGGGCGGTTCTTCCATGGGGAATGGTATCAGTAAGCCCCCACAATTCACCTGGCTCTAAAAGTGGATATATTTACGGTCAGCCCTACATTTATGGCTTCGGCCAGGTACATTTAAGTGGAGTCGGATGTAGTGATCTTGGTAACATTGTACTTATGCCTACTACCGGAACTATCGAACCGGATTGTGATAATTATAGATCGCATTATGGACAGGAAAAGGCATTTCCAGGGTATTATAAAACCACATTGGCACCTTCGGGAATAAAAGCTGAAATGACAGTTACGACACGCAGTAGTATCAGCAGGTATACATTCCAAAAAAACTCTGGTTTTAATAATGTGCTTATCAATGTATCTGATATATTAAACGCGCGGATGCGGCCGGCAAGTGGGAAAATCGTAATTCTTTCCTCCTCCCAGTTGGAAGGCTGGAGTGAAAGCGGCCATTTTTGTGGAGCACCCAATCAAACACAAAAAGTCTTTTTCTATGCGGAGTTTAGTCAAAAAGCTGATTCTGTCGGTACCTGGAAAAACAAAAATGTTTCTGCTCTTAAAAATCAATCCGGCAAAGAAGTTGGAGCTTATTTTCGTTTTAATGGCAAGTATAAGGTGATCCTTGTAAAAATTGGAATCTCTTATGTTAGCATGGAAAATGCAAAATTAAATCTGGAGCATGAACAACATAACTTTGACTTTAATCTCGTTCGTAAAAATGCGAAAAAGAAATGGAACCAATACCTCTCACGCATAAAAATTAAAGGAGGTACAAAACCTCAAAAAATAATTTTTTATTCGGCGCTGTACCATATGCTACTTCATCCAAGTATCTTTAGCGATGCCAATGGAGAATATCTTGCTATGGGACATGATCGCATCGCAAAATCGGCAAATATTCAATATGATGTTTTTTCGCTTTGGGATACCTACCGCAATGAACATATTTTTCTAACGATGTTTTTCCCCGAACAAGAACAGGGAATGGTGCAAAGCCTTCTTAATATGTATGAGGAAAACCACTGGTTACCAAAATGGGAACTGGCAGGAAATGATGCCCATGTTATGGTTGGTGATCCTGCCCCGGTCATGCTTACTGAAACCTATGTCTATGGTATCCATAATTTTGATTTAAATCTTGCATACAAAGCGATGAAACATAATGCTACCGACACAATTGATAATCCAATCCGTCGATACTTAAAACAATATTTAGACAACCACTTTGTCCCCGCAAGCATCAGGGGTTCCGTTTCAATGACACTTGAATATGCAATGTCTGATTATGCAATCGCGGCAACAGCAAAAATATTAGGTTATGATAAAGACTTTGAAGAGTTCAAAAAACGTTCCCGGAATTACACGAATCTCTTTGATCCCGAAACAGGATTTTTAAGACCAAAAAATTCCGATGAAAGCTGGTTTGAACCGTTTAATCCTGATAAATTCAAGGGAACCGGTTTTATTGAGGGAACTGCATGGAACTATCTTTTTTCAGTTCCGTTTGATATTAAAAACCTTGCACAACTCATGGGTGGAGATTCAGTTTTTGTTCTAAGATTGCAGCAAATGTTTAATGAAAAAAAATTTGTTCTTTATAATGAGCCAGATATTGCTTATCCTTATTTATTCACCTATTTCAATGGAGAGAGTTGGAGATCAAAGAAAGCAATTAGTGAAGCAATGAATAAAAACTTCAACACTAGTCCTGGAGGACTGCCAGGTAATGATGACTGCGGAACATTATCAGCATGGTATGTTTTCAGTGCCATTGGCTTCTACCCTGTTGACCCTACCAGCGGTAATTTAAGATTGGGGCAACCCCTGTTTAAAAAAGTGATCCTTCATATTGATCCTCACTTTTATTCGGGTAAAAAATTCACTATCATCAATAAGAACTCATTGGGAAACAGCAATCGTGATCGTTCACTCAAACTTAACCACTTGCCTTACAATAAAGAATTTATCAGTCATCTTGATATTGAAAAGGGTGGCAAATTCGTTTTTTAAATAAAAAAAGGAGGTAAAAAAAATAATATTTCACTTGAAAAGAATACAAAAACTAAAATCAATTTAAATGAATTCTACCTTAACAGGAAGCTAAAAAAAATTACCCTATTTTTAATTCACTAAACTAAGGACTATGTCCCGAATTGCACTAATACAACTGGTGAACTCTTTATCAAAATCAGAAAAAAGACATTTTAAGCTTTCAACAAAAAAACAAGCCGGAAGTAAGGAATATCTGGATCTTTTTGATTTGGTGGAGCAGGAAAACTATTTGGATATTACAGGCCTGGAAAATGAGTTTAAAGCCAAACATCCCGAATCTTCATTTGATAATACCGTCCGTTATTTAATTAAAGTTCTTTCCGATTGTCTTATTCAGGCAAAAGTAAAAGATGATCCGGAGTTTAGCGTCCTCCAGGGCTTAATGAGAGTAAATATTCTAAGAGAACGTTCCCTCGATAAAGAAAGCTTTAAAGAATTAAAAAAAATTAAAGTTGTAGCAGAAAAATCCGAAAATATTTTCTTGCTTCCACTTATAAACAGATATGAGTTGAACTTTCTTGCCGATTTAAATTTTAATGGATTGTGTGAAAAAAAGCTGGTGGAAATGCAAATGAAAGCGAAGGAGATTATCAAAACAATGAGGAATACCCATGAGCATTACTCATTGTATGAACTCCTTAAGTTCAGGATGATCAACTCAGGAAAGATTCTTTCTGAAGAGGACAAGAAAAATTTAAACGATCTCATTTTAGGTGAAATGGGACTTGTAACAGGTAGAATTAAAAACAATTTCGATGCAAAAAAAATGCACTTATTATTTCACTCATTTTTCTTTACCGATATTGGAGATTTTAAATCTGCCCTCAAAACCTTCTATGAACTTAACCGGCTGTTTGAACAAAACCCTTCCAAATGGAGCAATCCTCCTCTTGACTATCTTTCTTCCCTGGACGGTATTTTGGATAGTCTAAGAACGATAAAATCTTACCCGGAAATGCCTTTTTATATGGATAAAATGATGAGGCTTTCCAATGAAAGGTACCCTGATTATTTTCGCTCTATTATTGATTTAAATTCAATAATTTACCAATTAGCTATTTTTTCAGGCACCGGTAAATTTGAAGAAGCAGTTAAATTTATTCACGAGAACAATGTGATGTTGGCAAAAGTCCAAATGCTGACTGATTATGAAAAGCAATGTGAATTATTTTTCTACCTTGCTCTGTGTTTTTTTGGTGTAAAAGAGTTTACGAAGTCGCAGAAATACATAAATAACGTTGTACTAATAGGAAAAATAAATTATCAATCGGTAATTTATAAAGCATCAAGGTTGCTAAATATGATTATCCATTATGAAAGCAAAAATTATGAATACCTCGATTATGAGATCAGATCTTATAAAAGACTTTTCCAAAACAAAGGAAAGCTGCTTCAAACGGAGAAAGTTTTATTTAAAATGCTTCAGACAAATTCTGCAAAAGTAAATGAAGTCACTGCTGCCAAGTTAAAAGCTCTGCTGAATGGTATTGAAAACAACAAGTTTGAAATCCAGCTTCAGAAGTATTTTGACTTTACCATTTGGATCAGAAATAAAATTGAAAAGTCGAATTCCAAATCAACTTTTAAAAAGATAGTTTAGAAACTTTTTGGGCTTGAGCTTTGAAAAACGATCGTTTAAGAGTAGCAGTACATGATGAACTTGGAAAAGAACTAAGGGATGCTGATTTAATCGTTAAAAAACGACCTTAAAATTATGATTCAATGAAAATAGAATTCAAACTTGATAAACAGGATTTCCTCTTATTGGTTGCTTTAGTGTTATTTTCCTGCAATAACCAAAATAACATTTCGGCATCATCAAAGGCAAAAAATGATTCTGTGACTTCGTGTATGATGGTTCCGGCAAGGTTTTCCGCTGTCTCTGCCAATTCTTCTTTAAAATTTAATGGCGATACTTCGGTAAAAGGAATGGTGTTTATCAAAGGGGGAACTTTCATGATGGGAGGAGATAATTCACAGGCGAGTGAAGATGAATTTCCGAAACATAAAGTTGAGGTAAGCAGTTTTTGGATGGATGAAACTGAAGTTACGAATGCGCAATTTGCAAAATTTGTGAAAGCGACTCATTATATTACTACGGCAGAAAAAAAACCTGATTGGGAACAGATGAAACAAACGCTTCCTCCAGGCACACCCAAGCCACCAGATAGCTTGCTGGTGGCAGCTTCACTCGTTTTTCATCCTACTTCCGGTCCTGTGGATTTGAATGATTACAGTCAATGGTGGAGTTGGGTGAAAGGCGCTGATTGGAAACATCCGGAGGGGCCAAACAGCAACATCAAAGGGAAAGAAAATTATCCCGTTGTTCAGGTTAGTTGGTATGATGCAATGGCATATTGCCAATGGGCAGGAAAACGATTGCCAACAGAAGCCGAATGGGAATTTGCTGCAAGGGGAGGATTAGAAAATCAAATTTATCCGTGGGGAAATGAACCGATTAATTCAGGAAAACCGAAAGCGAATTCCTGGGGAGGGCATTTTCCTTATTACAACGATCAGAAGGATGGGTTCATCACTTCTGCTCCTGTCAAATCATTTGCTCCAAATGGTTATGGATTATATGATATGGCCGGAAATGTTTGGGAATGGTGCAGTGACTGGTATGATGTAAACTATTATAAAACATTTGGAACCACTGTTGCCGTAAATCCTGCAGGGCCTGAAAAAAGCTTTGACCCTGGGGAACCGTACACACCCAAAAGAAGTTTGCGCGGGGGAAGTTTTTTATGTAATGACAGTTACTGCAGCGGTTACCGCGTAGCCCGTCGGATGAAAAGTAGTCCTGATACAGGTTTGGAGCACACCGGATTTCGTTGTGTAAGGGATAGCAAATAAAACTTTGAGAGGAAACGAAGAATCTGTGTTCGATTCTAACATTCAAATTTTATAATGGCAAGTGGTAAAAATTTGGAGGATAAATGTTATTCTTAATTCATAAAAAATAAACATTACCCTGGCTCTTCTACAAATAATTCGAAAATTTTCTACAATCAATTTTTCAAACTCCGTTATTTTCGCGTCAGATAAATTAGATAAGATTAATCACTAACATTCTATCCGATTATCTTATGACTGATGTATCCCCAAAGCATACAAATAAAAAAAGTTGTTCTGTTGGATTAAAAAAAGGCGAAGTGAAAACGACGCTTTTTTTTTTGTAAATCATTCACTTGTAATTAATTTTCAACTCCTAGCTCCTGTCATTAATAGTACCTTTCTATTTTTACATCACTGATTCAGGTATCACGATTTAAATCCAGTATTCTTAAAAATCGTTTTATGACTGAAAATTTACTAAAATAAGTCTCTCTTTCTCCGCTAGTTTCTATATTCAAATTATTTTTCTTCATTAATTCATTCCACAAAGTTCGCTTTCAGCCTCTGAATTGTCCATGAAATTCCGGCATAAAGCCGCTTTGCTATTTATTCCGTTGCTTCATGGTCTATATCGGCTGAAAACAGCAATGGTTCCATAATTAATTTTTAAAACTTTAAAAGATTTAAGTTATGGAACAGACAATGATTGACCAACCAAATTGGTGTAAAGTAGCAGAAGTGGAACTTGTTTACAATCCAAAAATAAAAGCTTCAGAAAGGCCGCATATTAGTTGCTCCCGTGATTCTTTTCATATCCTTAGAAACATCTGGGATGATAACAAAATTAATATGCAGAAGCAGTTTAAAGTCTTACTTCTAAATCGTGCCAATAACGTAATTGGGCTTTATAATGCCTCCTCAGGTGGAATCACAGGAACTATAGTTGATGCAAGATTAATTTTAGCATTAGCAATTAAATCTTTATCTGTTTCAATAATACTTTCACATAATCATCCAAGTGGAAATCTAAAGCGAAGTTTAGCAGATGAAGAACTTACCGGAAAAATAAAAAAAGCTTGTAGTTATCACGACATCAAAGTACTTGATCATCTGATCGTAACAAGCGAAGGATATTATTCATTCGCTGACGAGGGACTTCTTTAAGTCTCTTTTAAATAATATTCATTGAAGTTAAATAAAAAGAAAATGAAGATTTATTAATACTTAATCAATCTTACACAATCCAGCATTGCCTGGTTGATTTCTCCGTTCATATTTTCATTCCAATTTTCAAATGAAATAGAGAAATGGTGCAAACCTCTTGTCAGACTTAGCTTCATGGAATTGCTCCAGCCCCAGTTGCTCCACTCCTCTTTTCCTCTTTGAGGAAAAACCAAAGTGCCGGACTTTTGATTATCTACATAAAAGCTTCTGAATGCACATTTATTTTCTGTGTTGATCGGGCCATTTCCATTCGCATATCTTACATCAAAAATATAATTTCCATCTTCTCTTATATCCACGGTAAAATCAATTTTCCTGTTTACGGTTTTGCTGATCTCAACAAAACCATTTCCTGTAAATCCCTGGTAATTTTTATCGGATTTTTTTGCAAAATTTTCAAGCTGAATGATTTGTTCATTTTGATTTGGATAAACCTGCAACGGCTCACTGGCAAACGATTGCAACTGGTTTTTAGCAACAGCAGTTACCTGGTAATCGCCATATTTTGAAGTGTCAATTTGAATAGAAGTATCTGTAGTTTCTTTTAATAAATTTCCATTCTTTAATACCATGTAATTTGAAATGTTTTTACTGGTATCATTCCAGTAAACGAAGTTATTTTGCTGATTTGTCTTTGGCGTTTGCGGACTAAATTCATTCT
>JBQCIM010000029.1:0-68654 GCA_051953735.1 Ginsengibacter sp.
CCAATCCTGTTGTAGGTAATCGTGAACCGGATTACATTGGCGGTTTTGAAAACACTTTACGATATAAAAGATTTACGTTATCGTTCCTTCTGGATATCCGGATCGGAGGAGATGTATTTAATGGTACCGAGTATGCTATGGTTGTAAACGGTTTAAGCAAAAAAACATTATTGAACAATCGGCAGTCAGTAACCGTCACCGGAGTGAACAGTAATACAGGAACTGATACTACCATAACTTACAATGCCGATCAATCATATACCATTGGAACCACAACCTATTCTGGTACAGACATGATTCAAAGGTATTGGTCTAACTACGCAGCCAACTCTTATAATTTTATTACTTCAGTAAACTGGTTGAAACTTCGTTCAGTATCATTGGTATATGATTTCTCTGACCTGTTGAAGAATCAAAAAGTTATTAAAGGTCTTACTGCCACCGTAGTAGGTACTAATCTGTTTACATGGACCAATTACAAAGGAATGGATCCTGAAGTAAGTGCAGCAGGAGGAACCGGAGGTTCTGGTTCTATCGGCATTGATTACCTGGGAGTGCCTGCCGTAGCAAGTTTCACCTTCGGAGTAAATATTAAGTTTTAAATTCAAAAAAATAAATCATGAAAAAAACAAAATATATTATACTGGGTTGCTTATTCGTAACGAGTTTAGCTTCCTGTAAAAAATGGTTGGACGTTAATACAGACCCGGATAATCCAAACAACCAAAGCGTTTTAATTCAAAACCGTGTTCCCTGGATAGAACACTTTTACCAATATACTGCCGGCGTAACCAATTATCGTACTGCTCTCCAGGCAGGAGTTTATTATAGTAACACTGCGGCCGGTAATAGTTTTAGCACTACATGGCAGTGCTCAAGTGCCAATTCAACAACTCCGTACCAGACATGGTTTATCGAAGTATCTTCCAACGTTGTGGATTTGTATAATTCCGCTGAGAAAAAAGGTGCTTATCATTATATGGCTGTTGCTGATGTTTTCAATGCACTGGGCTATATGGAAATGCTGGATCTCTATGGTGAAATGCCTTATACAGAAGCAGGAACCGGAAATCCAAGTCCTAAACCTGATGATGGCAAAACCATTTATAATGGTTGTATGGATCATTTGAATGAAGCTATCAGTTTGTTCAATAAAACACAGGAAGTAGGGGCTCCGCCTCTTGCTGCCGGGGATTTGTGGAATGGTGGCGACGTAGGCAAGTGGTTAAAGTTGTGCTGGGGATTAAAAGCGCGCTATATGCTGAAACTTTCTAAAAAAACGGATTTGTTCAATGCGGATTCTATTCTTTACTGTTTGTCGCAGGCACCTCAATCTAATGCAGATAATACAGTTGGACCTGGGTTCAATAACAGTACCGTAACAGATTATTTGGAGGGTGATCCTGTAGTAACCAACGGCAACTTCGATTATGCAGCCTATGGCAATTCTATTCGCATTTCGGGATATTATTACAACCTGTTGACCAATTTGCGTGGTTCCGGAGTAGTTGACCCAAGGATGCCTAAAATTGTACCTGCTTCTATGGCTAATGTTAAATTGACCAATGGTCATGTGAGTTCTTATACATGGAACCGCGGAGTAGGAGTGGATTCATATGATACGGCTACCCGTTTACTAAAAGGAGGTCCTACTTCCATTCAAACCGCCACTTACGCCGCTTCCGATAAAACAATCAAATATACCATTTCAGATGGGACAGATCTTGCCAATTTTATTGCTGCTCAGCAACAGGTTGGACGTGCTTACACAGTTGATGGAAATACCGTCTCGATAACTTATCCTGCAGGTTCCATTTATATCAATAGCACCAATTATATTTATGCCGGCGATACTGTTTATGTAAATATGCGAAGTAACGCTGAAGCTACAACAGCCGTACCCGAACAGCAGACGGTGTCAAATGATGTTAACTGGTATCCAAATGAAGCAGCATATAATGCCGGCGTTATTGGCTCAACAGGCTCCTTCCAGGTTCGCCCTGTTTCTGATCAGGATATTCTCACTTATGAAGAAATGTGCTTTATTAAAGCAGAAGTTTATATGAGAAAAGGGGACCCTGCTGACGCTTATACTGCTTACATTGCAGGTATCCAGGCTAATATGGATAAGATGCAAACTAAACTGGCCGAATGGCAAGGTGAGGGTTTCGACAAAAATGCTGCCGGTGTTGTTATCCCTGATATGGAACCAATGAACGCAAGTGATATTGCTGCGTATATGACCAGCAGTGCCGTTGCACAAGGTCCAGGTGACTTGACCATGTCGGATATCATGCTGCAAAAATACATTGCTATGGGTTGCAGCATTGAAAACTACAACGATATGCGCCGCTTTGATTATAGTGCAGGTGACATAGGCAATTTTGGAGTGGTTTATCCCGGCTATCAGAGAGGTCCATTATTTTCAGGTCAGGCTCAATTGACAGGTAGCTCTCCAAATGATCCAAGATACTGGATGCGTCGTTGGATGTTACCTCCTACTTATGAAATAAACTACAACTCAATACACACGCTTGCATTAAATCCACACGCTGCCGATCCGAATATCTGGAGTATGCCTGTTTGGTGGGATACCCCAACAGATGAAGCA
This sequence comes from Ginsengibacter sp., assembly GCA_051953735.1. Classification (GTDB taxonomy): domain Bacteria; phylum Bacteroidota; class Bacteroidia; order Chitinophagales; family Chitinophagaceae; genus Ginsengibacter. The sequence goes on from JBQCIM010000029.1 coordinate 2,612, forward strand.
TACTATGGGTATTTGAAATAATAATAGTTTTAGGAAAGTTTAATTATAAGGTTTTAAAAAAAATGCGGGTAAAAATTTTACCCGTATTTTTTTATACCTATCCACGCTTTTGCAAACGCTTTTTTTTATGATCTTTTAAAACTATACCCCGCTGAATAGCAATTCCGGCTATTTATCTGTTTACTGTAAATTCAATTCTGTTTTTTTCTTTTTATGGTAACATCAAAAACTTCCGCTTTTTTGTATAAATTCACCCGATTTCATCTGGCAAATTTTATTTATAATTTTTATCATCGATCATGAAAAAAAACTTACTTCTTATTCCCTTTCTCCTTTCGTTACACTTTTCTTTCGGACAGACAAGTTTCAAATTTGCTCATGTTTCTGATACTCACATTGGAAGCCAAAATTCTGAAGAAGATCTGGTCAGAACGGTTCATAGCATCAACAATGACTCTACTTTAAAATTTGTAATTATCTCAGGGGACATTACAGATTTTGGAACTGATTCTGCTTTTCATGTGACAAAAAGGATTCTCGATAGTCTGAATAAACCATGGTACATTATTCCTGGAAACCATGATGCCAACTGGTCTGAAAGTGGGACGAACAGTTTTAAAAAGATCTTTGGAGCAGAAACATTCAGGTTCGAATATGGTGGTTATCTTTTTGTCGGAACTGTTTGTGGTCCGAACATGAGGATGAGCCCTGGCCAGGTTTCCAGGGAAAATATCGTATGGCTCGATTCTACTCTTCAGCATTTAAAAAATAAAAACATCCCTATCATTTTTGTGAATCATTATCCGCAGGATTCTTCTTTAAATAATTGGTTTGATATTATTGATCTTTTAAAAACAAGGAACACCCAATTAATCATTTGCGGACATGGACATGCTAACCGTCAATTCAATTTTGAAGGAATTCCAGGCATAATGGGAAGATCGAATCTTCGCGCAAAAAAACCTGTGGGTGGTTATAATGTCGTAACGATAAAAGATGGAACAGTTACTTATGAAGAAAAGAATCCTGTTACGGATGAACAAAAGAAATGGGCAGAAGTGAAATTATACCGGCATGATTTTGCAGCAGATACCACTCATTATTTTCGTCCTTCCTATGCCGTAAATAAAACTTACAAAAAAGTAAAAACTGTTTGGCAATTTAATGATAACAGTGATATTGGTTCCGGTGCTGCCATTAATAAGAATATGGTAATCGCAAGTAATTCGAACGGAGAAGTCTATGCGTTGAATTTAAAAAACGGAAAAAAAGTTTGGAGTTTTCTTACAAAAGGGAAAATTTATTCAACTCCTGCAGTTCAAAATAATTTAGTAACTGTTGCTTCCACTGATGATAATATTTATTGCCTAAACGCGACAAATGGGAAGTTAGTCTGGAAATTTGAAACACAGCGGCCAATTGTTGCCAACCCATTAATTCAAAATGGTGTTGTATTCATTGGCGCTGCTGACGGGCATTTCAGAGCTTTGGATCTTCAAAGCGGAAAATTGAAATGGGATTATTTTGGTGTAAAAGGTTTTGTAGTTACGACACCGTTATTCTATAAAAACAAGATTTATTTTGGAAGCTGGGGCACAGAATTTTATGCATTAGATGCGGAAACCGGCGCTCTTACTTGGAAATGGAACAACGGTTCTTCTAACCGAATGTATTCTCCGGCAGCTTGTTTTCCTGTAGCTACAGACGGAAAGATTTTCATCGTTGCTCCGGATCGTTATATGACCGTTTTGGACGCAGAAAACGGAAATGTGATCTGGCGAAAAAAGAACAATGAGGAACATGTGCGTGAATCAATGGGATTATCTTCAGACAGTTCTTTGGTTTATGCAAAAACGATGGAAGGAAAATTAATTGGTGTTTCCACTTCACTTCCGGATATGCAAGTTACATGGCATTCTGATATAGGATTGAATTACGAGATAGCTCCTTCAGCCATTGTAGAGCATCAAAATGTCATTTATGTTCCTTCAAATTCCGGGCTTGTTGTGGCAGTAAACTGTGATGGTTCTGTACTATGGAAGCATAAAATTTCAAACTGTCTGATCACTTCAATTGTTCCTGTTACAAAAAGTAAAGTAATTGCTACAACAATGGATGGAAAAGTTACTTGCCTGGAATTTTAAGCAAAACAATTTTTGTACGTCACCGGCATAAATTTGTGTTTATACAAATTTGCTTTTTTCCTTTCCATAATCTTGTAATAATTGAACCATCTTTTTTACTTCTTCGATATTAACAGAAACATGACTTAATGATTCATTCATGTTTGGATTGATATAGTCCATTTTGCTTTCTTCAGAAAAACTTGCAGAGCTATGAATCTCAGTAGCACCGGTGCTTTCAGCAATTGAAATAATATTTTGAGAGGTAATCCCTGAACCGGGCATAATAATAATTCTTCCGTCGGATTGTTTTATTAATTGAGATAGAAGCTGCGCACCATCTGTTGCTTTTGGTTGTAATCCTGAAGTCAAAATTCTTTCAAAACCCAATTCTATCACATCTTCTAAAGCTTCGAACGGATCTTTCACTCTGTCAAATGCACGATGAAAAGTTGCCTCCAATGGATAGGCAAGATCAATTAATTCCGTGCATCTTTTTTTATCTACTTTTCCATCTTTAGTAAGAATGCCTGTCACGATTCCATCACAGTCGAATTCTTTACAAACAGCAATATCATCTTTCATCATTTGAAAATCTTCATCACTGTACAAAAAATCGCCACCGCGAGGACGGATCATCACATACAGTTGAATGTGCAAATTTTCTCTTGCAGATTTAATAAATGCATAGGAAGGTGTGGTTCCACCTTCCCCAGGCCCGGCACACAATTCTATTCTCAATGCACCTCCTTCCTGCGCGGTAAAACAACTTTTAATGTTAAATCCTATTACCTCTAATTTATAATTCATTAATACTACTTAAAAAAATTATTCAATTTTTTAAATGTCTTTATGCGACTTCATTATTCCCTTTGGTTTCCCTGCCCGTTACTCCATAATCATAAAAATATTTTGCAGGAATTATTTTTTCTTCGCCATCACTTTTCACGGCAAAAACAAATCCTTTTTGAACAGCATACGCACCATATTGACCTTTATTATTTAATGCTAAAAAACCAACCTGGAATGTTTTTGCTTTTTCCGGATCGCGGTTAATAATCCGCTCAATCGCTTTCTTACACGCCATTTCAGGCGAAAGCCCATGGCGCATATATTCTACGACGACGTGTGTTCCGCACGTGCGCATTACTTCTTCTCCAAGACCGCTTGAGGTGGCTGCTCCAACTTCATTGTCAACAAATAATCCTGCACCAATGATGGGAGAATCTCCCACGCGACCATGAATTTTAAATGCCATTCCACTGGTGGTAACTGCACCGCTCATATTTCCTGATGCATCCAACGCCACCAGGCCCATAGTATCATGATTGACAGATCCATCATCAAAAAAAGGAGGAGCAAAAGGGCCGTTTCCTTTTTTATTTTCAATGTTGATCTCAGGTTTGTATTCACTTTTTTTCAGCCAGTTTTCATAAGCTTCTTTTGCAGGAGCAGAAAGTTCTTTTGGTTCTTTTTTAAAACCATTTTCAATCGCAAATTGTTGTGCGCCTTCGCCTACCAGCATGATATGCGGAGTGGTTTCCATGATTTTTCTTGCAACAGAAACCGGATGTTTGATCTGTTCGATTGCACCAACAGAACCGCAGTTTGCGTGTTCATCCATGATGCATGAATCAAGCGTTACAATGCCGTCTCTGTCAGGATATCCGCCAAGACCAATGCAGCAATCAATGGTATCTTCCACATATCTTGCACCTGCCTCCACTGCATCCAATGCGCGCCCTTTTGACGATAAAATTTTCCACGCTTCTGCATTCGCTTCCTTACCGTTGCTCCATGTGGAAACAACAATTGGTTTCGTTTGTGCATGACCGTTAGTCAATATATTTTTTACAGAAAGAAGTGGCGTAGCAAATGTGGAGAGTTGTAAAAATTTTCTTCTGTTTAGCATGATCGATATTTTGTCAAATGTAAATAAGAATAGAAAAAAAATTTGTAAAGTATTTTAATCTTCACATTTTGAGTTTAATACAAATTTTTTCGTGTTGAAAATTATCGATAAAAACGGTGTCTTATTTTTTTATTGCTAAATTGAATTTTGTTTTAAACAATTACACTTTTATTTTTCATTCAACTGAATTTTTTAAATGGCTTTATTGGAAAGAAGACTTGGTTTGTGGCAGGCATCTGCAATTAACATGATTGATATGGTAGGGATTGGCCCTTTCATCACTTTGCCAATGGTGATTGAAATGATGAATGGCCCTTATTTCTTGTATGCTTGGGTTGCCGGAGCGTTCTTATCTATCGTTGATGGAATGGTTTGGAGCGAATTGGGTGCTGCTTTTCCAAGAGCCGGAGGCAGCTATAACTTTTTGAAAGAAGCGTATGGAAAAAATGGAGCCGGCAAAATAATGAGCTTTTTATTTGTTTGGCAAACAATGATACAAGCGCCGCTGGTAATAGCTTCTGCAGCGATTGGATTTGCCAAATATTTTTCTTTTATTGTTCCTCTGAATAATTTTTCGGAAAAAATTGTGAGCGGAACTGTGGTGATCCTGATCGTAATTTTATTGTATAGAAAAATAGATGCAATTGGAAAGATCAGTATTTTTTTGTGGAGCGGAGTTATCGTTACCATGTTCTGGATCATTAGCGGCGGAATTCTTCAAGGCAATTTTTTAATGCCTGTAAAAAACATCAATTCCGGACTAACTGTTGATTATGCTTTTGTAACTGCCATCGGGTATGCAAGTGTAAAATCTGTTTACAGCTATTTAGGTTATTATAACGTTTGCCATCTTGGAAGTGAGATAAAAAATCCATCTAAAAATATTCCGCGAAGTATTTTTATTTCAATCATTGGAATTGCGATTCTTTATTTGCTTTTAAACATTAGTGTCGTAAGTGTTATTCCATGGCAACAGGCAAAGGATAGTGAATTTGTGATCAGTGAATTTATGGAAATTTTATCAGGACATACTGCTGCAACAATTATTACGTGCCTTATTCTGTGGGTTGCTTTCGCATCTGTTTTTTCTGCAACACTTGGCTACAGCCGCATTCCGTATGCTGCTGCTGAGGATGGAGAATTTTTTAAAATTTTTGCGAAGCTTCATCCAACCAAAAATTTTCCTTATGTTTCTTTGTTGTTTTTAGGAAGTGTTGCTTTTATTTTTAGTCTTCTTTTCAAATTAAGTGAAGCCATCAGTGCAATTCTTGCAATGCGCATTATGATTCAATTCATCGGGCAGGCGGTTGGTTTATTAACTTTGAGAAGCAAAAAAAATGCGGATTTGTTTCCTTACAAAATGCCCTTGTTTCCTTTGCCTGTAATTGTTGCAATTGCGATGTGGTTTTTTATTCTGATCTCTACAGGAAGTAAATTGATGTTCAGTGGAATTGTTGTAATTTTTTTAGGAGCAATCGTTTATTTTATCAAAGCGAAATTTCAAAAAGAATGGCCTTTCAGGAATTCGCGAATTAGTAATTTAGCTGATTGACCTATTCTTCAGATTTAAAATTTCTTTTTGCATTTCCTGAATTTTTTCCAGCAAATGGTTGATCGTTTCTATTCCTTCAATATTGATGTCAAGATCATAATGAAGACGAACAAATTTTTCTAATTTTTGTATTTCATCAGCTGGAATATAGGAAGTATGTTCAACCGCTGTAACCGTTATCAGTCCTGAATCCTCCAGTGAATTGATAAAAGAATATTCAATGTTATGATAAATGCAAAAATCTTCTGCCGGTATTAATTCATCTTGTTCCATATCAAAAAATTTACGATGATAATTTTGATAGTTCAGTAAATAAATCTTTTTGCTTCTGGGTTAAATTTGTGGGCAATTTTACATCCCATGTAATGTACAAATCACCAAACTGTCCTTCTTTTTTATAAACAGGAAATCCTTTTCCTTTCAGCCGTATCTTAGTTCCATTCTGTGTTTCAGGATTTACCTTCAGTTTTATTTTTCCACTTAATGTATCAATTGTTTTTTCTCCACCAAGCAAAGCTGTATATAAATCAATGTCCTCGGTTTTATACAAATCGTTTCCTTCTCTTTTGAAACCGGTATTGTTGGTAATTACAAAAGTGATGAACAAATCTCCATTTGGGCCGCCATTTGCGCCCGGGCTTCCATAACCTTTTAATTTTATTTGCTGCCCATTTTCTACTCCCGCAGGAATGGTAATGCGGACATTTTTTCCATTAATGGTCAACGTTTGTTTATGAGTTGTATAAGCGTCAGTTAAAGTCAATTGAAGTTCTGCATTATAATCCTGTCCACGATATTTTGCCTGGCTTCTTCTTCCTGCTCTCGCGCCACCAAACAGTGATTCGAAGAAATCTGAAAAACCTCCTTCGTCTCCTGACGAATAAGTATATTCTCCTCCCCCAAAGTTTCCAAATCCTCCTCCACCAAATCCTCCAAAGCCACCAGCACCTTGTTGTTGTTGCTGTTGACGTGCCTGTTCAAACTGATCCGCATGTTTCCAGTTTTCTCCATACTGATCATATTTTTTTCTTTTGTCAGGATCACTTAAAACTTCGTTTGCTTCATTGATCTGCTGAAATTTTTTATGTGCCTCTTTGTCGTTCGGATTTACATCGGGATGAAATTTTCTTGCCAGTTTGCGATACGCTTTTTTGATATCTTCCTGTGATGCATTTTTGGGAACTCCCAACGTTTTATAATAATCAACAAAATCCATTTTCTTATTTTAGCTTTGAAAATATTTTAAATAAAACAACAAAACAAAAATTGGCCTTGCCATTCATGAATTGTTTTTAGTCTATCAAAATTAATACCTCAATTGAAATTATATCTTTAAAAAAATCAGAATGAAAAGATTTCCGCTTTTTCTTTTATTGTTTTTCGCTTCCTGCAGCATTTCTCCCCGGGTTAGTATTACCACTACCAATCCTTCCAATTCTCTTGTAATTGACGGAAAAACTTTTGCTACAGCATATCAGCAAAGAGCAGCGGAATACAAAGCTCTTTGCTACCAGGCGTATAACATTGCCTATGACGGAATTGCTCAAATTAGCCATAAAAATTCTCCAAAACCAAAAGCAATTATGACCGATATTGATGAAACAATTCTGAATAACAGTCCTTACCAGGCGCATCAATTATTGGAAGGGAAAGATTACGATCCGGCTTCGTGGGTAGAATGGACATCAAAAGGAGTAGCAGATACAGTTCCCGGAGCTTTGCGTTTTTTGAAATATGCAGCAGCAAACGGGATCGAGATTTTTTATGTAACCAATCGTGGGGAAAATGAAAGAGAAGGAACATTGAATAATTTGAAAAAATTTGATTTTCCGAATGCCGATAATGCTCATTTATTGTTGAAAGGAAATACTTCTTCCAAAGAACCAAGAAAAAATTCAATCGCTGAAACTCATACAATCGTGATGCTGATCGGCGATAATATGAACGACTTCAGTTATCTTTTTGAAAAGAAAACTTCTGACGAAAGAGATAAAGTAGCTGATGATTTTTCCGCTGAATTCGGAAACCGTTTTATTGTGTTGCCAAATCCGGTTTACGGAGATTGGGAATCATCTTTATATCATTATAATTATTCTCTTTCTCCGGCGCAAAAAGATTCAGTCATCAGAGCTTCTTTATATTCTTATTAATGAGAGTAAACGAAGTTTTAATGTCAAAAAATATTTTACAACTCTTTGCAATCATCTTTATATTTGCGCTCCAAACGGGGGATTAGCTCATCTGGTAGAGCGCAAGCATGGCATGTTTGAGGTGACCGGTTCGAGCCCGGTATCCTCCACAAAAAAGCCGGTTCATTGACCGGCTTTTTTAATTAATATTTCTGAATTAGTCTCCCCAAATTTCTTCTTTTCCTTCCAGCCAAAGTTTTACCAAACGATTGGAAACCGATTTTGGCCTTTCTAATGGATAGCCTAAAGCCCTGTCCCAGCAAAGGCTTGCGAGAACTCCCAATGATCTTGCGACACCAAATAAAACAGTATAAAATTCATACTCTACCATTCCATAATGAACCAACAAAGCGCCACTATGAGCATCCACATTTGGCCATGGGTTTTTTATTTTGGCAATAGATTGTAAGATCGGCGGAACTGTTTCATAAATGTTCCAAACTGTCTGAACCAACTTGTCATCAGGCATGTGCTTTTTCCCAAATTCCATCTGCGCTTCAAAGCGTGGATCCGTTTTTCTTAAAACAGCATGGCCATATCCCGGCACAACTTTTCCTTCTGATAAAGTTTTTCTCACATAATTTTCTATCTGTTCTTTGGAAGGAAGATCGCTGCCAATTTCTTTCTGCATTTCAAAGATCCATTTTATCACTTCCTGGTTGGCCAAACCGTGTAGAGGTCCCGCCAATCCATTCATTCCGGCAGCAAAAGCAAGATAAGGATCGCTCAAAGCTGAGCCGACCAAATGTGTAGTGTGTGCAGAAACATTTCCTCCTTCATGATCAGAATGGATCGTCATATAAAGACGCATCAGTTCTTTAAAACTTTCATCCTCGTACCCAAGCATGTGTGCAAAATTTCCTGCCCAATCCAAAAGCCCGTTCGGCTGGATGTGTTTCCCGTTTTTATATTTTCTGCGATATACATAAGCTGCAATTCTTGGAAGGCGCGCGATCAGATCCATTGCGTCGTCAAAAACCGGTGACCAGTAATCTTTTTTGCTCATTCCTTCCGCGTATTTTTTTGCAAATACACTTTCAGTTTGTAGCGCCATAATTCCAACAACAAATTGCGTCATCGGATGTGTGTTTTCAGGCAATGATTCTATTGTGTCAAAAACATAATTAGGAACGTGGCTTCTGCGCTGCCATGTATTGCTGATTTGTTGCGCCTCGTCATCAGTAGGCAAATCACCAACCAACATCAGATAAAATAATCCTTCCGGCAATGGCTCGCTTCCGCCTTCTGCTCTTGGAAGTTTTTCTTTTAATTCGGGAATCGAGTATCCGCGAAAACGAATTCCATCCTGCGCGTCAAGAAGTGATGTCTCTGTTACCAAACCCGTGATACCGCGCATGCCCTGGTATATCTGTGATAATTTTACATCACCAATAATCCGGTCTCCAAAATTTTTTACGATCTCTTTTACTTCTGCAGAAACGATATCTGCTTTGGCTTTAAATTTGTCTTTAATAACTCCCATGATATAAAATAATTGTTTCTTATGATGATCTTTTAATAAAATTCAACAGCGTTAAAGTTAACCATAGGCAAGGTTTTGAACAAAAGAAATATTGCACGCGGTTTATGAATTAGGAAATTATTTGGAAGCATTTCGATATAAATACCATGCAAGAATTCCAAACGCAAAATTAGGAAGCCACGCGGCAATGATGGGGTTAAAATTTCCTTTCAATGCAAAAACGGATGCAAATCTCCCCACTAAAATGTAAACAACACAAATCAAAACCCCGAGCGCCAGATGAAATCCACTTCCTCCACGAATCTTTCGTGAAGCAATGCAGGCGCCGATTACTGTCAGTATAAAAACAGAAACAGGATTTGCATTCCGGTTATTTTTTTCGAGCAATAATGCGTTGACATCTCCGGAACCCCGAATTTTTTCCAGCTTGATAAATTGATTTAATTCGGGCGTTGTCATTTTATCTTTCATATATTCATCGCGTTGCAAATCCCGCGGTTTGAAATTAAAATTCATTTGCATGGTGGATGTGTCCGTAACTTTTTGATGAAGCCCGTTGATCCTTCTTTCAACAACATTATTCAATCGCCATTTCTTTGTAGAAGTATCCCATGTAATGGTGAGAGCTCTTAAATTATAGATCAAATTCGTGTTGTGAAATCTTTGAATAAAAAAATTGCTTCCGGATTTATTGGTTGTATCGTAATAACGGATTCCGGCATATGAAAATGAATCGAGCTTAAAATATTTATTGGAAATCGTTGAAGTGTTTACATAACCGCCATAATTGAAATCAATATATTTTGCATTAAAATTCGCCCATTTTTCATTGGCGGGAGGAAGAAAATATTGATTGCACCACCACAAAAATGCGGTAAATAAAAATCCTGCAACAAGGTAAGGACGAAGAAATCTTCCAAAACTGATACCCGTGCTCAGGATTGCAATAATTTCTGACCTGTTGGCCATCTTTGATGTAAAAAAAATGACAGAAATAAAAATAAAAAGCGGAAAAAGCATTGCATCAATGCGTGGAAGAAAACCAAAATAATATTGGGTAATAATTTGTTTGGCAGTAAGGCCGGTTTTGGCAAAATCGTCTGTCTTTTCGCTCAGGTCAACGATCACAACAAGAATGGTAAGCGCAATGAGGCAAAAGAAAAATGTAACAAAGAATTTCTTTATGATATACCAATCAAGAATTTTCATACGCTGCGAAAAGTGTAAAAATAAAGCGCCAAAAGTAAATGAAAAAAGCGCAGTTTAGTTTGCTGAATAAATGAACAGCAGCTATTTGTGAATTTTTTAAAAACAGTAAACCAACTTTTAATGCAGATCTTTATTTTTTTTAAACATTCTATTCCAATTCTCTTAAAACTTTTTGAATTTCATTGATCACTTTCAGATACTGATCTTTCGACTCCTGGGCAATTTCGCTGATGATTCCCTTGTTTAATAATTTTAGAGCGTCTTCAAGTACTGTTTTTATTTTATTAGTATCCACATTATTTTTTTGAGTGCTTAAAATTAAAAATTGCTTTTTGCGGCACCAAATAATTTTTAATCACTGTTCTTATTATTAAAATAAAATTTCTCTTTATTTCTTTATTTACTATCGCTTTCGCACTTGAAGATTGGTTTCCTGTTATATAGCATGAAACTGGTATTTTTTTATCATTTATTCTGCAGTTTTAAAAAAAATAATCGAAGTGGAATTCAATAGTATCAGTATTTTCTATACTTTAGTTGATGTAACCGGCTAATACTTTCTTGTCATATTGATTAATACTTTTGAGACAATGAATCATTCAAACAGTACCAAATTATTAAGAGAGATCACACCATTAACGCAAAATGATTGCTTCTCTGTATTCTCTAGGATTAAAAATCAGTTTGATTTCCCATTACATTTTCATGATGAGATAGAATTAAATTTTATAAAAAATGCAGCTGGCGCCAAAAGAGTTATTGGCGATCACGTAGAAGAAATTGAAGATGTTGAATTAGTGCTCGTTGGCTCAAATCTGCAACACGGCTGGTTTACCTATAAATGCAAAACGAGAAAAATTCAGGAGATCACCATTCAGTTCCATCGCGATCTTTTTGACGAAAAGTTTTTGAAACGTAATCAAATGAATTTTATTAAAACTCTTTTTCAAAGAGCGTCATGTGGTGTTTTATTTTCAAGAGAAACAGCTTTGACGATCATGCCGCGAATTAATGATCTTACCCAAAAGCAAGGTTTTGATTCTGTTCTTGAACTGATGTCTATCCTTCATGATCTTTCTATTTCAAGAAATTTTAGCACTCTTTCTGATGCTTCTTTCAATAAAGAAATTTCATCTTATAATAGCCGCAGAATAGAAAAAATAATGGATTACGTGAATAATAATTTCGGACAAAATATTACGCTACGTGACGCTGCAAAAATTGCTGATATGACGGAAGTTTCACTCAGCAGATTTTTTAGATTAAGAACAGGCAAAACATTTGTGGATACTTTAAATAATATTCGCCTGAGCCATGCTTCGCGAATGCTGATCGAAACAACGCAAAGTATTAATGAAATCGCCTGCAAGTGCGGCTTCACCAATATGTCAAACTTCAACCGGGTATTCAAAAAGAAAAAGAACAGTACTCCCAAAGAATTTAGAAATTCTTACGATTCTGTGGGTGTAAGAACATTTGTGTAGGATTGAGTTACTAACCAGTAAAACAACAATTATTACTACTTTTTATTTGCAAAAAGTGAATTCATTACCTCACTCCGCTACCATTCGCAATTGCGGTTTCCGGTTTCACAAAATATAGTTTTCCTTCTTTATCTTCTGCCATCAGGATCATTCCATTGCTTTCTATTCCGCGCATTTTTCGCGGAGCAAGATTAGCCACTACGACCACTTGTTTTCCAATAATTTCTTCTGGGGAAAAATGTTGTGCAATCCCTGAAAGAATCGTTCTTTTTTCAAACCCTAAATCAATTTGAAGGTTTAATAGTTTATCTGCTTTTTCCACTTTTTCTGCAGACAAAATAGTTCCAACTTTCAAATCAATTTTTGCAAAGTCATCAATGCTTATTTCCGCTTTTAGATTAGTATTTTCTCCAGGTTCATTTTGAACAGCGTGAGCCGCGGTCGCTGCTGGCTTATCGCTGCTAACTGTTTTCTCCGCTGCTTTTTCGCTGCTCAAAGCAAGGCCGCTGTTAAGTTTTTCAATTTGTGCTTTGACTTCTGAATCTTCAATTTTTCTGAATAATAATTCCGGTGCTCTCAACGAATATCCGGTGCTTAATAATTTTAATTTTCCTGCATTCTCCCAATCCAGCATTCTTTCAACCACTTTCATCATGTGCATCATTTTCTTTGAAGTAAAAGGTAAAAACGGATTGATAAAAATCGAAAGATTGGCGCATAATTGCAAACAAATATGAAGACAATTATCAATTAGTTTTTGCCCTTCGGTTGTCGGTTGACCGTTGCCGGTCGTTTGTTTGGCAACGATCCAGGGCTGTTTGTCCTGCATGTATTTATTTCCCTTTCTGGCAAGATCGATCACCTCATACAACGCTTCGCGGAATTTGAATTGCTCGAATAAATTTTCAACTTTTGTTTTTGTATTGGCGAATTCTTCGATTATTTTTTTATCCGCATCATCTACAATTGCAGAATGTAATGGCGGAACTTTTCCTCCGCATAATTTATGCATCAGCACAAACGTGCGGTTCACAAAATTTCCAAAGATCGCAACCAACTCACTGTTGTTCCGATCCTGGAAATCTTTCCACGTAAAATCATTGTCTTTTGTTTCAGGTGCATTGGCGCAAAGCACATAGCGAAGTACATCCTGCTGTCCGGGAAAATCTTTTAAATATTCATCAATCCAAACCGCCCAGTTGCGACTTGTAGAAACTTTCTGACCCTCAATATTTAAAAATTCATTGGCAGGAACATTATCAGGAAGAATAAAATCGCCATGCGCTTTTAGCATCGCCGGAAAAATAATGCAGTGAAAAACGATATTGTCTTTCCCGATAAAATGAACAAGCTTTGTGTCATTCTGACACCAATAATCTTTCCAATTATGAAGCAATTCCTTTGTCGCAGATATATAACCGATTGGCGCATCAAACCAAACATAGAGTACCTTTCCTTCTGCATCAGGCAACGGAACTTTTACGCCCCAGTTGCTGTCGCGTGTCATCGCGCGCGGCTGCAAACCATTGTCGAGCCAGCTTTTGCACTGGCCATATACATTATTCTTCCAGTCTTTATGATCTTCCAGAATCCATTTTTTTAAAAACTCTTCATAATTCTGCAAAGGAAAATACCAGTGCTTTGTTTTCTTTTTTACAGGAACAGCATCGCTCAAAACACTTCGTGGATTAATCAGTTGTTCCGGGCTTAATGAAGAGCCACATTTTTCACACTGATCACCATATGCATTCGTGTTTCCACAAATCGGACATGTTCCAACAATGTATCTGTCGGCCAGGAATATTTGTTTTTCTTCATCAAAAAATTGTTCCGATTCTCTTTCTTCAAACAAACCTTTTTCGTACAAATTCAAAAAGAAATCTTGTGAAGTGTTGTGATGAATTTCTTTCGATGTTCGCGAAAATATATCGAAAGAAATTCCCATTTGCTCAAAGCTTTCCGAAATGATCTTGTAATATTTATCAACAATTTCCTGCGGTGAAACATTTTCTTTCATCGCGCGAATCGTAATAGGAACACCATGCTCGTCGGTACCGCCTACAAATTTGACATCCGCTTTTTTGGCTCTTAAATATCTGGCATAAATATCAGCAGGTAAATAGCAACCGGCCAAATGGCCAATGTGAACTGGCCCATTCGCATATGGTAAAGCCGCTGTAAGAAGGTATCTTGAAGGAGAATTCATCAACTTATTATCTGATTAATTTTTTAGAATTTACAAAATTAACTTAATTACAGGAATGCGGAAAAAGATGCGTTGATGAAGGAGGAAATTATTACTGAAAATTTTCAGGAGAAAGATTACTTTTTACTTTTTTGTGCAGATATTTTTATTCAAATCAAAAATCAAACCGTGTGCTCGAAATAAAAAATTTTAATAAAGGTTGATTTACTTCGAAATAAAAAGTGGTTCCCAAATAAGAATAACATTTGAGAACCACTTCAAAATCATTGTAAAACTATTTCTCAAAATCAGGAATCTCCGCCTTTGCCGTCAAAACGTTATGATCTTTTTCAACTACCAGATCTTTTTTCAAATTAAAATCTGCAGATTGTCTTATATCGGTTGAAGAAGCACCAATCTTTACCGTGTAAGTTCCTGCTTCTGCAATCCAGGAGGCGGATTTTGTATCAAAAGAAGCCAGTTCTTTTGGATCAAGAGTGAAACGAATGGTTTCTGTTTCACCTGGATTCAGCAATCTGGTTTTTGCAAAACCTTTCAACTCTTCAGTAGGTTTTTTTAATTCTTTCGAAGGGGCGCTGAGATATAGTTCTACCACTTCTTTACCGGCAATTTTTCCTGTATTTTTTATATTGACGGTGGCAGTTACTTTTCCATTAAAATCTTTGCTGCTTAATTTCAGATTGCTGTAGGAAAATTGAGTATAGCTTAACCCATAACCAAATGCATATGCCGGCTTTACATTGAAAGTATTGAAATAGCGATAGCCTACATAAATACCTTCATCATAGATTACTTCGGCCGGAACTGATTTCTGTCCAAATAACCCGGAAGTTGCTTGTTCTGGAAATTCTTTTCCCGGAAAGCTTTTTGCTGATGGTTCGTCATCATATTTCATTGGAAACGTTGTTGCCAGTTTTCCTGATGGATTTACTTTTCCGTTGAGCAAAGCTGTGATCGCGTTGCCGCCTTCCTGGCCCGGCTGCCATGCCAGCAATATTGCATCAGGGTTATCTCTCCAGCTTGCCATTTCTATTACTCCGCCAATATTTAATACTACCACAACTTTTTTATTTTTTGCATGAAAAGCATCTGAAACGTTTTGAATCAATGCTTTTTCGGTATCCGATAGATTAAAATCATCTTCCAGTTTTCTGTCTCTTCCTTCACCGGAGTTTCTGCCAATTGCAATCACTGCGATGTCAGCATCATTAGCCTGCTTGTTGATTACATTATTATCAGCAACGTACTCGCCGATAGGTGGAGTTGGATGCATAAATTCCTGCATAAAACTTTTTTTCGGGCGCTTTGCTTTTTCTGTTTGAAGATAATTTTCATAATCACTCTTCAAATCCGCATTTATTGTATAACCTCCATTATTCAAGCCTTGTTCCAACGAAACAGTGTAAGCTTTATTTACATCTCCGCTGCCAGTTCCACCTGCAATCAATTGGTATCCATTAATTCCAAACAAAGCGATGTTGTGAACCTCTTTATTAAAAGGAAGTGCATCATTATTATTCTTCAATAATACCATTCCATCTTCAGCAACATTCCTTGAAATTTCAGCATCTTGTTTAAGATCAGGCTTGTCAGAATATTTATAATTTCTGTAAGCCGGAGATTTAAAAATTGTCTCTAAGATTCTTTCACAATTCCTGTTTAAAATGGCAACATCTAGTGTTCCGTTTTTTACCGCTTCTTCAATCGCTTTTGACTGCTCAGGTCTTCCAGGCATCAATAAATCATTTCCTGCTTTCATTTGTGCAACTGCATCTTTTCCTCCAAACCAATCGGTCATTACCATTCCTTCAAAGCCCCATTCGTTTCTCAAAATAGTTGTCAGCAAATCATAATCTTCTGAAGTGTAAGTTCCGTTGATTTTATTGTACGAACTCATCACAGTCCATGGCTGCGCTTTCTTCACGGCAATTTCAAAGCCTTTCAAATAAATTTCTCTTAATGCTCTTTCGCTTACAATTGTATTCACTGTGTTACGATCGGTTTCCTGGTTGTTGGCAGCAAAATGTTTAATAGAAGTGCCTACACCATTGGATTCGATACCGTTTACAATTGCCGCCGCCATGTTTCCTGCCACTACCGGATCTTCCGAATAATATTCAAAATTTCTTCCTCCCAAAGGATTGCGATGAATGTTCATTGCGGGAGCGAGAATAATATCGATTCCATAATCTCTTATTTCACTTCCAAATGCTACGCCCATTTTCTTTACCAAAGCTGTGTCCCATGTTGAAGCAAGCAAGGTTGCAACCGGCCAGGCAGTAGCATAATAAGACCTTGAACTATCGCCATTTCTGAAAGGTTCAATTCTCACTCCGGCAGGTCCGTCAGAAAGAACGATCGATGGAATTCCCAACCTGGGAATCGCAAATGTTTGACCTGCAGCGCCGGGAACTTTTGCCTTCGATTTAGTAGCACTCATTCCGGGAATGTGCATTCCAACACCTACAACCAATTGGGCTTTTTCTTCGAGAGTCATTTTATTTACCAATTGTTTTGCTTTTGCTGCATTGTCCTGTGCTTCGGCTGAATGAACACAAAGAGCAATAAATAAAAAAGAGAGAAGTTTTTTCATAAAAATTACTTAAGAATTAAGAAGTTTGATTGTGTTATTATGACACAATGTAAAATATTTTTGCGAATTGAAATTTTTTATTTTTTAAAGTAAATGATTCAACTTTACCAGAATGAAACTGGATAAAAAAATAACCGAACATTTTTTAAAAGGCGACGAAAAATACCTGCGCCATATTTCCATTGACTGCGTGGTTTTTGGATTTCATGAAAATGAATTAAAAGTGCTATTGCTAAAAACATCCTATTCTGATAAATGGGCTTTGCCGGGCGGTTTTATTTTAAAAAAAGAACCATTGGATGATGCGGCAGAAAGAATTTTGAAAGAAAGAACCGGACTTGACGAAATTTATCTTCAGCAGTTTCACGTGTTTGGAGATCCCGAGCGTTCCAACAGAAAGTTTAATAATGAATATTTTAAAAAATTTGGAATAAGTAAGAAAAATAGCTGGATGTCTGAAAGGTTTATTTCAATTGGATACAGTGCTTTGGTTGATTTTACGAAAGTGCGCCTGGTGCCCGATATTTTTTCGGAAGGTTGTGAATGGTTTAAGATCCATGATATTCCTGATTTAATTTTCGATCATAAAAAAATTTTAGAAACCGCTTTGGAAGATTTGCGGATGCAGTTAAACTTTCATCCCGTGGGTTATAATTTATTACCTTTAAAATTTACGATGCCCGAACTGCAAAAATTGTATGAAACGATTTTAGGTAAAAAATTAGATCGAAGAAATTTTCAACGGAAAATTATAGACACAGGAATTTTGAAAAGATTGGATGAAATAAAAAAAGGTGTTGCCCACAAAGCCCCATTTTATTATAAATTTGATTTGCGCAATTATAAAAAAGCGTTGAAAGCCGGAATGGGGTTTGAATTGTAAATTGAAGAATTAATTTCATGAACCGAAAAGATTTTCTTTCTGCTGTAATCCCGCTAACTGCCGTTACTACTGCATTTACTAACAGTAAGCTTTCTGAAAAAAAGCCGCCGGTTAAAATTCCTCCTTATTTAAAGAAAGGAGATACCATCGGTATTACTTGTCCTTCTGGCTATATTAGTCCGGAAGAATGTCAGGCTGCTATTAACAAAATGAAAGAATGGGGTTTTAATATTCGCATAGGCATGACTGTTGGAGCGAAAGATTTTACTTTTGCAGGAACTGACGAACAACGCGCAAATGATCTTCAGCAAATGCTGGATGACGATTCAATTAATACGATCATGCTGGGCAGAGGCGGTTATGGCGCTGTACGGATGATTGATAAAATTGACTTTACTAAATTTAGAAAGCACCCAAAATGGATCATTGGATTTAGTGATGCAACGGTTTTTCATTGTCATGTTAATCGCAATTATGGAATTGCGACTTTGCATTCAAAAATGTGCAATAGTTTTCCTGATGATTTTGCTTCAGCGGCACAAACACAAATTGATACAATTGATTCAATAAGACAATGCCTTGTTGGCGAAAAAATGAAGTATGAAAGATTACCAATCGCTGACAACCGCGCCGGAGACGAAATTGGTGAATTAGTTGGAGGAAATTTATCCATCATTCAAATGATGGATGGCAGCGTTTCGGATTTAAAAACTGAAGGGAAAATTTTATTTATCGAAGATGTGGGTGAATATGCTTATAAAATTGATGGGATGCTTTGGAATCTAAAACGAAGCGGAAAATTGGATAAACTGAAAGGATTAATTGTGGGTGAATTCAGAATAAAACCTGATGATCCCGGAGAAGAATTTGGTAAAACGATCTATGATTTGGTTATGGAAAAAGTTCAGGAATATCAGTATCCTGTTTGCTTTGATTTTCCCGTAGGTCATGTAAAAGAAAATTATGCATTGAAATGTGGAGTGCGACATCAATTAACGGTTGATGAACAAAGAACTATTTTACAGGAAATTTAAAATCATCTTATTTGTTGCTTTACTGTTTTTATTAAAAAATTATGACGATCATACCACCTTATTTAAACCCCGGAGACACCATTGGAATTGTTTGCCCCGCCGGTTATATGCCTTTTGAAAAAGCACAAACTTGTGTTGAAACCCTTACTGCATGGGGTTTAAAAGTCATAACAGGAAAAACACTTGGAAATCAGTTCAATTATTTTTCCGGAACTGATAAAGAAAGATTACATGATTTGCAGCATATGATAGATGATAAAAACATTGATGCTGTTTTATGCGGAAGGGGGGGGTATGGGACCGGCAGGATTATCGACAAACTTGATTTTTCCAAGTTTATCAGGCATCCAAAATGGATCGTTGGATTTAGTGATATTACCATTTTAGAAAGTCATTTGTTTTCAAATTATAAAATTGCTTCGCTGCATGCGCCAATGGCAGCGGCTTTTAACGATGGCGAATTCAAAAACCAATACATTCAAAGCTTGCACGACGCTTTGATTGGTAAAAAAGCACATTATAAGACTGAAGGGGATATGTTAGATCAATATGGAAGTGCAAAGGGAATATTGGTTGGAGGAAATCTATCTCTTTTAGTAAGTGCTATTGGAACCTCTTCTGATATAAAAACAAAAAATAAAATTTTATTTATCGAAGAGGTTGGTGAATACATTTATGGCGTTGACAGAATGATGTACCAATTAAAGCGAAGTGGAAAACTGGATGAATTAAAAGGATTGATCATAGGCCGGTTTTCTGACATGAAAGACACGACAATTCCATTTGGAAAAAGTGTAGAAGAGGTAATAAAAGATTTGGTAAAAGATTATGATTATCCCATTTGCTTTCGTTTTCCTGTGAGTCACGACAAAGAAAATTATGCACTGAAAGTTGGAATAAAATACAAATTGAAAGTTGAGAAAGATTTGGTTGAATTGAAAGAAATGGAGTAAACGAACAAATAATCTGTTTTTCTTTTTTGAAGATTTTTTGCAGCGTTTTAAAAGTTTTTATTGTCAATATTCATGATCTCTCTGCAAAAGTCCTTACTGCTTAACGCCACAACATGAAAAATAAAAACTCATTTTTAATCATCTTTTCTTTTCTTCTTTTGTTTTCTTTTTCTGTTGGTGCACAATCTTCTGTTTCAGTATCCACCGGCATTTCAAAAGATTTGAATAATGAGAATTATTCTTTTTATGGTATTCCTTTTTCCGTGCAATGGAAACCATCTAAGAAAGAAAAAGCTGCATTTTTTTTAGAAATAGATTATGATTTTGTCTTTCCTGCTAAAGGTTCAGGCAACGCATACACTTTAAATCCTTCCATGCCACAGGAACTTACTTTGCCTGAAAATATTCATGCGTCTTTGTTTACATTCAGTCTTGGTTTTCGTATTCATTTATATACCAATAAAAAGAACAACAGCTTTTATCTAAACCTGCTTCCCCTTGGTATTTCGGCTCAAAGTTTTAAAGTAAGTTATAAAAACTTTGATAAAGCAAATTACGAGGTGATGAACCCTGACGTAAATTCTCATGAAGGAGGATTGTTGATGTCAATGGCAGTAGTGTATAACTTTCATAAAGGACAACAAAATGAGTTTCTGATGCTTCATATGCAAACCCCCACCGCATTTGGAAACAAAGACGATTATCCATTGTCCTACAAATCCATTGCTCCATTGCAACTCACTTTTGGCTATCATTTTTATTATAAAAATAAAAAAGAAAATAATGAGAAATAGCATCCTCTTAATTGTTCTAATTCTTTTTTTCTCTTCATGCGGGAAACGAAATTTCTTTCCGGATGAAGATGATCAGGGCTTGAGCCGGCTTACTTTTCATGGCTATAATATCGCTACAGCTTATATCAATGATGTTCCCTACATAAATCCTTATGATCGTTCAATATTTGGAGGCGGAGGAAATGAACAGCCTGTGGTTCGAAGAATAATTACCAATAGCAATTTTGATACGCTAAGTGTTTCATGGCGGATTGAAAGAAATGATGTATCTGATATGTCTCTTAGTTCATTTAGCAATATTTCTTTATTAATGCCAATATCAAAATCATTTACTATACACGATTTTATTGCATTAGCCGGAAAAAGATTTTCTTCTAACACAAATACTGTAATTCTAAATTCTAATGAAGATTTCGGGTTAGCGAATTTGTATTTTATAAAAATAACTGACGATGGAAAATATCTTACATTTTCAGGGCTGTTTGATGGACACATGGCAAATGGGATTCTGATAACGAAAGGCAGATTTGATTTTCGGATCAGTGTAAACAGCATTAATTTTTAATTTTTATTCTTGCAGTAAATGAATAAATAATTGCAATTTTCGTTTCCATTGATCTTGATTGTTAATGCTTTTCATAATTATCTTTTTTTCCAACTTCATTCAAAGTGCATCAAATCATAATTGTTTATTTTACAGTTTTATTTGAGAATGTAAATAAAATATAATGACAACAACAGAATGGAGCTATCTTATTTTCGGAATTGTATTGGTTGTCGCCATCATTTTTGATCTTGGTTTGTTGAGCCGGAGATCTCATTCTATTTCTATCAAACAAGCTTTTTTTCAAACCATGTTCTGGGTTTTTTTAGGTTTGGGCTTTTTTGTTTTTGTCTGGTTCGAAGATGGAAGAAAAATCGCTTTGGAATACATCAGCGCTTATTTGATGGAGTGGGGCTTAAGCATTGACAACATTTTCGTATTCATACTAATTTTTTCTTATTTCCGTATTCCTTCTGTTCATGCGAACCGTGTTTTACTTCTTGGAATTTTGCTCGCGATTATTTTGCGTGTCATTTTTATAACCGTCGGAATTGCCCTGATAGACCGGTTTTACTGGCTTTTATACCTCTTTGGCGCTTTCCTCATTTACACAGGTTTCAAAATGTTTTTTGTAAATACGGAAGAAGAATTTGATCCGGAAGATAATGTGGTTTATAAATTTTTAAAAAGGCATTTACCACTTTCGCATGACAATAACAGCGGCAAGTTCACTCAAAAAATTAATGGCAAAACTCATTATACGATGCTCTTCGTAGTAATGATTATGCTGGCTGCTACTGACATTGTTTTTGCATTGGATTCTATTCCAGCGGTTTTTTCGATTACACAAAATAAAATGGTGATCTATACTTCCAATATTTTTGCAGTATTGGGATTACGTTCATTGTTTTTTCTGTTGCAAAGTGCAGTGGAAAAATTCAAATATCTGAAAGAAGGAATCGCAATAGTTTTGATATTTATTGGCTTGAAAATGCTGGTTTCTTTTTTTGATATCCATGTGGATATCAGTATTTCTTTGCTCGTAATTGTTGGGTGCCTTGGAGGTTCGGTTTTGTTTTCGATTTATAAAAATAAGCAGGAATCAAAAAAAATAAACTCAAAATAGTTGAATGTAAAAATCGAATATAATGTTCAGGAAATTGCGGCGATTTGCAAAGGAAGATTCCTGAATGCAAATCCTTCTATTCACCAGCCACACTATCTTTCATTGGATAGCCGAAAAATTGCTTTTCCTGAAAATACTGTTTTCTTTGCAGTAAGAAACAAGCATCAGAATGCAAATTTATTTTTAGAAAGCCTTTATGAAAGGGGCGTTAGAAATTTTGTAACTGATGATGCTGGTATTCCCGTTGCCCGGTTCCCTCTTGCCAATATTCTGCTTGTGCCCAGCTCCATTGATGCTTTGCAAAAGCTTGCTCTGTATCATCGCGATCAGTTTTTAAAAAATGATTTGCCAGTGATAGGAGTAACAGGAAGCAATGGAAAAACGATTGTAAAAGAATGGCTGAATCATTTGCTGGAAAACGAATTTTCAATTGTCAGAAGTCCTAAAAGTTTTAATTCTCAAATTGGCGTTCCGCTCAGCGTTTTAAACATTTCTTCTAAAAATGATCTGGCGATTTTTGAAGCAGGAATTTCTCAGCCGGGAGAAATGAAAAAACTTGAAAAGATCATAAAACCAACAATTGGAATTTTTACGAACATTGGAAATGCACATGATGAAGGGTTTAAAAATAGA
Source organism: Ginsengibacter sp. (assembly GCA_051953735.1). GTDB lineage: Bacteria > Bacteroidota > Bacteroidia > Chitinophagales > Chitinophagaceae > Ginsengibacter. The sequence continues at coordinate 25,330 of JBQCIM010000029.1, forward strand.
AGGCAAAAGATTCATGAAAAACTGTTGCTTTTTGAAAGGTCAAAGCATTTAGTTTTTTGTTCTGATGATGAAGAATTGCTCAGTCAAATAAAAATATTTCAACAAAAAAATAAAGCACTTCAATTATTTTCATGGGGAAAGAAAAGCAGTAATGATTTGCAGATTAAAGAAATTGAGAAAAAAAGTTCTTCCACTGGTATTGAAGCGATTTACAAGAGAAACAAGTATCACATTGAGATTCCTTTTACTGATGATGCTTCCATGCAAAATGCGCTGAACTGCTGGAGCCTGCTATTCCTTTTAAATAAAAATAGCGAAGAGATCCGCAATCTTTTTCATTCGCTTTACCCAATAGAGATGCGCCTTGAGATGAAAGAAGGCGTTAATCATTGCCATATAATTAACGATAGTTACAGTAATGATTTGCATTCGTTAATAATCGCTTTGGATTTTTTAAATCAGCAAAAACAGCATCAGAAACACACTGTTATTCTTTCTGATATTTTACAATCTGGCCTGAACCGTAAAAAATTATATGCTGAAGTCTCATCCTTAATTCAGCAAAAAAATATTGATCAATTGATTGGGATTGGTCCTGATATTTTTTCTCAACAAAATGAATTTGCGATTTTGAAAAATAAAATGTTTTTTAAATCAACTGGTGATTTTTTAAACAATTTACTCCTTTCAAATTTTCATGACGAAACGATCCTGATAAAAGGCGCACGGCAATTTGAATTTGAAAAGATTACTCATGCTTTTGAGCAAAGAGTTCATCAGACAGTTCTCTCTATCAATCTGAACTCGATTGCACATAATCTGAAAAAATACAAAGAAAAGCTGAATACAAATACAAAGATTATGGCGATGGTAAAAGCATTGGGTTATGGTAGCGGAAGCTATGAAATTGCTTCTGTACTGGAATTTAATAAAGTCGATTATCTGGCTGTAGCCTACGCTGATGAAGGCGTTGAGCTAAGAAAGGGCGGAATCAGTTTGCCAATAATGGTGATGAATATCGATACCAGTACTTTCGATTCTATTGTGAATTTTAATCTTGAACCGGAAATATTTTCTTTTCAACTGCTTCATGATTTTACGTCTTATTTAAAAAGATCAGAAATAGAAAATTATCCTGTTCATTTAAAAATTGACACCGGAATGCATCGTCTCGGTTTTATGAAAAATGAAATCAATTCTCTTTGTAAAAGAATTTTTGAAAATCAATTTATTAAAGTAAAAAGCGTGTTTACTCATCTTGCTGCCAGCGAAGATCCGAATGAAGATGCTTTTACTCTTTTGCAATACAATAATTTTAAAGATTGCTGTCAGAAAATTGAAAAAGCTTTAGGCTACTCTTTTATTAAACACATTGACAATACTTCCGGGATAAGTCGTCATGCTGATTTGCAGATGAATATGGTTCGGTTGGGAATTGGACTTTATGGAATTGACAGTAATAAAAAGATGCAGAAGAATTTGAAAAATGTTTCTACTTTAACAACCACGATCTCGCAGATAAAAAATTTAAAAGCCGGTGAAACGGTTGGATATGGGAGAATGGGAAAAGTGTTGAAAGATAGTGTTATCGCGGTTGTTCGCATCGGTTATGCAGACGGATATTCAAGAAGATTGGGGAATGGAATTGGCAAAATGTTGATGAAAAATAAATTGGCGCCGGTCATTGGAAATGTTTGCATGGACATGACCATACTGGATGTTACAGGAATAAAAGATTTAAAAGAAGGCGACGAAGTAATTGTTTTTGGAGAAGGACTTTCTTTGCAAATGCTTTCACAATGGGCCGGAACGATTCCTTATGAAATCATGACAGGCATTTCTCAGAGAGTAAAAAGAATTTATTTTGAAGAATGAGAGTTAGTTCAAGGTTTGAGACCGAACACTATTAAATTTAAGAAATGAAAAAAAGAAATATTTTTTTGATCGTAGCTCTCATTGTGATTGCAGATCAGGCTTTAAAGATTTTTGTAAAAACCCATTATCATCCCGGAGAATCTCATCCGGTTTTAGGCAACTGGTTTCAATTATATTTTATTGAGAATGAAGGAATGGCTTATGGTTGGAAACTTGGTGGAGGTTTTGGAAAAATTGCTCTTACTTTATTCAGACTTGCTGCTGTTATTTTCGGAATTTTTTATATTCAAAAGATTATCCAGAAAAAGTATCATCCTGGTTATATTGTTTGTGTAGCGCTAGTGTTTGCAGGCGCTTTGGGCAATCTGCTGGATAGTATGTTTTATGGTTTGATCTTCGATAACAGTAGTTTTGAAACTTCCCAGCTTGCTACTATTTTTCCTAAACATGGGTATGCCGGATTTCTGCATGGAAATGTTGTAGATATGCTTTACTTACCAATTTTTCATATTGATCACTTGCCGGGCTGGATTCCTTTTTTTGGAGGAAAACCTTTTTCTTTTTTTAATTATATTTTTAATATCGCTGATGCTTCTGTTTCCATTGGGGTTATTACTATTCTTCTTTTTAAAAAGCGTTTTTTCAATTCTCATACTGAAAAAATAAAGGAAGAGGGAATAATCACTGAAAGTAAGTTGGACAGCGACTTTTGAGCTTTTTTATCTTCTGTAAACGGAGAAATAATTTCATTTTTTATTTTGCAATAACGTCTTTTCTGTTCACTAATAATTAACTTATCAGACTGACACCCTTTATCAATTTTATTATCTTTGCGGCTTAAAATTTTTAAGTGAAAAAGAGAAGTGTTTTTTTAATTATCGCCCTTATTGTTATTGCTGATCAGGTTCTTAAAATATTTATCAAAACTCATTACCATGCCGGAGAATCTCATCCTGTTTTAGGGCATTGGTTCCAGTTTTATTTTATTGAAAATGAAGGAATGGCTTACGGCTGGAAATTTGGTGGACAGATCGGAAAAATGGCGCTCACTTTGTTCCGCCTCGCTGCAGTGATATTTGGTGTTTTTTATATTAATAAAATCATCGCCAAAAAATACAAACGAGGATTTATTATCTGTGTGGCGCTAATATTCGCCGGTGCTTTGGGTAATTTACTCGACAGCATGTTTTACGGCTTAATCTTTGAAAACAGCAGCATCATCAATGAAAATGTTGCCCGTATCTTTCCTGCTCATGGTTATGCAGGTTTTTTACACGGAAATGTGGTTGATATGCTTTATTTTCCCATTATTCACACGCAATTTCCTTCATGGTTCCCGATTTGGGGTGGTCAGTATTTTGATTTCTTCTCCCCGATATTTAATTTAGCGGATGCATCCATTTCTATTGGAATCATTACTATCTTTATATTTCAAAAAAGGTTTTTTAAAAGCAACAGTTCTGAGGTAAAAAAAGAAATAGAAGCCGAAGCAATTGCAAATGACGGAATAACGGTTTCTTAACTCTGAAAATTAAAACGCACCTATGAAGATTTTTAAATCTCTTTCGCTCATTGTATTGGCTGCTATTTTAATTACCTCTTGCGCCAAAGAATATAGTTTAGAACATATGAGAGGTGCTACCGGCAGCTGGCAATTTTCCAATGGAAATTTAAATTATTCGGGATTTATTGACAGTGTTTATCAAACGAAAGGTGTCGGTTCCCACAGGCTTAGCATCAGTGGAAAATCGTACGACGGCAGCCATTTATTTGCCCTGAATTTATATGGTGATACCTTCCCCCCCGGAACTTATAAAGCCTCTTTATTTCAATGTACGTTTTCTTACAGTATTCCAGGAAAAACAATTTACCAGGCCAGCCAGCTTACCGGCGAATTTATTGTAAATCTCAATACAATTGATTCTACGAATATCTCAGGAACTTTCTCCGGAACTGCCGTTGACAGTTCTAATAATTTAATTCAGATTTCTTCAGGAAAATTTGTGACTGAATAAGATGTCGGTTCTGGAAAGCTTTTCCCTGGCGATATTTTATTTAAAAGTATTTGTGTAGATGCTGCACCACATTTGTTATGTGAAAAGAATTAAATTCTACAAATGCGTTTGTTTTTCTTCTAATCAGGAATGATTTGTAACTGGCACATTTTTTTGGGCAAAAGAAAACATCACGATATTGTGAGTTAACCCAAAAAAAAGATCATGCCTACAAAAAAAAATCATGGCCGCGACAATGATCGTAAAGATGAAGATAGGAAGAAATCTTCTTCACGTCGCGAAAGCCAAAGAAGCGAAAGCGATTCACGCTAAGATCTGTGAAAGAAAAATGCTAAAAAAGGCGCCTTTGAAAGACGCCTTTTTTATTGATAAATTGTCAAAGACGAGTTCTGAAACTTTCTTTTTTTATAGCTTTTCACAAAGTCATTCAGGTAATTCTCCCACCATATTTTTAGGATTCACCCATTCGTCAAATTCTTCCGGAGTTACATATCCTAATTTTACCGCCATTTCTTTTAAAGTTGTATGTTCCTTGTGCGCTTTCTGAGCAATTTCAGCAGCTTTATAATAACCGATTTTTGTATTTAATGCAGTTACCAGCATTAAAGAATTCTCTACATGTTTTTTAATATTTGCTTCAATCGGTTCAATTCCTTTTGCGCAATTTTCATTGAAACTATTGCATCCATCTCCCAATAACCTTGCGCTATGAAGGAAATTATAAATGATCATTGGTTTGAAGACATTTAATTCAAACTGACCATTTGCTCCGCCAACACTGATGGCTACATCGTTTCCCATCACCTGCGCTGCAATCATGGTAAGCGCTTCGCATTGTGTCGGATTTACTTTTCCTGGCATGATAGAAGAGCCGGGTTCATTTTCAGGAATACTGATTTCGCCGATTCCGCTTCTTGGCCCGGAAGACAACATGCGAATATCGTTGGCAATTTTCATCAGGCTTACAGCAACAGTTTTCAAAGCGCCATGCGTTTCAACGATCGCATCATGCGAAGCAAGAGATTCAAATTTGTTTTTTGCAGTAATGAATGGAAGCCCTGTTAATTCTGCAATCGTTTCTGCAACGTTCACTGCATAATTTGGCGGTGTATTAATTCCGGTTCCCACTGCAGTTCCGCCGAGAGCAAGCTCACTTAGATGTGGTAAAGTATTTTTGATGGCTTTGATTCCATGATCCAATTGTGATGCATATCCGCTGAATTCCTGCCCAAGTGTTAGCGGCGTTGCATCCATAAAATGCGTACGGCCAATCTTTACAATATGCATGAAATCTTTCGACTTTTGATCAAAAGTTTTTTTCAGATTTTCCAAAGCTGGCAATGTAAGATCATGCAGAATTTTATAAGCCGCAATATGCATGGCTGTTGGAAAAGTATCATTGCTCGATTGTGATTTGTTTACGTCGTCATTTGGATGCAATACTTTTTGTTTGTCGGAAAGTTCGCCACCATTCAACACATGTCCCCGATAGGCAATCACTTCATTTACATTCATATTGCTTTGCGTGCCGCTGCCGGTTTGCCAAACGACCAGTGGAAATTCTTTATCCAATTTTCCGGCAAGAATTTCATCACAAACTTTTGTAATTAAATCCAGTTTTTCTTTTGATAAAACGCCTGCGTCAAAGTTGGTAATTGCTGCTGCTTTTTTTAAATAAGCAAATGCGCGAATAATTTCTTTCGGCATTTTATTAATGTCCTGTGCAATTTTAAAATTCTCAATACTCCGTTCTGTTTGTGCGCCATAATACGCATTGGCAGGCACTTTCACTTCACCCATTGTGTCTTTTTCTGTTCTGTAATCCATAATATTTTCTGGTTAAACTTGTAAAACGATATTGCAAATTTAATTGAATATCAGGAGAGCAAGGAAGGTTCAATTTGACATTGAGCTAAAATAAAAATTGGTGAATTTGTACGTTTACTGTGAAAGCTGAAAATTTGCTTTTCTAATTTGTGAAATTTGTGTTTTGAAATTCCTGCCTTCTAAATTGTATTTAAAAAACCGGTTTTCTCTTTTCTAAGAAAGCAGCAGTTCCTTCTTTTTTATCATCGCTTGAAAAAACTTCACCGAATAATTTTGATTCTTCATCGAAACCTTTTTTATTAAAATAAAAATTTACTGCTTCAATGATTTTAGAAATTGCAACCGGAGATTTGGTAAGGATTACATTTAAAATGTCTTTTGTTTTTGAAAGTAAATTTTCAGGTGCTTCTACATAATTTACAAGCCCTAAAGTTTTCGCTTCATCTGCAGTGATCATGTTTCCGGTCATCATTAGTTCCATGGCTTTTCCTTTTCCAATCAGCATTGTCAAACGTTGAGTGCCACCGTATCCCGGAACCAATCCAAGATTCACTTCTGGCTGTCCAAATTTTGCATTCACACTTGCGAATCTGAAATGGCAAGCCATCGCTAATTCACAGCCGCCTCCAAGGGCAAAACCGTTAACAGCCGCTATTACAGGCTTGGGGCAATTTTCTATTTTGAAAAAAATATCCTGTCCTTTTTTTGAAAGTGCTTCTCCTTCATCATTTTTTACGGAAACAAATTCCGCAATATCTGCACCGGCAACAAATGCTTTTTCTCCTGCGCCGGTAATGATCACTGCTTTTATTTTTTCATCAATATAAACCAGATCCATCGCCTCGTTTAGTTCATTCAAAACCGTTTGATTCAATGCATTTAATTTATCAGGACGATTGATGGTAATGGTGAAAATGTGATTGTCGAGAAAAGTAAGTATAGTAGAATACATTTTAAAATTTTTGAAAAAAGGATTGTTTATTTTTTTGAGTTTTTATTTAAATGGATTAGTTCATCTAGTCGGGCGATATCCCAAATATCTTTTTCTTTCCTGGAAAGTAATTTGATCTGTTTTAAAACACCGTAAGAGACTATTTTTAAAAGTAATCCATTTTCGAGTTGATGAATTTGTGCCGTTCCTTCTGCCTTACTAAAATCAATATTTTTGTGAACAAAGGTAAGTATGTCAATGACATAAGTCTGCTCCCAAGAGTACACATAAAGTAAGTTGTAAAATCTTCGTCACTTATCCTGTTGATTTCGTCATCAGGATAACCCATACATTTTAATACGTTCAGAAAAGAAACTTTATTTTCATTTGTAGGAGCTATCCAAATATCCATATCTTCTGTAAATCTGTGAAAGCCGTAATAATTAACAGCGTGGCCTCCGATGCATAAATACCGTAGATTATGTTGCTGTGCACGTTTCAAAAAAAGTAAAAATTCTTTATTGTTTATCTCCATAAACGAAATGCTTTCGGATAGTAATTTTTTTGACAGGCTCTTCGTTGTAATCTATGTTTTTCTTTTGGATTTTTGACAATGCTTTTAGCCTATCAGAAGGATTTAAATGAAAAAAATATTCAAGAAAAAACATTTCCTGTTCTTCTAACGATTTAAAAATATGAATCTTTTTTTTCATTGTTTTACTTTTAAAAATTCCTGTTTTCCTTCACCCAATCTTTTATATAATCAGCGATTTCTGTTGTAGAAGCGCCTGGAGAAAATAATTTTCCTACGCCCATTTTATTTAATTTTTCGATGTCATCTGCAGGAATAATTCCACCACCAGTTACCAACACATCATCCATTCCTTTTTCTTTCATAAGCGATAATATTTTTGGAAAAATTGTATTGTGTGCTCCTGTCAAAATACTTACCCCGATTGCATCAACATCTTCCTGTAATGCAGCACTTACAACCATTTCAGGAGTTTGGCGCAATCCTGTATAAATAACTTCCATTCCTGCATCACGGAGCGAAGTCGCAATTACTTTTGCACCCCGGTCATGTCCATCGAGCCCAACTTTTGCCACCAACACCCGGATCGGCCTTTGCATTTCAGAAGAATTTTTTTCAGCCATATTATTTCAATAAAGATAAAGTATGTTCGATTCGTTTGATTGTTTCTTCTTTTCCTAAAACAGATGAAATTTCGAAAACTCCCGGTCCAAATTTGTCACCAACAAGCATCAGCCGGAATGCTCCCATCAATTCACCTGGCTTTAATTTACTTGCTCCTGCCAGTTCTTTGAAAGTATGTTCGATGTCTTCAGTATCCCACAAATTCATTAACGAATAAGCTCCTATCAATTCAACAAAAAACTGGTTTTTATTTTCATTCCATTTTGGAAGAATAGAAGCGGTGTCAATTTCAGTTGGGGCAATAAAGAAGAAACTTCCCTGCTGCCAGAAATCAGTTAATAAAGTGCAACGATCTTTAATTAATTCAATGATTTTTTCTAATTTATTTTCATCATCGATCACAACGTTATGTTCTTCAAATATTTTTTTTACATCCGGTTTTAATCTCCGAACATCAGATCTTTTTATCCATTTATGATTGAACCATTTTGCTTTTTCAAAATCAAATTTTGCACCATGAGAATGGACTCTGTCCATGGAAAATTTCTCTACCATTTCCTTTAAAGAAAAAATTTCCTGCTCTGAACCATCATTCCATCCCAGCAAAGCGAGCATATTAATAAATGCTTCAGGCATAAAGCCAAGTTCTTTAAACCCTTTAACGTGGCCAGTTTTAGGATCACTCCATTCCATAGCAAAAACAGGAAAACCCAATCTTTCGCCATCTCTTTTGCTGAGCTTTCCATTACCGTCGGGTTTTAAGATCAAAGGAAGATGTGCCCATTGAGGCATTCGTTTTTCCCAGCCAAAATATTTCCACAACAACACATGAACCGGTGCGCTGGGCAACCATTCTTCACCACGAAATGCGTGAGTAATTTTCATTAAATAATCATCAACAACAACTGCAAGATGATACGTCGGCATTCCATCCGCTTTCAATAAAACCTTATCATCCACGCCATCTGTTGGCATTTCAATATCTCCGCGAATCATGTCTTTAAAATGAACATATTCATCACGAGGCATTTTAATCCTGATAACATGAGGAAAGTTTATTTTTAATAAAGCTTCGGTTTCTTCTTTTGGCAACACCAAAGAATTGCGCATCTCTAACCTGTTTTGAAAATCATATTGCACATTATATTTTCCCTGTGCCTTTAATTTTTCACGAAGATTTTCAATTTCTTCAGGCGTGTCAAAAGCATAATAAGCGTGTCCGGATTCTACCAGTTGCTCTGCATATTTTCGATAGATTTCTTTTCTTTCACTTTGCCTGTAAGGCCCATATTCACCAGGTTTCCACGGTCCTTCATCCGGAAGAATGCCGCACCAGTTGAGGCATTCGATGATATAATCTTCGGCGCCTTCTACATATCTCGTCTGGTCGGTGTCTTCAATTCTCAACACAAAATCACCGTCATTTTTTTTTGCAAAAAGATAATTATACAAAGCGGTGCGAACGCCGCCAAGATGCAAGCCACCAGTAGGGCTTGGTGCAAATCTTACTCTTACTTTACTCATTTTGCAAAGATAATTGATTGCTTTAATGTGCTTTTTGGAGAGTGAAGAAACAATTACGAAGGATTTTATTTTCCAGTAAACATATAAAATCCCTTTATTTTTTATTTTTCATTTATACTTTTTTATTTTCCTTTTTCTACTCAGAATAATTACCTTGGCTTTTTTACCGATGATTCATTTTCTTTCACCAATTAATTTTTTATGAAATTTCTAAAACTGCTTTCGTTATTTCTTTTGCTTTTTTGTTCGTCACTTTTTGCGCAGCAAAATCTGAATGATACGCTTCCCGTTGATCCGCATGTGAAAATTGGTAAGTTAAGCAATGGTCTTACTTACTACATCCGTGAAAATAAAAAACCGGAACAAAAAGTAGAATTGCGCCTCGTGGTAAACGCCGGTTCTATTCTTGAAAATGAAGACCAGCAAGGGTTAGCTCATTTGAGCGAGCATATGGCTTTCAACGGAACCACTCATTTTAAAAAGAATGATATCATTTCTTTTTTACAATCTATCGGTGTTGGTTTCGGCAGCGATTTGAATGCTTATACGAGTTTTAATGAAACGGTTTATATTCTTCCCATTCCAACAGACAAGCCGGGAAACATTGAAAAAGGTTTCCAGATCTTAGAAGATTGGGCGCATAATGTAACAGACAAGGCAGAAGATATTGATGCAGAACGACCAATTGTTTTAGAAGAAAGCCGCTTAGGGAAAGGCGCGCAGGATAGGATCAACAAGCAAATTTATCCTGAATTATTTGCAGGCTCCATGTATGCGAAACGCCTACCGATAGGCATAGACAGCATTGTGAAAAACGCGCCCTATTCTGCTTTGAGAAGTTTTTATAAAGATTGGTATCGTCCGGATCTGATGGCTGTAATTGTTGTGGGAGATATTGATCCTGCGAAAGCAGAAAGCCTTATCAAAAAATATTTTAGTGAAAATAAAAATCCGCAAAATGAAAGGCCAAGAACGAATGCTGAAGTGCCACCTTATCAAAAAAGTGTAGCAAAAGTTGTTACCGATAAAGAAGCGACAAGCTATGTTTACCAGGTTCATTATTCTCCTTATAAAATCAATCCTGATGTGACTTTGGGCGATTATAAAGATGACCTGGTGAAAAATATTTTTTCGGATCTTTTAAATCAGCGCCTTCGTGAATTGACTCAGCAGGAAAACCCTCCTTTTGTTTATGCGGCATGTGGATTTGGGTCAGAAGCACGTGGATACGAATCGTTCCAGGCTTATATCGGTACAGGCAACAGTGACAGCCTCAGGGGTTTGAAAGCGTTTGAAGAAGAACTGGAAAGAGTAAAAAAATATGGTTTTACCAAAGCTGAGTTGGATAGATCAAAAGCAGATATGCTCAATTATATTGAACGTGCCTTCAATGAAAAAAATAAAACAGAATCTGCAGATTACGCGGAAGAATATATCCGTAATTTTTTGACAAAGGAACCCATTCCGGGAATAGCGAATGAAGAAAAATATTACAAAGAATTATTACCACAAATAACTGTTGAGGATGTAAATTCGATCACTAACCTGCTTTCAAAAAATTCAAATGTATTTATTGCATTGACAGGACCAGAGACTGCAACAGGAAAGACTTTGCCAACAGATGCTGAAATTCTTGCTGTAAGAGATGAAGTTGCAAAAATGGATATCAAACCTTATGAAGAAAAAACAGTTTCCACTTCTTTATTAACTGAAATACCCAAGGCCGGAAAAATTAATTCAACAAAAAATAATTCCGTTTTAGGAACCACTGATTTTACATTAAGCAACGGCGTAACAGTTACTTTGAAACACACTGATTTTAAAAACGACCAGGTTTTAATGACCGCAGTAAGACAAGGCGGAAAAAATAATTATGGATTGGCTGATAAATACAATGCTGAATACATGATCCCTGTGATAACCAGCATGGGCGTTGGAAATTTTTCCCCAATCGATTTGAAAAAAGCGCTGAGTGGAAAAACTGCAAGTGCGCATCCAACTTTTGGACAATTATCAGAAGGTTTTAGCGGAAGCAGTTCTGTAAAAGATGTTGAATCAATGTTGCAATTGGTTTATTTATATGCTACTTCTCCACGCCTTGATACTGCATTGTTCAGATCTTTCGTTCAAAAGAATAAAGCCCAGCTTGCTTTCTTAAGCGCCAATCCGCAGGTTGTTTTTGTTGATACACTTTTTAAAGCAATGTATCACAACAGCCCACTGGCGCCAATTGCAGTTCCAAAAACAGAATATTTTGATGCACTGAATCTGGACCGAATCATGCAGATGTATAAAGAAAATTTTGACGACGAAAATCAAATGCATTTCATTTTTACAGGAAGCATTTCAGAAGATTCATTAAAGCCTCTTTTGGAAAAATATATTGCAAGTCTTCCATCAACTTCGAAGAAGTTTCATTACACAGATAATCATTTGAGGATGGCAAAAGGAAAACTAGATGTGAATGTTTATAAAGGCAAAGAGCCAAAAGCCTTGATACTCGCTGTTTACAGCGGCGAGGTTCCTTATTCCGATGAATTGGATCTTAAAGCGCAGGCTATTGCTGAGGTTTTAAATATCCGGATCATTGAAGAATTAAGAGAAAAGATACAGGGAATTTACGGAGGTGGAATTGAAGTGCAATTTGATAAAATTCCCTATTCCCATTATACTTTCTTTTTGACATTGCCATGCGGTCCTGAAAAAGTAGATACGCTTTTAAAAGCTGCAAATGCGGAAATTCAAAGCCTCATCAAAAATGGTCCTTCCAAAGAGAACATGGAAAAAGTGAAGAAGCAATGGAAAGAAAAATATAAAACAGATTTTAAAGAAAATGGCGCGTGGTTATCTCAGCTTCAGTCATTTTATTTCCCCGGCGATAATCCTGATTATTGGATTCACTATGATAAATATGTGGATGCGCTGACTCAAAAAGATATACAGGATGCAGCGAAATTATTATTAACAACAAAGAATGTGATAACAGGAATTTTGAGACCGGAAAAAGAAAGTACCGGTACTGTAAAACCAAAATATTTAGGGAAATAATTTTCATCTGATATGAATATCGAAGAGCTAAGAGATTTTGTTTTGTCCTTAAAAAATGTCGAAGAAGGTTTTCCTTTTGGAGAAGACACGATTGTTTTTAAAATCAATAAAAAAATCTTTTTACTGGTTTCGTTGTCATCAGTTCCTTTACAATTTAATGTAAAATGCGATCCCGATCGGGCAATCGAATTGCGGGAAGAATATTCCTGTATTTTGCCCGGTTATCACATGAACAAAAAACACTGGAATACCATCATTGTGGATGGAACATTATCAAAAACTCAATTAAAAAATTTCATAAAAGATTCTTATGATTTAGTCCAAAGAAAGTGATTGATTAAAAGAAATAGAAAAAGAAAAGGTGGCAGAAAATGCCACCTTTTTTGTAATTATAAAATGCAATTATTTCTTCGTTCACTGCACCAGCGGAATTGAAAAATAAAATATGGATCCTTTGCCTTCCTCGCTTTCAACCCAAAGTCTTCCTTTATGCGAATGGATGATCTGCCTGCAGAGATAAAGCCCTAACCCTATTCCTTCTATGTTCCGCGTTTTTTCAACGCGGAAAAATCTTTCAAAAACAAAAGGAAGTTGTTCTTTTGGAATGCCAAGCCCTTCGTCTCTTACGGAAACTGAAAGTGTTTTTTTATCGTGGGAAACTGCAAGCGTCACACGCGTTTTTTCATTCGAATATTTAATGCCATTGCTCAGGTAATTGGTAAGAACCTGTGTGATGCGATAACGGTCCGCAGTAATCATCAGATTCGAGCTTCCTTCTACTTCAATCTCAAAAGCGGGATGTAGCGTTTCTACAGCATCAATCGCTTCTTTCACTGCATCTGCAAAATTAAATTCAGTCAGTTGCAGTTGCATATAACCTGAATTTATTTTAGTCGATTCATACAATTCAGAAATCATTTTTTGTAATCGTCTTGCATTATTTTTGCTTTTTAGCAACATGCTTTCTGCAAGCGCAATATCATTTTCATGCAAAGCTTCTGTCATCAGTTCATTGCACAAAATAATATTGGAAAGAGGATTTCTTAATTCGTGTGCCACAAATCCCATCACATCTTCTTTTTCTTTTTCCAGTTCTTTATACGCTGTAATATCATGCACGATCAGTAACAAATTCTTTCCGTCAAAACTGTCCATAAAAGAACAACTGATGTCATAGGATCTTATATCAGTTGGCGAAATAACCAGTTCAATTTGTTTGTTGCTAAAACCGGTTTTTGTCTGAAGCGCTTTGTTGATCGAGGTAGTTAGGTATTCGTTTTTGTCATATGGTTTTATAAGTTCGATCATATTAATGGAAGGCTCAGGAACACTGTATCTAAACAAACTTGAAAAAGCGCTATTGGTTTTTACAATATTCATATTTTGATCTAAAACAATCACCACGTCCTCGATAGAACGCAAAATACTTTCATTAAAATCATTCAGGTTTCGCAAAGCGATTTCAGTTCTTTTCTGAGCATGAATGTCCTGGATGATCTTTAGAATGAATGACTCGTTGTTAGTTCCTTTTACCAAAACAGCTTCACCGCGAACCCAGGTAATTGTTTGATCCTTGTTTACAAAATAATTATTGTCGAAGCTTTGCCCGTGATGCAAAACTCTGCTCACCTCTTTTTGAAACACCTCATTTTGCTGATCTTCTTTTGTAAACAACATTGATCCGTTTTTTCCAAGAATATCTTTTTCGGAATAACCGAAACACTTTATAAATGAGGGATTGATCGATAAGACGGTTCCTTCAGCATCCATCACCAACACCGAGTTTTGCTTCGCGTTATAAAATAAAGCATCGAAATAATTGGCTGAAGGATGCATTTGAAAATTTTAAAACGTTTGGGGGTAATTATCACAATAAAGTTAATAAGAAAACTTTATAACTTTTTTTAATCTTTTTTTTGAGTGAACGAACAAATAATGCGATTTCTTTTTTTAAAATCCTCAGAATCATTTGTTTTTTAAAACTTCAATTAACTTTATTTGAAAAAAATATTGATAAATGCTAAAAGAAATTTTATAAAATGGACAAACAAACTTTAAGTATTGATATGGATGAAGTAATTACCGACACTGCAAAAAAATTGAAAGATTGGTACGATCGCGAATTTGGAATCACCTTTAGTGAAGAAGAGTTGCAGGGCAAGGATTTAAAAGAAGTAGTAAGACCTGAACACTTTTCGAAGTTTCATGAATATTTGAACCTGGAAGGTTTTTTCCGTGACTTGGAATTAATGCCGGATGCTGAAAATGTTTTAAGAAAACTGAATGAAAAATATGAATTGTTCATTGTTTCGGCAGCGCTTGAATTTCCTAATTCCCTGAAAGATAAATTTGATTGGATCGCCGAAAAACTTCCTTTTATTACCTGGAAACAAATTTGTCTTTGTGGTACAAAAAGCATTGTGCAGACTGATATTATGATCGACGACAGAACAAGGAATTTCAGTCATTTTCAGGGAAGGAAAATTTTATACACTTGTCATCACAATATTTTTGAAAAAGATTATGAACGCGTAAAAAACTGGAAAGAGATTGAAAAAAAGCTCCTCTAAAAAACGACTTTACTTTTCGTGTATGCATGACTGTTATGTTATTACTTTCATTTTGAAAATAGTCGTATTTTATTTTTTTTTAGTTATTTCAAAACAAAAACTTGTAATTACTTTTACCCGTAATAATTTTTTCTATGGCTAATTTTTCTTTTATGCGTCGTTGCTTTTTAGCTGCGATAGTTATTTTTTTTACTGCTTCTGCACAATCCCAAAAAGCTCAGAACCTCGTTCAATATGTAAATCCAATAATCGGTACAGAGCGTATGGGACACACGTTTCCTGGCGCAACTGTTCCTTTTGGAATGGTTCAATTAAGTCCTGATACAGACACAATTCCTTATGAAACAAACGGACATTACAATCCTGATGTTTATAAATATTGCGCCGGATATCAGTACGATGATAAAACGATTGTTGGATTTAGTCACACACATTTCAGTGGTACAGGGCATTCTGATTTGGGAGATTTTTTAATCATGCCAACAGTTGGAAAATTGCAATTAAATCCCGGCACTGCTGACAATCCTGGAAGCGGTTTTCGGTCAAGATATTCTCATAAAACAGAAGTCGCTGAAGCAGATTATTACAAAGTAAAATTAGAGGATTATAATATTCTTGCAGAGCTTACCACTACCGCCCGTGTTGGTTTTCATCAATATACTTTTCCTAAGACGGATAGCGCGCATGTGATTTTAGATTTGATGAGCGGCATCTATAATTATCCTGATAAAAATGTATGGACTTTTATTCGTGTGGTGAATGATTCATTGATCACGGGTTATCGGCAAACGAGCGGCTGGGCACGAACAAGAACGCTTTATTTTGCCATGCAGTTCTCAAAACCTTTTATTGAATATGGAAGTAAGGATTTTGGTAAAAGAGAGCCGTACCGTGGCTTTTGGGGCAAGTTTGATCCAAGGAAGAATTTTCCGGCTCTCGCTGGAAGGCAATTGAGAATGTATTTTAATTTCAAAACAAACGAAGGTGAAAAGATTAAAATAAAATTTGCGCTTTCTCCGGTGAGCCAGCAAAATGCTTTGAACAATATGCGCACTGAAATACCAGGTTGGGATTTTGAAAAAATAAAAGAAAAGGGGCAGGAGCAATGGAATAAAGAACTGAACAAAATTGTGATCGATGCAGATAAGGATGAGAAAATAAATTTTTATACAGCAATGTATCATGCCTTTATTAATCCGACAATTTATATGGATGAAAACGGCGACTACAAAGGTTTAGATCAGAATGTTCATAAAGCGAAAGGCTTTACCAATTACACTACTTTTTCTCTTTGGGATACGTATCGTGCTTTGCATCCGCTGTTCAATATCATTCAGCCAAAACGAAATAGCGACATGATCAAATCAATGCTCGCGCATTATGATCAAAGCGTGATGCACATGCTGCCCATCTGGTCTAATTCGGCTAATGAAAACTGGTGCATGACCGGTTATCATGCGGTTGCGGTAATTGCTGATGCAGTGATAAAAGGGAATACGCCTTTTGACGCGAACAAAGCATTGGATGCATGTGTAACGACAGCGCATCACAGAAGTTATGATGGCATTGGATTATATGAAGACATGGGCTACATTCCTGTTGATAAAAACGGCACCGGCACTTCAACAACTTTAGAATACGCTTATGATGATTGGGCGATTGCACAAATGGCGAAGAAACTGAACAGGATGAATATTTATAAAGAATTTATGAAGCGCTCTGAAAGTTATAAAAATGTTTTTGATCCCTCTGTTGGCTTTATGCGCGGACGTTTGAGCGACGGTTCATGGGAGAAAGACTTTGATCCGCTGAGCACATCCGGACAAGGTTTTATAGAAGGAAATTCATGGAATTATTCCTTATTTGTGCCACAGGATCCTGCCTCTTTAATTCAACTGATGGGCGGCAAGAAAAAATTCACTCATTATCTCGATACATTATTCACCATGCATTTGCCGGACAAGTTTTTTGCAGAAACAGAAGACATCACAAGAGATGGAATCATCGGCGGATATGTTCATGGGAACGAGCCTTCGCATCATGTTGCTTATTTATACAACTGGACCGATGAGCCATGGAAAACACAGGAAACAGTTAGAATGATCCTGAAAAATCAATATCATACAGGCGCTGATGGTTTGGGTGGAAATGATGACACCGGACAAATGAGCGCATGGTATATTTTCAGCACAATTGGTTTTTATCCGGTTGCTCCCGGTTCTGATGTTTATCAAATTGGAAGTCCTGCAGTGAATGCTGCTACGCTTCACCTGGAAAATGGAAAAACATTTTCCATTGAAGCAAAAAACCAAAGCGATAAAAATGTTTTTGTGCAGAAAATTGAATTGAATGGAAAGCCTTTAAATCGTTTATACATCACGCATTCGGAGATAATGAACGGAGGAAAGCTGGCGTTTTTTATGACAGATAAACATTCGTAAAAAGTTGCAGAGGCAGTGAGCAACGAAATAAATTCGATTTATATGTTATAAGGAATCATTCTTTTTTGTCATCATCAGAAATTACAAGATTGGCGCCGCCTTCGCGCATGATCTCATCCATATTTCTGTCGTTATCAATGATCCCTTTTTCTTCCAGCATTCGCATGTCTTTGGCATCTTTTAGAAATGCAGAAGCGAAAATAAATTCATTTAATTTTTCATTCTTATTGAAAATAATGTCTTTGTTCGTCCCTTCCCATTCTTTTTTGCCGTGATACAAATACAAAATATTTTCCCCGATCTCCATCACGCTGTTCATATCGTGGGTGTTGATAACAGTGGTCATTTCATTTTCCTTTGTTATCTCATGGATCAGTTTATCGATCACCATGGAGGTTTGCGGATCAAGCCCGGAATTGGGCTCATCACAAAACAAATATTTTGGTTTTAAAACGATCGCTCTGGCAATGCCGACTCGTTTTTTCATGCCGCCGCTGATTTCAGACGGATATTTCTTATTAGTGCCTTTTAAATTCACTCTTTCAAGTACATCATTTACCCGTTCCATTTTTTTTGAATTTGGCCATTTTGTAAACATGTCCAAAGGGAATTTTACATTTTGTTGCACCGTCATGCTGTCGAATAAAGCCGAACCCTGGAACAGCATTCCGATTTGCTGGCGCAATTCTTTTCTTTGTTCTTCTGACATGGTTGTAAGATCTTTTCCATCAAAGACAATATCACCGCTATCCACTTCAAACAAACCCACCATGCATTTTTGCAAAACCGTTTTACCGCTGCCGCTCGTTCCGATGATGAGATTGGTCATCCCGGTTTTCATAACAGCGCTTATATTCTTTAGAATTTCTTTATCACCAAAAGACTTGGAAACGTTTTTTATTTCAATCATAATAAATCACTTAATTAATTTTTCTTCCTGTAGTAAGCCAAGAATTAATTCTTCTTTTTTTTTACAAAATAAGAAACGCAAGAATATAATCTGCAAACAAAATCAGTATGCAACTTGTGATCACTGCTGTGGTGCTGGCTCTGCCAATTTCCAGTGCACCGCCTTTTACATTATATCCATAATAAGAAGAAACACTACTGATGATGAAAGCAAAAGTGTAAGCTTTAGCCATTGCAAACCAAACATTTTTTGGAACGAAGTTCATCAGCAAGCCGCGATCGTAGGTGGCGCCGGAAAGAATGCCACCAAGAGTTCCTGCCAGTCGTCCTCCATAAATTCCCAAAGCCATGGCAAGAATTACCAACAGGGGAATCGTGATCAGGGCGCCAAGAATTTTTGGAGCAATGAGATAAGATTTTGTATTAATGCCCATGATCTCCAAAGCATCGATCTGTTCGCTCACTCTCATGTTGCCCAATTCTCCGGCAATCTTACTTCCCACAACTCCCGCAAGAACGATACAAACCAGTGTAGGAGCAAATTCCAGGATAACAGTATCGCGAACGATCTGTGAAATGGTGTCTTTTGGAAGCATGGGACTAGTTAGCTGGTAAGCAGTTTGAACTGCGCTTACCGCACCCATAAATATAGAAATAACCGCAACAATCCCCAGCGAACCCATTCCGATTTCAACTGATTGGTGCATCAGTTCTTTCCAGTACATTTTGAAATTTTCAGGCTTGGTAAACATAGCTTTCATCATCAAAAGATAGCCACCAATTGTAGAAAACAGATTCATGTTATTCGCTTAAAATTTATTTTATTGTTCATGACCAAAAAATTTTCAAATCTTTATTCTTTATTGGATCTTTTTAATTTCCTCCACCTGCTAAGCTGAGGTTCTTCTTCAGATTTTTTCCTTTTACATTTTAATTGCGCATCTACTACTGCAATTAAAACCATGTTGTAAATACTTCGTACCTGGCTTCCTAACTGAAGAATATGAACCGGTTTATTCAAGCCCAGTAAAATCGGGCCAATTGCTTCTGCACCACCGATTTCCTGTAGTAAATTGTAAGTTACATTTCCTGCAGCAAGATTCGGGAAAATAAGAACATTAACATCCTTATCTACCAGTTCACTAAAGTAATAATTGTCTCTTAGAATTTCTTTGTTAAAAGCAACGTTTGCCTGCATCTCTCCATCAATGGCTAGCGAAGGTTCTTTTTGTTTTGCAATTTCTCTTGCCTTTGCAACCAATTTAGCCTCAGGAGAATTGCTGCTTCCAAAATTGGAATAGCTTAACATCGCAACATTTGGTACAATCCCAAAATTTTTAACTTCCTTTGAAACCATGATGGCTATATCGGCGAGCTCTTCTGCAGTTGGGTTAAAATTGACAGTGGTATCGGCTAAAAACAATGGGCCTTTTTTTGTCAGCATAATATACATTCCTGCTACAATTTTTGAATTACTTTCCATTCCAATTACTTGCAATGCCGGACGAATTGTATCAGGATAATTCTTTGAAAGACCGGATATCATTGCATCTGCTTCACCCGTTTCCACCATCATACAACCAAAATAGTTGCGGTCTTTCATTATTTTTTTTGCCTCATACGCATTATAACCTTTCCGTTGCCTTTTCTCAAAAAAGAGCTCGCCAAATTTCATGCGAATGTCGTGAGTATTATCATTTTTGGGATCTATCAAAGGCATTTCGCTAATGTCAATTCCCGCTTCTGACGCGATCCTTTCAATCTTTTCTTTGTTTCCGAGTAACATGGGATAAGCAATTCCTTCATCCAAAGCCATCTGCGCTGTCTTTAGGATTTTCAGATTTTCTGCTTCAGCAAAAACAACACGTTTTGGATTTTTTCTTGCCTTCGCGCCAATCATTCTCAACAGATGATTATCAATTCCAAGTCTTTCATTCAACTGTTCAGAATAAGCCTCCCAATCCGTTATAGGTTCTCTTGCCACTCCGCTTTCCATCGCAGCTTTTGCAACCGCAGGAGCTACAGAAGTGAGCAAACGGCTATCAAGTGGTTTGGGGATTATATAAGTAGGTCCGAAGAGAATATTCTTTTCATTATACGCCATGTTCACAATATCAGGCACGGGAGATTTTGCCAATTCTGCCAAAGCCTTTACAGCAGCAAGTTTCATCGCTTCATTAATCTGCGTAGCTCTGACATCCAAAGCCCCGCGAAAAATATAAGGAAAGCCTAAAACATTATTTACCTGGTTAGGAAAATCGCTTCTTCCTGTAGCCATGATCACATCTTTTCTCGCAGCGATTGCTTTATCATAAGTGATCTCCGGATCAGGATTGGCCATGGCAAAAACGATTGGATTTTTGGCCATGCTTTTTACCATTTCAGCTGTTACCACATCACCCACACTGAGACCAATGAATACATCTGCATCTTTCATAGCAGATTCCAATGTCAGATTTTTATCTTTTGCTGTGGCAAAGGTTTTTTTCGTTTCCGATAGTCCTTGACGCTCTGTATGTAGCACGCCCGTTTTATCAAACATGATGAAGTTATCAGGATTCGCGCCAAGAGCAACATATAATTGAACACATGCCATTGCAGCCGCACCGGCCCCGTTTACCACAAACTTCACTTTGTTGATTTTCTTTTTCTGAATTTCCAGAGCATTTAATAAAGCAGCGGCGCTGATGATGGCAGTTCCATGCTGATCATCATGCATAACAGGAATGCACAAACGTTCTTTTAATTGTTGTTCGATATAAAAACATTCCGGCGCTTTGATATCTTCAAGGTTGATACCTCCGAAAGTTGGCTCCAAAGCTGCAACGATGTCAACAAATTTTTCAGGATCCGTTTCATTGATCTCAATATCAAAAACATCTATATCTGCAAAGATTTTAAATAAAACTCCTTTTCCTTCCATTACGGGCTTGCCGGCGATTGCTCCAATATTTCCCAAACCTAAAACCGCTGTTCCATTGCTGATAACGCCCACCAGGTTTCCTTTTGCAGTATATTGATAAGCTGTTTCAGGATTTTCTTTTATTTCCAGGCAAGGCAGTGCAACTCCGGGGGAATACGCCAGCGAAAGATCTCTTTGCGTTTTTGTAGCCTTTGTTGGAACTACTTCAATCTTTCCCGGCCTTCCTTTTGAATGATAATCAAGAGCTTCCTGCTTTCGAATGTTTTTTTGCATAGACATTAATTAAACCTCAGGCCTTTAAAGGCAAATGTTTCTTTTAAAACGAAAAGTAAAGATAGGCAATGTAGGAATTCATCAGGCACAAACAGCAAGCCAAGCCATAATTCCCGCACCGTTTTCAATTGCCTTTTCATCAATATTAAATGTGGGTGTATGAACGCCTGATGTGATATTTTTTGCTGCATTGGCAACGCCCAATCTAAAGAAGCACGCAGGAATCCGGTGAGAATAAAATGCAAAATCTTCCGCGCCCATTCTCATTTCTGTTTCCTCTACATTTTCTTTTCCGACCAATTCTTCTGCTTTTCGCATAGCCATGGCTGTTAGCTCGATATTATTAACGACAAACGGATAACCAACATCAATTTCACAATCAATACTGGCGCCGGAAATTGCAGCGGTTTGTTCACAGATATTTCTGATGAGATCATGCGCCTTGAATCTCCATTCTTCATTCATCGCCCTGAAAGTTCCCATTAGCTTCACTTCTGAAGGAATTACATTGGTAGTATTTCCACCCTGGAATGATGTGATAGAAAGAACGGTAGGATTGAAAGGATTATTCATTCTGCTAACAACCTGTTGAAGATTTACAACCAGTTGTGAAGCAGCGAGAATAGTATCTGCAGTCAGGTGCGACGCTGCTGCGTGACCGCCTTTGCTTTTTACAGAAATATAAATTTCATCTGCACTTGCCATTACCATTCCACCTCTGAAACTTAATTTACCAACTTCGAGAGAAGGATGAACATGCAAGGCAAAAATCGCATCAGGTTTTGGATTTTCAAGAACGCCTTCTTTGATCATAAGACTTGCGCCTCCCGGATTTTTTTCTTCCCCTGGTTGAAAAATTAATTTAATCGTTCCTTCCCATTCATGTTTTAGTTCATTTAAAATTTTTGCAGCACCAAGCAAACAGGTGGTGTGAACATCATGACCACAGGCATGCATCACCCCTTCATTTTTTGAACGATATCCTATTTCATTTTTTTCAGTGATAGGCAAAGCATCAATGTCGGCACGAAGCGCAATTACTTTTTTATCAGGATTTTTTCCTTTGATCAGTGCAACAACTCCTGTAGTAGCCATTACCTCGAAATCAATTCCAAGATCTTGTAATTTTTGTTGTATAAATTTTGAAGTTTCAAATTCGTGATAACTTAGTTCCGGATGTTCGTGAAGATGATGCCGAATCCGGATAAATTCATCAGCATATTTCTCCGACAGTTTTTTAATGTTTTCTTTCAGCATGGATAACAATTAATTTGTCAAATGTAAAAAGAGTTTTGCTGACTCAGGTTCTTTTTGCATTAGCGATGACAGTGAACAAACAAAAAAGAACTTTTTGCTTTCGCAAAAAGTTCTTTTAAGGAAAATATCTTTTTTAATTGTTAAGAGAACAATCCACCTTTTTTCAAAGTAACTACTCCTTCACCGATTTTAAAACCATTGTTATAGATTTCAACCTTATAACCACCGGTTATAAATTTGCTGTTTTGAGACCATTCCACTTTCACAGGTTGTTTTTGACCCTGCACATAATTTACTTCGATCTTTTTAGTAAATGGTTTTTGAACCCCATCACGTGTAGTAAAAGTGCCGGAGCCTAAAGCATCTACCTGCACTGGTTTTCCGGTTGGGTCAGTGATGCATACATAAATATCTTTTGGACCGGAAGGAGTAATTCTATTGGCACCCAAAGTAAATGAAATGCTTAATTTATCAACACGTTTTGCCGTAGAAGTTACTTTTTCTTTTCCGCTATGTTTTTCTTTAATTCCTTCTATTGAAAAATTAGAAGCGTCAAGAGTCGAACCGATATCGATCACAGTGTCTTTGTGTTGAATAACCTGGCTTGCAGAATCAAAACTTTTTTGAACTACATCTCTTTGCTGGGTTACGACACGATTGGTTTCTGTAAGTTGTGAATTAGCTGTCTGCAATGAATCGATTTGCGCTGTATAAGTTTCAATATTTCCTTTCAGTTGTGCGATCAATCTTTTTGCTTCAGCAAGTTCGGCTCTTGTTGCATTTCTGTTGTTGATAATGCTTTGCACTCTTGCTTTCAAAGCGTCAATGTCTTTGTCTTTGGTTTTTAAAAGACTATCTGCTTTTACGTTACTTGTTTTCAGGGCATCCAAACGGAGAGCAGCATCGTCTAATTCGCGCTGCAACTCGTTTTTAGCTGAATCGCTGTTAACGATCTGGCTGGTAAGATCCTGTTTTTCCTGACGGGTTTTATTTTTATCAAAAATAATATAACCCCAGGTTCCAAGAAGTGCAATCACCAGAATAGCAGTTAAAATATTGCGGCCTCTGTTATTTTTTTCGACCACAGTTCTTTCCCCTGCGTTGTCATTGTCAGGGAGATTTTCATAACTCATGATGTAAGTTTTTTATTTTTTTTAATATAATATGAAATTTTCCAAAATCATGCCAAATAAAAATGACAATTTCTTTGTATATCAAAACTATTGATTTTATTACAATTTGACCCTAAAATTTTATCTTTGAAAAATGACTACAGCAGACATAATAGCTAACTGGAAAAAGAAGGATTTTAAACCAATTTACTGGCTGGAAGGAGATGAAGATTACTTTATTGATGAGATCATGGAATACGCTGAAAAGAAAATTCTTTCTGAAGCTGATGCTCAATTTAATCAAACTGTTTTTTATGGAAAAGATGCGAACTGGGCGGATGTGATGAATGCATGTCGCCGCTATCCGATGTTTGCAGAACGACAAGTGGTTTTGCTGAAAGAAGCACAACAAATGAGAGACGTGGAAAAACTGGAATCATACGTTGAAAATCCTTTGCCGTCAACTGTTTTAGTGGTTTCCTACAAAGGAAAAACTTTGGATGGAAGACAAAAATTTTCGAAGCTGATCAAGAAGAAAGGTGAAGTTTTTCTGTCGAAAAAAATGTATGATAACCAATTGCCTGCATGGGTGCATTCTTATTTGCAAACCAACGGTTTTCAGATAAAACCAAAGGCTTTGCAACTTTTAGTCGATCATATCGGAAATGATCTTTCGCGCATCGTGAATGAAATAGAAAAACTTTCTTTGAATCTGAAAGAAAAAAATATTACCGAAGACGATATTGAGAAATTTATAGGGATCAGCAAAGAGTATAATATTTTTGAATTGCAAAGTGCCTACAGTAAAAAGGACGCTGCAAAAGCAATGCGGATTGTTCAATATTTTGGAGCCAATCCCAAAGCTGTTCCTGTTCAATTGATCGTGCCTTCTTTGTATTCCTATTTTTCCAAACTTCTTACGATTTTTCAAATGCCTGACCGAAGCGAGCGGGCATTAAAACCTGCTTTGAATTACAATCCTTCAATGACGGAAAACGTTTTGGAAGCAATGAAAAATTATTCTTTTGCCGAAGTTGAACAGGTGATCTTATTATTGCATGATGCCAATTTAAAAAGTATTGGCATTGGCACACAGGGAATGCCTGCTGAATCACTGCTGAAAGAACTTTCTTACAAGATTATGAACATGGGAAAAAGAACAACTGCTAATACCCGGTAGCCCCGTCTCTTACTTTGACACGTTTTTTGCCGGCATTTTTCTTCTGATATTCCAGTACTTCTTTTGGAACAATTTTTTTCATCGGTTCTTCTGTAGCCACTTCTTTTTTGGGAGGATCTAATAAATAACCGCGGTCATAATTTTCTGTTTTGATGATCTTTCCGTTTTCATAGTAAGTCCACGTGCCATCCTTTACACTGTAAGGCTGGGCCTTTACAATTTTATAACTGACGATCTCATTATTACCTGTTCCGTAAATCGGAATAGTATCGTATGGCTGATCAGGATTGTAGGCGCGCCAGTTTTCTTCTCTTACCATGTCTCCGAAAGCAGTAAAATATTGTGACTTTCCATCTTTGTCGCCGTCTTTATAATTTTCATAAGCGATCAGATCGCCTTGCAAATCATATTTTCTCCAATGCCCTTCTTTCTTTGAATTTACAAAAATTCCTTCTTCTTCATAACCCGGTTCTCCACGCAAAGGATCCACATGAACCACCCATTTTCCCTGCTTTAAACCTTTCATGTCTATGGCGTTAAGAGTGTCGCCCCGGGGTGAAATTTTATAACTTTTGTATTGTGCATTTGCGCTGAAAAGTATCAGTTGAAGCGCAATTAAGAGGAACAGGATTTTTTTCAAGGGTAGCAATTTTTGTTTTTTAAAAAATAGAAATTCTACATCTCAAAATTAGCAAATTATGCAAGTGATCATGAAAATGATCAAAAAATTTAACTTTCAATAATTGAGTAAACGAAGAAATATGCTTGTTTCTTATTTAGCAGATAAATCTTATTTCGGCAAAATAGCAAACGAACTTTTATGCAGAAATTTTATTTTATAAAAAAGAAATCGCTATGCGGGCTGACAAACTTTTTTCACCAATCTTAATGCAAATTCCAATTGTTCTTTTTCTGAAAGATTGGTATTATCTAATTCTATTGCATCATCGGCTTTGCGCAGCGGACTTACTTCACGGTTGGAATCAATGTAATCACGCAGAGCAATATTGGTTCTGATTTCATCTAAAGAAACGTTTGGATTTTTATCAAACATTTCTGCAAATCTTCTCTCGACCCTTACTGCCTCATCTGCTACCATAAATATTTTTACTTCAGCATCCGGAAAAACGGTTGTGCCGATATCACGGCCATCCATTACAATTCCTTTATTGATACCCATTTTTTGCTGGGCTGCTACCGCAAAAGATCGTACGGGCCGTAAAGCTGCCACTTCACTCACTTTTTCTGCAACTACGAGGTCGCGGATAATATATTCAACATTTTCTCCGTTGAGATAAATTTCTGATTTTCCGGAATGGGCATTTTTGACAAATTCGAGAGAAATATCTTCCAAAGCATTTTGAATTTCCTGCTCATTCGTCCAGTCAACATGATTCCGTAAAAAATATAACGTTATCGCCCTATACATTGCGCCGCTGTCGATATAGGTATAATTTAATTTTTGGGCCAGCTGCTTTGCCAGGGTGCTTTTTCCGCAGGAAGAAAAGCCATCAATCGTGATGATAATTTTAGAAAACATGACTACAAAAATGGCACAAAAAAAAGAAACTAAAAAATGAAGCATAAAAAAATGCCATCGCTTTTATTACGATGGCATTTGTCAAACAAAATATTTAAAAACTAAACTTCTGATTTCTTTTTGTGAGCCACACCGCTTCCTTTTACCTGGAAAACAATTTTTGAATTTTCTTTATCAAGGGAAGCTACCAGAACATCGCCGTTTTTCACATGCATATTCAATATTTCTTCTGCTAACGGATCTTCCAGGTATTTCTGAATCGCTCTGTGCAAAGGACGTGCGCCAAATTGCTGATCGTATCCTTTCTCTGAAATAAATTTCTTCGCCTCTTCGGTCAACTCTAATTTTAAACCAAGATTGTCGAGTCTTTTTGTAACTCCTTTCATCAAAATATCTATGATTGAGAAGATATCTTCTTCAGTAAGAGAATTAAATATTACTACATCATCGATCCTGTTAAGAAACTCAGGACTGAACGTGCGCTTCAAAGCTTTTTCAATTACGGCTTTACTGTTTTCTTCAGCATTCTGAAGCCGGGCTGCTGTTGTAAAACCAACGCCTGCACCAAAATCTTTCAGTTGTCTTGCTCCAATATTGGAAGTCATGATGATCATCGTATTTTTAAAATCAATCTTTCTTCCAAGACCATCAGTAAGAACACCATCATCCAAAACCTGCAGTAAAATATTGTAAATATCAGGATGCGCTTTTTCTATTTCATCGAGCAGAATTACAGAATAAGGCTTGCGTCTTACTTTCTCTGTCAACTGACCGCCTTCTTCATATCCAACATATCCCGGAGGCGCACCAATCAATCTTGAAACAGTGAATTTTTCCATATACTCACTCATATCAATTCTGATGAGCGCGTCTTCACTGTCGAACATATATCTTGCCAAAGCACGGGCCAGTTCTGTCTTTCCGACACCTGTGGGCCCGAGGAAGATAAATGTACCAATTGGTTTTTTGGGATCTTTCAATCCAACCCGGTTTCTCTGAATAGCTTTTACCACTTTAGAAATTGCTTCGTCCTGCCCAACCACTGCGCCTTTCAGATCTTCTCCCATTTTGCGAAGCTTGTCTGTTTCTTCCTGAACCATTCTTTTCACAGGAATTCCTGTCATCATGCTAACTACTTCAGCAATTGCTTCTTCATTGATCGGATATCTTTTGTTGCGGCTTTCTTCTTCCCAATCTGCTTTTGCTTTTTCCAGTTCTTCCTGCAAACGTTTTTCTGTGTCACGAAGCGACGCAGCTTCTTCAAAACGCTGGCTTTTTACGACTTTATTTTTTTCGTGCTTAATTTCATCAATCTTTTTTTCGAGTTCGATCACTTCCTGCGGAACATTGATATTTTTCAGGTGAACTCTTGCGCCAACCTCATCCAGAACATCAATTGCTTTATCAGGCAACAAACGATCGGTCATGTACCTGTCGCTCAGTTTTACACAAGCGTCGATGGCTTCATGATCATAAATGACGTTGTGATAATCTTCATACTTACTTTTGATGTTGTTAAGGATTTCAATGGTTTCATTAACACTTGGTTGTTCTACCATCACCTTTTGAAAACGACGATCAAGAGCGCCATCTTTTTCGATATACATTCTGTATTCGTCCAAAGTAGAAGCGCCAATGCATTGTAGTTCTCCACGGGCTAAAGCTGGTTTAAAAATATTGGAAGCATCCAGCGAACCGCTTGCCCCGCCTGCACCTACGATTGTATGAATCTCATCAATAAATAAAATTACATCGCGGTTTTTTTCCAGCTCGTTCATGATAGCTTTCATTCTTTCTTCAAACTGGCCACGATACTTGGTGCCCGCTACCAATGCAGCAAGATCAAGAGAAACGACTCTTTTATCAAACAAAACGCGGCTCACTTTTCTCTGAATAATTCTTAATGCAAGTCCTTCAACGATGGCTGTTTTACCAACGCCCGGCTCACCGATTAAAATCGGGTTATTCTTTTTACGACGACTCAAAATTTGAGAAACTCTTTCGATTTCTGTTTCACGGCCAACGATCGGATCAAGACTTCCCATTTCTGCAAGGCGTGTAATATCTCTTCCGAAATTATCCAAAACCGGGGTCTTGGTTTTAGTTTGCGCTGCAGAGCTTTTTGCAGGACGCTGTTGTTGTGAATACGATTTTCTTTCTTCTTCAAACTCTTCATTTTCTTCGTCCTGAAAATCAGCTTTTGGATCAGTTTTTACATAACCCAATTCGCTCTTGAACATATCGTAATCCACGTCAAACTGATTTAAAATCTGAGTGGCAATATTTTCTTTATTCTTCAAAATAGATAACATCAGGTGTTCACTTTCTACCAAAGGGCTTTTATTAGTCTTGGCTTCCAAAACCGTGATCCTGATTACTTTTTCTGCCTGCTTGGTGAGCGGTAGTGAATTGATGTTGGCTATATTTTTACCTGTTTTATCTTTTACGGCGAGTTCAATTTCTTTACGCAGTTCATAAAGATCCACGTTCAGCGATTTCAGGATTTTCATCGCTGTATTTTCGCCATCCCTTATCAGCCCGAGAACAAGATGCTCCGTACCGATAAAGTCATTCCCCAGGCGCAAAGCCTCTTCGCGGCTATAGGAAATAATTTCTTTTACTTGTGTAGAAAAATTGTTGTCCATTTATAAACAATTTAATTTAATCTGGTGTGTAATTTAATGCTGTACAATAATAGTAAATAAATTCAATTAATTAACGTTTAAAAGAATCCACAGGTTGTTAAAAAGTAGATAAGGAAAGCGTAAAAGATCAAAAAGGGTGATTTGTAAAAATACGTTTAAACATTTGCGGGTTGATACGAACCTGAATGATTTGCAGAAGATTTTTATAACTCCAAATCACTTATTTCAAATTTTTTAGTTTTCAAACTTTTGCTTTTTAATATCTTTGAATAATCTTTTGCATTCTTCTAAACTGATAACATGAAAGTCAAAATTGATACCAAAGAAAAAATGCACGTCATTACGGTAGAAGAAGACAAATTAACTGAAAATATGACAGAGGATCTGATCCATTCTCTTCACAAATTTTTGGAACAACCCATTTCAAATGTGGTAATTAATTTGAAGGAAGTAAAGGAAATAGGATCAAAAGCTGCAAATGCTTTCATTACAATGCAGCAAAGGTTTTATGAAGAAAATCATTCGATGGTTTTTTGCAATCTGCAACCCGCTGTTAATGATTTTTTAGACAAAAATGAATTGCTGGAAATGATGAATGTAACGCCGTCAGAAAGCGAAGCATCAGACATTGTGCAGATGGAAGAAATTGAGCGGGAACTAATGTAGTTGAAGATTGAATGTTGAAATTGAGTGCTGAAAGTTGAACGAAAATTGTGTAAAAACAACCCCACGGAAAAATAAAATTGAGTGATTGCCGTAACCATTTTAGGAAACAATTCTGCCGTCCCATCACACAACAGGCATCCCACCGCACAGGTTTTGCAAACCGCTGAACACCTGATTCTCATTGATTGTGGCGAGGGAACACAGATGCAGATGAGCCGGTATAAGATCAGAAAAAGCAGGATCAATCACATTTTTATTTCCCACTTGCATGGCGATCATTATTTTGGTTTGATCGGTTTGCTGAACAGTCTTGCATTAAACAATCGTTTAACAGACCTGCATATTTATGCTCCTGAAAAATTGCAATCTATCATAGAAATTCAAACCGATGTTGCCGGATCAGGATTTCCTTTCAGAATGTTTTTTCATAAAATTGACAAAGAAGAAATTTTGTTTGAAGACAAAAAACTGTCAGTAGAATGTTTTGCTGTAAATCACAGGATCGAATGCTGGGGATTTCTTTTTAGGGAAAAGAAAAATCCAAGAAAAATTAACGTGGAGCAGGTAAAAAATTACAGAGTGCCAAAATCCTTTTATGAAAATTTACATAGGGGAGAAGACTATATAAATGAAAATAATCAGCTGGTAAAAAACCAGTTACTTACCCTTCCTGTTGAACCTGCAAAATCGTATGCATATTGCGCCGATACTGTTTTTCATGAACCGATTGCTGAAAAAATAAAAGGCGTCGATCTTGTATATCACGAAAGTACTTACCTCGCTGACCTTGAAAAAAAAGCATCATTGAGATTTCATTCAACATCTAAACAGGCAGCAACCATTGCGAAAAAAGCGTGTGCAAAGAAATTATTATTGGGACATTTTTCTTCCATGTATGAAACGCTGGAACAATTCAAAGAAGAAGCCTGCGAAATTTTCCCAAATACAGAAATAGCGGAGGAAGGAACCTGCTACCTGGCTTGAAAAGTAGCAGTTTAAGAATTAATACAGTGAACGAATAAATAAATTGAGATTTTATTTTATCGTTTAAAACGTTTGCTAATTGGCGAACCAAAAAGTGAATGATTGATTTTGAATCATCATTCAATTATTAAAAACTTTCCTAATTTAGTATTCTTTTCTACTTCTTCTTCATCTCTAAATTATTTTTTATGATTATGGTTCACGACACTTTTGTTTGTAAGCCGGGACAGGCTTCAAAAATGGCCAGACTTTTTAAGGAAATGATGGCCGAACAGGAAGAATTCGTCAATATCCTCACCGACATGACGGGCGAATTCAACAGGGTAGTGATGGTTAGCAAATATGATAACCTTTCTGCCTACGAACAAAACTTTCAAAAATACATGCAGGACTCGGATGAAATGAAAAAAATGAAAGAAAAAATGAAGGGTTACCAGGATATGTACCTGACAGGGTCGAGGGAAATCTTCCAGGTTTGGTAATGCGAATAGTTTAGCTGGTAATTGGATTATCATCCATAGATTTGTTAGTCACTCGGCTTCACGCCAAGCGGTTCAGGGAAGTTTTTAATGAACCGGAACATAAAGAATAAAATCTCCGCTCTTCCGAAAATTTTAAATTAAAATATCATTTTCCATAAAAACCATTTCTAATGAAAAATAGAATTTATCCATCGCTTCTGCTGCTCCTCTTTATTTTTCCAGGCTTTTTTGTTTGTGCACAGGACAGGCTTACCGGTGAAACTTTTGCAACCCGCTCAGTTGTGATGGCACAACATGGAATGGCTTGTACAAGCCATCCATTGGCTACTATGGCAGCGATTGATGTTTTAAAAAAGGGAGGAAATGCTATTGATGCCGCCATTGCTGCCAATGCCGTTCTTGGTGTTACCGATCCGGAAATGAACGGTATTGGTGGCGATCTTTTTGCGATAGTATATGATGCCAAAACTAAAAAACTTTATGGGCTGAATGCTTCAGGAAGATCGCCGTATAATCTGACACTCGAGAGACTGAAAAGAAATGGAAATCAGTATATTCCTCTTAATGGTCCTTTGCCGGTTTCTGTTCCCGGTTGTGTTGACGGATGGTATCAGTTGCATCAAAAATTTGGTAAATTATCTATGCCTGCAGTTCTTTCCTACGCGATTCATTATGCCCGTGAAGGATTTCCTGTCGCTGATGAAGCGGCATTTGAATTTGCACATCTGAAAGAGGAATATGGGAACAATCCTAACGTAAAAGAAGTTTTCCTAAAAAATGGTTCAGCGCCAAAAAGAGGAGAAGTTTTTAAAAATCCAATGCTTGCCAATTCATTGGAAAAGATCGCCACTGGTGGCCGCGATGCTTTTTACAAAGGCGATATCGCCAGAAAGATAGATGCTTTTATGAAAAAAAATGGCGGTTATCTATCGTATAAAGACCTGGAAGATCACAGGTCAGAATGGGTGGATCCGGTTTCAACCACTTATCGCGGGTATCGTGTATGGGAGTTGCCGCCAAACGGGCAGGGGATTACTGTATTGGAAATGCTCAATATTCTTGAAAATTTCGATTTCAGTAAAATACCTTTCGGAAGCGCACAACACCTTCATCTTTTTACCGAAGCAAAAAGGATGGCTTACGAAGACAGGGCAAAATATTATGCAGATCCTGATTTTGCGAAAATTCCTGTCGATGAGCTAATCTCAAAAAAATATGGAAAAGAAAGAGCCGCTTTAATTGACCCGAAAAAAGCCTTACCTGAGGTTCATGCCGGAGATGATAAAGCTTTGAAAGGCGGTGAAACGGTGTACCTGACCGTAGCAGACGATGAGGGAAATATGATCTCATTAATTCAAAGCAATTTTGCTGCGTTTGGCTCAGGAATGGTGCCTGACAGTCTTGGATTTTTTCTTCAAAACCGCGGTTATTTATTTTCCCTGAAGGAAGGCCAGAATAATACCTACGCTCCTCATAAACGGCCGTTCCATACGATCATTCCTGCATTTGTAACCAAAGACGAAAAGCCGTGGATGAGCTTTGGCGTTATGGGCGGCGGATTTCAACCTGAGGGACAGGTAGAAGTATTGATGAATATGATCGATTTTGGAATGAACATACAGGAGGCCGGAGACGCACCAAGAATAGCTCATGAGGGCTCGTCGGAGCCTACCGGACAAGTAAGCAAAGGAATAGGGACGATTTATCTTGAGTCCGGATTTTCTGAACAAACGATACGGGCATTATTACAAATGGGATACAAGGTAGCAGCAGGAACTCCGGGAGATTTTGGCGGTTACCAGGCCATCAAATATGATTCAAAAGAACATGTTTATCACGGCGCATCAGATCCGCGAAAAGATGGAATGTCAGCAGGATATTAAAGTAATACAATCAAAGGGATCAGCATGGATCAACTTCATTCCTTATACACATTTATTGACCTCGCCGGAACTTTTGCTTTTGCTATAAGCGGCGCTGTGGCTGCGAAAGAAAAAGGACTGGATGTTTTCGGAATTCTCGTTGTTGCATTTACTGTTGCCTGTGGCGGCGGCATCATGCGCGATGTGTTTATCGGCGCGATTCCGCCAGCCGGATTAGCAGATTGGCGCTATCTTCTTGTGTCCGTTTTGGCAGCTATCATTACCATGTTTCTTGATTCGTTTTTACAATTGTTCAATCGCCCGGTATTGCTGTTTGATGCTTTGGGAT
Organism: Ginsengibacter sp.; assembly: GCA_051953735.1. Taxonomy (GTDB): domain Bacteria; phylum Bacteroidota; class Bacteroidia; order Chitinophagales; family Chitinophagaceae; genus Ginsengibacter. The sequence continues at coordinate 58,899 of JBQCIM010000029.1, forward strand.
TGTCGCTGTTTGCAGTTTCAGGAGCAGAAAAAGCGCTGGCTTTCACTCATAACAATGAGGTGGCTGTTTTGCTGGGAATCGTTACTGCTGTTGGTGGTGGCGTTATTCGCGATATTTTTCTGAACAGGATTCCTGTTATTTTTGAAAAGGAAATCTACGCTTCAGCAGCATTGCTTGGCGCTTTGGTCGTTGTTACAGGGCATTATTTCGGGATTCCTAATAAGTGGATATTTCCGATGGGCTTTTTGGTTTGTTTCCTGTTGCGTTTGATGGCTTTGAAATATCATTGGGCACTTCCTTCCTTTTCGAAGGAAAAGAAAAAAATACAGGAATAGAATTAATTGTATTGGCTATTACTTCTTTTTAAAATTGCTCCAATTTCACTTTTTCTTTTTTCATAACAGGCTTATAGGTTTGGGTATTCACAGTCGCGTTTAGTTCATTTAAGATCGTATATAATCCAAAGTTGGTCCTGTTAATATAAATAAAATGTTTTACACCCCGGGGCTGCCGGAATTCAGGCATTTTTGTGATCTTCTCGCCCCAATCATAAATGTCTTCGAAAAATTGCGGTTGGCTGAAATCAAAAGTTTTGCTCGCATAAGGCATCGAGAATAAAGAGATCATTTCTTTATAAGACTTATAATAAAATTCCACCTGCCTCGGCGTGTCATTCGGCTGGATCATTCCAAGTTTTCTGAATGCTTCGATAGTTGCTGATTTGTGATTCATTAATCCTTTCCAAACCAGTGAGAAAAAAGGTTCATAAAAATCTTCCGGAATTTCTTTGATGCAACCAAAATCAATGACAGCAAGGTTTTTATCAGGTGTGATTAAAAAATTGCCCGGATGAGGATCAGCGTGTACCGCTTTTAATTCATGTTGCTGAAAATGATAAAAATCCCACAAAGCCTGCCCGATCTTGTTTTTGAAAGCCTGTGATGGATTCGTTGCCAAAAACTCTTTTAAATGCAATCCTTCCATCCAATCCATCGTTATAATTTTCGCTGAAGAAAGTTCAGGATAATAAGTTGGAAAAACAATATTTTTCAATTGGCTGCACGCCTTTGAAAATTCAATAGAGCGGCGCACTTCCAGCTCATAATCTGTTTCTTCCAGCAATCTTTCCTCCACTTCTTTGATATAAATATTCAACTCTTTTTCATTCATGCCCAGCAAGCGAAAGGCAAATGGTTTTACTAATTTCAAATCTGAAGAAATGCTGTCTGCAACGCCGGGATACTGAACTTTTACTGCCAGTTTTTTACCATTTAAAGAAGCCTGGTGCACCTGGCCAATAGATGCGGCATTGGTGGAAACCGGATTGAACGTGTCGTAAAGTTCTTCAGGACGTTTGCCAAAACTTTTGGTGAAAGTCCTGGTGATCAAAGGCCCGGAAAGCGGCGGTGCATTATATTGTGATTGCGAAAATTTATTTACATATGCCTTTGGCAGCACGTTTTTATCCATGCTCAGCATCTGCGCCACTTTAAGCGCAGAACCTTTTAACTGACTCAGCGAATTATAAATATCCGCCGCATTGTCTTCATTTAATTCTTCACGTGAAAGGTCGGGATTAAATAATTTTTTTGAATAGTGTTTTATGTAATTGCCGCCGATCTGAAAACCCGTTTTTACAAATTTTGCAGAACGCTCTACTTTCGTAGCGGGCATGGATTCCTGTATTTTCATTTTTTATATTCCCATTTTTTCTCTGAATTTTCCATTCCTTACCAAAAATTTTCCAAACTCAAAAAGGTTGTCGATAGGAGAGTGCTGAAACAGATCGAATGCTACATTTACCCCTTTCTCAATAGCTTCGTCGGTTTTCTCAAAACCGGCGCTGTCATCTTCTGCCCAAAAGTTTACCAGGAAAGTAAATTGAAGCCATAGCGCGTCTTTATATCTTTTACTAAAAAATTTTCTTTCTGCTAATTCACCTGAATCCAATCCGTCATTAACCACTTCTTCTGCAAAGCTTTCAAAGACGGGTTTAACTCCTGCCAACACATCGGGAGAAGAAAATTTCTTTAGATGTTTTTTGAGCGTATAGATGGCGAAGCTTCTTTTTGTATTCAGCAATTCAACAAAGGCATAAAAAAAGGAAAGCATTTTTTCGCGGGAAGAATAACTGGCCCACACTTCCTGTTCTTTTACTTTTTCAATTACCTCGTTGGTAATCCGTGTCCAAAAAGATTTTTCTATCGCATTGAAAGAAGCATAAAAAGTATAAAATTCTGCTTCCGTGATATTCAGTTTTTTTGCAAAATCATACACTGATTTCGGAGGTTCATTGTTCGTTAATACATAGTCTATATAAGCTTCTTCAATTTGTTGAGAAGTGATCATTGGTTTAACTGTCGCTTTTGCCATTATTGATAAAATTATTGAGTGAGCATAAAGATAGAAAATGTAACATTGTAAAAATGTGAAAAATTGAATGATGAAGGATTTACTACAGAAATTATTTGGATCACACCAGTAAAGCAACAAAAAAGGTAATTTATATTTTCCCTGTTTAAGTACCTGTAATAAATTTTCCCCTGCTTAAACACCATTTTTCATAAATATCCATGCTCTCATGCAATGTGCTGTATCCTGCAATGTCAAATACTGCCTTTTCATACGCAGCAAACATTCCTGCTTTCCAAAATAATTCTTTTTGAGTCAACTTTTCGTTCATACTGCTATTAAGAGTGTAACCAACAAATAATAACCGTTTCATAACTGCTATCGCTGGCATTTCATTGATAGCTTTGCCTGTAGCAATATGATCTGCATGATCCATCGCGTTTTCATTTGGATCGGGATTAAGGTAATTGAGACATGTAGTTGCAGCATCTCCGTTTTGTGATAAAATGATCATCTGAAGGGTAGTATAGAAGTCGTGCCAGCTATCATAAATTGTTGAATCATCTATAGCGGTGATCGTATTTATTTCGCCGGCTTTAATTTTTGCAAGACTTTCATAACGATGAACTGCAAATCCATTCCCATTAATGTTTCCGTCAGGAAGGCGAAGAAAGTAGCAAAGTACGTGATTTACTTTCCAGAAATTGATTGAGTGGCCATTGAAATTTGCAATACCACAACTTTGTGTGAGTGACAGGCGGGGAGCAAGACAAAACCGGACAGAGCTTTTCAATCCTTCTTCACGGGCACGCCAATATGTTTCAGGATAGCCGGCATCACCCGCGGTTGTAATGATGAAGGAAGCTTTATGGTCATCCCCTGCAATCAAATCCTCATAAGCATTTGGTTGCATAAAAAGTTGCCAGTCGTCGGCATGCGCTACTATGTAAAAGGAATGGTTAATTGGTTGGTTGATTGCCTTCATTGGAATTGCCTGTTGCTCATTGAAATTGCGATGCTCATTCCTTAACTATTTCCGATATTCAATACTTTATGATTAGTTATCTTGTTTCCGTTCAGACCGCAATTGGCAATGCGCCTCAGCACTTCTGCAGTGCGGCAGGTATTTTTTACTACATTGAAGTGTTCTTCAATGCGGGTACGGGCAGCAACGCCGATCATTTTCATCCGGTAGGGCTCGTCTAGCAACTGAATGATCTTAATCCCCACATCTTCCCAATCTCCCGCACCTGCCAGCATTCCAGTACTTTCATTTTCGATGATCTCACGGACACCGCCCACAGCTATTGCAACTGTCGGACGCGTGCATGACATCGCTTCCAGTAACACTAATGAAGTACCGTCGCTGCGGGAAGTATGTGCTAAAATATCCAGACCGGAATACAACGATACAGGGTTAGTCCACCAATTAACAAAATGAACATGCTGGTTTAAACGCATACGGACGCACATCTCTTCGAGCTCACCACGCATACTTCCTTCGCCTGCTATCGCGAAATGTACTTCAGGTCGATGTTGGTGAACATAATCGGCTGCCCTGATAAACAAATCCGGTCCTTTCTCATGTTCCAGCCGTCCGACAAAGCCGATCAGGGCAATGCTTTTATCTAAATTTATATAGTTACGAAGCTCATTGTTTTCGGGATCGAAGATTAAAGCAGCAGTGTCAACTCCATTGCGAACCAGGTTAACTTTTTCCGGAGGAACACCCATCGCGAGGGCCTGTGTATATGATTCCTGGCAATTGGTAAGCAAATGCGATCCTACTCCGCGCGTAATTCCAAGCTCGTGGGATGTCACATTCATTCCATGAACAGAAGCTACGACAGGCTTATGCAAAATGCAGCCGGCCAAGCCCGCCAGTACATGGGCTTTTGGCATGTGAGCATGAAGCAGATCTATTTTTTTGAGACGTGAAATCTCTACCGTCAGCTGTATCGAGCGCCAGGCCGGATCGTCAGCAATAGGTGTAATAAATACTTCATCTACTCCTGCTTTTCTCAAGCCCGCGGTAAAAGGACTTTCATAAGGACATATACACGTAACTTTAAACTGATCTGCGGGTAAATGTGATATGAAATTTATAAGATAATTTTCCATTCCGCCAATAGCCGAATTTCCAATAACTTCCAAAAGATGGAGCCGGCTATCTGAACGGCGTGTTAAAGTAACGGATTGTTTGGGTTTGTTTATTTCCATTGTGGTATAAGGAACTCTTTGATTCCCTAAACAAAAGATATGCCACGGTAAAATAATATTATTATCAGTTGTTTGATACTGATTCTGTCTGTGAAAGAATTGAAATTATTTCTTGGTTTACTGACAAACCACATTCAAAAATCACTCATCAAAATCATAATATTCTTTTTACATTCGGTAAAATTTTTTTCATATGAAACTGCTTTACCGAACTTTGGGTATTGTAATCCTCTCATTGTATTGTTGTTGTCTGCATGCTCAAACAGTTATTAAAAACAACACACCGGCAGACCTATCAGTTGATTATACAAGGCTTTCGAATATTGATACGCTCATCAACGGATATGTTTCGCGAGGCTGGGTTCCCGGCGTCGTTACGCTGATCGTAAAAGATGGAAAAGTGATCCAAAATAAAGGATATGGATACAGCAATGTTGCTTCCAGAAAACCAATGGAGTCGAACAGTATTTTCCGGATCGCTTCGCAAACAAAAGCGATTGTAAGCGCCGGAATTTTAATTTTATACGATGAAGGAAAACTGTCTCTGCAGGATCCTGTTTCAAAATATCTTCCCGGCTTTGCGCATCAAACAGTGCTGAATAAATTCAATGAAGCTGATACCACTTATACCACCGTTCCTGCCAAAAGACAGGTAACGATAAAAGACCTTTTAACTCACACTTCCGGCATCGATTATCCCGTTATCGGCAGCAAAGAAATGACCGCCATTTATGCCAAGGCTAACATTCCTTCAGGGTTAGGTGTCTTCAACGATAACTTAGAAGATGAAATGAATCAACTGGCACAGCTGCCGCTCGCATTTCAGCCGGGAACTCAATGGCGGTATGGATTGAGCGTTGATGTGCTTGGCGCTGTAATAGAAGTGATCACCAAGACGAGCCTTCAAGATTTTTTAAGAAAAAATATTTTGACCCCGCTGCAAATGAATGACACGTGGTTTAACCTCCCGTCCTCCAAAGCCAACCGGCTCACCAGCGTTTACACAGAAGATTCGTTGCACCATGTAATCCCCTGGTCAGAAAAGGATTATGGCGTTGATCCCAATTATCCTTTCGCCGACAAACATTATTTTTCCGGCGGCGCCGGCCTTTCATCTACAGCAATGGACTATGCCGTGTTTTTGCAAATGATCATGAATGGCGGCAGTTATAATGGCAAACGGATCCTTTCAAAAAGAGTAACAGAGATGATGCTTCACAATCAACTGGATTTTACTTTTGACGGCACTAATTATTTTGGATTGGGCTTCCGGATCGTTAGTGATAAAGGCAGTGCTGATCATTCAAGGAATGAAGGCACTTTTGATTGGGGCGGATTCTTTGGAACCACTTACTGGGCAGATCCAAAAGAGCGCCTGATCGTATTATTCATGACGCAGCAAACACCCAATTCCCACGGCGATCTTGAACAGAAATTTGAGCAGATATTGTATGGAAGTTTGAAGTAGGAGGGATGGCGGATGTGGTGATCTCGGACGTTTAAAAAAAAGATCGTCTGGAATAATATTAAAATCATATTTAGTTTTTGTGATCTGCCATCCCTGCAGAATAGTTCCCGGGTCTGTTTTATTCTCTTTCGGTTCTTTTTTACAACTTCCTAAAATGAAAATTGTCATTAACGAAATCAATAAGTATTGTTTCATAGAAATAACAGTTTTGCTTTTTGACAATAATAGGAATAAAAACGTTGCATTCATAGGGGCAACCCTTGCGGTTGCCCAAGTGTCGCATATTCGGGCAAGGGGTAAACACTGCCCCTACCTGAATCCTGAAACAATCTTCCAAGCCACCAAAGGAAAACGTTCGCAAGAATACGCTTACCTTCAAGATATAAAAGATCAGAATCAAAATCTATCCCATCATTCCATACGACAGTAAAATTGAATATTTTTGCTTCGAAGAAAAATAAGCAGAAGAACCGGAACCAAAAAAAATCAAACCAATACATGCTTCAAAAACAATTCGGAAAAGCACCTGCAGGCAAGCGGCTTCAGCAGTTGCAACAATCACCGAATTACAAAGATGGGAAATTTCAAAATATCCATTTTACACCTACGCTGGCCGAAGGCTATTCTATGGCAGGAGTGATGTACAATTTCATTTTCAAAAAATTTCCACGCGTCAGGCCCGCTGGTAATATTCCATCAATAAAAACCGATTTAAAAAATCTGCCGGTTACAGAAAATGTATTGGTATGGTTTGGGCATTCGTCTTATTTTATACAGCTTAATGGCAAACGGTTTTTAATTGACCCGGTTTTCAGTGGTAACGCTTCACCAATAGCCAGCTCTAATAGATCATTTAAAGGTACCGACATTTTTGCGGCGGCCGATATGCCTGAGACTGATTTCCTGCTCATAACTCACGACCATTACGACCATCTGGATTACCGGACCATACTGAAATTAAAACCAAAAATCAAACAAATTATATGCGGTTTGGGAGTTGGCGAACATTTGGAATACTGGAAGTTCGACTCAACAAAAATTATTGAAAAAGATTGGAATGAAAAAGTGGTGATTAGTGATAAATTCACCCTGTACACCGCACCGGCACGGCATTTTTCGGGCAGGGGCTTTACAAGAAACAATACACTTTGGCTTTCATTTATTTTGGAAACATCCGATTTGAGATTGTATCTTGGTGGCGACAGCGGTTACGATACCCATTTTGCGGAGACCGGTAGAAAGTTTGGCGGGTTTGATCTGGCGTTGCTGGATAACGGCCAGTATAATTTAGCGTGGCGGGCTATTCACATGCTGCCTGAGGAAACATTGAAAGCGGCAAAGGATCTGCAAACAAAACGATTATTTCCCGTGCATAATTCTAAATTCAAATTGGCCAATCATCCCTGGGACGAGCCGCTAAAAACCATCAGCGAACTGAATGAAAAAGCGGGTGATTTCCCTTTAGTAACTCCTAAAATCGGGGAAATGGTAAATCTGGATGCCCCTACACAAACTTTTAAAAAATGGTGGGAAAATATTGATTAGAAAGTTTGCAAAGGTTGTAATGCAATTAAAGATTATCCTCGTTTTGACGGAAGGTTGTAGTTTGCGATTTAGTCCAAACCGACCGCTGTTTTTCAAATAAAGATGAAATGTTTGAGTAGAGATGAACAAATATCAGTTTTTTGTATTTATCTTCATATAGTCATTCAATTAACGACCTTTCGGCAAGTGATCCATGAAGTACTTCAACCAAAAATCTAATGAACCATGGCTACTAAAAATCAAATACTTGACATGACCCCGGTGGGTATGAAATTTACCGTGTTGCAATCAGCAGCTGATACCGGCGGAAAATCATTAGACCTTCATTGGGAGCTGCTTCCTCTCTGTAGCATGAAAGACCCTTTGGTTCATGTACATCCTCATGCCATCGAAACGTATGAAGTGCTGGAAGGCGAAATGGAATTTTTTATAAAAGATAAATGGCTGCCTGCCAAAGCCGGCGACAAGCTTACGGTTCCCAAAGGCGTTACCCATTCCTTCCGGAATCCAACGCAAAAAATAGTTACGGTTTACAATACCCATCAGCCTGCTCTTAAAATGGAAAACTACTTTGAAGACGTGTGTAAAGTGCTGGATAAAGTTACCAATAACAGGGCTGACGACTTTAAAATGAACCTGAAGTCCATGCTATATATGAGTGTGCTGCTGAACAATTATCGCAATGAGATCATTGCTAAAAGCCCACCCGATGCTGCAATTAAAGTGCTTGGTTTTGTAAGTAAGCTTATTGGAATTAAATATTGAGAAGAAAGCAAGTAAACGAATAAATTCGTAATGTAGTTTAAAATATTTTATGAAGATCCAATTCCCATTGAAACATATAGCAAACATCTATGAAAAATTACACATCAATTCCAATAAACAAATGATGGAACTTGCTTTCAGGAATAAATTAAGCTAAAACAAAGGGTGTTCTATTCCAAAAAACCTTACAGTATTAGTTCTAATCTTACTTCATTTACGTCCTGATCGCTTTCATTGGCAGCTTTTGCAGAGGCTGTTGCGATTATACCACTTTTAATCGCTTTGCCAATGATAGCATCACCAGCGTGATATGATGGCGCAAACAAATTGCTTATAAAGTCTTACAAGTTTATAAAATTGGAGGTCAAATGGCTCCTTTTTATAAATAAAATACTTTTAGGGATAGTAATAGTTTGTAACTCAGGATAGCAGCTGCTTTTCGGATAAACTACGAATGGCTGAGGAAACAAAAATTGAACGTGTAAAGATTATTCAGTATCATTACATGACACTGTAAAGATCTTGTACTATTATCATTCCAATCTGTAAAGTCAGTATAAGAAAAAGCATTCATCCTTCGCTCATAAAGTATTCATCCTTCGCTCATAAGGTATAGATAAAGTATAGATACAGTATAGATACAGTATGGGGAATGTATTAAAAGAGTATCAGGAGAATATAAAGCCGGCCAAAAAGAAGCAGCGCCGGTTTGGGGTACAGCGGACTTGTTGAGAATTATTTATATTTTTTTCCTTTTTCCAAATATGTCACTTATCTGCTTTGCATTCCATGCAAAAAAGGGGTATATTTTTTGAGGCCATTTTTCGATCGTTTGTTTTATTATTCCCTGTATCTTTATTAAACTAATTGAAATAAATCTTTGAAAATATGTTTACTAATACTAGCGCTCAACGAAGAGATTGCCGCCCCGGTTCGCTCATTTTCTTCCTGATATTATTTATTTTTCCTGCTTCGGTTTTTGCTCAAAAGGTAACAGTTACAGGCCAGATCATTGGTACAGATGGCACTCCTATTTCCCATGCTTCCGTTCTTGAACAAAATACAACCAACGGAACCACTTCTGATTCTTCAGGAAATTTTTCAATTGATGTGAGCAATGCCAATGCCACATTGGCCATTTCTTCATTGGGATACACTTCTCAAACGATTCCTTTGAACGGCAGAACGAATATTACCGTAACCTTGCAAGGCTCTGCTGCAAAAGAACTCGAGCAGGTGGTGATTGTAGGATATGGCACCCAGCGCAAAAGAGATATTACCGGCGCGATCTCCACGGTTAAAGGAGCGGAGATAGCAAAACAGCCCGTACTTACTGCAACGCAGGCGATCCAGGGGAAAGTGGCAGGCGTACAGATCATCAGTTCGGGCGCGCCAAATTCAGCGCC